>JADYYK010000266.1 GCA_020853705.1 Deltaproteobacteria bacterium
CCCCGTCCGTCGGGGGGGGTGAGTGGGGCCGGCCAGCCCCTCCGGGCCGCCCCTATCGCGAGGGGGGGAGGGGGGGGGGCGGGGGTGGCGGGGCCGCGGGGCGTTTCAGCGGAAGCGCGTGCGGGGGATTGCGCGAGATGCGGGACCGCAGGGCGTTTCAGCGGAAGCGCGCGCGGGGGGATTGCGCGAGATGCGGGGCCGCAGGGCGTTTCAGCGGAAGCGCGCGGGGGGGGATTGCGCGAGATGCGGGGCCGCAGGGCGTTTCAGCGGAAGCGCCCGCGAGGGGCCGCGGGGCGTCTCCTTCGCTGAACGTTTCGGACCGGACGGGCGCATGGTACGAGGGGGCATGCGCGCACGGGCGTCGCGGTGGCTGGGATGGTGCGCGGCGTTGGTGGTCGCGGCGGTGGGAGGTTGTCGGCGCGAGGCGCCGCGGGCCGAGGTGCAGCTGTGGCATACGTTCGATCCGGCCGAGGCGGCCACGCTGGGGCGAGCGCTGGCGGGGGCGCCGGTGCGGGCGGCGACGCGGGCGGTGGCCTTCGAGCGCGCGCAGAACGTGCTGCGTGCTGCGCTGGAGCGTGGCGGCGACGAGTGTCCTGATGTGGCGCGGGTCGATGCGGCGTGGATCCCTGGGCTGGCGCGGCGCGGGCTGCTGGCGGAGGCGCCGCCCGAGCTGCTGAGCGGCGCGGCGGTGGAGCCGGCGGCGGCGGCGCTGGCGGAGTACGAGGGGCGGCGCTACGGGGTGGCCCAGACCTTCGGGTGTCTGGCGGTGATCGAGCGTGGCGGCGGTGGCGCTGGCGTTGCGTTGCAGTCGCTCGATCAGCTGGGTGAGCGGCTCGTGGGCGGCTGTGTGGCCGCCGACGCGGATGGGGGGCCGCGCTGCGAAGTGGCGCTGGAGGCGGATGGCTTCTGGGCGCTGCCGTGGATCTTCGCCGAGGGCGGCGCGCTGGTGGATCCGGCGGCGCGCACGGTGTCGATCGATGAGGCGCCGGCGCAGCGGGCGCTGGGGCGGCTGGCGGCGCTGGCGCGCGGGCGTGCGCTGGCGGGGGATCCGGTCGCGGCGCTGGCGCGTGGTGAGCTGCCGCTGGTGGTCGAGGGACCCTGGGTGCTGGGGCGGCTGGGTGGGTCGGAGGTGCGGGTGACGGCGTTTCCGGCGGCGCCGGATGGGCAGCCGTCGGCGCCGGTAGTGGGGCAGATCTGGGTGGTCGGGCGCTGCTCGCGCGCGCCGACGCGAGCCTGGCGGCTCATCGAACACCTGGTGTCGGCGCCGGTGGCGGCGCGCTTCGCGCGTGAGACCTTCGCGCCGCCGGCGCTGGTGGCGGCGCGTGGCGAGGCGCCCGCCGTGGTGCAGGCCTTCGTGACGGCGTGCCCGGCGCGCACGCTGCCGCGGCACGAGATCTCGTCGGCGCTGTTCGATGATCTGACGCCGGCGGTGGGCGCGGTGCTGCGTGGCGAGGCCACCCCGACCGAGGCCATGGTTGACGTCGCGCGCGGCTGGCGGCGACGGCTGGCCGCGCTGGAGGCGCCGTGACGACGGGGCGCCAGGCCGGCGCGCGCGGCAAGGGTCTCGGGCTGACCACGCGCCTTCTGGTGGCGCTGTGTCTGGTGGCGGCAGTGCCGACCGTGGTGCTGGGCGTGCTCGCGGTGGAGAACGCCTCGCGCGACGTCGAGCGCGAGGTGTCACAGGGGCGCGCCGCGCTGGTGCGCGCCCTGGGCCACGACATCGAGCGCCGCCTGGATGCGGTGCGCCGGGGGCTCGAGCTGACCGGGCAGGCCTGGGTGCGCGCCGGGGCCACGCCAGGCGCTGGCGAGGGGCTGCTGGCGGAGCTGGGCCGGGTCTGGCCGCTGGCGGTCCGGCGCGCGCTGTTCACCGTGGGCGCCGACGGTGTGCCGGGGCGGGTCGCGGGTGATCCGCTGGGGGCGCCGCCGCTGGAGCTGACCTATGGTGGCTATGTCGGCGAGGTCGCGGGCAGCTCGCCGCGGGTGCCCATCGCGGTGCAGACCCGGGGGCGCACCGGAGGCGTGGTCGGTCTGCTGGTGGCGGAGGTCGAGCTCGGCTTCGTGCAGGCGGCGCTCGACGAGGCGCGCCTCGGCGAGGGCGGCAGCGCGCTGGTGATCGACGGCGCCGGCCAGGTCATCGCGCGGACCTCTGGCGCGGAGCCGTCGGCGGCCATTCCGCGCGCGCTGGCCGAACCCGAGGAGGGCCACGCCATCCTGCGTGCGCGGGGCGTCGAGCAGGTCGCGGTGTACCGCACGTTGTGGCTGTTCGGCGGCGGCACCAGCCGCGCGGTGCGCTGGTCGGTGGTGCTGGAGCAGCCCACGGTGCAGGCCTTCGCCCTGGCGCGGCGCACCGCCCGCATCACCATCGCGGTCGGCGCCGGGGTGCTGGCGCTGGCGGCGCTGCTGGGCTTCTTCCTGGCCAAGCAGCTGGTCAGGCCGCTGCGCCGGCTGACCGCGGAGGTCGAGGCGCTGGCGGCCCCCGAGACGCCCGACCTGCCCGGCGGGCCTGGCGGACCCGGCGGGTCTGGCCCTGGCGCGCGCGGCGGGGCCGCCGCGGCCTCCCCTGCCCCGGCGGCCGCGCTGCCCCGTGGCGACGAGGTGCGGCTGCTAGCGGCACGCTTCGCCGACATGACCACGCGCCTCGGGCGCACCCGGGCCGAGCTGCTGGCGACCACGCGGCTGCTCGCCGATCTGGTCGAGCGGCTGCCCATCGGAGTGGTCGCGCTCGATGGCGACGGTGTGGTGCGCACCCTGAACCCGGCCATGGAGCGGCTGACCGGGCGCAGCGCCGCCGAGCTGGTGGGTCGCGTCGCGCGCACCGAGCTGCCGGCCCGTGACGGCGACCTGCCGCTGTACGAGGCCATCGTCAACGCCGCCGCTGGCGACGCCTGGGACGTCACCCGCGATGACGCGCGCACGCCGATGCTGGCCGACAAGGCGCGCCGCCTGCGTGTGCGCGTGGCCCCGCTGGAGCGTGGCGGCGCCGTCATCCTGCACGAGGATCTGTCGGATCGCGCGCGCCTGGAGAGCGAGCTCCTGCGCTCGGAGAAGCTGGCCTCGGTCGGCCTGATGGCGGCCGGGATCGCGCACGAGATCAACAACCCGCTGACGTCGATCCTGGGCTACGCCAAGCTGCTGCTGGAGGACCGCCCCGCCGACGCGCCCGATCGCGAGGCCCTGGCGCTGGTCGCCGAGGAGGCGCGCCGGGTCCAGGACATCGTGCGCGGGCTACTCGACTATGCCCGCGCCGAGCCGGGGCGCTTCGGCGCCACCGACGTCAACGCCTCGGTCACGCGCACGCTGTCGCTGATGCAGCCGGAGCTCAAGAAGCGCCGCGTGCGCCTCGACACCGCGCTGGATCCCGAGCTGCCGCGCATCGCCGCCGACGCCCGGCGCATCGAGCAGGTCTTCGTCAACCTGTTGCAGAACGCCGCCCAGGCCATGGCCAGCGTGGGCGACGGTGAGCGCGGCGGCACCATGACGGTGACCACGCGCTGGCGCGCCGACCACGTCGAGGTCGTGTTCGAGGACACCGGGCCCGGGATCGCGGCCGCCGATCTGCCGCGCATCTTCGACCCCTTCTTCACCACCAAGGGGCCCGGGGTGGGCACCGGCCTGGGGCTGGCGCTGTCGCGCGAGATCGTGGTGCGCCACGGCGGCCGGCTCGAGTGCGAGAGCACGCCGGGAGCCGGGACCCGCTTCACGGTGGTCCTGCCGGCCGCTCCCGCGGTAACGTGAGCCATGGCCGAGCGCATCCTGGTGGTCGACGACGAGCGAGGCATCCGCGCGCTGTGCAGCGACATCCTGCGTCGCGCCGGCCACACCGTGGAGGCGGTCGACAGCGGCGAAGCCGCGCTGGAGGCGGTCACCCGCGCCGCTGACGCCCCGTTCGATCTGGTGCTGTGCGACGTCAACCTGGGTGGGCCCGACAAGCTCGACGGCATCGCGGTGTGCAAGAAGCTGCGCGAGACGCGGCCCGAGACGCTGGTGGTGCTGCTGACCGGCTTCCCGTCGATCGAGAACGCCGTGCGCGGCATGAAGGAGGGCGCGCGCGACTACATGACCAAGCCGTTCTCGCCCGAGGAGCTGCGCCTGGTCGTCGCGCGCGCCTTCGAGGAGCGCGCGCTGCGCCGCGAGAACGCCGAGCTGCGCCACCAGCTGGCCTTCGGCGACCTGCTGGGGCGCTCGCGCCCGATGCGGGATCTCCTGGCCACCATCGAGAAGGTGGCGCGCAGCGAGGCCACCGTGCTGGTGGTCGGCGAGAGCGGCACCGGCAAGGAGCTGGTGGCGCGCGCGATCCACTTCCACGGCGCGCGCGCGGCGCGGCCCTTCGTGGCGGTCAACTGCGGCGCCCTGACCGGCAGCCTGCTGGAGAGCGAGCTTTTCGGCCATGTCCGCGGCGCCTTCACCGGCGCGGTCACCGCCAAGCGCGGCCTCTTCGTGGCCGCCGACTCGGGCAGCCTGTTCCTCGACGAGATCGGCGAGCTCGGCCAGGAGCTGCAGCCCAAGCTGCTGCGCGTGCTGCAGGAGGGCGAGATCAAGCCGGTGGGCGGCGCCGAGACCCAGAAGGTCGACGTGCGGGTCATCGCGGCGACCAACCGGGTCCTGGGAGAAGAGGCGCGCGCGGGGCGCTTCCGCGAGGATCTGTACTACCGGCTGGCGGTCATCGTGCTCGAGATCCCGCCCCTTCGTGATCGGCGCGAGGACATCCCGCTGCTGGCGGAGGCCTTCGCGGCCAAGCACGCCGCCAAGGCGCGGCGCCCGGCGCCCACGCTGTCACAGGCCGCGCTCGACTTCCTGAGCGGCGAGCCCTGGCCCGGCAACGTGCGCGAGCTCGAGAACGCCATCGAGCGTGCCGTGGTGCTGGCCGAGCGCGAGGTGCTGGAGCCGGCCGACTTCGCGGGCCGTCCGGCGGCGGCGCGAGCGACGACCGCGGCGGCTGCGGGGCAGGCTGCGGCGCCCTACCCGTTCGCGGGGCTGTCGCTGGAGGAGCTGGAGAAGGAGCACATCGGGCGCGTGCTCGAGCTGTGTCAGGGCCAGAAGGGGCGCGCCGCCGAGCTGCTCGGGATCAACCGCACCACGCTGTGGAAGAAGCTCAACCAGTACGGCTGGGAGTAGCGCGGGTCACGGCGTCGCGGGCGGCGGCGGTGGTGGCGGTGGTGGCGGTGGCGCCGGCGCTGCGGGTGGCGCTGGCTGCGGGCCGAGCGCGACCACGGCCAGGACGCCATAGTGGTCGCTGGGCCACACGCCGCCGACGGGCTGATCCAGCACCACCCGGGCGTCGAGCACCCTGCCCCGGCCATCCTTGCGCTCCTGGCCCACCAGCACATAGTCGATGCGGCGGTCGCGCTCCAGCCAGCCCAGCGGCGCGGTGAAGCTGTTGGCCTCGCACCAGGTCCAGCCCGGGTCGCCGGCGTGGTCGGGGTGGCGGCTCTCCCAGGCGTCCTGCCAGTAGGTGCGCCGACCGGCGAGGCTGTGCCGGCCGCGCATGAAACGGATCTCGTCACACCCGGGCGCGGCGTTGAGGTCGCCGCACAAGAGCTGCGGGTGGTCGCCGGCCTCGCTGTAGGCGCGCACGTAGAGATCGATGGCGTGGAGCTGTGCGGCGCGCTTGTCACCGTCGGTCATGCGGTAGTTGAGGTGGGTGGTGTGCAGCCCGACCGGCCCCACCGGGGTCGTGACCACGGCTGACAGGAGGAGGCGGGTCTCCAGCGGCACCGCGTGCGGCAGGCGCAGCCGGCGCACCTCACCGAGCGGCCAGCGCGACAGCAGCGCGACGCCCTCGTCGCCGCCGCCCCACGGCGTGGCCGGCGCATAGACGTGGTGAAAGCCCAGGCGCGCCGCCAGCGTCGCGGCCTGGTTGGGCACCTTGCCGGGCACGTCGCGGACCTCCTGCAGGGCCACGATGTCCGCCCCCAGCGACAGCAGGCTGTCGCCGACCAGCTCGAGGCGGCGGGGCCACGGGCCCTGCTCGCCCCACAGGTTCAGCGTCACCACGCTGGCCGGCAGCATGCCCTGCGGCAGGCGCGACAGCGGCCCTTCCTGGAACAAGCCGGGCGCCATCGCCCGCTACTCTTCGCCTCGATAGACGCAGCGCGAGTCGCAGGTCTCGAACACGGTGACCGCGCTGAGCACCGGCAGCTTGGCCTTGATGCGGTCCCACAGCCAGCGCGCCAGGAGCTCGCTGGTGGGATTCTCGAGGCCCGGGATCTCGTTCAGATAGTAGTGATCCAGCTGCTTGCGCAGCGGCTCGACGATGTCGTCGAGCACGCCAAAATCGATGAACCAGCCTGTGTTGGCGTCGACCGGGCCGGTGACGGTCAGCTCGAACTTGAAGCTGTGGCCGTGCAGGCGCTGGCACTGGTGGCCGGGGGGGACGTTGGGCAGCCGGTGGGCGGCCTCGAAGCGATACTCGCGAACCAGATCTACCTTCATGACGCGCGGCAGCCTACCATGGGGCGCTCGTGACCGCTGCGCCGGCCTCCGGCGGGCCCTGGGCCCGCGTCCGCACCACCTTCGCCGAGTATCGCTCGCTCGATCGGCGTGTGCACTGGCTGGCCTTCGCGCGCGCGGTCAACACCGTCGGCTTCTCGATCGTGCTGCCCTTCATGGCGGTGTACCTGCACAAGACGCGCGGGGTGTCGGGCGTCGGCTATGGCGCGATCTACTTCGTGGCCGGGGTGGCCTCGGCGCTGTCCCAGGGGCTGGCCGGCGAGCTGGCGGATCGCTACGGGCGCCGGGTCGTGATGCTGACCGGGCTGGGTTCGCGCGCGGTCAACCTGGCCGCGCTGGGGCTGGCCATCGAGCGCCACGCGTCGATCGCGGTGCTGGCCGCCCTGGTCATCTCCAACGCCACGCTGCGCGGGCTGTTCGAGCCGGCGGCCTCGGCGGCGGTGGCCGATCTGACCCCGCCCGAGCGCCGCGTGGCCGCCTATGGCCTGCAGAAGATCGGCGTCAACGTGGGCTGGGCGCTGGGGCCGGCCATCGGCGGCTACCTGACCTCGGCGTCGTACGGCCTGCTGTTCTACTGCGCGGCGCCGGTGACGCTGCTGGCGGCGTGGGCGGCGGCGCAGGTGCGCGACGCCGATCTGCAGCGCCTGGTGGCGCGCCGCGGCGAGGTGCCGGCGCAGGCCGCGAACCTCACGAGCAGCGCGAGCCCACAGGGCAAGCTGCCGGTCGAGTTCCTGGTCCTCCTGGCGCTGGCCTTCCTGATGTCGGTGGCGACCACGCAGGTGTTCTCCACGCTGTCGGTCTACAGCGAGGAGCTCTTGCACCTGCCGCGCAGCAGAGTCGGCCTGATCTACACCATCAACGGCGTCATCGTGGTGGCGCTGCAGATCCCCGCGGTGGCGCTGATCGGTCGCGTCGGGGTCGGCCGCGCGCTGGTGTTCGGGCCGGTCATGTATGCGCTGGGCTACGCAGCGTTCGGCTGGGCCGGCGGCTTTCCGGTGCTGGCCGCGGTGATGGCCTTCATCACCCTGGGCGAGATGATGCTGTCCCCGGCGCAGACGTCGACCGCGGCCGACCTCGGCGACCCGGCGCGCCTGGGGCGCGCCATGGGGCTGTTCGGCCTGGCCCAGCAGCTCGGCGTCTCGGTCGGCCCGGTGGTCGGCGGCCTGGCCATCGATCACCTCGGCCACAGCCACATCACCATGTGGCTGACCCTGGCCGCCCTGCCCGCGCTGGTCGCGCTCGGCTACGGTGTGATGGCCCGCCGCATCGTCACGCGCGCACAGCGCTGACGGTCAGCGCCGGCGCGGCCTCCGCCGGCGTGTGGCGGTCTCCGCGAGCAGGGCCTCGAGGCCCGCGACGAGATCACGCTGGTCCAGCGCACGCTCGAGGTCGCCGAGGACCGCGCGCACCGACCTGCAAGCGCGCCGACTCGACGAAGGCGATGGCCTCGCGCGCGGTGTGGCGGCGCGACCACGCGGCCCAGTATTCGGCCTTGGCGTGGGCGGCCTCGGCCCAGCCGCGCTGGGCGAAGGCGCGCAGCGCAGCGTCCCGCGCGGCCTGGGCGCGGGTCGCCATCAGTCGCCGACGCAGACGCCGCGCATGCGCTGCGGGCTGTTCTTCGACTCGATGACGGCGCAGTCCCAGCCCTGGCCCAGGAACTCGCACTGGGCGAACGCCGAGCAGGGCAGCAGGCAGACGCCGCCCTCGCGGGCCATGCAGATGCTGCCCCGGGTGCAGTCGCTGTCGCTGTCACAGTTCAGGGTGCAAAAGCCCCCCGGGTAGTCGCGCGCGGGCAGGCAGCGCTCGCTGCACTCGGCGTTATCGCGGCAGCGACCGCCGACGTCGGGGCCGAGGTCGCCGTCGGCGCAGCCCGCACAGGCCGCGGCGAGCAGCGCACACAGGAGGGACCTCCACATGCGCTCCACGATACACGGGAGCCGCGGTTGCTGCGACAGCCGGCGCGGGTACACTGAGGGAGTGCCTCGCACCAAGGTTACCCTGACGCTGACGCTGGCGGCCGCGCTGGCGCTGCTGGCGCTGGCGGGCTGCCCGACCCCGGGCGGGCGTCCCAGCGGGGCCTGTGTGATCGATGACGACTGTGGCGGCGGTGGCAGCGTGTGCACCCGGCCGTCGCTGTGCTCGGCGCGACCGGGGGCCATCACGATCCGGTGGACGGTGGACGGCGTGACGCCGACGCTGGCAGCGCCCGGCGGCTGCACCGCGGTGGGCGATCTGCGCGTCGAGATCGTGTTCTCGGGCGGCTTCGAGCAGCTGGTCTACGCCCCGGTCCCGTGCGCGCCGGGGCAGACGCGGATCGATGACCTGCCGCTCGATCTGGTCGAGCAGGTGGTGCTGCGCCGGGTCTCCGGTGGTGGTGACGTGCTGGTCGCGCAGGCCACCGACCTGGCCGCCCGGGATGACGGCGGCATCGGCTCCAGCGAGCTGGCGGTGAACATGCCGCTGCGCACACGCTGAACCGCGCTCGCCGCGGTGGAAAAAGCCTGCGACTTGGGTACAGTGCCCAGGCCATGGCCATCCAACCGCCGCCTCCGCGGCCGTCCCCGATCGCACCCGACGCCCCCCTCGCCCCCGCCACCGAGCGCAAAGAGCTGCTGGTGCGGCTGTATCGCCAGATGCTGGCCATCCGGCGCATGGAGGAGTCGTGCGCCAAGGCCTATTCGCAGGGCAAGATCGGCGGCTTCCTGCACCTCATCATCGGGCAGGAGGCGGTGTGCACCGGGTCGGTCGCCGCGCTGCAACCCGAGGACTATGTGGTCGCGACCTACCGCGATCACGGCCACTGCTATGCCAAGGGTGGCAGCGCGCGCGCCATCCTGGCCGAGATGTGGGGCAAGAAGACCGGGATCTCGCGCGGCCTGGGCGGGTCGATGCACCTGTTCGACGCGGCGCACAACTTCCTCGGCGGCTACGGCATCGTCGGCGGCCACGTGCCGCTGGCGGCCGGGGTCGCGTTCAGGAACAAGTACCTCGGCGACAAGCGCGTGGTGCTGTGCTTTTTCGGCGAGGGCTCGGCCTCGATGGGGCCCTTCCACGAGGGCATGGCGCTGGCCGCGCTGTGGAAGCTGCCCATCGTCTTCGTGTGCGAGAACAACCTGTATTCCATGGGCACGCCGCTGTATCGCAGCCTGTCGATCGAGGACGTCTCGATGAAGGCGCTGGCCTACGGCATGGCGCGCGACCGCTTCGACGGCCATGACGTGCTGGCGGTGCGCGACCGCATGGCGGCCGCCATCGAGCGCGCGCGCGAGCTCTGCGAGCCGACGCTGGTCGAGGTGCGCACCTACCGCTTCCGCGGCCACTCGATGTCGGATCCGGCCAAGTACCGCACCCGCGACGAGGTCGAGGAGTGGCAGAAGCGCGACCCGGTATCGCTGGCGCGCACCCGGCTGTCGGAGGAGCTGGGCGCAACCGACGAGGAGCTCAAGGCCATCGAGGCCTCGGTGCGCGCCGAGATCGAGGATGCCGTGAAGTTCGCCGACGAGAGTCCGGTGGCCGACCGCTACCTCGACTTCAACTATGCCGAGGACGCCGCCAGGCTCGACCAGAGTGGGGAGACGCGCTGATGCCGGTCATCCAGTACCGCGAGGCGCTCAACCAGGCCATGTCCGAGGAGATGGAGCGCGATCCCTCGGTGTTCCTGATGGGCGAAGAGGTCGGGCATTACCAGGGCGCCTACAAGGTGTCGCAGGGCATGCTGCAGCGCTTCGGCGACAAGCGCGTGGTCGACACCCCGATCGTGGAGACCGGGTTCGCCGGGGTCGGGGTCGGGGCGGCGATGACCGGCCTGCGCCCCATCATCGAGTTCATGACCTTCAACTTCTCGCTGGTGGCCATCGATCAGGTCATCAACAACGCCGCCAAGATCCTGCAGATGAGCGGCGGGCAGTTCAAGGTGCCCATCGTGTTCCGCGGCGCCGGCGGCGCGGCGGGCCAGCTGGGGGCCCAGCACTCGCAGTCGCTGGAGTCGTACTACGTCCACTGTCCGGGACTGAAGGTTGTCATGCCGTCAACACCTTATGACGCAAAAGGGCTACTCAAGACGGCGATCCGAGACGACAACCCGGTGGTCTTCATCGAGAGCGAGCTTCTGTACGGGTCGAGCGGCGAGGTCCCCGACGGCGAGTACCTGATCCCGTTCGGGGTCGCCGACGTCAAGCGCGTGGGCGAGCACTGCACCATCGTGGCCTACTCGAAGATGGTCGGCCTGGCCGAGGCGGCGGCCGACAAGCTGGCGGCCGAGGGCGTCTCGGTCGAGATCGTGGATCCGCGCACGCTGCGACCGCTGGATCTCGACACCATCGTGGCCAGCGTGAAGAAGACCGGGCGTTGCGTGGTGGTGCAGGAGGGCTGGCCGCTGTGCGGCATGGCCTCCGAGCTGGCGTTTCAGATCCAGGAGGCGGCCTTCTCGTGGCTCGACGCGCCGGTGGCCCGGGTCACCAACGAGGACGTGTCGTCGCCGTATGCCAAGAACCTGGAGGCGCTGGTGATGCCCAATCCCGACAAGGTGATCGAGGCGGTGCGCAAGGTGATGTACCTCGACGCGCCGGTCGCTGACCGCGGGGAGGCCTGAGATGGCGCAGATCCTGGGGCTGCCCAAGCTCAGCCCGACCATGGAAGAGGGTGTGCTGGCCAAGTGGATCAAGCACGAGGGCGACGCGGTCAAGCCCGGCCAGGTCATCGCCGAGGTCGAGACCGACAAGGCCAACATGGAGTTCGCGCCCGAGGACGAGGGCGTGCTGCTCAAGCTGCTGGTGGCGGAGGGCGAGACGGTGGCGCTGGGCGCGCCGGTCGCCATCCTGGGTGAGCAGGGCGAGGACATCACGGCGCTGCTGGCCGAGGCGGCGGCGCACAAGGGCAAGCCGGCGGCAGCACCGGCAGCGGCGGCGCCACCCGCTGCGGCGGCGGCACCTGCTGCGGCCAGGCCGGCGGCAGCTGCGGCGCGCCCCGCCCCTGCCCCCGCGAAGCCGGCCGCCGCGCCGGCACCCGCAGCCGGACCCGCACCGGCACCGGCGGCACCCGTCGGCAAGGGCAAGACCACGCCCGCACCCGCTGCCGCGCCCGACGGCGCCCGCACCCTGGCGTCCCCGCTGGCGCGGCGCATCGCCGCCGAACAGGGCCTCGATCTCGCGTCGGTCCAGGGCACCGGGCCCGGTGGCCGCATCGTCAAGCGTGACCTCGAGGGCGCGCAGCCTGCTGCTGCCGCCGCCGAACCGGCTGCCACGCCGGCACCCGCTGCCTCGACCGCTGCGCCGTCGGCCTATCCCAGCACGGCTTCACTCCCCGGCGACGTCATCGAGAAGCCGCTGTCGCTGATGCGCAAGACCATCGCGCGGCGACTGGTCGAATCCAAGACCACCATCCCGCACTTCTATCTCACCGCCGACTGCGACGCCGAGCCGCTGCTGGCCTATCGCGCCATGCTCAACGACACCATCGAGGCGCCCGAGGGCCAGGTCCCCGACAAGGTCAGCGTCAACGACCTCATCATCAAGGCGGCCTCGCTGGCGCTGCGCCGGGTCCCGATGGCCAACGCCAGCTGGGGCGGCGACCGCATCCTCATTCACAAGCGGGTCCACATCGGCATGGCGGTGGCGGTCGACGACGGCCTTTTGACACCGGTCATCCGCGACGCCACCATCAAGGGGATCGCGACCATCTCGGCCGAGGCGCGTGATCTGGCCGCGCGGGCCCGCGAACGCAAGCTCAGGCCCGAGGAGATGACCGGCGGCACCTTCACGGTGTCGAACCTCGGCATGTTCGGCATCGATCACTTCGAGGCCATCATCAACCCGCCCGAGGCCGTCATCCTGGCCGTGGGCGCCGCCCGCAAGCAGCCCGTGGTCAAGGGCGATGCCGTCGTGGTGGGGACCCGCATGGGGCTGACGCTGTCGTGCGACCACCGCGTGGTCGACGGCGCGCTGGGAGCCAAGCTGATGCAAGCGCTGATCAAGATCCTCGAGAAGCCGCAGGCGCTGGCGCTATGACCGCGACGGCGACTGGCAACCCCGACAGCTTCGACCTGGTCGTCATCGGCGCCGGGCCCGGTGGCTATGTCGCCGCCATCCGCGCGGCGCAGCTGGGCCTGCGCGCGGCGGTGGTCGAGCGTGACGCCCTGGGCGGGATCTGCCTCAACTGGGGCTGCATCCCGACCAAGGCGCTGCTCAAGTCCGCCGAGGTGCTGGAGACCTGCAAGAAGGCGGCAGATTTTGGCGTGCTGGTGAAGAACCTCGAGTTCGACTTCAAGGTCATCATCGACCGCTCGCGCAAGGTCGCGGCCACCATGGAGCGCGGCGTCACCTTCCTGTTCAAGAAGAACAAGATCCCGCACATCCCGGGCACCGCGCGGCTGACCGGCAAGCCGGGCACCGTCGAGGTCACGGGGCCGGACGGTGGCAAGCGCATGCTGACCGCCAGGCACATCATCGTGGCCACTGGGGCGCGCGCGCGGTCGCTGCCCGGCATCACCCCCGACGGCAAGCGCATCATCACGTACCGCGAGGCCATGGTGCTGCCCCAGCAGCCCAGGAGCATGATCATCCTCGGCGCCGGGGCCATCGGCGTCGAGTTCGCGTCGTTCTACCGGTCACTGGGCACCGAGGTGACGCTGGTCGAGTACATGCCGACGGTGGTGCCGCTGGAGGACCACGAGGTCGCCGACGTGGTCACGCGGGCCTTCAAGAAGCGCGGCATGCAGCTGCTCACTGCGACCAAGGTCACCGGCGCGCGCGCGACCGACGCCGGCGTCGAGGTCATGGTCGAGGACGCCAAGGGTGGCAACCCGCGCACGCTGACGGCGGACGTCGCGCTGGTCGCCATCGGCATCCAGCCCAACACCCAGGACCTCGGGCTGGAGGCGGCCGGCGTCAAGCTCGACCCCAAGGGCTACATCGTGATCGACGACCGCACCTTGGCCACCAGCGCCCCGGGGGTGTACGCCATCGGCGACGTCACCGGGCCGCCCGCGCTGGCGCACACCGCGTCGCAGGAGGGCGTCAACTGTGTCGAGCTGCTGGCGGGGCTGAAACCGCAGCCCATCGACTACGAACGCATCATCGCCTGCACCTTCTGCCACCCCGAGATCGGGTCGATCGGCTACACCGAGGCGCGCGCCAAGGCCGAGGGCAAGGACTACAAGGTCGGCCGCTTCCCGTTCCGCGCCAACGGCAAGGCGGTCGCCGCCGCCGACGTCGAGGGCATGGTCAAGGTCATCTTCGACGCCAAGCATGGCGAGCTGCTGGGGGCGCACATCGTGGGCCCGGGCGCGACCGACCTCATCGCCGAGATGGGCCTCCTGCACGGGGCCGAGGCGACCTCGTACGACGTGATGGCCACGATCCACGCCCACCCGACGCTGGCGGAGGCGCTGAAGGAAGCCGTGGAAGACGCCTACGGCCATGCTATCCACATTTGAGACATGCGTAGACTCCCAGTCGTGACCTCGGGCGGTGGCCCGTCGCGCGCCGGCCTGGCCGAGGCGGCGCACGAGGCCGAGCCGCGCCAGCGTCACCCCGAGTGGATGAAGGTACGCCTGCCCTCGAGCGGCAGCTTCTTCGAGCTGCAGCGCAAGGTGCGCGAGCTCGGGATCCATACCGTGTGCGAGAGCGCCAGCTGCCCCAACATCGGCGAGTGCTGGACCCGGCAGGCGCTGACCATCATGATCCTGGGCAACATCTGCACCCGGTCGTGCCAGTTCTGCGACGTGCCCAATGGCCGCCCTCTGCCGCCCGATCCTGACGAACCCGACAAGGTCGCCGCGCTGCTCGGCCAGCTGCCGCTGCGTCACACCGTGATCACGTGCGTCGACCGCGACGATCTCGAGGACGGCGGCGCGTCCCACTGGGCGCGCACGATTCGCGCCATCAAGACCCAGATCCCCGACATGACGCTGGAGGTCCTGACCGGCGACTTCCAGGGGCGCCTGGACCACGTAGACGTGGTGCTCGACGCGGCGCCCGACGTGTTCGCGCACAACCTCGAGACCACGCCCGCGCTGAGCCGCAAGGTGCGTGTGCAGGCGCGCTTCGATCGGTCGCTGGCGGTGCTGGCGCACGCCAAGACCCGCGGCGCCATCACCAAGACCGGCATCATGCTGGGCCTGGGCGAGAGCCTCGACGAGGTGCGCGACACCATCGCGCTGGCGCGCCGCGAGGCCGCGGTCGACATCCTCACGCTGGGGCAATACCTGGCGCCCTCGAAGCAGCACCTGCCCATCGCGCGCTACGCCACCCCGGCCGAGTTCGACGAGCTGGGAGCATACGCACACAGCCTCGGCTTCGTGCACGTCGAGGCCGGCCCGCTGGTCAGGTCGAGCTACCACGCCGATGGCCAGGCCGGGCTGGTCGCGGCCGCCCGCGCGCGCTGAAGCGTCGACGCTCGGGCGCGAGGCCCGGTAGAAGTCCGCCACCACCGCACCAGATCCTCATGGTTTGCGCCTGGTCGCGCGCTTGCATCGGGTGCGGGCATGACCCCCGCGACCAAGATCACGCTGCTGTCAGCCTGCCTGACGGTCGTCCTGGCAGGCTGTGGCAACTCCGAAGCTGAACCTGGTGATGTCGATGCAGGCGCGAGCGCAGCCGATGCCGCCGCCACGACCGACGCCACCAGCGTCGATCCCGGCCCCAACGACCCGGCGCTGCTCGGTCGCTGGGGTTTCCCCGGCGCGCTGGAGTTCGAGTTCAACGCCGATGGCAGCACCCGGGAGCTCGTCAACGGCCAGGTGACCCTGCAGGGCACCTGGCACACCGCGGCAGGCCGGCTGATCCGGCGCGGCAGCGCCCAGCGCTTCACCGAGGCCTACGGCGTCACCGGCGACCGCCTGTTCCTGAACCGCGGCCGCGCAGTGGGCGCGGCAAACGGCCTGTTCGCGACCTGGCGCTTCGACCGCTCGATCGAGAACCTCGACAGCCAGGGCAACGTGACCGCGCTGGTCGATCCCGGCGTGCTGGACCTGACGCTGCGCATGGATGGCACCGCCAGCAGCGTGGAGACCCTGGGGCCCCTCCCGCTCGTCCTCGGTCAAGGCACCTGGCAGATCGTCGGCGCTGGCGCCGCCCTGGAGGTCGAGCTCGCCATCGGCGGGGACACCACGCTGATGCAGTTCCGGCTGGATGGCGACACCCCCGCTGGCCTCGCCGTGGACCGCATCATCACGCCATAGCGGCGCCGAGATGTGCGATCCTGGGGCATGCGCAACGGCATGCTGGTGGCATTGCTGACGGCCGGGGTGGTGGGGTTGACCAGCGCGGCGGCCAGCGCGGCCACGCACCAGGTCGGGCCCAGCCGGACCATCAAGACCCTGCAGGGGTTGCCGCAGCTGAATCCCGGCGACGTCATCGAGCTCGACGGTGACGCCAGCTACCCGGCCTACAGCGCGTCGCGCGCCGGCGCCGCAGGGAACCCGATCACTCTGCGTGGCGTGCGCGTCGCCGGCAAGCGCCCGGTGATCAGCGGCGGCGCCAACAACACGCTGGCCATCGAGGCCGACCACTGGGTGGTGGAGGGCGTCGAGATCACCGGCGGCGCGGCGCGCTGCTTCTATCACCACGCCGACGACGTGGTGCTGCGCGACAGCTATGTGCACGACTGTCCCAAGCAGGGGATCCTGGGCGCCGACTCGGACTCGGGGTCGCTGCTGCTGGAGTATGTCGAGGTCGCGCGCGCCGGCGGCGGCACCCAGGATCACCAGATCTACATGGCGACCGACGACACCCGCTTCCCCAACGCGGTGTTCCGTATGCAGTTCTGCTGGGTGCACGACGGCAACGGCGGCAACGGCGTCAAGTCGCGCGCGGCGCGCAACGAGATCTATTACAACTGGATCGAGGGCTCGCTGTACCACGAGCTCGAGCTGATCGGCGCCGACGGCCAGCCCGAGGCGCTGGTGCGCGAGGACTCGGACGTGGTCGGCAACGTCCTCATGAAAGGCGGCGGCCACAGCTCGTTCTATGCCGTGCGCGCCGGCGGTGACGGCACCGGGCAGAGCAACGGTCGCTTCAGGTTCGCCTACAACACCTTCATCATGGCGGCCGACTCCAGCGGCGTGTTCCGCCTGTTCGACGGCATCCAGAGCCTGCAGGCCGACAACAACGTGATCTGGCGCGTCGGCGGCGGCGCCCAGGTCGTGGTGCGCGAGGTCGAGGCGTCGTGGGTCGGCGGCAGCACGCTGATCACGGGCGCCAACAACTGGATCCTGACCGCGGGCACTGGGGTGCCGACCGGGTTCACCGGCAGCGTGCGCGGCGCGAATCCGATGCTGGTCGACGTGGCCGGCAACGACCTGCGCCCGGCGACCGGCAGCCCGCTGATCAACGCGGCGGCCGCGACGACGACCGCGCCGGCGGGCGCGGCCATCCCGAACCCGCTGCCGCTCCCGCTGTACATGCCGTCGCGCGCCGCGCTGGCGCCAGGGTCGGCGGTGCCCCGGCCCTCGGTGGGCGCCTTCGACATCGGCGCGCTCGAGTTCGGCAGCGGCCCCCCGGTGATGGCGCCCGACGGCGGCGTGGCGCCCGTGGTCGACGGCGGTCGCGTGGTCGACAGCGGCGTGGTGCTGCGTGACGACGCTGGCAATGTGATCCCGGCGGTCGACGGCGGCGGCGTGGCTGGCGGCGGCGACGACGGTGGCTGCGGCTGCCAGGCCGGTGGCAAGCGCGGCCGGCTGCCTGCCGGCGCGGTAACCCTCGGGATCATTGCCCTCCTGGCCCTGATGGGGAGCGCAAGGTCGCGAAAGGCGTAGAAGGACCATGAGCGGTCATCTCGAACGCAATCCCCAGGCGGCGCCTGCTCCGGCGAACCAGGATCCCGCCCCGCAGCAGCAGCAGCGCCAGGCCCCCACGCAGCAGGTCGGCCCGGGTCTGCGCCGCATGCTCGAGCTCTTGCAGGGCAACGCCTCGCCCGACGCGACCGCCGCGTTTCACATCCTGCGCGACTATCCGGGCGAGCGCGTCCAGCTGCTGGAGGCGCTGCACCAGCACGGCGGCAACGGCTTCGCCACCCGCGTGCTGCAGCTCGAGCGCGAGGAGCGCGAGCGCCCCCACGCCGGCATCAACGACGCCGGCGCCGGCGTCACCGTGGGCGACTGGCAGGTCGGCGTGCGCCCCGTGGGCTCGACCGACGACCGCTACGACAACCGCCAGAACCGCGAGCGCGCCGAGCGCACCGACGACGACGCCCGCGCAGCCCAGCGCGCCGGCGACGTCGCCCCCAACCCGGTCATGGATCTCATCCGCCCCCAGCCCCGCCAGGTCCAGCCCGCCCCCGAGGTCGACGCCGCCATCGCCCAGGCCCGCGAGCAGATGAACCCCACCCCGCAGCTGCCGATGGAGATCGACCCGGTCACGCTGCTGCCGGTGATCCCGGGGCTGAACCGGCGCCGGGACAAGCACTTCTAGGGCGCCGGTCACACGCTGCCGCGGCGCGCGGCAGTATCATCGCGAGGTGACCCCGACCCGCACACCGGCGAGGATCGCGCTGGCGCTCCTGGTGCTGTGCGTGGCTCGCGGCTGTGGGGGCGGCGATGGACCTGACGGGGCCGACGCCAGCGTCGCGGCCGACGCCGCGGTGGACGCCGCACCGGTGTTCTTTCCCGTGCAGAAGGTCGGCAGCATGACCAGCGTCGATCCGCCGCGCCTGGCGCTCGATTCGACCGGCGCAGGCTTCGCTGTGTGGACACAGTTCGACGGGGTCAGCGGCAGCGTGTGGGCGGCGCGCTACCAGCCCGCCACCGGCTGGGGTACCCAGGAGCTCCTCGAGGGGATCGAGGAGCACGCCGATTCGCCGCAGATCGCGGTGGATGATCAGGGCAACGCCGCGGCGATCTGGGCGCAGACCGACCTGGTGCTCCACTTCAACATCTGGGGTGCGCGCTGGACCGCGGCGGGAGGCTGGCAGGCGCCCACGCTGGTGGAGAGCAACGAACTCTCGGGCGCGGGCGACGTGCGCATCGCAATGACGCCGCGGGGCGACGCGGTGGCGACCTGGGCCCAGGGAGACGGGGTCGCCTACAGCATCTGGGCCGTGACGGCCGCGCCGGGCGGGCCGTGGTCGACGCCCGTGCTGCTGGAGAGCGACCCCGGCACCGCGGCTGCGCCCGAGATCGCCATCGACGCCGACGGCCGCGCCGTCGTGGTCTGGCAACAGACCGTGGCAGGGCACATCGACGTGCGCGCGGCGACCTGGGACGCCCGAGCGTGGACCGCGCCGATCACCATCGACGCCAGCGACGACGACGCCACGGCGCCCCGCGTCGCGCTGGGCGCGGCGGGTGATACCGCCATCACCTGGCAGGCCGGCGGGGCGATCTGGCTGCGCCGCGGCGCCGCTGGCAGCCTGCCGCCGCCCGTGCGGGTCGACACCCGCACCGGGGGGACCGCCCTCGCCCCCCGCATCGCGCTCGATGGCAGCGTGGTGTGGACCGCCTTCGAGTGGACCGATGCTGGCAGCCGCGGGGCGACGCTGCGCCGGCTGGGCGACCCCGTCATCGAGCTCGGCACGGGCAGCCGGCAGCCCGCGGTGACGTCCGCGCGCGGACGCGTGCTGGCCGCGTGGAAGTCCGCCGGTCTCACGGCCCAGTGGGGTGAGCAACAGCAGATGCTGAGCAGCGACCCCGGGGCGTCACTCCCCGCCGTGGCCATCAGCGGCGACGTCGCGCTGGTGATCTGGAGCGAGCCCACGGGGATCTTCGCGGCCCCCGTGCGCTGACCCCGCCGCGCTACGGGCACCCCGGGCCCGACAGAATGACCCGTGTACGTTCCTGCCGCGCCCGCGATGAGTTCGTAGATGATCTCGGAGCCACAGTGCCCAGCCCGAGCAGCCCGACCCGCCCCATCCACCGCCACATCATCGACCGATTGTCGCCTGTTTCAGCCGCGCGGCTCGTCCACCAGGCGCCGCAGCGCGAGCAGGCCGCGGACATTGATGAGGACCGTGCGCAGGTTGTTGACCTTGGAGGTGCCGTGCAGCCGGGCACGCAGCTCGATCGGCACGTTGGTCATGCGATGGCCACGACGCTGCGCCCGCAGCAGCAGCTCCCATAGCACCGTCCAGGCGCGACCCTGGCTCTTCAGCGGGATCGCCTCGAGCACCGAGCGCCGCACCATGAAGACGCCCTCGAGCCGAGGCATCTGGCCGACCAGCACCCGGTACAGCAGTCGCTCCGTCGCACCTAGCACCGCGCCGAGCGCCGAGTCGGTCCGCCCCGGCAGCATGCCGAGCACGAAGTCCCATTGCTCCGCTGCCGGGTAGAGCGCAGCCAGGTTGCCCGGCGGGAACTGACCATCGGCCGGAAAGAACGTCACGAAGGTGCCGCGCGCCGACGAGAACCCGGTCCGGTAGACCCCACCGAGACCCTGGTTCTGAGGATGGTGGATGACGCGCACATGCGGCCGCTCGGCGGCCAACTGGTCGGCGACCTCTCCAGTGCCATCGCTGCTGCCGTCGTCGACCACCACGAGCTCATAGGAGACGCCCAGCTTCTCCAGCGCCTCGAGTTGCGCCTCGGCCACCGAGCGCAGGCTCGCGACCTCATTCCAGGCAGCGAGGCAGCAGGTGATCTTGGGCGCATCGGGGCGGCTCATGGCGGCGCCATGCGAGCATGAGGATCGGCAACGGTCAAGTGCAGCCGCTGTCCCAACGTGGGGCAAAGCATGAACGTGCGTCAGCGGATCGTGCGCATGAAGGCGATGAACTTGCTGTGCTCGAGGGCGAAGTTGCCGGTGACGCGCTGGCCGGCGGGGACGTCGCGGGTGACCACGGCGCCCATGGTCGCGTTGGCGCCGTGGCCGACGGTGAGTTCGTGGGAGATCGACGCCATGGGGCCGATCCAGACGTCGTCGCCGGTGCGGACGCTGCCGGCGATCATGGCGCCGGCGACGACGCGGTTGCGGCGGCCCAGCTGCACGTTGTGAGCGATGTGGACCAGGTTGTCGATCTTGCTGTGCGCGCCGACCACGGTGAAGCCGCCGAAGACGGCGCGATCCACGCAGGTGCACGACTGGATCTCGACGCCCGTCTCCAGCCGTACCCCGCCAGCGTGGGCCACCGGGAGGAGCGCCTCGTTCGACGAGACGAACTGAAACCCTTCCGAGCCGATGACCGCGTTGGCGCGCACGATGGCGCCGTCCTCGATGATGCTGCGCTCCAGGACGGTGGCGTTGGGTTCGACCACGACGCCCTCCCCGATGCGGACGTCACGCGGAGCCACGTAGGCGCGGGGGTGCACGCGGGCGCTCGCCGCGATGACCGACTCGAACGAGGTCCAGTAGAAGCCGGTCTCGGCCAGGTGGTTGTGCAGGGCGTAGAACGCCTGGCGCGGGCTGTCGGCGCTGGCCACCGCCAGCCGCGCGGGGACGCGCTCGACCAGCTCGGGGCGCGCGATGACGGCGGTCGCGTGGGTGCACTCCTCGAGCTCGGCGAGGTAGCGATCGCTCTCGAGGAAGACCAGCATGCCGGGCGTCTCGTGCGAGACGAAACCCAGGCTGGTGAAGGCGCCGTCGCGGATGGTCGAGACCGCGAACTGGGCCGGGATCTCACTCAGGCGGAGGCTGCGTTCCATTGCGCTTGAATATCACGCATCCGCACCCCACCGCCTGCCGTCGCCAGCGTGCGGGCCAACGCCTCGAAGGCGGTGCCTGACCCGACGCCAGGGTTCGCGTGGGGAGCGATGTCGGTCGCGGCGGCCTGGTTCAGCCTGGGCACCGCCCGCTTGAGCGCCTCGTAGGGCGCCATGTCGGCGGAGTTCAGGTGGACGTGGATGGGGTGAAAATCGAAGATGCGCAGCCCAGGCAGCGCGAGCATGGGCGCGAGCTCCCAGCTCGGCGCGTGGCGCAGCATCTCGACGTCATCTTCCCAGTTGTAGGGCACGCGCAGCAGCGACTTGCCCTTCCACTGGTAGTCCACCGGCGCCAGGTGCTGCGCCCGTGGCAGGAACAGCGAGGCGTCCACTTGCACCGGCGTGCGGCTGAGCACGAGGTCGAAGATCGGCGTCGACTGGTGCAGCGAATGGGTGCGCATGCTGGTCGCCTCGGGCGCCAGCTTCATGCAGTGTTCGAGAACCTCCGCGGTGGTCGTGCCGTGCGACGACCCGGGGAGAAAATTCGGGTGAATCCCCACCTCGAACAACTCCGGGTGCGCGCGCAGCCGTTCGATCGCGGGGCTGGCGTGGGTGATGAACCAGGTGGCCCTGACGCCGTGGGCGATCAGGATCGAGGCAGCGTGGTCGATGGCGGCGTCGGGCGCCCAGTCGGTGTCCAGCGTGATCGCGATCGCATCCATGAGCGTGCCTCGGATGTTGGGCGAGGTCCTGGTTGAACTCAAGGCGCATTGCGACGCGAAGGCGCTCGCATCGCAGCACCGAAAGCGCTAGATTCCGCGCCGACATGAGCCAGAGATCGACGCAAGGTCCGCAATGATCGCCGTCATCGGTTGTGGCTACTGGGGCAAGAACCTGGTGCGCAACTTCCACGCCCTCGGCGCGCTGAGCACCGTCTGCGAAGCGACGCCAGCGGGGCGCGAACTGGCCGCCAAGCTGGCGCCCGGCGTGAAGGTCGTCGAGGACATGCAGGCGGTCCTCGATGATCCGGCCATCGTCGGCGTCGTCATCGCGACCCCGGCCGAGACCCACGCCGACCTCAGCGCGCGCGCGCTGGCCGCCGGCAAGCACGTGCTGTGCGAGAAGCCCCTGGCGCTGCGCTACCCCGATGGCGCCCGTGTCGTCGAGCAGGCGCGCGCTGCCGGCCGCGTCCTCATGGTCGGCCACATCCTGGAGTACCACCCGGCCATCCTCGAGCTGCGTCGGCTCATCGCCGAGGGCCAGCTCGGCAGCCTGCGCTACATCTACTCGAACCGGCTCAACCTGGGCAAGATCCGGCGCGAGGAGAACATCCTGTGGTCGTTCGCGCCGCATGACATCGCGGTCATCTTGCGCCTGGTGGGCGCCCTGCCCTTCCAGGTCAGCGCCGCCGGCGGCTCGTACATCACGCCCAACATCGCCGACGTCACGGTCACCCAGTTGCTGTTCGACAACGGTGTCGGGGCGCACATCTTCGTGTCCTGGCTGAACCCGTTCAAGGAGCAGAAGCTGGTCGTGGTCGGTTCGCAGCGCATGGCCAGCTTCGACGACATCAGCAAGGAGCTGGTGCTGTACGACCAGCGCGTCGACGTCAGCGAGAACGGCCCCATCCCGGTCAAGGGCGAGGGCGTGAAGATCGCCTACTCGGCCGATGAGCCGCTGCGCCTGGAGTGCCAGGCCTTCCTCGACGCCATCGCTGGCAAGGCGCCGCCGCTGACCGACGGGCAGAGCGCGCTGCGCGTCCTGCGCGTGCTGCAGGCGGCCCAGCGCTCGCTGATTACACAGGGTCAGGCCGTCAGCCTGCCCATGGAGTGACTTGACACCATGACAAGCGAGATCAAGCAAGTTCCCCTTCTCGATTTGCGTCGCCTGGCGCCCGACCTGAAGGCCGAGCTGGAGGATGCCTTCAAGCGTGTGCTCGAGAGCGGCCACTTCATCCTGGGGCCCGAGGTCGACGCGCTGGAGAAGGAGTGCGCCGCGTACCTGCAGGTCGGCCACGCCGTCGGCGTGTCCTCCGGCACCGACGCCCTGCTGATCGCCCTGATGGCGCTGGGCATCGGCGCCGGTGACGAGGTCGTCTGCCCGAGCTACACCTTCTTCGCCACCGCCGGCACCATCGCGCGCCCGGGCGCGCGCCCGGTCTTCGTCGACTCGAGCCCCGACACCTACAACATCGAGGCCGCCGCCATCGAGCGCGCGCTGACCCCGCGCACGCGCGCCATCATGCCGGTGCACCTGTTCGGGCAGTGCGCCGAGATGGACCCCATCCTGGCGCTGGCGAAGGACCGCCACATCCCGGTCATCGAGGACGCGGCCCAGGCGCTGGGCTCGGATTACCAGGGCCGGCGCGCCGGCTCGATGGGTGAGCTGGGCTGCTTCTCGTTCTTCCCGTCCAAGAACCTGGGCGCGCTGGGCGACGCTGGCCTGGTCACGACCAACGACGCCGCCCTGGCCGAGAAGCTGCGCGTGCTGCGCGCCCATGGCGGCAAGCCCAAGTACCACCACTCGATCGTGGGCGGGAACTTCCGCATCGACGCCCTGCAGGCGGCGTTGCTGCGGCCCAAACTGCGCCGCCTCGACGGCTGGACCGCGCAGCGGCAAAAGAACGCCGCGCTGTACACCGAGCTGTTCACCGCCGCCGCGCTGGGCGATCGCCTGGGGCTGCCGGTGGTCCGGCAGTCGCGCCACATCTTCAACCAGTATGTCATCCGGCTGCCCGGCGCCGGCCGCCGCGACAAGCTGCAGGCCGACCTCAAGCAGCGGGGGATCGGCACCGAGGTCTACTACCCGGTCCCCATGCACAAGCAGAAGTGCTTCAGCGAGATCGCCGGCACCCAGATCCTGCCCGTGTCGGAGGCCGCCGCGCAGGAGACCCTGGCCATCCCTGTCTTCCCCGAGTGGACCGAGGCCGAGCTGCGCCACGTCGCCGCCACGGTGATCGAGCTCGTGCGCGCCTGATCTGCTGCCAACCCCCCCTACTTCAGCGTTCCCAGCCCCGACATGTCGATAGCCACCTCGCGAGGCCCTGCCTTGATGGGGCCATCCGAGATCGAGATCGGGACGCGCATGCGGCCCTGGGCCTGCTCCTTGGCCACGCCATACGCCACCGGCACGAGGGCCCAGCGCCACGCGGTCGACGGTTGCGCCCATTCGTCATAGCGGGTCCACGCCAGCGCGCTGGCGGGGCTGGAGCCTCTGATCCAGATCCGCTTGGCCGTGCGCAGGTCGGCGCCCGCCAGTGCACCTCGGAGCAAGCGCAACTCCGCCATCTGGGGCTCCACGTACAGAGTGGTGACGTTGCGAGCGGCGACGAGACAGGCCAGCAACGTCGCAGCAGCCAGGGCATGGCTGACGACCCGATCCGCGTACGCGCGGCGAACCAGCCCCAGGTAGCCCTGAACGGCGCAGACACCGTACAGCAGGACCAGGGGCGTGATGGCGAACTGGGTCCGGTAGGCGTTCCAGTAGCCTGCGGCCATCAGGCTCGGCAGGTAGGCCAGCGGCAATAGCGCCGCGGCCAGCAGCAGCGCCAGCGCGCGGCGTTGCCAGGTCCCGTGCAGACGGAGCCACATGCCGCCAGCGATGAAGGCGCTGACCAGGAGCGCCAGTCCCTTGACGGGGCGCAGTCGAAACAGCTGAAACGCGTCAGCCAGGGGCGCCCGCCAGAACCAGCGCGCCTTGGTCAGCCACGAGGTCTCGAGCTTGGCCCGCGCCGTGTCGGCATACTGCGGATACAGCTTCATGCCGATCTTGAAGGCCAGATAGCCGAGCACGAGGCCACCGCCAAGCATGGCGCCAAACCACAGCAGCCGGCGCAGGAGCCGAGCCGGCAGGTGTTCGCCACGGGCGAACAGGTCGATCGCCAGGAACACCACGAAGAACATTCCAGTGACCTGGTAGATCGTGATGGCCACGAACAGCAGCACTTGCACCGCTGCAACCAGACTCCAGCGCACGCGCGCGCGCTGGGCGGCCAGCGCGCGGCCACTCAACGAGAAGGCCACCCCGGTCAAAGCGGCCGAGTAGAAGACCGGCCACAGCGTTGCCCACGCGGCGCAGACCTGGAAGGCCGGGGTCACCCCGACCAGCACCGCGAAGCTGGCAGCCCAGAACACCGACCAGCCGGCCCGACGCACGCCCCGGTAGAGCAGCCATTGCAGCAGCGCGATCCCGAGTACACCGAGCAGCCTCAGCCAGCGCAGGTCGGCGAGATAGCGAGTCGCCTTGAACGAGAGGCCCACCGCGACGGCGTCCATGATGCGTCCGCCAGGCACGCCCCACCACGCAAGCCACCAGCCGTGCTTGGAGTAGTAGTAGTTGACGTAGTCGTCGGTCACCGCGTACGGCGTCACCAGGACGGCCGAGTAGGTCAGCATGACCAGCAAGGTCATGGCCAGCGCGACGTGCCACTCGGCGACGGTGGTCGTCGACGGGGCGCTCGGCGCAGCTTGCTCCGCGGCGCGCCCCATCACTTGAAGCTGCGCAACCCTGACATGTCGATGACCCACTCGCCTGGCGGCGGCTTGAAGCCCCGCTTGACCACCGCGATCGGGATCTTGGGACGCTTCCCGCCCAGTGACTCATAGGCCATCACGTATGCGATGTGCGGCAAGGCCCACTCGCGCGAGCTGGTCGCCAGTCCCCACTCGTCGTAGCGGCTCCAGGCCAGGCTGTCAGACCAGGTCGCGCCCACGATGTTGATCTTGGTCGCGGCCTTCCAGTTGACCTTCCTGAACTCCCTGCGCATGACCCGCAGCTCGGTCATCTGCGGCTCGGCGTCGATCGTGGTGACGTTGTAGGCGGCGGAGGCGGCGGCGCCCACCGCCACCAGGCCGAGCATGACGGCGGTGACCGCGGCGATCCGGGGTTGCCAGGCCTGTCGCCCCACCCGCCCGAGCAGATACTCCACGCCTCGCGCCCAACCGCGCAGCGCATAGAACGCGTACAGCAGGACCAGCGCGGTCATCGGCATCTGGGTCCGGTACGCGTCCCAGCGACCGTTGGCCACCAGGCTGGGCAGATAGGCCACCGGGATGAGCACGCCTGCAAGCAAGACCAGCAGCCCGCGCTGCCACAGAGCCCCGCGCAGGAACAGGAACAGGCCGGGGAAGATGAAGAGCGCCGAGAGCAACGGCAGGTGCTCGGATGGTCTGACCTTGAGCAGCTGGAGGGTGTCGCGCAGCGGCCAGCTCCAGAACCACGACAGCTTGTCTCCCCAGGCCTCGGCCTGGACCTTGGTCCGCACCGGATCGCTGACGAAGTAGTAGTAGTGGAAGCCGATCTTGAAGGCCAGCCAGCCGATGAACAGGCCGCCGATCAGGAAGCCGCTGTGCCAGATGAAGCGGCGCCAGAAGCGCGGGGCGACATCGCCCTGCCCATACAGATCGATGGCGGCGAACACCACGTAGAACATCATCGTGACCTGGTAGACCGTCACCGACAGGAACAGCAGCAGCGCGCCACCAAACGACCACAGGACGCGCGACAGGTGACCACGCGCATCCATCGCCTTGCGACTCGCGTGACAGGCCAGGCCGGCCCATGCCGCCGAAAAGAAGACTGGCCACATCGTCGTCCACGGGGCACAGACCTGGAAGGCCGGCGTCACGCACATGAGGTAGGCCACACAGGCCGCGCGCCCGCGCGACCAGCCCGCGCGTGACAGCTCACGATGGAGCAGCCATGCCAGGAGGGCAATCCCGAGCACACCGAGCAAGCGTAGCCAGCGCAGGTCCTCGAGACGGGGCGTCCAGTAGAAAGAGTAGCCAACCAGGATGCCGTCGATCACCCGACCGGCAGGAATCGCAGCGACGCTCACCTTCTGCCCCATCTTGGCGAAGGCGAAGTTGACCCAGTCGTCGGTCACGGCATAGGGCGTGACGATGACGGCCGCATAGGTCAGCAGCAGTGCTGCTGCGAGCAGCATTCCGATGTGGCTGTCGCGGAGCACGAGGCCGGCCGGCGTCGGGGCGGCGCGATCGCCCGAGGCAGGCGATGGCGCTGGCGCGTCTGGAGGGGCATCGGCAGGGGTCACGGGCGCGGCCATGCTCAGCGATACTCCTCGAAGGCGCTCAGGTTGATCAGCCACTCACCCGCGGGTGGCTTGAAGGGGACGTTATTGGGCGCCTGCAGGATCGGGAACTTCGGAAGGTGACCCAGGCGTTCCGCGGTCAAGACATAGACCATGCTGGGAGCGCTCCACCACTGCGCCGTGCTCGGCAGGCCGAACTCGTCGTAACGAACGCCCGTGAGAGCGCTGGTCCAGTTGGCGCCCGCGACATGGAGCTTCTTGATCTTCTCTGGCTTGAGGCGTGACAGCTGGTTCTTCACCACCCGCAGCTCGGCCATCTGTGGCTCCGCGTAGTAGAGGGCCAGGTTGTGGACCGTCATCAGACCCGACAGCACGGTGGCGACGGCGACCACGCCAGGCAGCGCGCGCTGCGCCCTCGCCCCGAGCGCCTTGGCATAGCCGTGACCGGCCAGGAACGCATAGAACACGACCAGCGGATCGAGGGCGAGCTGGGTGCGATAGGCGCCCCAGTTCTCGGACGTCAGCAGGTTGGGCAGATAGACCAGCGGCACCAGCAGCAGTGCCAGCGCCAATAGCTTGAGCCGCTCGCGGAGGGTGCCCTCGAAGTACAGGAACAGGCCGCTGAAGACGACCACGAAGAGGGCGGCTGCCAGGTACGGAGTCGGCCGCAGCACCCCGAGCTGGAAGGCATCGCGCCAGGGCCCCGTGAGGGCGTAGTACAGCTTGGCGCCGAAATCGTGGACCAAGTGCGTACGCTGGCTCGGCAGCCAGCGCCCGAAGAACGCCAGCCCGATCTGGTACGCGATGAAGCCAAGCCCGAGCCCCCCCGCTGTCACCGCGGCGAGCCCGAGCATCGAACGCTCGTCGCGGCCTGCGTCAGGTCGCGGCCGGAAGATGTGGATGGCCACGAAGACGAGGAAGTACATCAGGGACACCTGGTAGACCGTCACCGCGAACAGCAGGAGCATCCCCACGACGAAGAACAGCCGCACTTGTCGGCGCCGCGGCAGCCCTGGCGCCAGCGCTCGCAGCGACAGCTCGCACGCGAGCCCCGCCGCGATGCACGCATAGAAGACCGAGAACAGGATCGCCCAGGAGCCGCAGACCTGGAACGATGGCGTGGTGCACATCAGGTAGGCCAGTGCGGCCGAGCGTGCCAGAGGCCAGCCGGCGCGGGTCAGGGCCCGCACCAGCAGCGCGCCCAGCAGTGCGATGCCGATCACCCCGAAGAGGCGGATCCAGCGCAGGTTCTCGATGGTGCCGGCCAGCTCGAAGGCCGCGACCGTCATCACTGCCGAGGTCACACAGCCGCGCGCCAGCGACGACCCGACGGTGGGCTCACCCGGACGGGAGCGCTTGAAGGCCCGGTTGCCGAGGTCGAACGACTCCCCACGCAGGGTCTGGGCAAGCCGAAAGTAGTCATCGGTGACGGCATACGGCGTCACGATCACCACGGCATACGTCAGCAGCAACCCGACGCCGAGCAGGCCAACGACCGCGGGGAGCCTGAGCGACGTCGTCAGCGCCGGCACGGCCGTGGGCCCGGCACCTGCTGGCGCGGGGGGGCCCCCCTGCGTCGCTCCCGGCCCAGGCGCCTTGTCGCTGGACGCGTGCCCAGTCAACGTGCCGCGGCCTCGCACAGCGTGGCGATGACGGCAGCCTGCTCTGCGGCCGTCAGCGCCTCGAACAGCGGCAGAGACAGCGATCTGCTGGCGATGTCCAGCGCCTGCGGCAAGGAGACCTGGTAGCGGGCCTGGAAGTAGGCAGTGCTGGGCATCGAGTAGGTGCCGATCGCGGTCTCGATGCCCTGGGCCTTCATGCTTGCCATGATGTCGACGCGGCGCGCAGCCAGCGCCGCGGGCAGCAGGGTCACGTAGGACTGGTAGACATGGAAGGCGCCAGGCGCGACAAAGGGGGGCGTGATGCCAGTGCCCGCCAGTAGCCGGTCGTAGCGAGCGGCGGCGGCGCGCCGAGCGGCGTTGATGCGGTCCAGCTTCGCGAGCTGCGTCACCCCGAGTGCAGCCTGGAAGTCGGTCATCCGATAGTTAAAACCCGCCAGGTCGAACACCGGGGGCTGTGCCCCTGGGCGCTGGCCGTGGTTACGCAGCGCCCGCATGTGGTCTGCCAGCCTGGCGTCGTTGGTGGTGATGACGCCGCCTTCGCCCGTGGTCACCGCCTTGCGCGGATGGAAGCTGAAGCAACCCAGCACGCCCTGGCTGCCCGCCACCCTGTCGCCCAGGCGCGCCCCCAGCGCGCACGCCGCATCCTCAATGACGGGCAGTCCGTACTCTGCGCCGAGCGAGATGATGCGATCGATCTCGGCCATCTGGCCGAAGGTGTGAACCGGCAAGATGGCCTTGACCCTGCGCGCACAGTCACGATTCGACATCACCCGCCGCAGCGTCTCGGCGAGGGCCTCCACGTCCATGTTGAAGGTATCGGGGCGGATATCCACGAAGACCGGCTGCGCACCGCACAGCTCGATGACGTTGGCGGTCGAAAGCCAGGAGTACGCGGTCACCACGACGAGGTCGCCGACACCCACTCCCAGCCCGAGCAGCGCCATCTGCAGCGCGGCGGTGCAGTTCGACACCGCTACGACCTCGCGGACGCCGATCAGCTCGGCCAGGCGGGCCTCGAACGCCAGCACGTTCTTGCCCTGCACCAGCATCCCCGTACGCAGCACCGCGCTGACGGCAGCCACATCGTCATCCTCGATGCTCGGCGCTGTGATCGGAATCGCCATGACGACCTCGCTCGCCGCTAGGCCAGCTTCATCTCCTCGAACCACTTCGCGGTGCGCAAGATGCCGTCGTCGAGATCGACGTCGGCCTTGAAGCCCAGGATATCGAGTGACTTCTTGGTCTCCGGGATGCGCAGCTCGATGTCGGCCGATAGCGGCTCGCGGAAGGTGATCTTCGACTTCGAGTTGAGGACGCGACACACGGTCTGGGCCAGGCCGTAGATGGTCGTGACCGCGCGGGCGTTGCCGATGTTGAACGACTCGCCCACGGCCTTCGGGTTCACCAGCGTCAGCATGATGCCGTTGACCAGATCGTCGATGTAGCACCAGGCGCGGATCTGGGTGCCATCGCCGCGGACGAACAGGTCCTCGTTCTTGAGCGCGCGCTTGATGAAGATCTGGATGGCGCCCTCGCCGGTCTGGCCGGGGCCGTAGATGTTGAAGGGGCGGATGGTCACCGTGGGCAGGCCGAACTCGGTGCAGTAGGCCTTGGCCAGGTGCTCGCCGGCCAGCTTGCTGACGGCGTAGACCCAGCGTGCCTCGCCGGCCGAACCGGACACCGCGTTGGAGTCCTCCGAGACGCGGTAGGCCATGCTGCCGAAGACCTCGGAGGTCGAGAAGTCGACCACGCGGTGGCTGACGCCGGCCTTGTGCGCGGCGCGCAGCACGTTGGCGGTCCCGATCATGTTGACCTCCATGGTCTTGACCGGAGACTTGATGACGGTGTCGATCCCCGCGATGGCGGCGCAGTGGATGACCACGTTGCAGCCCTGGACCGCACGGGTGACACCGGCTTCGTCGAGGATGTCGCCCTCGATCATGGTGACCTGCTTGTTGTCACCCAGGGGCGTGTACTTCATGGTGTTGCGCGACAGGTTGTCGTAGAGGACGACCTCGTTCTTGCCCGACAGCTTGGTCGCCAGGGTGGTACCGACGAAGCCCGCGCCGCCCGTGATCAAGATCCGCTTACCCTCGAGCACCTGCTACCTCCTTGAAGGGAGAAACGGTGCGCAATATCGACCAATCACCAGCGGATTGGAAGGGGCGCCTGCGTCAATCTCCGGCACGCGCGAGCACGGTCTCGAAGTGCGCTCGCGCACCCTCGGCCGCTGCGGGGTCCACGAAGGCCATCCAGCTCATGTAGCTGGCCAGGAAGCCGAGGTCGCGGGCCCACGCTGGCAGGTAGCGCGGCGGCACCAGCACGCCGTCGGCCAGCAGGCGGCCCAGCACCGGGACGTCGTCGACCTCGAGCTTGCCCAGGAACAGGGCGGCCACCAGCTCGGGGTGGCGGCGGGTCATGGCGACGCCGAGGAAGCTGGTCACGCGCATCAGGCCGTCGAGGTAGACCACGTCCTTGGTGAAGGGCGCGCCGCCGCTGACCAGGCCGCCGCGGACCACGCGCCGGGCCGACTCGAAGGCCGCGGCCTCGGTGGCGCCGCGGGCCAGGAACCAGCGGTAGAGCTCGAGGAAGTCGGCGCCGTCCTCGGCCATCTTGATGGCCAGGGTGCGGCCCGACAGCGCGCGCAGGCGGCCGACGTCCAGGGTGTGCGACATCAGCTCGGTGAAGATGGCCAGCCCCTCCTGGGTGCGGGTGGCGCGCGGCGCGGCGCTGGCCAGCAGCGGCAGCGCGATCTGGGCGCGGCCGTTCAAGGTCGTCGCCACATGGACGTGGCCCTCGTGATGTTCCAGCTGCGCCAGCTCGCGCAGCGAGAAGCGCGCCCCGGCGCGCAGGCGCACGCCCGCCGCGCCCGAGGCCGCCTTGGCCGCCAGCCCGGGGACGACCTCGCAGCGCACCACCTCACCCGCCGACAGCCCGACGAAGAAGCCGGCCAGGCGCCGCTCCAGCTCGGCCGCCGCCGCCGCCGCATCCAACTCCTCGGGCTCGTCGGCGAGCGCGCTGCCGGCGTAGCGCGCGATGACCTCGTCGAAGTGCTCGGCCAGCGCCAGGTTGGTGGTGCGCCCGTCGGTCGACGCGCTGGCGGGCCGGCCGTACAGCTCGCACGAGCGATGGTAGAAGCCGCGCGTGCCCACCGCGCCCAGCATGCGCGCGGCCATGGCGTACGACTCGCAGGTCTCGGCGCACAGGCGGCCCAGCGGCGCAGCGTCCTCGTCGCCGAGCAGCGTGCGCGCCCGCGTCGCCAGCGCCTCGAAGCGCTCGGCCACGGCGCGGGTGTCGAAGCGCGGCGTGTACGCGACCTCGGGCAGCTCGCGCGCGCCGGCGGCGAAGAAGCGCTCGCGCACGCTGGCCGGCCACGAGATCGTCCCCAGGATGCGCACCGGGCGCTGGGCGTCCTGGATCTCCGCCCCCAGCCCGCGCAGGACCTCGAGCGCGCGGGCCGAGATCACCGCGGCGGCGGCGCCGGCTGCCCGGGCGGCGGCGCCTTCTGGCCCTGCTTTTGCCCCTGCTTCTGCCCCATCTTCCACGCCACATAGGCGCCCACGCCGCCCACCAGCAGCATCACGACCACGATGAGGATGAGCCACGGCGCCATGCTCGAGCGCGCCCGCGGCGCCTCCAGCCGACGCCGCGCCGGCGGCGTGGCTGGCACGGTGCCCTTCTCGGCCCCGCCCCGCGCGCCACCCTCGACCACCGGACGCTTGCGCTCGGCCACTGGCTCCGGCGTCTGCACCGCCCGCCGCAGCGACTCGTCCCGATCGGGCAGCACGCTGGTGGCGTGCGCGGCCCGCGTCGCCGCGGCCGACGCCGCGTCTGGATCCTTGTCGGTCGCTGGCGCGCGCATGCTGGGCGGCGCCGAGATCTCGGTCGGCAGCTCGGACGGGAAGTCGCGCGACGACGGCCGCGAGCGCTCCGGCGCGGCCACCGGGACGACCAGCCCTGCCCCGCTGCCGCCGCCCAGCGCCGCCCAGGCCTCGGTCAGCCCCTGCTGGGCCTCGACGCAGGTGGCATAGCGCTGCGCGGCGTCGGTCGCCATCGCGCGCATGACCACCGCGGACAGCGCGCGCGGCAGCTGCGGCTCGTACTGCTCGGGCGGCGTCGGCGGCCCCGCCAGCACGCGCTGGTTGACGTTGCTGGGATCCTCGCCGCCATACGGGATCTGCCCGCACAGGAGCTCATAGGTCACCGCGCCCCAGGCGAACACATCACCCGCCGGGGTGTAGCGGCCTCCGCGTACCACCTCGGGCGGCGCATAGCCGGGCGTGCCCACGAAGATCCCGACCTGCGTCAGGTCCGAATCGGGCAGCCGCGCGATCCCGAAATCGGCCAGCTTCCAGCCCGAGGCCCCGGCGTCCAGCACGTTGGCCGGCTTGACGTCGCGATGCACGATCCGCTGCGCGTGCGCGAAGCCCAGCGCGCCTGCCAGGTTGCTGGCGCAGCTGACGGCGTCCGCCAGCGGCATGCGGCCGCGGTCCAGCCGCGCCGCCAGCGTCTCGCCGGGCACGTACTCCATCACCAGGTAAGGATTCTCGGCGTCGAGCCCGACGTCGAAGATGGTCACGATGTACGGGTGCGCCATGCGCCCGGCCGCCTTGGCCTCGCGCTCGAAGCGCTCGATGAACGAGCGCCGCACCTCCTTGCCGAGATACCCGGGCGCCAGCAGCGTCTTCAGCGCCACCACGCGATCGAGCAGCGGATCGCGGGCCTTGTACACCATGCCCATGGCGCCCTTGCCGATCTCCGACAGGATCTCGTAGCGCCCGACCTTCTTGGGTTGCCCCGGAAGGTCCCGCTCGCTCTGGGGCAGCACCGTACCGCCGCGCAGGCGGATGCGGGTCTGCGTGCGCTGTCTGGCTTCCTCCACGGGCCCCGCCAGCTTATCACATGGTGGTCCGGCGCCAGCCTGCAAGCCGGAGGGTCAGGGGCTGCCCACGCGCCCGTTTTCCATCGACAACTTGGTCCCTGGCGCCACCGACTTGGTGATCCAGGCGTTACCGCCGATGACCGCGCCGCGCCCGATCACGGTGTCGCCCCCGAGGATGGTGGCGTTGGCGTAGATGATGACCTCGTCTTCGATGGTCGGGTGGCGCTTCTGCCCGGAGAAGCCGCGCGCGCGCCCCTGTGGCAGCGACAGCGCGCCCAGCGTCACGCCCTGGTAGATCCTGACCCGGCGCCCGATCACGGTGGTCTCGCCGATGACGATGCCGGTGCCGTGGTCGATGAAGAATGACTCGCCGATGCTGGCGCCCGGGTGGATGTCGACCCCGGTGCGCTGGTGGGCGTGCTCGGTCATCATGCGCGGGATGATGTGCGCCCCCTCGCGCCACAAGAGGTTCGCGACCCGGAACACCGAGATGGCATACAGGCCCGGGTAGGCGAAGATGATCTCGTCGGCGCCGCTGGCGGCGGGGTCGCCGTCGTAGGCCGCCGCGACATCCAGCGCCAGCGCGCTGCGCAGCTCGGGCAGGCGGCCCAGGGTGGCCACCGTGATGCGCTCGGCCTCGGCGGCCGCGGCGTCGGCGCTCATGCCCGCGGGCGGCGCGCACGGATCGGCCTCGGGCGCCTCGCGGCGCTGGCGCAGGCCGCGGTACAGCTGGGTGCGCAGACGGCCGGCCAGCTCGTCGAGGCGGCTACCCAGCACGGCGCGCAGCTCGGCCCCGGCGGGCACCAGGGCGCCGGAGACGAAGCCGGGAAACAGCAGATCGCGCAGCCCCTCCAGCACCAGCGCGACCTCCGGGGGCGACGGCAGCTCGTGCCCGCCCAGCCGGTGATAGTCGGCGCCGCAGGTGGTGTAGCTGTGGATCAGGCGGTCCACGAGATCCGACGGCAATGCTGGTTTGGCTTCGCTTCCCATCAGGCGGGGGATATACCATGGCGCTGCATGGTCGGCGCGCCGCGGAGCGGATGGCTGGAACGCTGGGGCGAGCTCGCCATCCTGCTGACGGTGTGGCTGCTGGCCGCCGCCACCACCTGGGGCCTCAGCCGCGTGACCAGCCTGCGGCAGGCCTTCCGGCTGCGCGCGCTGGCCGGCTCGTCGATCGCCAGGGTGCTCGAGGCCGAGCCGGCGTTCGCGCGCGTGCGCGGGCGCCCCGGCGACCCCGGGCCGGGCGGCGGCCCCCAGCCGGCGACCCGGCTCAGCGACGACACCGGCAGCCTGCTGGTCGACGCCACAGCACCGGCCGGCCCGGGTCCAGGGACCGGCCCGGCTGCGACCCCGGAGGTCCTCGAGGCGGTCGGCTGCTACCAGGGCACCCGCCTGCGCCCCTGCGCCGAGCTGCCCCTGCTGCTCGGCACCCCGGCCGAGGTGCGCGCCGCGCAGCGCGACCTGGCCCGCGCCGCCGCGCTGAAGCTGGCCGTCGTGCTCGCCATCCTGGCGGCCCTCCTCTATGTCGTGGGCCGGCTGCTCGGCGCGCCGCTGGGGCGCCGCCTGCCCGCGGCCGGGAAGCGACCGTCATGATCGCGCTCCTCATCGTCGGCCTGCTGGCGCTGGCCGGGGGGATCCACCTCGGCGTCACCTCGCGTGGCACCTTCCGCACCTGGCTGGCGCTGTGGCGCACCCCGACCTCGGCCATCGCGGATGTCCGCGCGGACGCCGCGCTGCTGGAGCTGACCGGCACCGTGCTGGCGCCGGCGCGGCCGGTGACCGATCCGGCCAGCGGCGCGCCCTGCGTGTACTACCAGCACGGTGACAGCTGCGCACACACCGACTTCGTGCTCGACGACGGCACCGGGCGAGCGCACATCCAGCTCGCCGGCGCGGTCGTGGTGGTGCGCGGCGGCGGCGACGTCGTCATCGCACCCGGCGACAAGATCTATGTCCTCGGCCCGGCGACCCACCTGCCCGGCGCAGTCAAGGCGGCCGCCGACACCCCTGACGCTGACGCTGACGCGCCCGCCACTCCCTCCCTGCGCCTCGCCGCCACCGCGCGCCGCGCCCTCTTCGTGGCCGAGCTCAGCGAGCAGGACGCCGGCCGCCGCCTCGGGCTGCGCGCCGCCGCCGCCCTGACCCTGGGCGGCCTGCTCTGTGTCATCGGCGTCGCCGCGGTGCTGCTGCAGCTCTGGCTGGTCTGGACCGCCTGAGCCGCGACGCCGACTACATGGCGTCGGGCGCCGCCCCTGGGTTCGGATTCGGCGTGGGCAGCGGTGCACCATTGATGGCCGCGACCACCTCGGGCAGCCGCGCCTCGGCCAGCGACACCCGCGTCGGCATGCCGCCGCCCAGGCCACACAGGGTCACGAAGTTCCAGCCGCTGTCGAAGCCGGCCGCCACCGTGATCATGCCGGAGTCGCGCACGATCGACACCGCGGCCAGCTTCTGCCCCGCCAGCAACAGCTCGGTCTTGTCATAGCGACCGCTCGCGGTGCCGGCGTCGACATAGGCCACGCGGCCGTCGATGCGGTAGCGCGTCGCCAGGCGCCGGGTCTCGCCGGCCATGGCGTCGAACACCGCGGCGGCCTCCTCGATGACCTTGCGGTGCTCGCTGTCGCTCATGCCGCCGACCAGCCAGCGCACCACGCGCCGCTTCAGGGCGTCGTCGCGGAAGCGCGCCCGCAGCGCCCGGTCGATGAGGTGGGCCTGCTTGCCGACCTCGCCGGTGCGGGTGTCGACCGCGCGGGCGTCGTCGTCGGCGCCGTCATAGGGCTGGTGGCCGCCCAGGATCCACTTGGCGGCGGCGTACAGCCCGTCGAGATCGACGTGGGTCAAGATGGTGTCGACCGGCCCGGTGCGGTGCACCAGCTCCGGCGTCACCATCTCGGGGCAGGCGCCGTGCTGCGCCTTGGTGGCCAGCACGAAGCGCGGGTCGCCCGCGTAGCGCGCGTGCAGATCGTGATCGTGGTGGTCGACCCAGGCCGCCAGCCGGTCGCCCAGGCCGCTCAAGAACTTGCCGGTGACCTCCTCGAACGGCGTGCCCATGCCATCGGCGGCGAAGGCGATGTCGAGCACCACCACGCGCCCCTTGAGCCCGGCAGGATCGGGCAGGTTGCGAGGCGAGGCAAACGCCAGCTCGGGAAGATCCCGCGGTCGGTCCTTGGCCTTGGCGATCGCCACGCCGTCATCATAGCCGACTCGCCGCGCCGCGCCGCCCGCCGACACGACTTCGCCACCCTGACAGATCGCCGGCGCCTCCGGCGCGTACCACGGCAACAAAAGACGGAGGCGCAGATCATGCGGAAACTAGGCTCGATTTTCTCGATCTTGACTGTAAGCGCGGGCCTCGTGGCGGCGTTGGGTTGCGGCCCGCCCCCGAAACCCGTGGCCCTGGTGCAGACGCCACCGCCGCCGCCACCTCCGGCGCAGGTCCAGGTCGCGCGCCCGGTCGACCCACAGCTGGTCGACCTCACCGGCACCCCGGGCTCGACCGCGGTCCTCGCCGGCGCGCCCGGCGACGTCACCGTGCGCGTCCGCGTCGAGGCGCGCGCCATGCCGCGCAGCCAGCGCCCACCGCTCAACCTCGGCCTGGTCATCGACACCTCGGGCTCGATGGCCGGTCAGGCCATCGACGACGCCCGCGCCGCCGCCATCGCCCTGGTCGGCAAGCTCGAGCCCGGTGATCGCCTCGCCGTGGTGGTCTTCCACTCGCGCACCGAGCTGCTGGTGCCGTCGCTCATCATCAGCAAGGACAACGTGGCCGACATCCAGGCGCGCCTCGGCGCCATGCAGGCCACGGGCACCACCGACATGGGCAACGGCCTCGCCGTCGGCCTGCAGCAGGTCGAGGCCAACTACCGCCAGGATGGCCTGAACCGCGTGGTGCTGCTCGGCGACGGCGTGCCCAACGACCCCAGCGCGCTGGCCGGGCTGGCGCAGCGCGCGGCGTCCGAGAAGATCACCCTGACCATGCTCGGCCTCGGCGTCGAGTATGACGAGACCCTGATGGCGTCGCTGGCGCAGCAGACCGGCGGCACCTTCCGCTACCTCGACGACTCCACCAAGGTGGCGCAGGCCTTCGAGCAGGAGATCACGCGCATGACCCGCGTGGTCGCGCGCGGCATCATGCTGCGCCTGCAGGCCGGCCCCGGCGTCGTCATCAAGAGCGTGTCGGGCCAGCCCGGCCAGACCGGCACCGCGCTGGCCTTCGGCCTCGGCGATCTCAGCGAGAACGAGCGCCGCGATCTCGTCGTGCGCCTGGCTGCCCCGGCTCGCAAGGCCGGCGCCACCGTCGAGCTGCTCGACGCCCAGGTGAGCTTCGAGGACATGGCGGCCGGGGCCGGCGCCCTCGAGCGCCACACCTTCGTGGGCGCGCGCGCCGGCGACGCCAGCGACGTGGCCGCCGGCGCCGACGACGAGGTCATGCGCCTGGCCGCCCGCGCCGCCCTGGCCGAGGCCGTGCTGGCCGCCATCGCCACCGCCCGCGCCGGTCAGGTCCCCGAGGCGCGCGGCATCCTGACCCGCGCGGCCAAGGAGGCCGCCGCCGCGCTCAAGCTGCGGGACGACCCCGAGCTGCGCGCCAAGCTGGCCGAGCTGCCCGCCCTGGAGCAGTCGCTGCCCACGCTGGCCCCGCCGGTCGAGGTCGCGCAGCCGACCGCGGCCGACACCACCGGCCCGACCGGCTCCGGCAAGCGCGGCCGCAGCAAGAGCCCACAGCCGGTCGCCACGCCGCAGCCCGAGCCGCCCGCGACCGCCCCCAGCATCATCAAGGGCGCCAGCTCCGACGCCAGCGAGACCCTGTCCAACCCGCGCCCGACCAGCAACTGACCTGAGGCTTGATCCAATCCCCACGCCCGGCTACACACGGGCATGCGGAATTCACGCCTCGGGGTGCTCGGGCTGCTGGTGGTGTCGGTGCAGGCGCTGGCCGCGGCCGGCTGTGGCGGTGGCGGCGGCGACGACGACGGCGTCGATCGCATCCCGGCCTCGTACACCATCACCGAGCCTTCGCTGCTGGTCGCGGTCGGCAACGCCGGCACCCTGCGCGTCCTCAAGCAGAGCGATCTCAGCATCACCGCCACCGTGACCCTGCGCGCCGGCCTGCGCCCGCACGCGCTCGAGCTCAGCCCCGACAAGACCCTGCTCTCGGTGTCGCAGCTGGCCCCGCTCGACGTCGGTGGTGGCAAGCCGCCGCCCTCCGGCGAGCTGCTCATCCTCGACGCCCGCACCGGCCAGGAGAAGGCCAGCATCAAGACCCCGGGCAGCACCGAGAACGCCCTGCTGATGGCCGGCGGCAAGGTGGTGTTCGCCGAGCGCACGACCGGCATGCTGCACTTCAGCCGCCTGGTCGAGGGCAGCTTCGACCTCGCCACCGAGGCCGACCTCGCGGTGTGCACGACCCCGATGCACGCCACCCTGACGCGCGACAACGCCCGCATCCTGGTCGCCTGCGACGACACCGACACCCTGGCCATCGTCGACGCGGTGTCGCGCGCCAAGATCGAGATCACGGTCGGGGATCGCCCGCTGGCGGCCTGGATCGGTGACGCCGGCAAGTACTATGTCGCCAACCAGGGCTCCAAGGATCTGTCGGTCGGTGCCATCGGGCAGACCCCGATGGCGATGGCGCTGGGCTACACGCCCGGCATGGTGGCGCCCAGCCCCGACGGCACCGAGTTCGCGGTCGCCGATCGCGAGGGCGGCCGCATCATGATCTACCGCGCCGCCAACCAGCTCGAGATCGCGACGCTCGCGGTCGCCGCCGGCACCTTCGCCATCGTGTGGGCGCCCGACGGCAAGAAGCTCTGGGTCTCGAACGAGAGCGCCGGCACCGTCAGCCAGCTGTCTCATCCGCAGCCCTTCATGCTGGCCCTCGACCAGAGCGTCGAGGTCGGCCCCGGCGCCTACGGCCTGGTCGCCATCCAGTAGCCCGGCGGCGCGTCAGCCCGGCGGCGCGTGGCCTGAATAGTCGGGCGGCTTGGCGTCGAGATAGAACGAGAAGCGTGGGTGGCTGGCGCTGTTGTGCTTGCCCCAGGCGTAGATCGTCACCCAGGTCTCGGTGCGCACCTCGATCGACAGATCGACCTTGTGGCCGGTCGAGCGCTCGATCACGAGGATGCGGTGCAGGCCCTCGCCGACCGTGACGGCGCGCTCGAGATCCGCCTTGCCCAGGCTGGGCGAACACGGCAGGCGCGAGTTGAAGAGTTCGTAACCATTGATGGTGGCGACGAAGTCGTGGGCGAGGACGCCGCCGTCGAAGCCCTTGTCGGGCTCGTACGAGAGCGAGATGTGGAGCTGATGAAAGGCCGGCTGCATGGGGAGTGGCGCACATCTTAGCGGCGTCCCCCGAAACTGGCCAGATCTCCCGGGATCGGGGAGACTTGAACCATGCGCCAGCGCCGCATCGCAGTCCCGCTTGCGGCGCTCGCCGCTCTGGGGCTGTGCGGGCTGGCCGAGGCCGCGCCGGCCCGCAGGCGCCCCACCTTCGGCAAGACCGAGCGCGGCCCCGGCGCCGCCAGCGGCTTCAAGCTGGAGGGCCCGCCCAAGCTGGTCAGCCTGTTCGGCGACACCACCAGCTTCACCCACGACGTCGATCACTACCTGGCGCTGTACGAGTCGATGCAGCGTGTGCGCGACGACTTCTCACGCGCGGTGCAGACCGCCATCGCCGAGCTGGCCGCGCACCAGGCCGCCGCCGGCCCGGCCGGCACGCGCACCTGCCCGCTCGAGCGCGTCGCCCTGCCCTACGCGCTGTCGTTCCACCTGGGCGAGGACTTCCGCCGCTCCAGCGGCGAGCTCGGCCGCGTCCACGCCGCCATCCGTGATCTCGATCAGCTCGGCGAGACCGCCGGCCTGACGCCCGACTATCGCTGGAAGGTGCGCCGGGTGCTGACGCTGCACAAGAACGTCGCCATCGACTGGCGCGAGATGCAGGCCTTCTTCCAGGAGCACCTGGGCAAGGAGCTGGCCTTCTTCGGCTGCGCGCCCGAGGCGCTGATGGCGCGCGGCGAGGCCGCCGGCGCCGCCGCGCTGGCCAAGGCCGCCGAGCGCCCCGCGCCCACGCTGCAGCCGCCGACCACCGCGAAGACGGTCGCCGCCGCCAAGAAGGCCAAGGCCGAGCCGCCGCCCCCGGTCGCCGCCACCGTCACCTTCACGGTCGACAACACCAGCTGCCCCGGCGCCCTCGCCGTCTTCCTCGACGGCCAGCCGCTGGGCCAGGTCTCGAGCAGCGAGCGCGGCGCCTTCGCGGCGCTGGTCGGGCCCCACGATCTCTGCCTGATCCCCGACGGCAGCCCGCAGCGCTGCGGCGACCTCGGCACCGTGCGCCGGACCTACTTGCATCAGGGCTGGGCGATCCAAATGAGGTGTAACTGAGCCGCCTAGCGGCTCAGTTGCACCTCATTTGTCCGTCTCCGTCTCCGGTTCCGCCTCCCCCTGCGCCTGCGCTACGGCCCCGGCTTCCGACTCGGCAGCGGCGCCATCTCCGAGCGGTGCGTCGGTGGCCGCGTCGGTGGCCGCGACGGCGGCGGCGCCATCTCCGTCATCTGGGTCGGCGGCTCCAGCATCCAGGCCGGATAGCTCAGCCGGTAGCGCTTGCCGCCCAGCGCCGGATCCGGGAACACCAGCCGCTGCAGCCCCGCGCTGAGCGCCCGTGCCGCCGCCTCGGGCAGCACCGGCGCGTGCAGCACGATCTTCTCGACCTGCCCGATCGGCCCCAGCCACACCGTCAGCTCGACGTCCGCCGGCGGGCGCACATGCTCCAGCATGAGCGGCTTGGCCTCGACCCAGAAGCGATCGCGCAGCAGCGCGCTGTCGCCCAGCGGCGCCTCGGGTGGCGGCGCGGCGTCCGGCGGCGGCGCCGCCACGGTCTCGGTCATGTGGCTGCCGCCGCGTGGGCTGCGCGTGCAGCCCGCCAGCGCCAGGCTGACCGCGAGCGACGCCATCGCGGTGACCCGCCGGGGTCGCGCCACCTGCCGCGGTCGCGCGCGCGCCGCCAGCCGGATCTCGTCGAGCAGCGCGCGCCCGCGCGCCAGGAAGCGGGTGTCGTCGGCGACCACGCGGCGCCGCAGCCCGGCGCCGAGCTGCGCCCGCTGCGCCTCGCTCAGCCCCAGTGCGGCCACGTCCAGCGCCTCCTCGAGGTCGCTGCAGCTGTTCAGGTTGACATCGACGATGTACGCCTTGACGCGCTCGCGCAGCGCCGGCGCGTGCTGGAAGAAGTGGCCCAGCAGCTGGTGCTCGTAGTCGACCTGCATGACCAGGTGATGGATGCCGTCGTGGCGCTCGTCGCCATAGTTGCGCGCGCGGAAGGCCGGGAAGGCGATCTGGAACGAGGCCTCGGCGCGCGCATCGGCCATGTCATAGTCCCAGCCCCAGTAGTCGCCGCGCAGCCGCCCGGCCCGGCGCAGCTTCTTCTCCAGCGGAGTGCCGGTGTAGACCTCGGTGCGGCAGAAGTTCATCGGGTTGTCGGGGTGCGCGCGCAGGAAGGCCACGTTGGCGGCCAGATCCTCCAGCGTCGAGTCGGGGTTCCACAGGAGCAGGTTGAAGCAGGTGTGCAGGTCGAGCCGGTTGACGATGGCCAGCGCGCGCCGGTTGTCGTCCAGCGACTGCCCGCGCCCGAGGCGCGCCAGCGCCTCCGCAGTACCAGCCTCGATGCCCAGGAAGAGGCGGAACATGCCCAGCGACTTCAGGTACGCGAACAGCTCCTCGTCGACGGTGTCGGGCCGGCTCTTGACCGCGAAGGCGATGCGCCCGATCCCGCGCCGCTGCCAGGCCCGCTCCAGCGCCTCCACGCGTGCCCGCGTCTCGGCGACGTCGTCGAGGAAGAAGTTGTCGTCGTGGAAGTTGAAGATGCGCACGCCGCGCCGGTACAGCTCGGCCATCTCATCGGCGATCTGCTCGGGCGCGCGCAGCCGGAGGCGCGGCCCCCCGGTCACCTTGTGCCAGGCCACGATGGAGCAGAACGCGCAGCCGTGCATGCACCCGCGCGAGCCCAGCAGGTTGGTGATGGGCAGCCCGAGGTAGCTGTCGAAGGGCTGCTTGCGCGGCGGCGGCGGCAGCACGTCGAGATCGGGCGGCTTGATCGCGGCGTGGTTGCGCAGAAGCTCCCCCCCGCGGCGCCACACCAGGCCGGGCACCGCGGCGAGGTCACCCAGGCGCTCGCACAGCAGCGGCAAGAGCTCCTCGCCCTCGCCGGTGCCGATGGAGTCCAGCGCTGGCACGTCGGTCAGGATGCGCTCGGCGTGGAACGCCGCGAAGTGCCCCCCCGCGATGATGTGGCCCGCGAAGCCGAGCTCGCGCGCCCGCGTCGCCAGCGCCGCGAACTCGCGCGCGCGCAGCGTGAACACCATCGAGAAGCCCGCCACCGCGGCCCCCGAGTCGACCAGCTCGCGCGCCGCACGCTCCAGCTCCTCGGGCGCGTTGAACACCACCTGCACCACCTCGTGGCCGCGCGCCTCGAGCGCCGACCACAGGTAGCGAATGGCGAGGTTGTCCTCGAACTCGGCTCCCACCAGGGCGACGCGCATGGCGTGGCTCACTCCTTCCCTCCCTGTTCCCAGGGTTCGGAGCCGAGGATGAACCCGGAGCGCTCCGCCGACTTGACCGCGGTCAGGAGGCGCCGCGCCAGCTACCTGAGGACGGCCTCGCCCTCGGTGGCCCGGCGTCGCAGCTGCGCGATCAGCTTGAGATTGGTCAGCGCGTCGGCGTGCGTCGGCTTCAGCACCAGGGCGTCCTTGAACGCGACCTCGGCCGCCTCCAGCCGCCCCATGCGCAGCAGCACCACGCCGGTGGCATAGCGCACGTCGCCGTCATCGGGCGCCAGATCCGCGGCCACCGCGAGCTGCTCCAGCGCCCGCTCGCGCTGCCCCGACGCCGACAGCACCAGGCCGTAGTTGTAGCGCGCGCTGGCCTTGCTGGGCCGCCGCGCCACCGCCTTGCCCAGGTACCAGAGCGCGTTCGACAGCTCGCCGCGCTGGTAGTAGATCGCGCCCAGCATGTCGTAGGCGTCGGCGACATACTTCGGGAAGCGCTGCGCGCGCAGGTAGACCTTCTCGGCACGCTTGATGTCGCCGATCTGGCTGTAGGCCTCGCCGAGCAGGAAGTACGGCCGCGGATCGTTGGGCCGCGACTTCAGCGCGCGCTCGTACATCGCGATGGCCTTGTCCATGCGCTGCTTCTGCTTGTAGAGGTCGCCCAGGAACTTCAGCGCCTGGACGTGGTTGGGCTGCTTGGCGAGCACCGCCTCGTAGGTCGCGATGGCCTCGTCATCACGGCCCACGCGCCGGTACGCCGCCGCCAGATCCAGCCGCGCCAGCACGTCGCCCGGCTCGAGCTGGAGCAGCTTCTCGAGCTCGCGCACCAGGTCCTCGGTCGACCCCTTGGAGGCGTGCACCAGCACCATCAGGCGGCGCGCCCCGGCGTCCTCGGGCCGCGCCGCGATCAAGCGCCCGAGCTCGCGCGAGGCGGCATCGATCAGGTTGGCCTCCCACAGGAGCTCGCCGTGCAGCCGGCGCAGGTCGACGTCGTCGGGCCGGGTGCGGATGGCGCGCTCCACCAGCGCCAGGGTGTCGTCGCCCTCGCGCGCGGCGCGGCTCATGCGCACGAGGCCCCCCAGCGCGGGCGTGCAGTCGGGCTTGACCTCCAGCGCCCACGACAGCTGCGCGCGCGCCGCCGAGCGCTTGCCCAGCCGCTCGTAGGCCACCGCCAGCAGCCGGTGCGCCTCGGCGAACTGCGGCTCGATGAACACCGTGCGCCGCAGGCCCAGCGCCGCGGCGGCGGGGTCCGGCCTGTCACCCAGGCCATGCAGCGCCGCCAGCGCGCGCCCGAACAGCGTCAGCGCATAGAAGTCCTTGGCCGCGACCCGCGCCATCCGCGTCGCCACCTCGGCGCCCGGCGCCAGCCCCGCGCGCGCCAGCAGCGGCGCCAGCGCACGATCCATCACCCGCGAGTAGTCGGCGAACTCGCCGACCGCGATCTCCTCGCCGACGCGCTGCACCTGCTGCCCCGACACGTCATACAGGCGCATGGTCAGCTCGAAGGTCCAGCTCGGACGTCGCACACTGCCGGCGAAGACCCAGCGCGCACCCTGCGCGTGCGCGACCTCGAGCGCCAGCCCGAGCTCGTCGTCGCTGCTCGCGGGCGGCGCCAGCTTGGCGGGCAGCACGTCGGCGGGCAGCGCGCGTCGCACGCCGGGATGGGCGTCCAGCTTGTCGGCCAGCACCGCGGGCATGCCCGCGCTCATCCAGCCGAGGCCCAGCACACCGGAGTGATTGCTGAACGGCAGCACCGCGAAGCCATCCGGCGGCAGCGCGGGCAGCGCGGGCATCTCGTGCCCGCTGGCGGCGATGTCGAGCATCTCTGGCGCCGGACCCGGCGTCGGCGCGGGCTCCGCCCCGGCCACCCCCAGCGCCGCACACGCCAGCGCCCAGCACCCGGTCCACCAGGGAAATTTGCCAACTCGTCCGTACACGCCCATAAGTAGCTATAAGTGTGGCCAGCCGTGGGCGGGGCGCAAGAATTCGACGAAAAATCGGCTGAGATCAAGCCGGAGCCTGCGGCTGCCCGGACCTCGACCGCGGAAGGCGGCACGACGCAGCGCAGCGAGACGGCCAGGCCCACACCCACCGCACCACCTACCCCGGCGCGCCGCCTGGCTGGCCCCCGCCGGCGCCGCCGACGCAGCCTGTCACGGCTCTCGATCTTGCGCCTGCTAGGCCTTTGCGCCCTCATCGGCCTACACCTCGGCGTGGCGGTGATCTACTGGACCATCACGACGCTCGCGCGTGATCTGCCGCGCGATCTGACCGAGCTGCGGGTGTACCGCCCCGAGCGCGCCACCCAGCTGTTCTCGTCGGACGGCGAGAAGATCGGCGAGTTCTTCCTGCAGCGCCGCAAGGTGGTGCCGCTGGAGCGCATCCCGCTGCACGTGCAGCAGGCCTTCCTGGCCGCCGAGGACGGTCGCTTCTACCAGCACCCCGGCTTCGACATCTTCGGCATCGCGCGCGCCGGCTGGGCCAACCTGCGCGGCGGCGGCACCCGGCAGGGCGCCTCCACCATCACGCAGCAGGTCGCGCGCATGCTGCTCTTGTCCAACCGCCGCACGGTGGAGCGCAAGATCAAGGAGATCATCCTCGCCGTGCGCATCGAGCGCGAGGTGCCCAAGCGCCACGTGCTCGAGATCTACCTGAACCACGTGTACCTCGGCCACGGCGCCTACGGCGTGCAGGCCGCCGCCGAGGTCTACTTCGCCAAGGACGTCGAGCACGTCACGGTGGCCGAGGCGGCCATCCTGGCCGGCTTGCCCAAGGCGCCGTCCGATGACTCGCCGTTCTCGCACCCCGAGCGCGCGCGCGTGCGCCAGCTCTACGTGCTCGGGCGCATGCACGACCTCGGCATGCTGTCCTCGGTCAAGCTCAGCGAGTCACGCGCCGAGCCGATCGCGGTGGTGTCGCGCGAGATCCCGCTGGCGCAGGTGTCAGCGCCCTACTTCGTCGAGCACGTCCGCAAGCTGCTGGTGGCCGAGTATGGCGACGCCCGCGTGCTCGAGGGCGGCCTGCGCGTCTACACCACGCTGTCGATGACCTCGCAGCGCGCCGCCGAGAACGCCGTGCGCTGGGGCCTCGAGGAGCTCGATCGCCGGCTGCCCTTCCGCGGCCCGGTCGGCCACCTCGACGCCGCCGCCCTGGTCGCCTTCACCGGCGCCGCGCCGCAGCGCCTGCTCGCGCCGGCGCCGACACCCGGGGCCGCCCCGCTGATGCAGCCGCTGGAGCGCCCCGAGCCGCTCGACAGCGACCTCGTCGCCGCCGCCGTCACCCGCATCACCGAGGCCGAGATCACGGTGGCCGTCGGCACCATCAGCGCCACCGTGACACCGACCGATCTCACCCGCTTGAAGCGCTGGCGCTCCGATGCGGTCCCCGCGGCGTCCACGACACCCACGACACCCGCCAGCCCCGCGACCGCCGGCAAGCCCGCGAGCAGGCCCCGCAGCCCGAGCCCGCCGCCCGCGCGCCTGGCCATCGGCGACGTGGTCACCGTGCGCCTCGCCCGCGAGCAGCCGCCCGAGTCGCGCCGCCCGCCCAAGCGCGGCAAGCGGCCCGCCCCCAACGCCCCACCGCCCGCCGCGCCGCGCTGGCTGGCCGCCGTGTCACAGACCCCCGACGTGCAGGCCGCGCTTCTCGCGATGGACCCGCACACCGGCGAGGTGCGCGCCATGGTCGGCGGCTATGACTATGCCGAGTCCCAGTTCAACCGCGCCACCCAGGCGCACCGCCAGGCCGGCTCGTCGATCAAGCCGCTGATCTACGCCGCCGCCATCGACTCGGGCAAGTACCACCAGCTCTCACTGGTGCTCGACGCTCCGGTGCGGGTGCCGACCGCGGGTGGGATCTGGGCGCCGCAGAACTACAAGCCCGAGTACCTCGGCCTGCTGACGCTGCGCACCGCGCTGGCCAAGTCGATCAACACCATCTCGGTGCGCCTGGTCGCCGCGCTCGGTGTCGACGACACCATCACCATGTTCAAGCGTCTCGGCCTCGGGCGCCCCGGCGATCCCGCCATCCCGCGCCACCCGTCCATCGCGGTCGGCACGCCCGACGTCACCCTGAGCGAGATGGCCACCGCCTATGCGACCTTCCCGTCCGGCGGCCTGCGCGTCGAGCCGCGCGTCATCACCCGCATCGTCGGCGACGACGGCGAGCTGCCGCTCCCCGCGTCCTGGCCCCGCGCCCCCACCGAGGCCGAGCGCATCCTCGGCGCCGACACCGCCTATGTGATGGTCGACCTCATGCAAGGCGTGGTCGAGAGCGGCACCGCCAGGCGCGCGCAGGCGCTGGGGCGTCCCGCGGCGGGCAAGACCGGCACGTCGACCGGCTACCGCGACGCCTGGTTCCTCGGCTACACCACCGACCTCCTGGCCGGCGTCTGGGTCGGCCGCGACAACTTCACCCCCATCGGCGGCGAGTCGACCGGCGGCGCCACCGCGCTGCCGATCTGGCTGCGCTTCATGCAGGTCGCGCACCCACCCACCCCGGTGCAGAACTTCCCGCTGCCGCCCGGCGTCCTGGTGGTACGCGCGTCCGAGCTCACGGGGCTGCCCGCGGAGCCCGGCGCGCCCGGCTCGCGCCTGGTCGCGTTCAAGCGCGGCACCCTGCCCCGCGCCTTCGGCGGTGGCCGCCCCGCGCCCCTGCTGCGCCCCACCCCAGCGCCCTCCCGCCAGCCCGTCGCCCCTGGCCTGCCCGCCAGCGACCCCGACCAGGAAAACCCGCCTGACTGAGCTTCACTGTAGCGAGCGTGAGCGTGCCCACACCCGTTACCGCGATCGATTCGAACTACCTGAAATAGCGCCGATTTTGGCTTTCTCCCGTAACAGTCGAGCGGCTAAAATCAAGCTCGGATGTCCCTGACCAGCCCGATCGGCTCGCGGGTGGACACGCTGCCTGATGGGGTGGCCGAGGTCCTCCGCGCCAAGGAGCCGGTGGTCGGCGACATCATCGGGGTGCGCTACCGGATCCTCGGCGTGCTCGGCAACGGCGCCATGGGTCGCGTGTTCCTGGCCGAGAACACCGCCATCCGCACCCACGTCGCCATCAAGCTCTTGCGCCCCAGCCTGCTCGAGGGCGACGAGTTCCGCCGCCGCTTCCAGCAGGAGGCCGAGGCGCTGGCCTCGATCGCCCACCCCAACGTCGCGCGCTGCCTCGATCTCATCGTCGGTGACCCCACCTTCATGGTGATGGAGTACGTGCCCGGCGAGACGCTGTCCGCGCTGCTGCGTCGCGAGGGCAAGCTGTCGCCGCTGCGCGCCGCCTCGCTGGGCTGCCGGCTGTGCTGGGGCCTCGACGCCGCCCACTCCGCTGGCGTGGTGCACCGCGATCTCAAGCCGCCCAACATCATCGTGACCTCGGACGCCGAGGCCGGCGAGGCCGCCAAGATCATCGACTTCGGCCTGGCCAAGGTCGCCGCGCTGGCCGAGCAGGGGCCGCTGACACGCGCGGGCCAGATCCTGGGCACGCCGCAGTACATGTCGCCTGAGCAGATCCGCGGCGAGCAGGTCGACGGTCGCTCCGACGTCTACGCGCTCGGCTGCGTGCTGTACGAGATGCTGACCGGCGTGCTCTTCTGCGCGCCCAGCACCGGCGGACCGCAGCCCGACGACGTCCAGGTCATGTACAACCAGCTCAACGTGGCGCCGCGCCCGGTGCGCGAGCTGGTGCCCGAGGTCGGCGCCGAGCTCGAGGCCGTGGTCATGCGCGCGCTGGCCAAGTCGCCCGACGATCGCTTCCCGTCGGTGCGCGAGATGGCCGTCGCGCTGACCCGCTCGGTCGAGCGCCGCAAGACCCGCGGCGCCTCGCACACTCCGCTGCCCACGCCGCGCCGGCGCCTGCCGCTGGCCGCCGCGGCCGCGCTGCTGGTCGTGCTGGCGGCCTCGACCACGTACCTCGTGACCCGTCGCGCGCAGCGCGCCGGCGCCGCCCCCAGCGCCGCCAGCGAGCAGATCCTCATCAGCAGCGAGCCCGCCGGGGCCAGCGTCACGGTCGACGATGCGCAAAGGCCCCACCCCGAGACCACCCCCACCATGGTGCGCGGGCTCGGCCCCGGCGATCACGACATCACCTTGCGCGCGCCCGGCCGTGCCGAGGTCACGCGCACCGTGCACGTCGAGCCCGGCCAGCGCGCCGACATCCACGTGGTGATGGCCCCGGTGACCAGGCGCGTGCACGTCACCGCCATCCCCGCCGGCGGCGCGGTCTTCCTCGACGGCGATCTGGTCGCGCCGTCGACCCCCGCCACCATCGAGCTCGAGAGCGACGACTTCCACGAGCTGCGCATCGAGAAGACCGGCTTCGAGCCCTACACCCAGGCGCTGACCCCCGACGACACCGCCAGCGAGATCACCGCGACCCTGCAGGTCGAGCGGCGTCCCCAGGGTCTGCTCACCATCGAGACCTCGGAGACCGCCGAGATCTGGCTCGACGGCACCGAGACCGGCTTCGTCACCCCGACCCGCATCCCGCTGCGCATCTCGCCCGGTGACCACGTGGTCGAGCTGCGCGAGTCCTCGGGCCGCCGCGCGCGCACCCCGGTGTCCATCAAGCAGGGCGAGGTCCTGCACCTGACCCTCGAGCTGTCGGCCGCGCGCCCGCCGCGCTGAAGGAGACGCATGCTGGCTCCGCGCTCGCGCAAAGTCTGGCTCGGCCCGCTGCTGCTCGCCGTGGCGCTGGGCGGCCCCGCGGCCGCCGACGCTGACCCGACCGGTGCGGGCGGCAAGTCCTACGTGTTCCGCTTCGCCACCGTGGCCCCCGACGGCAGCGAGTGGGCCAAGTCGTTCAAGGCCATGAACAAGGAGCTCGAGGCCGCGACCCACGGCCGCCTCAAGGTGAAGATCTACTACGGCGCCATCGCCGGCGGCGAGCTCGAGTCCTGGAAGCGGCTGCAGCGCGGCCAGGTCGACGGCGTGCTCTCGGGCGGCATGCTGTGCGAGCGCGTGATGCCGTCGATGAAGGTGCTGCGCATCCCCGGCCTGTTCCAGAGCCGCGAGGAGTCGTTCTACGTCACCCACGAGCTCGAGGAGACCCTGGCCGCCGAGGCCCAGCAGGCCGGCCTGGTCCTGATGGGCACCTCGGGCGTCGGCCCCGACATCATCTTCTCCAGCAAGCCGCTGCGCACGCTGGAGGAGATCAAGCAGGCGCGCCTGTGGGCCTGGGATCTCGACGTCACCGCCAGCGCGGTCAAGAAGGAGATGGGCTGGAACACCGTGCCCACCCGGCTGGAGGACGCCGCGCGCGCCTTCGACGACGGCAAGCTCGACGGCTTCTACGCCATCCCGTCGGCGGCCCTGGTCTTCCAGTGGTACACCCAGGTGCGCTACATCCTGGATCTGCGCGGCGGCTACCTGGTCGGCTGCACCGTGGTCTCGAGCCGCGCCTTCGACGCCCTGCCGCTCGATCTACAGAAGGCGCTGCGCCTGGCGCAGAACGGCCTGGTGCACCGCTTCGAGAACCTCAACCGCCGGCTCGACAAGAAGCTGCTCGGCGGCCTGTTCCAGCGCCAGGGCTTGCAGATCATGCAGGCCTCCGAGACCACGCGCGCCGAGTACTTCGCCGCCGCCCGCGCCGCGCGCGAGCGCCTGGGCAGCAAGCTGGTGTCGCGCGAGCTGATGGAGCGCGTCATCAAGCTGCTGGCCGACTACCGCGCCGAGCACGCACCCGAACCTTGAACCAGGCCACGACCCGGCCGCCGAGCGTGACCGGCGCCACCCCCGGCCAGGGCCGGTCTGCTACACTGCGCGGCGTGCGATTGACGATCTTTGGCCTGCTGGTGAGCCTGTGCGCTGTCCTCCTGCTGCCCGGCTGTGGTGACGACGACGAACCCGAGGTCATCGTCGAGCCCACGCTGGAGAGCATCCAGAGCAACGTCTTCGCCAAGAGCTGCGTGTTCTCGTCGTGCCACACCGACACCAAGCGGCACTCGGCGATGGACGGCGCCATCATGAGCATGCTGACCATGACCGAGTCGTGTGACTCCCTGGTCAACGTCGCGTCCAGGCGCGTGCCCGGCAAGTTCCGCATGATCCCGGGCGATCCGGCCAACAGCTACATGGTGGCCAAGCTGAACAACATGATCGATCCGGTCGATCGCGCCGCCGTCGATGACACCACCGGGGCCGGGCGCGCCATGCCCTGGAGCAACGCGCCGCTCGACATGCCGCTGCTCATCAGTGTGCAGAAGCGCGAGGCCATCGCCGAGTGGATCCGCCAGGGCGCCCCGGGCTGCACGAGCGGCGACGCCGGTCTGGATGGCGGCGCGGGCGACGCCGGCATCGCCGATGCCGCCATCGACTGAGGTCGCCTGACACCCGCGTAAAAGTTGCACGACGAAATTCAACCGGAGCGCCCACTTGCGGTACCAACACACATGGTGCCAAGCTTGACGAGCCGGCCGGACCGCTAGCATAATCGCGGCGCTGGCCTAACCTGACGCGGCGCGCTGCACCCACCTGGGATCGAGCGAGAGCGAGGACCAAGAGACGATGGAATCCATCAAGGACTTTCTGGCCACGGGCGGCCTGTTCATGTACTTCAACATCGGCGCGTCCATCGCCGTGCTCGCCATCATCATCGAGCGCACGATCTACTTCCTGGGCCGCGGCCACATCAACACCAAGGCCTTCCTGGAGCAGATCCGGCGCCTGCTGGCAGCCAACAACGTGGATCGCGCCAAGAAGCTGTGCGACGCCACCCCGGCCCCGGCCGCGCGCGTCGCCAAGGCGGGCCTGAGCCGCTACCACAAGGGTGAGGCTGCGGTGGCGTCCGCCATCGAGGAGTCGATGGTCGACGTGCAGCCCGAGATCAAGGTCCGCATCGGCGCCCTGTGGTCGCTGGCCAACATCGCGACCCTGCTCGGCCTCCTCGGCACCGTCTCCGGCCTCATCCACACCTTCGGCGGCCTGGAAGGCGCCAAGGCCGAGGATCGGCAGAACGTCCTGTCGCGCGGCATCTCGGAGGCGCTCAACAACACCGCCATGGGTCTGGCCATCGCCGTCACCTGCATGATCGCCCACCTGTTCCTCAGCGCCGCCGCCAAGAAGGTCGTGGCCGATCTCGAAGGCTTCACCCTGAAGCTCGAGAACCTGCTGTCCGACCCGGCCGCGCAGGAGCCGCAGCGCTAAGGCGCCCGCCATGAACGTCGCACAGGTACGCGCCAAGGCCCGGCGCGCCATGAGGAAGCTGGAGGACGAGTACGCCCAGGAGGAGATGGAGGGCGGCGAGCTCAACCTCGTGCCCTACCTCGACATCGTCACCAACCTGACCTTGTTCCTGCTGGCCTCGATCTCGAGCGGGCTGCTCGGCAACCTGAACGCCGCCGTGCCGCCCATCGCGGACAAGACCGTCGGCGCCAAGAACCCCACCACCGTCGAGGACAAGGGCCTCGGCATGATCGTCGCGGTCACCAAGACCGGCCTCAAGATCTTCTCGATCGCAGACGCCCCGCCGATCCCCGAGGAGATCAACCTGCCCATCAAGGCCAACGTGTTCGAGCCCGCCGGCCTGCAGACCTTCCTGAACAAGCTGCAGGCGGAGCTCCTGGCCAAGGATCCCAAGAGCAAGGTCAAGTACGACGCCACCGAGGCCATCACCATGGCCTATGACTGGGACAGGCTGGGCGTCGAGATGAAGAAGATCCGCGACGCCAACCCGATCCCGCAGCCCAAGAAGAAGCCCGACGGCTCGCTGGACTACGGCCACTCGCGTGAGGTCATCCTGATGCCGCACGGCGAGATCCCCTACGACACCCTGGTGCGGGCGATGGACACCCTGCGCCCCAGCTTCCCCGACGTCATGTTCTCGCCTGGTGTGAAGTGATCTCCCCGCGCGAGGCACGCTCGATCATCCGCAAGGCCAAGCGCCGCGTGCCGCACGGCGAGGACGTCAGCCACCTCAACATCACGGCGATGATGGACATGATGACCATCATCGTCGTCTTCCTCATCAAGTCGGTCGCGGTTGGCCACCCGCCGCCCACCGACCTGCAGCTGCCGCGCTCGACCACGGTGCAGAAGCCGCAGAAAGAGTCGACCGTCCTCACCATCACCAGGACGTCGATCCTGGTCGACGGCGAGGCCATCGTGGCGGTCAACAACGGCAGCGTGGACGCCGCCGCCAAGACCGGCGGCGCCGACGGCATCGAGATCGGCGAGCTGCGCCTGCAGCTCGAGCGCCTGGGCAAGCGCACCCGCACCATCGACCAGCTGCAGGGCATCAGCCGCGGCGACGAAGGCCTCGAGCTGACCCTGATCGCCGACCGCGGCACGCCGTTCCGGCTGTTGCACGAGGTCATGTACACCGCCGGCAACGCCAAGTACGGCAAATTCCGCCTCGTGGTCCTGCGACCCGAGGGCTCCGACTAGCCCCCTCGAAGCGCAGCTTCGAGGAGGCTATTCCGTTCCGCTCCGGATCCGTCCCCCTCGAAGCGCAGCTTCGAGGAGGCTATTCCGTTCCGCTCCGGATCCGTCCCCCTCGAAGCTCCGATCTGCTCCCTCTCCGCCGCCTCGAACCCGAATCCCCTTCACGACCACGCCGAGCCGCTCGCCAGGTTTGACGCGGGCTGACTTGGACCTTTGACATTCGGGGGGGCCTTCTCTATAACCCTGCCCGCCTGTACCACCCCCTGATTCCCCCTTCTGGAGGACCCACCCTTGCTTTCGCCAAGCTCGAAATCCAAGGCCTTGTTCGGCAAGCTCGCTGCCGGCGCGGCCATGCTCTTCGTCCTCTTGCTGTCCGGGACCGCCTCGGCCAGCGAGGCCAGCCTGGTCCTGCCCAACTTCAAGGAGGGCCCGACCTGGTTCGGCATGCACGGCCAGACCCTGCTGATGATCGGCCTCGGGGTCTGCGCCCTGGGCCTGATCTTCGGCCTGGTGATCTACAAGCAGCTCACGGCGCTGCCGGTCCACAAGTCGATGCTCGAGATCTCGGAGCTGATCTACGAGACCTGCAAGACCTACCTGCAGACCCAGGGCAAGTTCATCCTGCTGCTCGAGATCTTCATCGGCGCGATCATCGTGCTGTATTTCGGCTGGGTGGCCAAGCTGTCGGCCCTCAAGGTCGTGGTCATCGTCGGCTTCAGCCTGGTCGGCATCGCCGGTAGCTACGGCGTGGCCTGGTTCGGCATCCGCATCAACACCTTCGCCAACTCGCGCACGGC
>JADYYK010000267.1 GCA_020853705.1 Deltaproteobacteria bacterium
CCGGCGACCAGGCGCTCGACCTCGCGCGCGGTGCAGCCGGCGGCGCGCTCCAGCCAGGCCAGCTCGTTGGCGGGCGTGACCACACGCGTGAGCTCGCGCACCACCGAGTAGCCGACCACGCCCGCGGCCAGCGCCGCCCGGGTGCGCGGCAGCGTGGTCAGCGCCTCCACCACGCGCACGCGCTCGTAGGCCAGCCGCGCCGACAGCTGCAGCCGCGCCTCGGCGTACTCGTGGAACGACGCGAACCCGAGCGCCTGGTGCACGCCGAGCGCGCGCGCGTCGAGCAGCGCCGCGACCTCCTCGGCCTCGGCGCGCTTGCGCCGTTCGACCGCCTGGACGACCCGGCCGTCCGCCACCTGGATCTCGCTCGCCGCCCCCACCACCTGCGTCATCGCTGCCTCCCGCTCGTGTGCGCATCCCCTTCCTACCATGCAGATCTGGGCCGCTCTGGCGGCGCCCTGGTGCGACGGAGGGCGGTCCTGACGCGCAAATCGACCGATCGGGTCGCCGGCGCGCCCAGGTGCGAGCTGGTGACGTGCAGGGGGCATCCCAGGACGCAGCTCTGCCTCGGCGCATGGCGCACCCGTGGAGGGTGTCAACAACAAAATGCATAAATAATAGAACAATCAGCATGGCGCGACACCGGTGCTCGCGCCGTGGCACCAGCGTGGCCGCGTCAGGCGCAGCGGCGAGCAGCGGGCCCTGGTCGGTCCTGGTCGGGCCCGCCGCCGCGGAGCCCGTCGCCGAGGCACCAGACGTCCGTCGGCCACGCGGCCGGGGCACGCTTCCTGGGTCGACCCGCACCACGACTCGACCCCTGGCTCTCCGGCGGCCGCGACCTTGGCACACGGTCTGCTCCTGGTGACCCGGCGCTCACCGCGAGGGACGCGGCTCGCGCCGCCCCAGGCGCACCGAGGTTGCGCCTGCCACCCCGGCGTGCGGCACCCCCTTGCGGGCGCCAGCGTAACCATGTTATGCGTTCACATAACGATGTTACGCCAATCCCGTAGCGCGAAGAAACCGCCCAGAACTGGCCGGCTCGCCCAGGGGCGCCGCGCGCAGCCCGAGGTCGCCGCCGCGCTGGTCGAGCGCGTCTACCACGCCCTCGCCTCGCGCAAGCTGGGCCGCGCCGACCTGACCGCGCGCACCCTGGGCCAGTTCCTGGGCCAGACCACCTCGGTGCTCTATCACCACTTCGGCTCGCTCGAGGGCTTCCTCTACGCGGTGTCGATCCACGGCTTCACCACGCTGACCGACCGCCTGGACGCCGCGGCGCGCGCGGGGGCCGACCCGGCCGTGCTGGCGCAGGCCTACCTCGGCTTCGCCCTCGATCACCCGGTCCTGTACCAGCTGATGATGGCCGACAGCTACGACTGGGACGCCCTCGGGCGCGCCGGGCAGGCCTTCCAGCCCGCGCAGCTCAGGCCGTGGAACACCCTGGTCGACTTCCTGCGTCGCGCCGGCTCGCCGACGCCGGAGCTCGACGCCGGCATCTTCCAGTCGACCGTCCATGGCGTGGTGCTGCTGACGCTGACCGGACGCATCACCACCGGCGCGCCCGGCACCCCCGCGCGCGACGTCGCCACCGCCATCGTGTCCCGCCTGGTCCACCTGCTGCTGCCGCGCCCGCAGGCGCCCCCGCAATCGCCCCCGAAGGCCACCCACAAGAGGAAGTCGTCATGAACAAGCTCGTGCTCGCGTCCGCCACCGCGCTCGCCCTCACCGTCACGGCGACCGTCACCGTGACCGGCCTGTCCGGCTGTGACAGCGGCAGCTCCAGCAGCACGCGGTCGATCCCGCTGCAGCCGGGCAGCCCGTGGCCCAAGTTCCGCCGCGACGCCGCGCAGACCGGCCGCAGCCCGGCGCGGCCGCCGACGACCGGTGGCGCGCTGTGGGACTTCAAGACCGGCAAGGGGATCTTCTCGAGTCCGGTCATCGGCGCCGACGGGACCATCTACATCGGCTCGGCGGATCGGACCTTCTATGCGCTGAACCGCGACGGCACCCTGCGCTGGAGCTTCCTGACCGGCGAGATCATCGACTCGTCCGCGCTGCTCGACGATCAGGGCCGGGTCTACTTCGGCTCCGGGGATGGCCACGTCTATGCGCTCGACGCCGCCACCGGCGCCGAGGTGTGGCGCTTCCACGCCGACCCTCCCGCCCAGCAGGGCGCCTTGATCGACTGGTTCGAGGGCAACATCGCCATGGACGCCAGCGGCACCCTGTACGCACCGTGTGACAACTTCACGGTCTACGCGCTCGATCGGGCCACCGGGCGGCCGCTGCGCAAGCTCAGCATGCGCGACCAGACCTGGTCGTCACCCGCGGTCGACCCCGCGACCGGCGCGATCTACTTCGGCAACAACAACCTGATCGCGGCGCTGGGCCCCAACCTGTACGCCTTCGACGCCGACGGCCGCGAGCTGTGGTCGGTCAAGGACTATGACGGCAGCGTCGCCGCCAGCCCGCTGCTGACCCGCGAGCGCGTCATCGTCGGCAACTTCGACGGCTATCTGCGCGCCTATGACCGCACCCTGGGCACCACGCTGTGGGAGCTCGGCACCCGTGATCACATCTACGCCTCGCCCGCCGAGCTGCCCGACGGCACCATCGTGCAGCCGTCCGCCGACGGCACCGTGTACGCGGTCGAGCCCGCCACCGGCGCGCTGCGCTGGGCCTTCGACACCCGCGCCCCGCTGCGTTCGTCCCCGGCGGTCGACGGCGCGGGCCGGATCTACCTGGGCAGCGGCGAGGGCCGCCTGTACGTGCTGACGCCCGACGGCAAGCTGTCGTGGGCGATGCGCCTCATCGACAGCGAGCGCAAGGACCTCAACGCCTCGCCCGCGCTGGGCGTCGATGCCATCTACATCGCCGGCGAGTCGGGCCAGATCTTCAGCGTGCCCTACGACTACTGCCTGCGCGCCGAGGCCGCCGCCGACCCGCGCTGCACCCGCGGCCCCGGCGAGGATCTGCCCGGCGATGGCGCCGCGGTGTACTTCACCACCCAGCTCGGCGCCGCGCTGGAGACGGCGCCGGCCGAGATCGACGCCAACCAGCTGCTCGGCTTCTCGCTGTTCGTGCGCAAGGCGGGCGACACCCAGCTGGCGCTGATCGACTCGCCCAGCGTGACCGTGACCACGGTGCCCGCGACGCCGGTCAAGGTCGAGGTCTCGGGGGATCGCCGCTTCTTCACCGTGGTGCCCGAGGCGCCCTTCAGCGCGGGGCCGGGCGCCGCGCGGGACGTGGAGGTCCGCGTCGCGGGTCAGTACCTGGTCGACCCCGAGCGCGCCGGGCTGCGCTTCAGCGGCGGGCGCGTGGGCGGCAGCTTCGAGCGCACCTTCCACTTCCGGCTGCGCGACGTCGCCAGCGCCACCCCGTTCCGCTTCACCATCCCGACCGGCCCCGGCGCGGCGGCCTCGAGCTGGGAGATGAAGCGCATCGCGGCGCCGATGCCGTCGATCCTGCCCAGCTACAACCAGATCGGCTTCGACTCGCTGCACTACCTGGTCGGCGTGGTCGAGGGCGAGCCGGGCCGCTTCGTGACCTGGGTCGTGGGCGGCAAGCTGGCCGAGGGTGACAACCGCACCGTGGTCGACCCCGCCACGCGCGCGATGTTCACCCTCGACGCCACCCGCCGCGAGGGCCTGCTGTCGCTGAGCAACGAGGCCGGCTTCTCGGCCGAGGTCACCGGCGCCACGCTGGGCTTCAGCCAGTTCCGCGTCAGCACCCGCCTCGATGACGCCGGCGCCACCATGGAGACGCCACGCCTGCTGGTCAGCGCGGTGTGCGGCGAGATCAGCTTCTATGGGCCGTTCCTGCGCACGCTCGGGCTGTGCAACGCCCAGACCGACATCCTGCAGGCCTTCGGCGCCGCGCTGTTCACGCCCATCACCACGCAGCCGGCCATCGACGCCGGCGCGGTGTCGCTGGCGGCCTCTGCCGGCAAGGTCACCGCGACGCTGACCGGCAGCCCGCTGCGCGCGGCCGAGCACGCCTTCGGCATCCTGCTGGTCGACGCCGCGACCGGCCGCCCGGTGTCACTGGACTACGGCCTGACCATGGCCAAGACGGCGAACCCGGATGGCAGCATCGCGACCGTCTCCCTGGAGCTGCCCGGCACGACCACAGGGACCGCGCTGCCGGCGAGCGTGCGCGCCTACCTCATGGTCGACACCTACCCGGCCGCGCGCGCCACCCTGTCCCTGATGTAAAAGTCCTGCAAAACGCCGCGATGTCGCGGGGCTGCTGCGATGGGCCCCAGATCTTCACCGCGACGTCGTGCGTCAGCACCGGCCATGACGAAGAAGTGGACGGGGATCGGCAAGGGCACCGGCAGAGGCGCGGGCGCGGGCGCGGGCGCGGGCGCGGGCGCCACCTCACGACGGGCCTTCCTGGGCGCCGGGCTGGCGCTGCTCAGTACCGCGTGCGGACGTGGCGGCAAGTCGGGCGCGCTGCCCGGCGGCGGCGGCGGCGGTAGCAGCGGCGGCGGTGGCGGCCTCGGCCCCCTCGGCGGCGGCGCGGTCGGCAAGCCGGGCCTGGCCGGCGACGTCTTCGGCTACCAGGCGGCGTTCGACGAGGCGCTGGCCAAGATCGGCTTCATCTCACCCGCGCAGCTGGCGGTGCGCCACCCGGCCCCGAGCTACCTCGACCAGCTGTCGTTCGATCCGACCCGGGCCAAGTTCTTCCCCGAGCTGCAGGCGCTGCCGCACTTCAAGCTGGAGGCCGCCGAGGCCGCGATCTACCGCAAGCACGGCTTCGTGGTCAGCGAGCGCCTCGGCGCCGAGAGCTACGCCGAGCTCTACTACCGCGTCTTCACGAGCGACATGCCGGTGCTGATCACCGCCGACTCGGTGCTGCACGCCTGGCATCGCTCCTATGACGCCGTGCTCGAGGAGCTGGAGGAGCGCCACCTCTACACCTCGGTCGACGAGATCCTGACCGGCATGGCCGACGCGCTGCCCGACGCGCACGCGGCGTATGGCCAGGGCCCGCTGGCGCCCAGCCTGAGCGACGCCGACAGCTTCATCGCGGTGGCGCGCTCGCTGCTGGCGGGCAAGGCGGTCGCCAGCAAGCTCGGGGCCGCAAACCGGGGCGCCGACGGCTGGGTCGACGCCACGCTGGCCGCGGTCAAGGCGCTGGGCCTGCGCGAGTTCGAGCTGTTCGGCAGCACCCGCGTCATCGACTTCTCGCAGTTCAAGGTGCGCGGCCACTACGAGAACAGCGAGCGCCTGCGCCACTACTTCCAGGCCATGATGTGGCTGGGCCGCATCGACCTGCGCATCGGCGGCGAGAGCTCAGACGCCAGCGCGCGCCAGCTGGCCTCCGCGGTCGTGCTGCACGATCTGCTGCGCCGGTCGCAGCGCTTCGCGCAGTGGGAGTCGTTCGACCGCCTGCTGCAGACCTTCGTCGGGCGCACCGACTCGATGACCTTCGGCCAGCTGGGCGGGCTGCTCGAGGCCGCCCAGATCACGTCGCCGGCCGCCATCGCGGACCTCGCCACCCTGGGCCGGCTGCAGGCCGACATCGACAAGGGCAGGCTCGGGGTGCAGCAGATCCGCAGCGACTACTTCGAGTCGTCGCCGCTGGGACCCGATCGCGCCGCGCTGCCGCGGTCCTTCACCACCATGGGGCAGAAGTTCGTGGTCGACAGCTGGGCCACCGCCAAGCTGGTGGCCGACGACATCGTGTGGCACGAGACCAAGGTGCAGCGCCGCATGCCGTCGGCGCTCGACGTCGCCTTCGGCGTGCTGGGCAACGACGCCACCGTCCCGCTGCTGGTGCGCCGCCTGGTCGACAAGGGCGGCGTCACCTTCCGCGACGGCCTGCCCTACCAGCACAACCTGGCCGCCGTGCGCGCGGTCATCGAGTCGCACCCGGCGCGGGCCTGGGAGGACAACCTGTACATGGGCTGGCTGGGCACGCTGCGCGCGCTGTCGGCGCCGACCACCGAGGCGCACTTCCCCGAGGCCATGCGCACCCAGGCCTTCGCCATGCGCACCCTGAACACCCAGCTGGCGTCGTGGGCCCAGCTGCGCCACGACACCATCCTCTATGTGAAGCAGTCGTACACCGCGGGGGTCAGCTGCTATCACCCCGACGGCTTCGTCGATGCCCGCCCCGGGTTCTGGCGCGCCTGCGCCGCGATGGCGACGCGCGCCGCCAAGCTGCTGCTGGCCAGCGACTACCCCGATCGCGCGCTGCAGCAGCAGCACGCCGACTTCTTCACCCGCTTCGGCGCCACCGTGGCGCGCCTGGGGTCGATCGCCGACAAACAGGCGGCGCACCAGGACCTCGACGCCGCCGAGGCCAAGATGCTGACCGACGTGGTCCAGATCAGCCACGGCAGCGGCTTCACGCACTACGACGGCTGGTACCCGACGCTGTTTTACAAGGGGCCCGAGGACTCCGGCAAGCCCGAGCCCATCATCGCCGACGTGCACACCGACGTGCCCGCGCCCATGCTCGGCGACCCCGGCGGCGTGCTGCACCAGGGCGTCGGCAGGGTCGACATGATGATCATGGCGGTCGACTGCAAGGGCGCGGCGACGGCGTATGTCGGCCCCACCGCCAGCCACTACGAGCTGGCCTCGACTGGCGTCGAGCGCTGGTCCGACTCCGAGTGGGAGAAGCGCCTCGCGGATGGCAAGGCGCCCGCGCGCCCGGAGTGGACGCGCGGGTACCTCATGCCAGTGCCCGCGAAGAAGTAGGCGTCAGTTATTGCTGGGGCCGCTGCGCGGCACGCACTGCACGGTGTGGTTCGCGCCGACCTTGCAGGTGGTCTTGGCCAGGTTGCACACCTTGCAGGCCTGCGCCGGCGTCTTGCACTCGCTGGTGGTGGCGCCGTCGATGCACCACATGGCGTTGGGGCACACGATCTGACCGCAGCGGTACTGCGGCACCGGGAACGACACCACCTCGCCGGCGTCCTTACAGACCGCGCGGCCGCTGGAGTCGTCGCACACCAGACCGTCGATGCAGAAGGTCTGCAGACAGGTCGAGCTGCCCGGGATGCTGACGGTGCCGCTGCCACCCGCGGTGCACACCGCGCCGCCGAGCCCGACCGAGCACGACGACCCGAGCGGACACGCCACCACGTTGCAGCTGGCGACGCTCGCGCAGTGGATGACCGAGTCGGCGCGCAGGTAGGTCACCGGCAGGCCGCCGCTGTTCTGGCGCGGGAACTTGACCAGCACGTAGGGCGACACCGGGCCGCGCGCGGGGCTGCAGCCCGCGCCCGGCGAGGTCTTGGCGGTGACCACGTTGAGGCGGTTGCGGTTCAGCGACACCGAGCGGATGGCCGCGGTGTAGCCCTGGGTCGGCTGCGAACCGACGGCGTAGAACAGCACCCACTCGCGGGTGAAGTTGACCGCCGAAGGGGCGCTGTGGCCGAAGAAGGCGCGGTAGTCGGCCGCGGTGGTGAACATGCGTCGGGTCTCGTACGACTTGCGGCTGCCGACCTCGTCGGCGAACTGGCTGAAGGTGATCGAGGCGCCGTCGGCCTTGCCCTCGTCGAGGCCGGGCAGCGGCTCGCCGGGCAGCACGTCGATGACCTCGCCATCGGAGTCGGATTCATCGGACTCCGAGGCGCAGGCGGCCAGGGTCAGGGACAGAGGCAGGGCAAGGGACAGCATGAGGAAGGTCGATTTGCGCATGATGGCTGCGGCAAAGCAGGCGCCGTGCCAGGGCCCGGCGTGCGCGATCTCCCGCATTTGCGCACAGCCACACCGTGACAGCGCGCTGACATTGTCTCGGACAGTCACACCACACCTGGCAAGACCTGGCTCTGCTCGAGTTCGCCAGCCGGGCTCCAGGAGCAGCGGGTCGTGCATCAGAGGGCCCAGGATCAGCCGCCTGGGTCGCCGTCGCCTCTTCAGTGCCCCCAGTGCTGCGGACGGCCGGCATGTAGACCGCCTCGACGACCAGCAACCGAGAAGGCCCCTGTCATCGTCGGCTGCTGACCGCGAGCGAGAAGCGGCCCAAGGCCCCCGAGCAGCCGGCTCCAGCTCGCGGTGGACGGCCGCGTGGCCGAGGTGCGGCCGGTGCCTCGGGCGACGGGCTGCGCGGCGGCAGGCCCGACAAGGGGCCTGCTGATCGCCGCTCCGCCTGGGGCGGCCACGCTCGGCGGGTGACCGTCAGGCCGGCACGGCCTCGGGCGCTGGCTGCGCTTGCGCTGGCGCGGCGCCATAGGGGCGCCCGTCAGCGTGTCGGAAGCCGAAGCCATGCTGCCCACGTGGGTGTCGGGTGACGATGACGCGGCCGTCGTGCACTGCGTGGTGGTGCGCGGTGCATAGGAGGAGCAGGTTGCCCGCGTCGTGGCCGCCGGACTGCGAGCGGTAGACCTGGTGGTGCAGGTCGACCCAGGCGGCGTTGCGACAGCCCGGAACCTTGCATCGGCCGTGATCGCGGCGGGCGACGGCGGCGCGGGTCGCCGCCGGGACCTCGCGGGTGGGGGGCGCACCGGGGCGTGTGGTGTCGATGATCGACGCGTCACACAGGGCGACGTGGAGCTCGGCGGGGTCGATGTCGATGACCTGGCCGGCGCCGTCCTGGGTCACGCGCTCACAGCGGTC
>JADYYK010000268.1 GCA_020853705.1 Deltaproteobacteria bacterium
ACGACTGGCGCATCTGGAAGGACTTCGAGCGACGCATCCCGGCGCCCTGGGAGGCCATCGTGGATCTGGTGCAGCTCAGGGTCATCAAGCGCAGCGTGCGCAAGGCGGCGCGGCTGGCGGGTGAGGGCGGCACGGGTGAGACGGACGGAGCCGGCGGCGGGGGCGAAGGTGGTGGAGAGGGCAGCGGCGCGGGTTAGCGGCGCAGGTGAGCGGCGCGGGCGAGCGACGCGGGTGAGCGGGGTTATTTGTCGGCTGGATCGCGCTTTGCGTCAGGCGAGTCGATTTTTCTTGGCTGCGGGGCAGGTGCTGAGACTGACCCGGTGTGAGCAACCCGGGTTGTGGTGCGCGTCGACAGATGACGCGGATCTATGTGTCGCGGAGCGCGGGTCGGCAGCGCGCGGTGCAGCGCTGGCGCAGCGCGTTCGGTGAGCTGTGGCTGTCGCGCGCGGGCAGGCAGGACGTGGTGGAGCGCGGCGAGACCCAGGCCGCGCAGCACCAGGTGGCGGGGTTTCGCTTCGCGCTGCTCGATCCTGCGCAGCTGGTGCTCGACGAGCGGGGCCTGGCTGACGACGAGCGCGCGCTGCTGGCGTCGCGCCAGCTGAGCCCGAGCCAGCGGGAGCGCTGGATCCGCGGGCGGGCCGCGCTGCGCTGGCTGGCCCCCGAGCTGGGCAGCGTGCTGGAGCATCGCGATGGTGCGCCGCGGCCGGTCAATCCGGCCTGGGCGGTGTCGCTGTCACACGCCGGTGAGCATGTCGCGGTGGTGGTCATGCCGCGTCGGGACGAGGGCACCGCCGTGGCCATCGACCTGGTGCCGATGAGCGCGAGCGCGATGCTGGTGCAGGTCCTGGCGGGGCTGCGGCTGGCGGTGCACGGCGAGCTGTCACCGCCGCGGGTGTGGGCCGCGCTGGAGTGTGCGCTCAAGCTGCGCCGCAGTCCGGTCGATGTGCTGCTGTCGGGCCAGCTGCGCGTCAGCGCCAACGACAACGGCGATGGCGCCGTCGTGCATGGGGTCGGACGCCCGGCCGAGGTGCGCTTCCTGGATCGGGCGCGCCATCTGCTCGGCGTGGCGTGCGAGCCGTAGCGGGTCGCGTCGACGCGGTCAGTCGGCGCAGGCGCGGTGCGCGGAGGCCAGCTCGCGCGGCTCGGCGCCCCAGCCCAGCAGCAGCGAGTCCAGCATGTGCGCCCCCAGCGCGGTCGAGTGCAGCGCGGGCGGCAGCAGGCGGTCGCGCTTCCTGAACTGGTCGGCGCCCTGCAGCGCCGCCCACAGCACGAAGGTCCGCACCACGGCGTCGCCCGGGCCGAGCGCGCCGGCGCTCACCGCGTCCACGAACAGGGTCACGTTGCGCTCGATGATCGGGCGCAGCTCGGCCTCGACGGTCAGCGCCTCGTGGTCGGCCAGCAGCTGCTCGGGGACCGAGAGCAGCTGGGTCATCAGGCGATGCTCCACCGGGGCGCGCACCGCGTGCTCCGGGTAGGCGCGCGCCGCCGTCAGCAGGCGGGCCAGCGCGGCGACGCGCCCAGGGCGGCCACGCAGGCGCGGCTCGACCGTGGCCAGCAGGGTCTCCTGCACCGAGGCGTAGGAGGCCACCGCGCGCTTCTCCAGCCCGACCAGGATGGCGCCCTTGCTGGGGTAGTAGCGATACAGGCCGCCGACCGAGACGCCGAGGCGCTGCGCCAGCCCGGCGATGGTCAGCGCCTCGGGGCCGCCACGCAGCATGTCGGCGGCGTGCTCGAGCACTGCCTCCTCCATGGAGCGACGCTTCTCGGCGCGCTTGCCGGGTCGCGCGACGGGGGTCTCTGCGGCATCCATACCGGCAAGCTAGCACAATTTGCGAACGTGGTTCGCAAATTGCGTCCGGCTCGTTCTCTGGAGTCATGCGCAGACCCGCAGCAGAGGTTCGACGAACAGCGGCGACGGCGCCAGCATGGCCAGGATGACCCAGGTGTGCGCCAGCGGGCGCGGCCAGGTCGCCAGCTCGAGGGTGCGCTCGATGGCGATGAGCAGCGCCTGCAGCGCGAAGTACAGCAGCATCCACGTCGCCGCGCTGGCGCCGAGCGCGGCCAGGCCGACATAGGCGTGAAACAGGGCGCTGACGGTGAAGGCCAGCACGACGCCGGCGCGCGGCCAGCCGCGGCGCGCCAGCGGGCCGTAGAGCCGCGTGCGCAGGAGGTCACCCACGGTGGTGTTCCAGCGCAGCCAGAACTCGCCGACCGAGCGCGCGGCGAGGGGATCGCGATGCAGCACCGGGACGGCGCGGCCGGCGCCGCGGGCCAGCAGGGTGATGCCGGCATAGACGGCCTCGGTCAGGGCATAGGCGAGCAGCGCGCCGCCCGCCCAGCGCAGCGCCCAGGCCAGCTCATCGCGGTAGGTGGGAGCGATGGTGAAGGCGAGCTGCCAGCCCAGCAGCAGGCCGGCAGCCGCGACCGCGACCCGCGCCAGCTGCCCGGGCAGGAGGGCGGGCGGCACGCGGCGCACGCGCTGGGGGTCGACGAACGAGAGCACGCGCTGGAGTCGCTGCCCGGGCGACAGCGCGGGGCGGAAGCGGCCGATCTCCCAGACCCGCAGGGTGGCCCACGCCGCGCTGATGGCGAGGGCCGCGCGCAGCGGCGCCGGCAGCGTGCTGAGCAGCGGTGCTGGCAGGGTGGCGACGGCCAGCAGCAGCGCGAGGCGGCGCTGGGCGGGGGACCCGGTGGCGATGAGCGCGGCGGGGACGAGGCCGAGGACCATCCACGACAGCGTGAGGAGGGCATCCAGGGCCATGCGCCGGGTACAGCAAGGGCTGCGCCATGGTGACGCCAGTGGGGACGGTGGGTTCGGGGCTGGCCGCGGCGGGTGCGGTGACAGTTCGTCAGCGCGCCCGTGCCAGGGTGGCCTCGAAGCTGCGGGCGACCAGCCGCTCGAGGTCGGGGCTGGTGCTGGCGTCGACCGGGATGGGCGGCTCGAGGACGAGCTGGATGTGGCCGGGGCGCACGCCGGCGCGGCCGCGTGGCAGCAGCGCACGCGCACCCAGGACGGTGAGACAGACGATGGGGCTGGCCGCGGCGCGCGCCAGCAGGAAGGCGCCGCGCTTCATCGGTAGCAGGCGGCCGTCCCAGCTGCGCGTGCCCTCGGGGCTGACCAGCACGGCAGCACCCGCGCGGATGCGCTCGGCGGCGGCGGCGAGGGCGGCGCGCCACTGCGGCTCGTCGGTGCGATCGAGCCAGAAGTGGCCGGTGCGCGCGAGGTAGTCGCCATACAGCGGGGTGCGCCGGACCTCGTTGTTGTAGGTCATGTGGAACGGCCGCGGGAGGCCGAGCGGCAGCACCAGGTGATCGAGGTGCGAGGTCTGGTTCCACATGTAGACCACGCCGCCGCTGTGCGGGCCGTGGGCGTTGTCCTCGACGGTGACCTCGACGCCGAGCTGGGCGAGGAGGTCGCGACAGAAGGCGCGCAGGTCGCCGAGGCCGTCGGCGGTGGTCGTGCTCGGCAGCGTGCTCGTGCTCGAGAGGGCGAGGCGCGAGGCCATGCGCACCAGCGTGCTGGCGGTGCGCAGCAGATCGAGAGGGCGATCTGGCGGCGGCGGCTGCCAGCCCGGCGGCGGCACCAGCCCGGCCAGCACGGCGTCCTGCCGCGACATCCCCGGCGGCGGCTGCCGGGCCAGCAGGCGCAGCGTGGCCCCGAGACCCATCAGTTGCTGCCGAGCTGCGCCGCCACGTGGACCACGCGTGCGACCGAGAGCTGGCAGCCGTTCTTGTCGGTCACCGTGAAGTCGACCACCAGATCATGGCCCAGGACGTCGTCGGGCATGCCCCAGTACATCGGCGAGGTCTGCGCGAACAGGCCGGTGCACTCGGCGCCGCCGGGGACGGCGAGGTCGGTCAGCGGCCCTTGCCAGCAGTCGAGGCCGATCTCGACGCCGCCGACCACCAAGCGCTGCCGGGCGCAGATGTGGACGTCGGCGAGGTCCAGCCCGCTGACGCGGTAGGCCAGGTACAGCATCAGCCCGCCCTGCGGCCCCATGTACATGGTGACGGTGTCGTTGTCGGCCACGGGCGTGAGCTGGTCGAGCCCGGTGCCGAAGACCAGGCTGGCGCCGGTACAGGCGTGGCCGCTCGGGATGGTGTGCGCAGCGAAGTTGAGGCCGCACCAGAGCGGCGAGCCGCCTCCGTCGGCGCGCGAGCCGTCGCCGAGGCTGCCATCGAGCCGGCCACCGTCGCGCGGCGCCCCATCGCGCAGCGCGCCATCGCGCGGCAGGACGTCATCGTCACCCTCACCGCCACCGCCACACGACGACAGCGCCACGACCAGCAGCAGCAGCGCGCGACGCATCGGCATGATGGCCGCGAGTGTAGCCCAGCGACAGGTTCGCCCCCTCAGGTGACAGGTCCTCACCACCGCCACGTGCTGCGCGTCACTCCGAGCGTGCCGGCCCGCCGCCGCAAGCGGTCGCACCTGCTGGGGCGCGTGGCAGCCGTGGGCACAACCTGGCGCCGCACCGTGACATGGCGACGATCTCGCTTCCCTCGCGCCCGTGCAGCCACCCACGGAGCTCATCCTCACCCCCGGCGCAGGCCTGCGCTTCGCGCTGCGCGACCACGGCGCCGCGCCCCCCGACGAGGCCCAGCTCAGCGCAGCCGAGCGCGCCCTGCTGGCCAGCCACGCGCTGGGTCCCGAGCAACACGCGCGCTGGGTGCGCACCCGCATCACGCTGCGCTGGCTGATGCCGCAGCTCGGCAGCGTGCTGGAGGACGACTGCGGCGCGCCCTGCCCGCTCGACCGCGCCTGGATGGTCGCCGCCGCCCACGCCGGTGACCACGTCGCCGTGGCCGCCGCGCCGCGCCACGGCGAGCGCAGCGCGCTGGCCCTCGAGCTGTCGCCCCACCGCGACACCGAGCGCGCGCCCTGGCTGCTGGCGCGCCTGGCGGTCGACCCGCGCGCGCTGGGCTCGCCGCTGCACGCCTGGGCCGCGCTGCGCTGCGCCCTCGAGCTGCGCCGCGAGCCCCTGTATGCGCAGCGCCCGATCCCGCTCGCGGTCACCGAGGCCAGCGACGGCGGCGCCATCGTGACCGGCCTGGGCGCCCCGGTGCGCATCCGCTTCCTCGATCGCGCTGGCCACCTCATCGCCCTCGGCCGCGAGGGCTGAACCCGGCCATTGTGTGCGATGTTCGCCCCATGCCTGACAAGCAGGGCCTCCGCCTGGTCTACCTCCCGGTGTCACCGTGGTCCGAGCGCGCGCGCTGGGCGCTCGATCACCACGGCATCGCGTACCGCCCCATCGTGCACACGCCCTTCCTCGGCGAGCGCCGCCTGCGCAAGCTGGTCGGCCCCGATCAGCCGCGCGCCACCGTGCCGGTGCTGCTGACCGGCACCCACACCATCACCGACTCCTGGGACATCGCGCACTACGCCGACCGTGAAGGCCACGGCACCCGCCTCATCCCCGAAGGTCGCGAGGCCGAGGTGCAGAAGTGGAACCAGCTGTCCAGCGACACCATGGCCGCCGGTCGCGCCCTGGTCGCCGGCGCGCTGCTGGCCAGCGGCGGCGCCCTCGACGAGACCCTGCCGCCGTCGGTGCCCTGGCTGCTGCGCCGCGCCATGCGCCCGATGTCCCGCCACGGCACGCGCTGGTTCATCAAGAAGTACGACCTCGACCCCGGCAACCCGCGCCACATCGCGCAGTACCAGAAGACCCTGGCCACCCTGCGCGCCGCCGTCAACGTGAGCGCCCCCTACCTGCTCGGCAGCTTCAGCTACGCCGACATCGCCATGGCCGCCTGCCTGCAGGCCATCGCCCCGGTGCCCGACCACTACATCCCCCTCGGCCCCGCCACCCGCAAGACCTGGCAACAACCCATCCTGGCCGCCGACTACCCCGACGTCCTGGCCTGGCGCGACCTCATCTACGAAAAGCACCGCAAGCCGGCGCCGCGCTGATCACCTCACCCGGCGCAGCCAGGCCACCGCCACGTCGCCCCACCCCGCCACACACCCGCCATCCACCAGCAGCGCCACCCACCACAGCCGCGACACTGGCGCCCCGGGCGCAACCGTCAGCGCCAGCAGCCCCAGCACCCCACCCACAAGGGGAATCCACGAAGGCGCCCGCTTGCCCGACCAGCGCCGCACCAGGCAGGCCCAGTTCATCAGCCCCAGCCAGAGCGCCATCGCCGCGAGCACGCCCGCCGCGACCCAGCGCATGTCGGCCCCATTCAAGCCACCTTGCCCGTGATCACGACGATGTCGTCGGGCAGCTGCCGACAACGGGCGACGACCAGTTCGACCAGAGCGCTCGCGAGACCGCTGCCGCCGCGAACGACGGTGTCCCTGATCGCGGCGATGGACACGTAGTCGAACAACCCATCGCTGGCCACCAGCAAGGTCCCAGCAGCGCCTGCCGCAAAAGGGCGCGGGAGCGCTCGACCGCTGCCGAGTCGGGGCTTGCGCTGCTGATCGCGTGTGAGCTCGTGCGCGCCTGCGGGGTCGATGAGATATGCGCGGCTGTCGCCACAGCTGGCGCCGATCACCAGGTCGCTCGTCACTGCCAGGACGACGCCCGTGGTCTCACCCGCCCGGGCCTCCGCCGAGATGCTCCGATCCAGCTCGAGGAGCAGTCCCGTCCAGGCGGACGCGCTGGCCACATCGAGTCCAGGCTGCGTCGCGCTGTCCCTGACCCCTGCGATCACCAGATCTGCCGCCCGCGCGCCACCCGAGATGCCCCCGGTCCCGTCGGCGACCGCGATGACCCAGGCGTCGCCCACCTGCATCACCAGGTGCCGGTCCTCGGAGCTCTCTCGCGGCGACGCGGCAGCGGTCTCGAAGCGTGTCATCACGACATGGAAGGCCCGGGCACATCACCTCATTCCACGGTGGGCGTCGATCCTGGGCGCGCCGTATCATCGAGCGTCGTGAGCCGGTTCGCGTGGTGGTCATCGCGCCGACGCGCTGCCATAGTCGCCGCATGAGCGCGACCATCACGATCATCGTCATTCCCGCGGTGGATCCCGACACGTTCGAGAGCATCTCTCTCCGGAATCGCAAACGAGAGAGCAAGGGATGGCGGGCGTTCGAACTCGGTTCGGGTCGTTTCCTCTGTACCTTCCTTCAGAAGGCGACCAAGGCGGATCTTGGAGTCTTCGGGTGTGAGGACGGGGTGGACCCGGAGGTGAAGCAGCCCCTGCGAACGAGGATGATCTCGAACGGGACCGTGCGCAGGACGCTCTCGGTGCTCGAGAGGCTGGTCGAGAAGCAGCCCGACGAGACGGCGCAGGCGCTCCTCGAGCATGGCGGCGGCAAGGGGCGCCTGGCACGGATCAAGTCGGCGCTGACCTCCGGCAAATGGCCGAAGAGCGCCGACCCCGCCGAGGAAACGGCCGCATTCGCGCACGAGCTCCTGGAGAAGGTTCGAAAGGCGATCGAGAGAGAGGTCGGCGTCTGCTGGGAGTACCGCGGCAAGGTCAAGGTGTAGTGGTCGAGCTCCACCACGTCCTTGGCGCGCTCCTGGGTGGCGCTACCTGACCTTGAGGTTGAAGGTCGAGGGCCGCAGCAGCTGTGGCAGGCGTAGCGGACTGGAACGGTTGGTGCGCGCGTTGGCTGGCGATACTGTAAGGTTGCGCGGGAGGCACGATGCCGGAATTGACAAACTCGAAGAGATGCTTCTGGCAAGCGACCTATACACCGGGGGCACCGCCCGAGGCCGCGGCTGCCTCGTCGAACGGCCAACAGCGTGGTGTGGAGAAGTTCGCCTACATCACCGCGCTCAGGCTAGGCGCGAACGAAGTCGTGGAGCTCCGCCGCGAACTCGAGCATGGCGGGAACCCCGGGGTCGCCGCAGCTGTCAATGCCGTCGCACGAGCCATGGAGAGCGGTCCTATCAGCGGCGCCACGGCGCTCGCGCCCGTGGCGGGCCAAGTGCTCGTCGAGCTTGGACGGGTGGTCCTTCAGCGTCGTCGGGCCAAACTCGAGGGCCTCCCGGCCTCGGCGGCGCGCATCCAGGCTGCCCATCGCTCCACCCAGGTCCACAGTGCAGCTCCTGCCATGAGCCCCCCACCGCCGGGTTGGGCCCCTGTGCCTGGAGCCCTGGTCACGAACATGCCGGGTGCGGCCATCTACCGGGTCGCCCATGAAGAGGTGGCGCGAGCGGCTCCCCATGCGGGTAACGAGGACGTGAGCACCAGCCGCAGCTCCACGACCGCGATGATCGTCAGATCTTCCGGAGCTTCTGCCGCCCAGCCATCCTCTGAGCTCGACCTCGGCGAACTCCTGGCGTGGGCGGCGTCTGCTCGGGTCGAGGAGTCCAGTGCCCAATCGCTGAAGCAGTTTCTGGAGGTGGCAGGTGTCACTTCGGCGCTCAGGGTCGACGCCCTCCCCTTGGTTACCGCGGCCTACCTCGAGAGCGTGTCTGCAGTGGTTGCGGGGTTCGCGGCCCAGCTCGCCGTCGAGCCCGTAGGCTTCCTTCACCTCGAACGGATGAACTTCACCCCCGCCGGGATCGAACGGGGCGAGCTCCTTCATTCCGTGCCCCTCGCCCCCGGGGAGGAGGTCAACATCGCCCACAAGGAGTGGTCGAACACGTCCGAAGAGTTCCAGAAGCTGGTCACCGACTTCCTCGAGGCTTTCAGCGAGGAGGGTGTCGCGGAGAAGTCGGAACTGGCTCAGGCGAGTGCTAGCCAGACGCAACACACCAGCGGCCTCGACATGAGCGTGACCGCGTCCGGGGGCTACGGCCCCGTCAACGTGTCAGCGTCGATCTCTCGAAACGTCGCCGACTCGGCCACCAAGTCTCAGCAGTTCTCGCGCAACCACAGCGTCGCCCTGACACGCAAGGCCTCCTCACGAGTCAAGAAGGAGCACAAGATCAGCTTCAAGGTCGCCTCTGCGTCCGGCACCGAGGACCAGGCCGTTCGCCGGATCAAGAACCCCTTCGACGACCGAACGACGCGGATCGACTACTTTCAGCTCGTTCGCAAGTGGAAGGTCGACCTCTTCAGGTACGGCCTGCGTCTCACTTACGACCTCGTCGTGCCAGAGCCCGGGCTCGGGATCCTCGGTAGGGTCCAGGAGATCAACGAGATTCGTGCGGCACTCGACCAGGGGTTCAACTCTGGCGCCACCACCATCAAGTGGGCGCGATTCGACCTCGAACCCCGGGAGTTGACCCCCAGCAACTACGCCGCGCTCGCCGCCAAGTACGGAGTCGCGCTGTCGCCGCCACCACCAGAAGAGAAGCAGGCGAGCGCAGCCGAGACACGTGTCTGGAGTCGTGACGAGGCCAAGCACAACCAGTACTACACGCTAGAAATCGACGTCGACGACGACTACCTCGTCGAGCGAGTTCATGTCGAAGCGAGCCGGTCGTTCTACACTGGTACCACCCCCGAGTTCTGGGTCCCGGACGCGTCAGACTTCGTCGGCAAGTCTGGCAAGCTCACGTTGGTGTACAGCGCGAAGTCGCTCTCGTCGGCCTTCGTCAAGATCGACGCAGTGCTGCGACTCACCGACGCGGCCATGATGGAGTGGCGCATGAAGGCCTGGGGAGCCCTGCGTGACGCAGCGCTGGCGCGCTACTACGAGAACCGCCAGATGCTCAAGGAACGGCTGGACTACCTCAGCACGGAGATCGGTGCGACCGACGCGCTCAGCCTGCGCAAGATCGAGCGCGAAGAGGTCATGAAGTGCACGATGAGGTGGCTCTTCGGTCCAGCCTTCGCGTACGCGGTGCCCGGCGTCCCAGCCAACTCTTTTGATGACGGACAGATGGTCTCGCCCATCGTATTTGCGCTCATGCAACAGCATGGCGAGGTCATCAAGTTCATTCACCAGGCGATCGAGTGGGAGAACATGCTGTTCTTCCTGTACCCCTACTTCTGGTCGCACGTGTCGCGGTGGGGCGAGAAGAAGTTCCTGAGCCACCCCGACTCGACGCACCGCGCCTTCCTCAAGGCCGGAAGCGCACGTGTGGTGCTGACCATCCGCCCCGGCTTTGAGCGTGCCTTCGCGTCATTCATCGAGACCGGGACGCTCGATCCACTCGCACCCGACCACCCATACCTCCGCATCGCCGAAGAGATGGAGGCCTACGCGAACACCAATTACCCGGGCATCGCAGCAGCGAACCCCACGAGCACCGATAGTCCCGCCGAGGACGACTCGCCAGGCCAGGGCCTCAAGATCGGCACCTGGTACGAATACGTTCCCACGAGCGCACTGGACATCGGCTTCGACACCAGCCTGCCGTCGGGTTGACAGTTGCGCGGCTGCATCCTCGTGGCGTTGACAGCAGTTCTCGTTGGGGGAGGCTGCAGCCGACGCCGTCGTTTGGAAGAAACGCGACTGGCCCCCTTGGTGGCACCAACGACGGGCTCTACGATACTTGCGACAAATGTGGCCGAAGCTCCCTTCGCCGTCTCGTCAGGGCGAATCTACTGGGTGGACTGGGACGGCGCCATCCGTAAGCGCAACCTGGATGGGAGTGAGGTCATCGTGGTGCCTGGTGGTGACCACCGAGTGGGGGGAGTCGATGCGATGGCGGCGTTCGATGATCATCTGCTCTGGAACGACAGCGTTGCGGGCCTGTTTGCACTCAACGGCAACCAGGTTCGATCGGTGAACCTGCCCGCCGGGAACTGGGCCCCAGTGGCCACCCCTCAGGGGTTCTTCGCACGCGCGAATGACACCCCTCGACCACTCGTTCGAATCGACTTCAGCGACGCTTCCGCAGTGGAGATGAGTCGAGAGTCTTACAGTGGCTGGGAGATTTGTGCAACCAAGCGACTGATCGCCATTTCCGGAACGAGCCTACGAGTCATTCGACTTCTCGAATCGCCGCCGGTTGAAGCGACGCTGCTGAGCGCACTCAGTCTTGATGAAATCTCTTGCTCGAATGACGACCTCGTCGGCTTCAGTAGCGACCCGGACGGAGGAACGCTCATCCATGTATCTCTACTGAATGGCGACTCAAGGACCATTGCATTCGTTCCATACTGGTCATCGTACAGGGCAAATGCGATAGTCGGTGATTCCGTCTTTGTTCTCTTCGGGGTAGCTCGTTGGCCCGATGGATGGCGGCCAGAAGGCGAACAGGGCACATACTTGATGCGTCTCATTCGATACTCGCTTCGGGGTGGTGCAAAGGCCCGCGTCATAGACTCATGGATCGGATGTCCAGGGGTGATTCATGCAAACGGTGGTCATGTATTCTGGACGGATCCGTGCGAGGGCGTACTCAACAGGATCGGGCCCTATGCGAGCGTCAAGTCTTCAACGTGAGCTACTCATCGAACCATTCGCTCGAGACACCCCTACCCGCACCGTGAAACTCGGCGAGTCCGGGACGATCATGTGTATGACTGACGACTGGGTCGTTACCTCCGAGGGGTTCCGTAACCCGCCAGCGTTGATCAAAGTCACCCTCCATGTCCCCCCTCAGCGCTCGGAAACCCATCTGCTTGGCCCGACAATCGCATGGGCCATGGGGTGCACGGAGGATGAGGTCGTCGGAGCCTTGCGTAGGGCCCGAGGAGCCGCGCGCACCGAAGCGCAGCGTACTGGCCGCACGTGAACGTCGGAACGCAGCGGCGACGAAGCTCCGCGGGATGGCACGGGTTCACATTCACTGCGCTAGCTTGTGTGGTGCTGGTCGTGTCCTGTTCACGTCAGCAGCGGACAAGGGTGCCGCCGCAGGATGCAACGGTTGAGCCGCATCGAGGAGTGGCGAGCGAGGTCATCGTAGCGGAAGGAGGAGTTGATGTCTTCGCCGTCTCCCGCGGATGGATCTTCTGGAGGGCGAGATCTGTCACCCACGAGAGTAGTCTGCGCAGGCGGGACCCAGCTGGGAGCTGGATGGTGATTGTGCCTCCTGGCGATGAGCGGGTGCAGAGCATTGGTGTCATGGCTGCCAGTGGCGACCAGTTGATCTGGGACAACTGGAGGACCTTGTACCTCCACAGGGATGGGCACATCACCGAGCTTTCGGCAGTCGAAGGCCGGGTCCAGGTTGGCGCCGCAGATGAGGGGTTCTACGTGCTGGACGCGGTTGGGCGGCTGTCGCTGATCTCCCATGACACGGGGGCACTCCTCTGGACACGGCCACTGCCCAATCTCATTCCTATCGACCTAGTTTGCGTAAGCGGTGAGCGGATCGTGACATCGGTGTATCCACAGGACCAGAAGTGGTCGCTTCTCGTGATCCCACGGCGATCTGGCAGGGATGGGGCCACATCCCTGTTGCCTGGCGGGCTGCAGTGGGGCGCCGGATGCACTTCGCAAGATGCGGTGGGCCTACTGCGTCTGGATCCCTTTGAGCGTTCCCCGGGCACACTCGTGCGAGTGTCCCTTGCCTCTGGTGAGATCAAGCCGCTCGCGCCAATGCCACGAGGTTCCGGGCAGCCGGCACAGCCGACTGACGCGGTGTTGGCGGGTCCGGCTGTCGTCGTCGGGCAGTCTGCATTCGTTGTAACGGGCATCGGGCTGTGGCCCTCGAACATGCAGAAGAAATATCCAGACGCGCGGTTTCTTCTTCGACTGGTTCAGTATCCTATCTACTCGGCCGCAGGGCCCAGAGTCATTGCATCCTGGCTTGGCTGTCCAGGAGAGCTTCACGCTGATCAGGGGTTTCTCTACTGGTCGGATCCGTGCGGGACGGCGATTACAAGGAGTGGACCGTTCGAGTAGACGACGTTACCGTCCTACCTGATCGTGTCGAGGCGAGCGTGCGCTCCGACTTTCCCGTCCGCCCCCTTCCCGAGATGCACCCTGCACCAGTTATCCTCGTAGGACGACTCGATTGCTGACTTCACTTCTTTGGAGAAGAACAGTTCCTTCCGGAACTCGGGGGTGCCCACAATCCCCGTCCCATCAGGGTATGGGTGGCCGGACCGGATTTCCGCGATGTGCCAGAATTCATGCAAGAAGGTGTAGGCGAGCCAGGCTCCGACGAGCCTTTCGAACCGCTGGGTGGAGTCCTTGGTTTCACCGACGGAGGCCACCGAAAACTCTGCCTTCTTGAACCGCTTCAGGTGGGCCCTCAACGTGTCCCGCGTCGACTTCGCTGTGCCGTCCCAGCGGGCCACTGCGGCCTCGCCCGCACCTGCACCTGCGTCGACCATGCCAACCCTCGTGGCCAGATATGTGCGGACCTTCTTGCCGTTTCTCTTGAACTCCAATGGGCTGACACCAAACTTCGACTTCCCGAAGTTGCGAGCCTCGGGCGTCTCCGCGGGTTGGCGCAGCTGGGCCTCTATCTTGAGGGTCTTCCACCTGTCACGGAACGGCTTCTGGCTGACGGTGACTATCCTGTCGACGGATTCGGTGATTCCTGCTGGCGTCACGTGGCCGTCAAAGGCGATGTCGGTGGTGAGCCTCACCGAGTAGGGTGGGAATACTCCGAAGCCCATGATGATGTCACCCGCATTCAAGAAGGGCGGCAGCCGTGAGAGGTCGTCGAGCGTCTCGAACTTGAACAGGGGACTCTCTCGGCCCTTGGCGAGCTTGATCTTCAGCAGGCTCAGGTTTCCGGCGACGATGTCCCTGAACTCCTCCCGGGTTTGCGCAGGGTAGTCGCTGAACCTGGCGGGCTTCTCGGTCTTGTCGACGAAGCGATCCAGCAGGTAAACCCTGGGGGTTGGGAGCTCGAGACACTTCGGCGGGAAGCTCACTGGCTCGCCCGCGATCAGGCGACCGTGATGTCCTTGCAGGCGTAGACGTCCTGGATGGCGTTCAGGATGGCGACGCCTTCCTTCATGGGCTTCTGGAAGGCCTTGCGGCCGCTGATGAGGCCCATGCCGCCGGCGCGCTTGTTGATGACGGCGGTCTTGACGGCGTCCTGCAGGTCGTTGTCGCCGCTGGCGCCGCCGCTGTTGATGAGGCCGGCGCGGCCCATGTAGCAGTTGGCGACCTGGTAGCGGGTCAGGTCGATGGGGTTCGGCGAGGTCAGGTCGGTGTAGACCTTCTTGTGCGTCTTGCCGAAGCCCTTGAGCTTGGGATCGTTGTAGCCGCCGTTCATCTCGGGCAGCTTCTGCTTGATGATGTCGGCCTGGATGGTGACGCCGAGGTGGTTGGCCTGTCCGGTGAAGTCGGCCGACAGCGAGTGGTCGCCGAGCTCGGTCTTGAAGGCGTTCGAGCGCACGTAGCACCACAGCACGGTGAACATGCCGAGCTCGTGGGCGGCGGCGAAGGCGGCCGAGACCTCCTGCAGCTGGCGGCGTGACTCGGGCGCGCCCCAGTACACCGTGGCGCCGACGCCGATGGCGCCCATCTCGAAGCACTGCTTGATGTTGCCGAACAGCACCTGGTCATAGGTGTTGGGGTAGCTGAACAGCTCGCTGTGGTTGATCTTCACGATGAAGGGGATCTTGTGCGCGTACTTGCGCGCCATGAAGCCGAGCACGCCGTAGGTCGAGGCCACCGCGTTGCAGCCGCCCTCGATGGCCAGCCGGCAGATCCCCTCGGGATCGAACATGGTCGGGTTGGGCGCGAACGACGCCGCGGCGGAGTGCTCGATGCCCTGGTCGACCGGGAGGATCGACAGGTAGCCGGTGCCGCGCAGGCGGCCGGTGTCGTACATGCGCTGCAGGTTGCCCAGCACGGCGGGCTTGCGGTCGCTCTGCGCGAAGACGCGGTCGACGAAGTCGCTGCCAGGCAGGTGCAGCATGTCGCGCGAGATGGTCTTGGACTGGAAGTCCAGGAGGCCACGTGCCTCGCCGCCCAGGATTTCTTCGATGCGCTTCAGATCCGACATGGCCGCCCTCACCGCTGATGTTTGATGTGCGGGGACTTTAGCCGTCGCGGGCGCCACGGTTCAACCCGATTCAAGATCCAGCTAGAATCAGCCATGCGCGCGGCGTGGTTGCTCACCGTGGTGGTCGCCCTGGCGGGCTGCGGGGACGACGACGACGGGCCGCGGCCGGATGGCGCCGCGGTCGCTGACGCCGCCGGACCCGACGCCGCCGAGCCGTGCGCGGCCGGCGCGACCTGCCGGGTCGGGCGCGGGCTGTGCGCGCCGACGCCGTACTGCAGCGTCGCGATGCCCTGCCCCAACGCGCTGGTCGGCATCACCACCAACACCACCGTGACTGAACCGATCACGGTGCCGGCGCGCTGTCAGACCTCGCAGGCGTCGCGCCCACAGTTCGACGACGGCGCCCCGCGGCGCTGGACCGACGCGCCCACCGGCCTCGAGCGCGCGGCCTGCGTGTTTCGCCCCGCAGGCAGCGCGCAGCGCCCGCTCGTGCTCTTCATGCACGGCAGCGGCGGCTCGGCGGCCACCGTGTACGACACCACCTCGCTGCGCAGCAAGGCGACCAGCTACGACTTCGGCACCGGCGCCGGCGCGGGCTTCGTGCTGGCGGCCGACCAGGGCCCCAGCAGCCCGATCCCCAACGGCAACCCGCCCAGCTCGCGCCACGAGTTCTACTACCGCGATCTCGGGTCGCCCAGCAGCAACCCCGACTTTCGCGCCATCGACCGGCTGATCGACGACCTGGTCGCCGAGGGCGGCGTCGATCCGCGCCGGATCTACCTGCTGGGCTGGTCCAACGGCGCCTTCTTCTCGCAGGCCTATGGCCTGGCGCGCCACACCACCGCGACACCGGGCGGCAACCGGGTCGCCGCGGTGGTGGCGTTCGACGGCGCCAACCCCTTCGCGGCGCCGCGCGCGACCGCGATGTTCGACGGCTGCGCGTTCGACCCGCTGCCGCAGGTCGCGCTGCCCGTGATGCTGATCCACCGCGCCTGCAGCATCATCCCGTGTGACGCCGCCCAGGCCGCCGCCATGACCCAGCCGCCCGGCTACGAGGTCGCGGCCTGGGAGACCACGCTGCGCACGCAGATCGGCGCGCGCGACGTCGAAAACGTCATCATCGCGGGCACCGGCGCCATCGTCACCAGCTGCACCGCCGCGACCTCGTGCGGCGCAGCGCTGGCGGCCGTCAACCACATCCGCTGGCCCGACGGGGTCGCGGATGGGTCGGGCATCGATCACGAGGGCGCCATGCTCGACTACCTGCGCGCGCACCCGCTGCCCTGAGCCGCGTTACACTGGCGCCATGAGGACGACGGTGGGGATGGGGTTTCGGGGCGCGCTGGTGCTGCTCGGGGCGGCGCTCGCGCTGGGGCAGGCGCGGCAGGCGCGGGCGCGTGGCAGCGACCAGCTGCTGGGCTGGTCGGCGGATCGGACCTGGTTCCTGGCGCGCAACGATCCGGGCCAGCGCGAGGACGGCTCGGTGCCCTTCAAGGTGTGCGCGACCAGCGACGCCGACAGCGCGACCTTCCCGAGCTGGGTGCGCGCGGCGATCCCGGTGGGCGAGCTCTGCTTCGACAGCGACGACGTCGGCCTGCCGGCGCTGAGGCAGCTGGTCCCGCGGGTGCGCAAGGCCCGCGCCGGCGGCGGTCCGCTGGGCCTCAAGGTCAAGCTGACGACCAGCGACGAAGGCAACACCGTGATCGCGACCTTCACCCGCGGCAAGGCCCGCGACACCGCGCAGCGCGCCTTCTACGGCGACGGCCCCGCCAGGCTGCGCAAGGTCTACTGGAGCCCCGACGGCAGCGCGGCCATTGTCGAGGTCGCCGATCGCGAGGGCTCGCTGGACTGGTTCGGGTTCGGGCTGCGCGCGCTGGTGCCCAGCAAGAGCGCCGGGGATCCCGCGCTGGCCGGCGCGCTCAACCTGGAGGGGCTGGCGCGCTATCGCGAGGGCGACTACCACGCCGCGCGGGTCGCGTTCGCTCACGCCGCCGCGGTCGACCCGACCTTGCCGGCGGCGCACTACAACCTGGCGGCGATGTCGGCCATCTTCGGCGACGCCGCGGTGGCGCTGCGCGAGCTGGGCTGGCTGGCGGCCTCGAAGGACGCGCGCAGCAAGGTCTTCCTGGACAAGGTGCCGCGCGACGGCGACTTCGCGCGGCTGGCGGTCGACCCTGCGTTCCGCACGCTGGTGGGGCTGCCCGTGCTGCAGCCCAGCGAGTCCCCGATGGGCCGGCTGCTGCTCAGCGTGGGGGGAGTGTGGTCGCTGCCGGCCGCCACCTGCGAGCGCCCGACCGTCGTGCTCGCCTTCACCAAGGATGGTCTGACCGCCACCCTGCGCAGCTGCCCGGCCTACGACGGGACCAAGCTGGAGACCGTGGTCGGGACCTGGACCCCGAGCCCGACCACGGCCACCGCGGAGATCGCGCTGCCTGGTCTGGGCAAGGGCAAGCAGCCCATCAGCTTCGAGCGCTGCCCGGGCTCCACGGTCGACGCGGGCTGCCTGCGGCTGGGCGCCAGGCCGGGGCTGGGGCCGTTCCACCGCGGCGTCGCGCCCGATCCGGCCGAGGTCGCCACCCGCCCCGCGGCACCCACCGACTGACCTCAGGGCCCCGCCGGGCAGGCCTCCAGGGCGGCGCCGCCGGCGGCGACGCGCACGCAGGCGATGGCCGCGGTCAAGCCGTCGAAGACGGCGACCTCGGCGGGCGGAGTGCCGTCGAAGTCGCCCACGATGAGCGAGTGCGGCTTGAGAGGCTGCGGGGCCACGAAGCTGCGCGACAGGCGCGCCTGGGCGCCCACGCTGGGTGGCGAGACCACCAAGCCGAGGTCGAGGAGGACATGCACGGAGGCCGGCCCGCTGGCGATCTCGTCGCGATCGAGCAGCACCAGATCGGCGCGGGTGTCGCCGCCCAGCTGCCCGAGGTCGCTCCAGTCGACGTTGCCGTCGGGCAGGTCCAGGCTGGGGCTGCCCATGAAGCTCCAGTTGACCTGGGTGGCCTGCTGCGGCTCGAGCAGGATGGCCCCGGCGCCGTTGCCGCCGGCCCCGAACACGTCGGGCATGTCGCCGCCATCGAGGTTCAGGAAGTACGCGCCCGGGAAGCCCGGCGCGCCCGCGGTGGAGGGGACGTAGGACGAGCCGGCCAGGGTCAGGCCGCTGCCGCCCTGGGCCAGCACCACGGTGACCCACTGGGTCTGCACGATGAGGTCGTGGCGCCCCGGGACCAGGCGCGACGGGATCGGTCGCACCAGCTCGGCGTTCCAGTTGGGGCCGCCGATGGCGGTCATCGGCACTGGCACCTCGCGCACGTCGGCCAGCGTGAGCGGCGCGAACGAGGTCACCTCGGCGGTCACGATGCCGTCGTAGTCGGTGATGATGAGCTCCAGCGCGGGGTCGTCGTCGAGCTGGGCGCGGGCGAGGTGACAGGGCAGGTAGTAGGACGGGGCGAAGCTGGGGAAGCCGGCTGGCGTCAGCTCGACCCGACCGCGGGCGGTGAAGCTGGCCGGGCCCGCCCCGGTGGCCTCGAAGGCCAGCAGCACGGCGCGGTCGTTGTCGGGGCTGCCGCCGGTGTCCTCGCCCGCCAGCACCAGCAGGTCCAGCCGGCCGTCGCCGGTGAAGTCCGACGCCATCACGTGGTAGGGCTCGGCGCTCCCGGTGGGCAAGAAGGCGTCGTGGACGCTGCCCACGCCGGTGGGCCGGCCCAGCATCACGTAGACGCCCTGGGACTGGCTGGTGCGTGGGATGTTGAGGACCAGCAGATCATCGCGCCCGTCACAGTTGAGATCGGCCACCGCGCCGGGGCGCAGATCCAGCGGCGAGGGGGCGAACACCGAGGGCGTCCCGGGCGGGCGCGCGGTGCAGCCGACGCTGCCGTCAGCGTCGGCACCGCCATCGCCGCCGTCGCCACCGCCGCCGCCGTCGGGAAGACCACCGTCGACCGCGGCATCACGTGGGCCGCCGGCGGGGCTCGGGATGGACAGGCATCCGGCGCCCAGCAGGGCCACGCTGGCCAGGACCCAGACGCGCTGCGACGCCATCGCCACGGCCCCAGCCTACCACCGGCCGGCGACGATCGACCCGGCGCCGATTTGACCACGATCAAGTCCACCCGGGCGGCTCCGGGGCGATTGCTCGTGCTAGCGTCACCGCGTCATGGCCAACCGAGACGATGTGGTGAAGCAGCTGGGGCTGGAGCTCGTGGATGCTGGCGGTGCAGACGCGGTGGTGTCGATCGATCCGACCACCGGGCAGCGGCTGGGGGCGGTGCGCGCGGCCGGTGCGGCCGACTACGAGGCGGCGCTGACGCGCGGCCTGACCCGCTTCCAGGACTGGCGGCTGCGCCCGGCGCCGCAGCGGGCCGAGCTGGTGCGCGACCTGGCCTTGTTGCTTCGTCAACATAAAGCAGCGCTGGGAGAGCTGATCTCGCTCGAGGTCGGCAAGATCCGCAGCGAAGGCCTGGGCGAGGTCCAGGAGATGATCGACATCTGCGACTTCGCCCTGGGGCTGTCGCGGCAGCTCTGCGGCCTGACCATCGCGTCGGAGCGGCCAGCGCACCGCATGCTCGAGCAGTGGCATCCGCTGGGCGTGGTCGGCATCGTGACCGCGTTCAACTTCCCGATGGCGGTGTGGGCGTGGAACGCGGCGCTGGCGGCGGTGTGTGGCGACGTCTGTGTGTGGAAGCCGTCGCCGCGCACGCCGCTGTGCAGCCTGGCGGTGCACACGCTGTGTCAGCAGACCATGCAGCGCCATGATGCCGATGGCGTCTTCGGTCTGGTCCAGGGCGGCGCCGACCTGGGCGCGGCGCTGGCGGCCGATCGGCGCGTGCCCCTGGTGTCGTTCACCGGCTCGGTGGCGGTGGGACGCAAGGTCGCGGCCACGGTGGCGCAGCGCCTGGGCCGCTCGCTGCTGGAGCTGGGCGGCAACAACGCCATCATCGTGTGCGCCGACGCCGACCTCGACCTGGCAGTCCGCGCCATCACCTTCGGCGCCGTGGGCACCGCCGGGCAGCGCTGCACGTCGACGCGCCGCGTGTTCGTCGACCGCGCGGTGGCGCCGCGCCTGACCGAGCGGCTGCTGGCCGCCTACCGCACCGTGCGCATCGGTGATCCGCTCGAGGCCGGCACCCTGATGGGGCCGCTGGCCGGCCCGGCGTCGGTGACCGCCTACGAGGCCGCGCTGGCGGCGGCGACCGCGCAGGGCGGCCGTATCCTGTGCGGTGGCAAGCGCCTCGACCGGCCCGGCTTCTTCGTCGAGCCGACCATCGTCGAGGCGCCGCCGCAGCAGCGCTTCCCGATCGCGCACGAGGAGACCTTCGCCCCCATCCTCTACCTGTTCACGGTGGACAGCCTCGACGAGGCGCTGGCCGCGCACAACGCGGTGCCGCAGGGGCTGTCGAGCGCCATCTTCACCGAGGGGCTACGCTCGGCCGAGCGCTTCCTCGGCCCCGCCGGCTCCGACTGTGGCATCGCCAACGTGAACCTCGGCACCAGCGGCGCCGAGATCGGCGGCGCCTTCGGCGGCGAGAAGGACACCGGCGGCGGGCGCGAGTCAGGCTCCGACGCCTGGCGCAGCTACATGCGCCGGCAGACCTGCACCATCAACGGCGGCGGCACGCTCCCGCTCGCGCAGGGGGTCGAGTTCCCTGTCTAGAGCCGTCCAGAGCGCCGCGACGGCCGGCGAGGCTCAGAAGCCGAGCCGGTAGCCCAGGCTGAACGACAGCGCGCCGGTGTTGGCGTCGCCGGTGACCTTGTGATCCAGGCTGGAGAACGCCATCAGGAGCTCACCGACCAGGTCGCCCGGCCCGAGCCTGAAGCCGGCGCCGATGGGCACGCCGAAGCCGAACTTGGTCGACTGCTCGGTGCTCTCCTTGATGGCTTGACCGCCCGCCGAGCCGTCGACATGGCTATCGAGCATGAACAGGCGCGGGCCGATGCCGCCATACACCGTCAGCTTGCCCATGGGCAGGCGGTACAGCACGCTGGCGCCGAGGATCAGCTCGCGCTGTTGCAGGTCCCAGTCGTAGCTGCCGCCGGGCACGCGCGCGTCGCTCTCGCTGCCGGAGGCCGTCGGCGCGGTGTAGCCCAGCTCGAGGGTGACGCCGAGGCGACGCTTCATGGCGAACCAGTAGCCACCCTCGAGCGTGACCAGGTAGCTGGTGCCGAGCTCCGCGAACGGCTGCGGAAACAGCCCGCCGAACTTCAGCGCGACGGTGATGGCCGCCAGCTTCTTGCCCGCGGCCGGGGCGCCATCGCTGTCAGCGCTGACGCTCATGTTGACGTCCGCGCTGGCGCTGGCGCTCGCGCTGCCGCTCGCGCTGGCGTCGGGCGCCGGGTCTCCGACCAGCACGGGATCGCCCGGGGGCGCGGGATCGGCGGCCGGCGCGGGCGCGGGCTCAGGCGCCGCCTCGGGCGCCGGTAGTGCTCCAGGGATCGCCTGGGCCAGACGGGACACGCCGAGGCCGGCCAGGACGATCCCCACTGCGACGATGGTCTGGGTGCGCATGGGGTCCTCCTAGTACAGAACGAAGAAGGTCTTGTTCGACGGCACCTGCGCCGCCAGCGTCCCGGTCGCACCACCGGTGAGGAAGAAGAACGCCCCGCCGATGGTCGCCCCCGGCAGATAGGGCGCGATCGCCGTGCCCGAGCAGGTCAGTGGGTCGGTGCAGATCTGCCCGTTGCCCTGCGGGCCGAAGGTGCCCAGCGTGGGCGGCGCCACGTCGATGGTGCCGCCGTTCATGCGGTTGGTGAAGCCGCCCGAGACCTGACCGCCGAGCTGGAACACGGTGTCGACCGCGGTCACCGCGCCATAGCCGAACGCGGTGGTGCCGGTCAGGTTCTGGTTGGTGACGCTGGTCAGGCGGCCGCTGGTGGCCATGCCACCCCCGGTGACGCGTCCCGAGGTCGACTGCCGGGTGTCGCTGCTGACACCGGCGTTGGTCGCGCCGGTGCCGAAGTAGATCAGCGGCGTGGTGCCCACGCGCGGATCCAGCTCCGGTGTCGCGGCATAGCCGCCGAGTTGCCAGCGCCCGACACCGCCGGTGATGGCCTGCTGATCCCAGGTGCTCTCGGTGACGTTGTTGCCGATGAGGTCGACGTTCAGGACCTCGTAGCTGGCCGGAAACTGCGCCGCTGCCAGCGCCGCCGAATCGAAGCCATAACCAGCATAGATGTAGTAGCGCCCCGAGTCGTCATCGAGTCCGGCGGGGTCCTTGGCCAGCGCGACACCCACGCCAGCGCGCGCGGTGTTCAGCGACGGTCCGCTGGCCCAGTTGCCGATGGCACCGAAGGGCAGCGGCTTGCCGGCCGCGAACGGGGTCATGGCCTGGCCCTTGTCGATGAACACCCGCGGCGTCGCCGCCGAGGTCTCGAACACGACGTCCTCGGAGCCTGGCTGCGCGTTGGGTGTGCTGGTGCGATAGATCCGGTAACTGGCGATGCTGCCCGCGCCCGCGGCCCAGGTCAGCGTGACCTGGATCTTGTTGCCGCCGAAGGTCGGGACGCGGATGGCGAACTCGTCCGAGGCCAGGCTCTCGCCGCCCGGGTTGCGGGTGTCACCCGGGGTCATCACCGCGGCCACGCGATAGAAGTACAGCCCGGGCTCCAGGCCGTTGACCGGATCGGGGTTCAGATCGGCGTCGTCGAGCTCGGGCGCCTCCGAGGGATCGAGCACCATGGTGCGCAGCACGCTGGTGGTGGACGCGGTGCCATTGTGGCCACCGACCAGGTAGATGTAGCGGCCCAGGCTGACCGCGCCCGCGAGCGTGCGCCCGCTGGGCAGCCGCCCCTGGGTGGTCGCGGCGACGCCAGCGTACGGGATCGCGGTGAAGGCGCCGATGGAGCCGCGGATGCCATCGGCCGGCGCCACCTCCACGCTGTCGAGCGCGGTGGTGGCCAGCGTGGTCGACGTCGCGGTGTCGCCGCCGATCACGTACAGGTTGCGCCGCGCCGCGGTGGGGCCGTTGAAGGCCAGCCCGGGCGCGCGGCGTGCGCTGGTCAGGTTGCTGCCCGCCGTGGTGGGGCCGAGGTTGGCGGCCGGGTTGGTGACCACCACCACGCCGCCGTCGGTGAACACGGTGTCGGCGCCATCGGCCTGGGTCAGCCTGAAGGTGCACACCGTCCCTGCCGGCAAGCTGGTCACCGCGGTCAGGTTGAAGAACAGCTTCTCGGTGGTGGGCGCCGGCGCGGCGTTGACCGTCGGCATGGTGGTCGACACCGTGTTGTCGGGCCGGGTGCAGGTCGCCGTGATGGTCGGCGCCGCCGCGAAGTTGACGCCTGAGAGTCCGACCGTGCAGGTCGTGCAGTTGGTCGGCAGCGAGCCGGGCGACGAGCGCTCGATCACCGGGGTGGCGCTGGCGACCACGCGGAAGCCCTTGTCGAGCAGCCCGATGGTGCCGGTCGGGTTGACCACGATGACGTCATACTGACCCAGCGCCAGCGCGGTGCTGGCGCCGGCCACGATGCCGGTCAGCTCCGACGACGACTGAAACTCGACCGAGCGCAGCGTCACCGCCACCGGCGTCGCGGCGGCGTCGGGCGCCAGGTAGGCGCGAGCCCCGGCCACGAAGAAGGCATTGGACCGGATGCTGACGTCGGTGTTGGCGGTCGAGTGGCCGAACGGCGGGGTGATCGACACCAGCGGCGTGGTCGTCGTCACCACGGTGACGGCGTTGGCGTAGACGGCGGGGCAGCCGGTGCCATCCGACAGCTCGAGGTCGTAGACGCCGGCGGGCACCGTGGGCGGCACGTTCATGATGACGCGCTTGGTGTGCGTCGCGTCGATGGCCGAGCTGGCTGACATGTCGAAGGTGGCGCCGCCGGCCTGGGCGCGCAGGATCACGCGCAGCGGCATGCCCGCGGTCGGCGCCGTCAGGCCCGTGGTGTACACAGTGACCGGCGTGGTGATGCCGCCGTAGACGAAGGGCGGATCGACATTGAAGACGATCGGCCCGGGCACGATGGTGATCGCCATCGGCCTGGTGTCCTTGCAGCCGTCGGCGTTCTGGAAGGTCAGGTCGTACTTGTCGGCGGGGATGAAGCCGCCGCCCGCCGAGCTGAACACCGCGTCGGCCTCCGTCATCGACGTCACCGTGGTCGGCGTCGCGGCCACCGACATCGGCGGCGCCGAACCCGACTTCGTGATCGTGGTGGTGGCCCCCTGCAGGAAGCCGGTGCCCTGCACCGTGATGGTCCCGCCGCCCGCGCACAGCCGCGCGGGTACCAGGGCGCTGATGGTCGGCGGCGGGTTGACCACGAAGGGCACGATCTGCGTCGACGCACACGCCGCCGGCGCCGGGTTGGTGACCAGCAGCGTGTAGCTACCGGGCTGCACCTGCCCCATCGGGATGGTGATGGTCAGCTTGGTGCACGACTGGATCTGCGCGCCCAGCTCGGCCACGATGGGCGAACAGCCCGACGGCACCGGCATGGGGGTGGTGAACACATCCATCGAGGTGTTGCGGATGGCCACCGTGGGCAGCATGGTCCCGACCTGCAGGAAACCGGTGCCCTGGATCTCGACCACCGAGTCGGCCTGCGCGGTGCAGATGCTCATCGGCACGA
>JADYYK010000269.1 GCA_020853705.1 Deltaproteobacteria bacterium
CCAAACACCACCTCCCTGCGACCACGGCAACTTCTCTACCACGCCCGCATCCCGCCTCGCACCGGACCCCGATCATTCCGATCACTTACGCCCGTCCGGGCCTCACGAAACGAGGGGATCCGTCAGGAACAACTCCCAAGGAGGGCGCGTCGGTTGTCTGCGGGCTGGAGCGCGACGATGGGCGTGTCCTGGAGAGCAAGCGAGTTGTGGCTCTGCGGTAGGCTAGCCGCGTTGGCACCACGCGCGGGGGCCGGCGCGGCTCAGTCGTCGGTCGCCAGCATGCCGAGGCGGCCGACAGGGATGGGGCGGTGCAGCCAGGTGCTGGTGGCCGGGGCGTAGCTCGCCAGCTCCAGAGTGTGCTGGCACTCGGCGATCAGGAGGAGGCGGTCGGCGGTGGCTCCCAGGATGCGCGTGACGACCCCGGGTACCACGGCGGTGTCCAGCGCGAGGTCGGCGCTGATGCGGTGGAGCAGCTGGGTTCCTGGGGTGCAGCTCGGGATGCCCTCGAGCGCCCACAGCGCGCCTGCGACCTCGATCGGGGAGGTGTGGCCTTGCAGCGCGCGGCTGCGGCCGGTGCGGGGGTCGAACACGGTGCCACCCGTGGCGCCGCGGGCCCACCACAGCTGGCCGCCCAGCACCGGGATCAGGCGCTGACAGCAGTCGTCGCCGACTGGCACCACCCGGCTCTCGCCATGCGCAAGTTCGATCACCTGCACGCCGCCATGTGTCGCGACCAGGACGGTGCGTGCGTCGGTGAACACGACCTCGGCGCCGGGCAGCAGCTGGTGGCTGGCCGCGCGGCGCCCGGTGGCGACGTCGCTGATCACCAGGTGGGGCAGCCCGGTGCCGGTGATCCGGCTGGCGAGCCAGCGCGCGTCGGGGGACAGCGCCAGGATGTCGAGGGCGTTCTCGGGGCCCTCCAGGTGCAGCGCAGGTCGCGCCCCCCGGAGCTCGAGCGCGCCGCTCCTCAACGCCTGGTCGAGGTCGACGGTCGCCACCGCGTGGAGCGTCGGCAGCAGCGTGGCGCCGCGGAGCGGGCGCAGCGTCAGCTGGCTGCCGTGCTCCACCAGCTCGAGGTCGCCGCACTGCGCCGCCTCGAGCGCCGGAGCCGAGCCGATGAGGACGCGGCCGGTCCCAGGCTCGAACAGCCGCAGCGCGCCGCCGGGGGCGAGCGCGACGACCGCCCGACCGTCCAGCACCACGCGCGGCCGGCCCGGACACAGCTCGCGCCCGAACTCGTAGGGGGCTGGGAGCTCGCGCTCGGGCCCGAGGCCGATCAGCTGAAACCCAGGGGTCCTGACCCCGCCCTGGTGGAGCATGAGCTCGCGCACCACCCACAGCACATGGTTGGTCTCGTCGACGGCGGCGGGCTCCTCGACGAAGCGCCGGGGCAGCTGCCAGGTCAGCTCCAGGGTGTCCAGCGCGAAGCCGGCCAGGACGTACGACGGGTGCACAGCCTCGCGCTGCGCCAGCGCCAGCACGAGGCGCGTGCCGATGCGCGCGTGTTCGACCCGAGGCAGGGCCGGCCGAGGCTGCGGCATGCAGCCGAGGCCCGCGACCTGGACCCAGGCCAGGGCGAGCGACGCGCCGAGCCCGCGCGCCGTCGGGCCGGTCCGCCTCACCAGCGAACACCGGCCGGCAACTGCGAGGTGCCCCCCAGCAGCAGGCGGCGTCTTGACGCCACCCCGGTCCGGCTGGTCAGCAGCAGGGGCAAGCCGACCGCGATCGCGGCCAGGCTGCCCACCACCGCGATCTTCTCGCCGCGCGACAGCGGCACGCTGGGGTCGTCGCCACCGGGGCCGTCGCCGCCCTCGATCGAGCGCAGCCCCGAGCCCAGCTTCTCGGCCCCCGCGTGCACCAGCGCCAGCGCCAGCAGGCTGCCGATGCCGACCCCGACCAGCCCACGCCCCAGGGCGGGCCGCAGCGACCCGGCCGCGCGCACACGCACGCGCAGGCCTCCGGTAGGCACCCAGATCTGGCTGCGCGCGCTGCGCAGCCCACTGCCGCCGGTCGAGACCGTGACCCGCCCGACGGGCAGGTACAGCGTGCAGGGCGTGAAGCAGCGTGGTCGCGCATCCGGACTCTGCACACCGGCCGCCTGGCCCGGGGCGTCCTCGGGCACCCAGCCCTCCAGCCGCACCCACTGGCGGCGCCCGGTCGACTCGATGAGCAGCGGCTCGCGCCCCGGCCCGGGCTGGTCGGCCTGGTCCAGCACCTGGGCCGCGCTCGGCGCGGGCAGCTGCTGCGCCCCGGCCGTGGCGGTCGTCACACCCAGCAGCCCTCCCAGCACCACGACCAGCCAGCGCGCACGCATGTCGCGCGGGTTTGCATCTGGCATGCCCAGGGCAGGTCCGCGAAATCCGCGCTGGAGAGTCAGACCTTCACCGCTTCAGCTGACGACGCGCGCTGAGCAGTGTAAGAATTCGCCCATGAAGCGGCTGGCCCTGGCGTCGTGGCTCCTGTTCGTCGGCGTCGCGGCCGGCTGTGACTCCAGCCCTGGCGCTGGGGATGACGATGCTGGCGGTGGGACCGACGGCGGGGTCGTCACCGGGGACGGCGGCACCACCACGGTCGACGGTGGCACCGGCTACACCGAGACGGTGTGCAGCGACCCGCTGGCGTCGCTGGCCGATCTGCAGGCCGCCTACCAGAACACCGCGGCCGGCATCCGCGCCGCCGCGCTGGGCATCGCGGATCGGCGCTACCCCATCGGGCGCCTGTTCATCGAGCACGAGACCGACAGCGATCTGGCGCGCTGGTTCCAGACCACCGCCAACTTCGCCGGCATCCTCGACGGCTTCGACACCGCGGTGCACGAGGGCCAGCACGGCTGGGACATCAGCATGATCACCGGCGGTCGCTGGCCGTACCGCATCCGCGAGGACCTCATCATCCGGCCGCTGCGCCTGAACAACTTCGCGCGCAGCGAGATCGTCGCCCTGCACGCCGACGCCGCCAACGACTTCTACCTCAACGTCTACCTCACCGGGCAGTCGGGCACCCAGGGCTTCAACAACCTGCTCGACGAGTACAACGCCTACACGCACTCGCTGGCGGCGCGCTACTGCACCCGCGACAGCCTGCCCGGCGGCACCCGCGTGACCGCCCGCGACGGCATCTTGACCATGATGTACTACGTCGAGCTGTACCTGAAGGTGGCGCGCATGAGCCACCCCGCCGACTATGCCGCCATCAAGGCCGATCCCGAGCACCTCCGCCTCATCCTGACCATCTGGGATCGCGCCGAGTTCTGGCTGGCGCGCAGCGCGAGCACGGCGTCGCTGGGCATCAAGGACGCCACCATCCGGACCTGGGTCTACGACCCGGCCAACAAGATGGAGATCGATCTCCTGCGCACGCCCTGACTCGGGCTACCATCGTGCCCATGTCGGAGTCGGAGCCGGAGTCGGACGGTGAACGCACGCTGCCCCAGCAGCTGGCCGAGCTCGAGGCCTGGGTGCGGAGCACCAACCAGCGCAGCGAGCGCAACGAGAAGATGCTGGCCGAGTTCGGCCGCATCCTGGAGACCCTGACCAAGATCCTGGCCGCGCGCGGCAGCCTGGAGCCCGGCCACGTCAGCGTGCTCGAGAAGCTGGCCAAGCACGCCGTCCTGGCGCGCGAGCCGCAGCTCCAGCTCAGCGCCTACGACGACAAGTACACGCTGGAGAACTCCGAGGTCGACTGCGGCGCGCGCATGCACCTGTGTCACGGCCGCTGCTGCTCGTTCAACGTCAAGCTTTCGGAGCAGGACCTCACCGAGGGCAAGGTGGCCTGGCGCATCCACCAGCCCTACCTGATCGCGCAGACCCCGCAGGGCTACTGCGTGTACCAGGCCCAGGACACCGGCTTCTGCGGCAACTACCAGTACCGCCCCGGCGCCTGCCGCACCTACGACTGCAAGGAAGACCAGCGCATCTGGCTCGACTTCGACAAGATGATCCCGGCGCCGATGCCCGACGGCCTGGTCACCATCCGGCGCACACCACCCAAGCCCGGCAGCTGACGGCGCGCTACGGCTCGGCCGCGAACAGGATGATGCGGACCACCGGCGCGCCGGCCTCGGCGTCCTGGCAGGTCGCGAAGTAGAACCAGACCTCGTCCCCGAGCTCGGGCACCGAGGTCGCGCACTCGTCGCCGCCATAGGTCGGCGGCACGGGATGGAACGGCGCCTTGCCGTAGGCGCGCACCAGGTCGGCCAGCGTGCTGCCGACGCCGATCCCGCGCGCGGTGCGCGGCGTCGCATCCTCGATGTGCAGCGCGCTGACCCGCAGCTTGCCGGCGCGGACCGCGGCGATGGCCTTGCGCGCCGCGGCTGGCGACGGGTGATCGGCGGGTTCGCCGTCACCCACCAGCGCGACCAGCACCGGCGGGCTGGCCAGCCGGAAGCCCTGCAGCGGCTGCGCGTCCGCGATCATGCGCGCGACGTGGCGCGACTCCGCGTCGGCGTCGCTGCCCAGCAGCGCCGGCGGCAGCGCTGCGCGCAGCCGCAGCGGCCCGACGCCGCTGGAGTCGATCACCGCAGGCGACCCCGGTGCCAGGGCCGGCCCCGCTGCGGCCGGCGCGCGGACCGTGCTCGAGCCACCACAGCCGGCCGCGCCCAGCCCGACCGCGCCCAGCCCGACCGCACCCAGCCCGGCCGCGCCCAGCAGCGCCGTCACCCAGCTCCAGCCAGCCGCGCGCAAGGGCCTCACCGCGGCCGGTAGACCTGGCCGCCGGCCACCATCCAGCAGCCGCTCGACTCGGCGCAGCGCAGCCAGCCGCCCTTGTTGAAGAAGGAGTCGATGATGGTGTAGTCCTCCTTCTCGGTGCCGATGACGTAGAAGCGGTCCTTGCCGCTGTAAGAGCCCACGTTGGTGATGCGCACGCCGCTGCCATCGCCGATGTCGACCGAGCCCGACCAGTACCAGTCGGTGTACTTGGTCCAGGTCGCGCCGAAGTCGGTCGACGCCAGGTTGGCGTAGCGCAGCTCGCCGCCGTCGAGCTTGAACTCGGCCACCGAGCCCTGATCGCTGAGCTCGCGCTGCACGAAGAAGTGCTGCCCGCCGTCGTTCGAGCGCAGCAGCTTGTTGCCGCCGAAGCGCGGCGGTGACGACAGCGCCAGCACGATGTCGCCCTCGCCGGTCATGCGCTGGATGGGCTCGCCGAGGCCGGTCGCGACCGGGGTCCAGGTCCGCCCGGCGTCAGGCGACCGGTGCAGCTCGCCGCGCGCGCCGGCCGCATACAGCACGCCGCCGACCTCGTGCAGGTTGAGGTAGTCGGTCTTGTTCTTGGGCCCGGTGTCGAGCTTGGTCCACGAGGTCACGCCCTTGTCGCTGAGCAGGATGGTGCCGGCGCGACCGGCCAGGTAGACCGCGCCGTCGTCCGCGATGCGTGTCGCCAGCAGCACCGGCGTCTTGGGCGGCAGCTCGACGGGGCGGAAGGTCTTGCCTGCGTCCAGCGACACCGCGACCCGGGTCTTGCCGACCGCGATGATGCGGTCGCCCTTGAGATCGAAGCCCTGCACGCCGCCCAGCGCATAGCCGCTGGCCGACTTCCAGCTCTTGCCGCCGTCGGCCGTCATCGCCACCAGCGCCGAGTCGCCCATGGCCAGGCCGACCTCGCCGACGAAGCGCAGGCCGCGCACCTCGGGCAGCGTGTCCGACGTGGTCACCGCCTTGGTGAAGGCACACGACTCGCCCTCGTTGGGCACCGACTCGCACTTACCCATCGCGGTCCACACCGGGCGACCGTCGAGCACGGTCAGATCCTCGCCCGCCGTCCAGCTCTTGCCGTCGCTCGAGGTCGCGACGGTCTTGCCGTCACCGACATGGTACGGCCCGCCCGCCTTGCCATTGACCGCCTTGATGCCCTTGAGCGGCAGCGGCACCATGGCCCAGGTCGCGCCGCCGTTCTTCGACAGCCCCAGCCAGGCCTTGCCGACCACGAGGATGTCGTTGCTGCCGATGCCGTACGCGGTGCCCGCCACCGTGCACACCACGCCCTTGCGCTTGCCGACCTTGCCCAGCGCGCACAGGCCCTGGCTGGTGGCCAGATCCTTGGGCCCCGCGACCACCGGGGGCAGCTCGACCGCCGCCCAGCTCTGGCCGTCCTTGCTCTCCAGGATCTTCTTGCCGGCATAGACGCGGACGCCGCTCGACTCGATGCTGACCGCGCCGGCCTTGGTCTTGTCGGGCAGCAGACCCGAGACGACCTCCTCGCCGGTGGCGCTGGTCTTGACGAACGAGCCATTCTTGCCGACCGCGGCGATGGTGCCCTTGCCGACCGCGACGGCCCACAGCTCGTCATTGGTGTAGCGCGGCTGATCGGTCCAGCCCTTGCCATCAGCCGACAGCGCATAGAAGCCGCCCGCGCCGACGACCACGAACGGCCCGCCGGGCGCGCCCGCGACCGCACGCACCGAGCCGGTGGTCATGCGCTCGAAGCCCCAGGTCGCGCCGCCGTCCAGCGTGACGCCGACCTGGTTGTCCTTGGTGAAGACGATGGCCTCGCTGGCGCTGACGATGGCGCCGCTGGCGACCGGCGCGCCCAGGAAGGCGTGCAGCGGGCTCCACGCGGTGAAGCGCTGCGCGACATCGGCGCTGGCGCCGCTGCCGCCACCGCCCTGGCTGTCGTCGTCGTCGTCAGTGCCCTTGCCCTGCAGCGCCTTGGTCAGGTCGGCGCCCTTGTCGCCCTTGCCCTTGTCGCCCTTGCCCTTGTCGGCGGCGGCCTTGTCGCCCTTGCCCTTGTCGCCCTTGCCCTTGTCGCCGGCCGGCTTGTCGCCCTTGCCCTTGTCGCCCTTCTTCTTGCCCCCGCCGAGCGGGTTGCCGAGGCCGAGGTCCTCGCCATCGTCGCCGCCCTCGCCCTTCTTCTTGCCGCCGCAGCCACCCGCTAGCAGCGCAATTCCGACCACGACCGCCCCGATTCGACCCGCACGCAGCATCCGCATCGACAAGCTCCCCGCAATAGGACCCGACAATACCGCGTTCCTACGCGCGGAGTGTCGAAGTCACACCAGCGCTGCCGCGGCTTGCCAGGTCGGCGCTCAGATCGAGTAGTCGACCGGCGGCGCCGCGGCGCTGGCCGCCCTGCGCTTGCGCTCGCGGGACGCGATGGCGCGGCTCAGCACCAGGCTCCACAGCGCTGGCACCAGGACACAGATCGCACCATAGGCGCACAGCGGCACGGCAAGAGCTTACCGAAAACTTGCCCACCTCGCACGCCAGGTCGAAGGTGAAATCATGGTTGGCGACGTCACATTCTCAGGCTTCACGTTCCGCCAGGACGACTGGGTGTCGCTCGATGACGAGGCCCGGTCGTTGATCCTCTCCACCTGGTCGTACAGCGCCAGTGGTGAGGACTATTACGCCGAGTACGAGGTCTCCGTCGGCGCCTCCTGAGCGGCACGATTCGCTCTATTTTTTGGCTGCACCTTGGCACCGGATTGGTATCCTGTGCGAGCGGTGGGGGGCCGCCAGGATGGAGCCTGTTCGACACGAGCAACGCCTGATCTTGCGCTGCGACGCCATGGTCATCCCGGAGCAGGGTGAGTCCTTCCTGGCCGACCTGGTCGACATCAGCGCCGGTGGCGCTGGCGTCGAGGTGCCCAGCGTGCTCGAGGTCGGCGCCAAGGTCTCGCTGCTGGTCGACGCCGACGCGGTGCCCGATCCTGCCGACGAGGGCGGCCTGCCCTCGTTGCCTGGGCGGGTGACCTCGGTCAAGCGGCTGACCGGCAGCACGCGCGGCCGCACCCACCGCATCGGCATCGCGTTCTTTCCGCTGCCCGATCCGGTCGAGAACCGCATCCTCGGCTTCATCGCGTCGGGCACCGGGTCGCACGCCGCGACGCCGCCGCCGCACGCGCTGGCGACCACGCCGCGCGGGCGCGTGGTGCTGGCGCACATCGCGATGCTGCACATCGACGCCGATCGGCTGATCGAGGCGCTGGAGATGGCCGAGCTCGGGCTGCGCTACGAGCCGCACAACCGCACCTTGCGCGCGCTGGTGTATCGCGTCCACGCGCTGCGCGCGGTCGAGGCCGGCGCGCAGGAGATGGCGCGCAACGAGATCGCCAAGGCGCTGGCGCTGGAGCCCGACGATCGCCACCTGCTGGCGCTGGCGGCGCGCATCAGCCCCGGCAACGCGCGCCCGGCCAGCGGGCGGGGCCTCCTGTCCAAGCTGTTCGGCAAGCACTGACCTGCGCCCCTCCTCCATGGAGGAGGGAACTTGATCCTGAACATGCGTCCAGGTAGGGTCGACGGATGCTGTCCCGACCCGTCGCCAACCCGCCCAACCCGTGGGCCACGACCGAGGTCGACTACCTGGGCGAGGCGCCTGACGCCAAGCTCGAGGTCTATGTCGATCACACCCGCCAGATCCTGGCCCGGAACGACAGCCCCGACCTCGGCTTCAGCTACAGCGTCAACCCGTACCGCGGCTGCTTTCACGCCTGCGCCTACTGCTATGCGCGCCCCACGCACGAGTACCTGAGCTTCGGCGCCGGCACCGACTTCGAGCGCAAGCTGGTGGTCAAGCCCGAGGCGCCCGCGCTGCTGCGCGAGGCCTTCGAGAAGCGCTCCTGGCGCGGCGAGCTGGTGGTGATGAGCGGCGTGACCGACTGCTATCAGCCGCTGGAGGCGTCGTACCGGCTGACCCGCGGCTGCCTGGAGGTCTGCGCCGAGTATCGCAACCCGGTGTCGATCATCACCAAGGCGCCGCTCGTCGAGCGCGACCTCGACGTGCTGACGCGGCTGGCGGCGGTCGCCGACCTCAGCGTCTCCGTCAGCATCCCGCTGTGGGACGAGGCCAAGGCGCGCGCCATGGAGCCCTTCGTGGCCACGCCGCAGCGCCGCATGCGCACCGTCGAGCGGCTGGCGGCGGCGGGGCTGCGCGTGGGCGTCAACGTGGCGCCCATGATCCCGGGGCTGGGTGACGAGGACATGCCCGACATCCTGGCCGCGGCGCGTGCCGCGGGCGCGCGTGACGCCGGCATGGTGTTCCTGCGCCTGCCCGGCTCGGTCGCCGAGGTGTTCGAGTCGCGCCTCAGGGCGGCGCTGCCGCTGCGCGCCGAAAAGGTGCTGGCCCGCGTGCGCGAGGCGCGTGGCGGCGCGCTGTATGACGCGCGCTTCGGCGTGCGCGGGCGCGGCGAGGGCGAGTATGCGGCGCAGACCTGGGCGCTGTTCGAGGCCACCTGCAAGAAGCTGGGGCTCGGCGTGTACCGCATGAACACGGCCGAGGGCTCGCGCGAGGGCGAGGCGGCGGAGCGTCCGACGTCGTTCGTGCGCCCGCCGCGGCGCGGGACTCAGCTCAGGTTGCTGTAGGGCGGTGGTGCGGGCGGTGGTGGTGGCGGCGGCGCGGCCTTGGCACGCTTGCCGGCGCGGCCGGCCTCGATCATGAGGACGACGAAGATGATGAGCGGGGCGACGCCGTACAGTCCCGGATAGATCAGCAACGCGATGACGTCGCCCTTGCTGTCGACGCGGAACGCATTGGCCAGCGCGATGACCAGGAACAGCGCCAGCGGCGGCGCGAAGCTCCAGCTGAAGGCGCGCCCGGGCGACGACGCGAACATGATGCGCAGCACCAGCAGGTGCAGCGCGACGAAGGTGCCGGCGGTCATCATGAAGGCGGCCCCTATCCACTCGTCCCAGCCCGCGCCCCCGGTCTCGACCTCGGTGAACAGGCCCGTCGAGCGCGACACGAACGGCGACACGCTCATGAAGGCCAGCACGAAGCCAAAGACGGCGAGCAAGAAGCCGATGCGCAGCGGCCACTTGTCGACCTGGATGTCGGGCCGCGCCACGCGCCAGCTGGCCAGCAGCGCGAGCTGCATGCCTGCGCTGATGAGCAGGATGACCGGCAACACCGCGAGGATCGCCCGCCCGGCCTGCTCGGAGGTCGGACCACAGCCCGACACCAGCAGCGCACAGGCCAGCAGCGTGAAGGGCGCCCCCCGCCTCCCCGGCCGCTTCCACATGCAAGCCATCATACTGTGTCTACTCGCCCGCTCATGAATAATGCCGTCCGTGCCGAGGCAAGAGCAGCGCGTTTCCGCCCATTGCCTGGTGACCTTCGAGCTCGACGGTCGCAAGGTGGTCGCGCAGACGCTCGACCTCAGCCGGCACGGCATCTTCGTGCGCACCAACGAGCAGGTCCCGATCGGCGCCAGCGTGCCGCTGACCATCGTGCTGCCGCAGGGGCCGGTCTCGATGCTGGCGCGCGTGGCCCATGTCGTCGGCCCCATGCTGGCGCGCGACACCGGGCGGCCCTGCGGCCTCGGCTGCGCGCTGTCCTCGCCCACGCTGGAGCAGCGCACGCTCGACCGCTTCGTCAGCGAGGTCACCGATGTGCGTGTGGTGGCGCCGGTGGTGCCGGGGACGCGGGTGGTGCTGGCGGAGCCGCAGGCGCGCGCGCTGGATCGCCTGTCCTCGCTGCTGCGCGAGGCCGGCTTCGTGGTCGAGGAGAGCTTCGACGGCTCGGACGCCTACACCGCCTGTCTGGAGCAGCCGCCCGACGTGCTGGTGCTGACCGAGCACATGCCCGGCCTGGACGGCTGGACGGTGATCAACAAGCTGGCCGAGCGCCCGCGCACCGCAGGCATCGCGCCGGTGCTGCTGTCGCAGGACCCCAGTGATGGCACCCGGCTGCGCGCCTATCGCATGGGCGTGCACGACTTCGTGGTGCGCGCAGCCGCGGGGCTGGGTGCGGGGGTGAGCGACGAGGAGCTGGTGCTGCGCATCCGCCGCCTGGCCTGGCTTCTGCGCCGGCCCCGGTAGTACCGTATAGTCGGGGGCGATGCCGAGGGAACCACGCGTCTTCACGGCCTGCACGGTCGAGTTCGACCGGCTCGGGAAGCGTGTGCGCGCGACCACGCAGGACATCAGCCGCAGCGGCGTGTTCGTGCGCACCGACGAGTATCTGCCCGTCGGCGACGTGCTCGAGCTGACCCTGGTGCTGCCCAGCGGCGAGAAGGTGGCGCTGATCTCGCGCGTGGCGCACCTCTTGTCGGCGGCCGCGGCGCGCGCGCTGGGGCGCCAGGCCGGCATGGGCTTCGAGCTGCTCGAGCAAGACAGCGAGCGGCGGGTGCGGCTCAACGCGTACCTCGACACCTTGCTGGATGGGCCGCGGCCGGCCCCAGGCGCCGGCGGGCCCGAGCCGGTGCGCGTGCTGGTGGCGGACTCCAGCACGCGCCTGCTGGAGCGGCTGTCCACCGCGCTGGGCGACGCCGGCTTCGAGGTCGAGATGGCGGTCAACGGGGCGGAGGCCTACTCGGCCGTGCTGTCGCGGCCGCCGGCGATCTTGTTGCTGGCCGACGAGATGCCGGTGATGGATGGCTGGACGTTGATCGGGATGCTGGCGGCGCACACCAAGCTGGCCGAAGTGGCGCTGTGCGTGATGTCCGCGGACGGCAGCGACATCACGCGGCTGCGCGCGTACCGGCTGGGCGTGCGCGACTTCATCCACAAGCCGTTCACCGACGAGGAGCTGTGCATCCGGCTGCGCCGGCTGGCGACGCCGGCGCTGCGCCCCGAGCCCGAGCGCGTGGTGCTGCGCGGCAGCGTGGCCGAGATCGGCGTGGCGACCCTGCTGTCGCTGCTCGACTTCGAGCGCAAGTCGGGGATCATGATCACGGTCGCCAAGGACAAGGTGGCGCGCGTGTTCGTGGCCGCGGGCCGCGTGGTCAAGGTCGAGTCGTCCGCCGAGATCGAGGATCCGCGCAAGCGGCTGATGGCGGTGCTGGACTGGAACGAGGGCAGCTTCGAGTTCATCGCCTGCGACGTGGTGGGGACCGACGAGATCGGGCTGCCGACGCAGCACATCTTGCTCGAGCACGCGCGGGTCAAGGACGAAGCGAGCCGCTAGATGAAGGCGCCGCTGGTGCTGGGCCTGGGCGTGGTGGCGGTGGGGGCGCTGGCGTGGGTGGTGGTGGCGTCGCTGCAGGGCGATGAGCCGCGGCGGAGGGTGCCGAGCCCGAGCCCGAGCACGAGCCAGAGCACGAGCACGATCCCGAGCACGATCCCGAGCACGATCCCGAGCACGATCCCGAGCACGATCCCGAGCACGATCCCGAGCCCGAGCCCGAGCACGAGCACGAGTCCCGTGCCGGGTGTGGCGCGCCCGATGGTCACCATGGAGCCGGTGCCCGAGCGCGAGCTGTCACCCGAGGAGCAGCGCGAGAAGCTGGAGCGCATCGTCGAGCAGCTGGCCGCGCGGCGGGATCAGGTGCTGCAGGAGATCGAGAAGGCCAAGGCGGATGGTGACAAGGCCGCCGAGGACAATGCGCGGCGGACCCTGGAGGGCATCAAGCTGAGGATGGAGAAGGTGCTGTCGAAGCTGGACGAGCCGTAGCGGAGCCGGCTAGCGCCAGCCGCCGTTGGTGCGCGCGACCTGGACCCACTTGAACTGCGAGGTCACGTCGATGCGGCCCAGCACCACGCGGTCGGTGCTCAGGGTGAACGGGATGACGCGCTTGACGCCGAGCACGGTGATCTCGACCTCGCCGGCGACCGGCGTGGTGTCACCCAGCTTGCTGCGCGTGATCTCGACCAGGTAGCTGCCCTTGGCGATCTTGGGGATGCCCAGGCGCTCGCGGCCCGCGGTGATGGCGGCGCCCGGGTCGGCGCTGATCTTGCGGCCGCCCATGAACGAGATGCGCGAACCGGACGGCGCCACCAGCGCGACGTCGAGGTCGGCGTCGGAGCCCCAGCTGGCGTTGAGAGACAGCTCGACCTTGCGCGGCGCCGGCGCCGGCGTGGCCGCCGCGGTCTCCGCCTTGCTGCGCAGCTTCGCGTCCGCCGTGCCCGCCAGCAGGCGCGCCGCCGCCGACTCGCGACCGGCCGCGCGCTCGCAGCGCACGCCGGCCCCGATGGCCGTCGCGTTGCTGCTACCCAGGCCGAGCTCGGCGATGGCGACGCGGTGCGCGCACTCGTGGCTGAAGTCGCCCAGGCGCTGGTAGGCGCCGGCCAGCCGCTCGTGCAGCTCGGGCGCGTCGGGCGACAGATCCACGATACCCGACAGGTAGCGCAGCGCGCCGGCGCGGTCGCCCTTGCGAGCGGTCAGATCGGCCAGCGACACCAGCGCATCGGCGTCGCTGGGCGCCTTGGCCAGCCAGGCCTCGTTCTCGGTCAGCGCGCGGTCGACCTGACCCGCGCGCGCCAGGGCCTGCACCAGGCTGCGCAGGCGGTCGCGGCTCTCCGGCATCTGCGCCAGCCGCTGCTCGGCCAGGCTGATCGCGCTGGAGCCATCCGAGAACGCCCCCGCCGACACCGCGCCGACGCGGAACCAGACCTTCTTCATGAAGGTGCCGCTGCGCCCGCCGGTGGCCGGCATGCCCTCCCACATGTCATCGGCAGCCATGTTCCTCGGCGCATCGGGCATCGGTCGCGCCGTCGGGGCCGGCGCCGACTCGCGACGGGCCTCCATCGGCGCCTTCTTGGCCTTGTCGGACTTCTCGTCGGCGGTCTTGGCCATCGGGTCCCGGGTCGACGCGCTGGCGCGCCCGAAGCCGTCCCCGCTGCCGGTGCCGACGCCGCCCATCTTGCCGCCACCGCCAGCCTCCAGCCCACCGGTGACGCCCGTGGCCTCGCTCTCCTCGCCGTCGGCGTCAGCGCCGGCCAGCACGCCCATCTGGGCCTGTGCGTGGCCGATGGTGCCGCTGGCCTCGCCCGCGGTGGCGATGTCCTCGCCGGTCCAGCGCGCCGGCTGCCCGCCGCGCTCGATGCCCATGGCGTTGAACATGCTCTCGCTCTCCAGCACCAGCAGCGAGGTCTGGCGCGACAGCACGCCGTAGGTCTTGGACAGCGCGACGATCTGCGCGCGATCCTCGCCACGACCGGCCTGATCCAGCTCGTCGATGCGCTGCTGCGCCCACACCCGCGGCACGAAGCCGTTGCCTGCGGTGGCGGCCGGCGTCAGCGCGATGGGGTAGCGATCCTCGTAGGGCTTACCGCCCACGCTGCCGCGCAGCACGATGTCGCCCTTGATCTCACCCGCGAAGCGCGCCGAGACCAGCACCTCCTCGCCGGCCCGCAGCGTCGGCAGCTTGGCCGGCGACACCTCGGTGACGCCCGCCGGCAGCTCCAGCGCGGCGTTGCTCAGCACCGGGCCGTAGGTCGTCTCCAGCACCGCGAGGGCGCTGGCGCCGACGCGCTCGCCCGGCACGTAGGGCACATAGTGGCCGCCACCGGCGCGGGCGATCCCGGCCAGCGCGACGGTATCGACATCGGCGCCGATGCCCACGGTGGTGACCTTGACGGTCGTCGCCTTCGACAGCTCCTCGATCTCGGCCACCAGCGAGGCCGCACGACGCGGGCCGGTGGACGACATGCCGTCGCCCAGGTACATCACGCGCAGCTCACGGCTGGCGCCGGAGCCGCTCTCGCGCGGCCACGCCCTGGCCGCCGCGGTCAGCGACGCCACCAGGTTCGAGGCGCCCGCCGGACGCACCGCGCCCATCAGCTCGCGCACCTCGGTGGCGGCCTGCGCCGACGGCGCACGCACGCTGCCGAGCTCGCGGCAGTCGGCGTCGCACACCATCACGCGCACGCGGTCGCGCCGATCCATGTTGCCGACCAGCGCCGCGGTCAGGGCGGTGGCGCGCGAGAAGCGCTCGCCGGTCATCGACTGGCTGGAGTCGACCACGATGAGGAAGTCGCGGGCGTGGTTCTCGGTGTAGGCCGGGATCTCCGGGCGCAGCGCCAGCAGCACGAAGCTGCGCGGATCCGCCGCCAGGGTGGCGCGCGCCGCGGTGACCTCGGTCGACTCGTCGGCGGGCGCCTTGCCGTTCTTGATCTTGGCGGCGGCGGCCTGCGCGCCCTCGGCGGCCGCGGTCCAGTAGCGCAGCTCGGCGTCGCCGGGCAGCGAGTAGTCGACGATGAGGTCGCCGGCGGGCTGGAAGTCGTCGGCCGTCATCGACAGCTTGGTGGCCACGCCGTCCTTGCTCTCGGTGGGCTTGTAGCCGTGCACGTGCACCGGGCGCGACTGATCATGGCCGACCAGGCGGGCATCGACCTCGAAGTGGCCGACCTTGGTCGAGGCATCGGCCGAGTGCGCCAGCGGGTAGACATAGCGGCGCTGCTTGCCCTGCGGCGCGATGGTCTGGGTGTACGACAGGATGACCTTGCGCTCGCCGCGCGCGGGGATCGGGTAGATCTTCAGCTCGAAGCGGCCGCCGCGCTGCCACTCCAGCAGCGCGGGGTCGCGGAACCGATCCGGCACGAAGACGATCTCCTGCAGCTGCACCGGCTGCGACGGCGCGGCGTTGTGGATGACGCCCTTCCAGATCTTGGCGGCGTGGCCGCGCTCGACGAAGGCGCCCTCCTCCAGCTTGTCCCCGACCCACAGTGCGAGCCGGTCGATGCGCGCGTCGGGCGGCAGCGGGAAGCGGTAGATCCCCTCCAGGGTGTCGGCGCTGTCGTTCTTGAACGACTCCTCGATCTCGGTGCGCGCGACGTTGCCCGAGACGCGGATGGTGACCTTGTGGTTGGCCAGCGTCAGCGGGCGCTCCTTCTCGCTCTTGTCGCCAGGCTTGCGTGCGCGCAGTTCGCCCAGGCCCGCCAGCGTGGTGTCGGTCGGCTCGCCCTCGAGCTCCGACCAGCCCACGGCGTCGGCCAGGCGGGCCGCGGGGGCCACCGAGCCCTTGCCGGTGCGCGGCACCAGGGCCTCCTCGCCGGCCAGCACCTCGAGGGTGCCCGAGGTGCCCTCGATGCGGGCGTGGCCGCGCGCGACGCGCACGCTGGCCTGGTCGGCCTCGGCGGCGATGGCCAGCAGCGAACCTGCGGCCTGCACGCGCCCGGTCGGCATGGTGATGGAGACCAGCGCCTCGCCGGTCGCGATGTCGGCCACCACCTCACCCGAGGTCAGCTTCAGCGCACGCGGGCCGGTCAGCTCGACGCGGGTGTCGTGGTTCAAGGTCAGCGTGGTGCCATCGCCGAGCTGCAGCTTGACGCGGGTGCGGCCGTCGGTGGCCACCAGCTTGCCGCCGGTAACGGCGTTGCCCAGCGCTACCGGCTGACCCGCGAAGGTGATACCGGTCTGACCGTCGGCCGCCGCGCGCGAGATGGCGATGACCTTGGCGCTGCCCTTGGCCGCGCTGGCCGCGCTGGCCGCGCTGCGCTGCTTGAGCGCCCGCACCGCGAACACGCTGGCCGCGGCCGCCGCCGCGACGCCGCACACCGCCGCCGCGATCAGCAGCTTGCGCGAGCGCCCGCCGCGCGCGCTGTCGATGGAGCGCACCTTGGCAGGCGCAGCAGGCTCGGCCTTCGCAGCCGCCGGCTTCGCCACTTCCACCGCGGCAGCCGCCTTGACGCTCGCGACCGGCGCGCTCGCGACCGGCGCGCTCGCCACCGGCGCGCTCGCCACCGGCGCGCTCGCCACGTTCGCCGCCGGCGCCGGCCGCGCATCCAGCCGCGCCAGCACGGCCTTCTCCAGCGCCTCCGCGCTGGGCGCCACATGATCCGCGCCCGCCGCCTTCAGCTCCTCGGCCGCCTCGGCCGCGGCGAAGCGCGCATCCCGGCAGTCATCACAATCGGCCAGATGGTCGCCATGCCGCGCCAGCGCCGCTGCGTCACCATCGACGATGTCCGCCAGCTCCTCGCGCACGCGCGCGCACGCCGCTTTCACCTCGGTTGCATCACTCATCGCTTCCACCTTCGCGGGCGTTGCCCGCCATCAGTTCACGCAAACGGTCGAGGCCGCGGCTGGCCCGCTTGCGCGCCGCCGCCTCCTCGATGCCACACGCCACCGCGATCTCTCCGTAGCTCAGGTCCGACTGGTAGCGCAGCAGCAGCGCCTCCCGGTCACTCGGCTTGAGCCGCTCCAGCAACGTGCGCACGCGAGCCGCCTGCCTGCGAGCATGCAGCTCCGCCTCGGGCGTCGCAGCGCCCGAGCCGTCGTCCGTCGTCGCCTTGACCAGGTGCAGCCTGCGCTCCTGGCGCACCCGGGTCTCGATGCGCCGCGCACACAGCCGCCGGGCGATGCCGAACAGCCACGAGCGCAGCGTGCCCTCACCCCGAAAGCTGGCCAGCGCGTCGTGCGCCGCCAGCAGGGTCTCCTGCACCACCTCGTCGGCGTCGGCCTGCGAGCCGGTCATGGCCATGGCCAGCCGACCCAGCCCCGCACCGTGCAGTCGCGCACACAATGCCACCGCGCCGCGCTTGTCGCCCGCCTGCACCAGGCGCTCGAGCTCTTGCTCCTCGGCACCCACCACTCGCACGTGCGCTTGCACCGCCATCATCAACTCCTGGTTCCCGTGAGGCCCGCGTTCGTGACAGCGAATCCGCAGTCCGCCGGATTCAGCTGTGCCAACAGACGTGCGAGACGGCCCCACGATCCCACGGATCGAAACCTCCCCAGGCGCGTATCACGGGCCCATGTCGCTCACCCGCCGTCTCCTGGTCGCGGCCGCTCTGACCGCAGCCCTCGCCACCCCGGCAGCCGCGCGCGGCCGCCTCGATCGCCTCGAGATGTCGCTGGGCACCCTGATCGGGTCGGGCGACATCGGCAGCATCCGGGGCATGTCGGCCGGGCTGCACACCGAAGTCAGCAAGCATTTCGGTGACGTCGGCATCGTCGGACAGTACGACCTGCTTGGTGTGGGTGAGGACCCCACACTGAACCAGAAGAAGGATCCCATCCGCGGCATCGAGCACCGCCTGGGCGTGTCGGCGCGCTACACCATCGGTCGCGTCGGCAAGGACTTCATCAATGCCGACTTCTGGGCCGAGGCTGGCCTGGGGCGCGAGTTCATCCAGTGGGACGCCGGCGGCAAGCTGACCCGCGACGACATCACCCTGGCCATCGGCGCGCACCCCATGTTCACCGTCGGCAAGCAGCGCTACATCGGCTACTTCCTGGCCTTCCGCATGAACATCGCCGAGTCGCCCGACGCCAGGTTCGAGCTGCCCGCGGTGTGCGCCGGCCCCTGCGACGAGCCGACCCCGCCCTCGCCCACCGACATCAGCTTCTTCTTCAACTTCGGCATCACCTTCGGCAAATAGCGAAAGGCCCCGGGCGACAGCGCCCGAGGCCTCTCTCTCATGCAGCCAGCTTCTCGCCGCAGCTACTCCGGCAACTTCACATCCTGGTACGCACACGCCGCGGGGTCACCCTCGGTGGGCTGCCACGACATGTTGTCACTCCAGAACACGCGACCGAACGACGAGCTCCAGCACTCGACCCCGGTCACCGTCGCCGCGCCCAGGTCGCCGCCGCTCGCCTTGAGGTCCGAGCGCCCCGCGCCCGAGGCCAGCCAGCGCGAGCGCACCTCGGCGTCCTCCCAGCTCGAGCCGGGATCGTCCAGGTCGCCGTGCACGGTGAACTGGAAGTCCCCCGAGCCATCGTCGGCCTCGGCGTAGCTGTAGTTGAAGGTCACCGCCTGGGTCCCGATCGGCCGCGCGAAGCCCATCTGCACCCGGCGCGGGTTCGACTCCAGGTCGTACGACACGTCGAGCTGGCCGACGCCGTCGTTGCCCACCGGATCGAGCCGCTCGGCCACGTCGAAGTCCATGTGGAAGCTGCCCACGCCGCGGTGCGGCCGCCCCGGCGTCGCCACGCCCGAGACCACCGGCTGGAACGACACCGCGCTGCCCTTGGCGCGCCCCTCCAGCGCCCAGTGGTAGTCGCCGGCGGCGTCCTGGCTGACGGTCAGGCGGTACTCGCTGGGGTTCAGCGCCTCGCGCCACGGACCCCAGATCCAGGTGCCAGCCTCGACCGAGGTCACCGGGTACTCGGTGATGGCCTTGACCAGGCCGAGGATCACGGCGGCGCCGCCATTCAGGTCACGCGACACCTTGCGGGTCAGGCCATAGAACTCGGCGGTCTGCCCGACCAGCCCCTGGCTCTTGACGCCCGACGAGGTGGCGCCGACCTCGGCCCCGGGCACCTTGACCTGGATCGAGTCCGCCTCTGGCAGCACGTCGCGGATGGAGTTGTCGTCCGGCTGCTGGAAGCAGCCACCCAGCAACGTCATCGCCGTCCCGACCAGCATCAGCTTCTTCATCGTCGTCCCTCCGTTCGGCCCGACGGGTGGCAAAGCAAGGAAGCGGCCAGCGCCAAACCCGTTGAAAACGCGTGCGCGACCCCCAGCACCATGGAGGGATGGTCACGCCAACGTGAACGGCGGTTCTCGGTGGGTCCACCGGCACAGACCCGGGTTGCTGTGCTAGCGTGCCCCAGTTCGAAACCAAGGGGAGACAGACATGGCCGGGGCCGAAGCTCAGATCGAGACGCTGCAGCGCTTCGTGGATTCGTTCGCCGCCGACGCTGGCAGCTTGCGCCAGGCGCTGCGTGACGCGGCGACGCCGCCCGCGGCCAAGCGGCTGCTGGTGGGAGCGCTGAACTATGTGCTCGACGCGCTCGACATCTACCCCGACCACTACAAGGGGCTGGGGCTGGCCGACGACGCCCTGGTGTTCCGCGAGGCCGCCGCGCAGGCGGTCGCCGCCGGCTGCAGCCACGAGGGCATCGTCAAGCTGGCCGCCGACCACGTCGCCACCGTCGACATCATGGGTGACACCGCCAAGACCTTCGCCAGCTTCGTGACCGAGCTGGCCGGGCGCAACGTGCGTGGTCGCACGGGTGACAAGGTGCTGGCTGACAAGGACAGCGCCGCCATGTTCTTCGGCGACCTCGACCGCGAGGTGCCGCGCCACAAGCCGACCCCGATCGAGCCCGGCTCGCAGGGCGCCGCCGGGGTCATCAGCGAGCTGCGCAAGATGACCCGCCACGGCATGAAGAAGGCGGGCCTCGCGTGAGGCCTCGCCGGCGCGCGGTCCTGGCGCTGGCCACACTGGTGGTGGGCGCCGCGGGATGCGGCGGAGGTGGCGGTGGCGACACCGGGCCCGACGCCGCGGTGTTCGTCTCGCCCTACCTGAAGATCGAGGCCTCGACCCAGCGCCCCGGCGACGCCGCAGCCGGCTACAGCGCGCTGGTCAACAAGGGCTACGTCAACTGCGGCATCCCGTACTCGCTGTACCGGCAGGCCTTCGGCGCCGCCCCCGAGCGTGAACGCCTCGACGGCCGCGAGGGTCACAACCCCGAGCTGCCCTACTACCAGACCGCGTTCACCACCAGGTCGGGTGTCGAGGTGGTGTCGGCCAACTGCCTCATCTGCCACATGGGCGAGATCAACGGCGAGCTGGTGCTGGGCCTGGGCAACAACGATCGCGACTACACCATCGACGCCGCGCAGACCGTCAACGCCGCCGCGCAGCTGGTGACCGATCCCGCCGAGCGCGCCGAGATCCTCAAGTTCGCCGAGCGCATGACCGCGATCGCGCCCTACACGCGCACCCGGACCATCGGCGCCAACCCGGCCGACAACCTGGCCGCGGTGCTGTTCGCGCATCGCGACCCGGTGACGCTGGCCTGGTCGAAGACGCCGCTTCTACCCTTGCCGCCCGAGATCGTGGTCCCGGTCGATGTGCCGCCGTGGTGGCGCATGAAGAAGAAGACCTCGATGTTCTACGTCGCGGCTGGACGAGGCGATCACGCGCGCATCATGTCGACGGCGTCCACGCTGTGCAGCGACACCGTGGCCGAGGCCGAGGAGATGGACGTCTACTTCCCCGACGTCGCCGCCTACATCAACACGCTGACGCCGCCGCCGTACCCCTTCGCGGTCGACACCGCGCTGGCCGAGCGCGGCAAGGTCGAGTTCGGCAAGCGCTGCGCCGAGTGCCACGGCACCTATGGCGAAGGCGCGACGTTCCCCAACCTGCTCATCCCGGACGCGCTGATCGGCACCGACAACACGCTGTCGCTGGGCGCCGGCCAGTTCGCCGACGTGTACATCGACTGGTTCAACGGCTCCTGGTACGGGCAGAAGTCGCACCTCCAGCCCGAGCGCGGCTATCTGGCGCCGCCGCTGGACGGCGTCTGGGCCACCGCGCCGTTCCTGCACAACGGCTCGGTGCCGACCATCGCCGCGCTGCTCGACACCACGAAGCGCCCGAAGTACTGGACGCGCAGCTTCCGGTCGACCGACTACGACGAGGTGGCGCTGGGCTGGCAGTACACCGAGCTGCCCGCGGGCCAGGACGCCGAGCCGAACCAGGCCAACAAGAAGAAGATCTACGACACCACGCTGCTCGGCTACGGCAACGGCGGCCACGACTTCGGCGACGGCCTGACCAGCGACGATCGCACCGCGATCATCGAGTACCTGAAGACCCTGTAGCCGTCAGTTGACCTGCAGCGTCAGCGTGCTGGCGAAGCGACGCAGCGCGAAGCGCACGTCCCAGCCGGCGAGATCCACGCGCTGATAGGCCTCGGTCAGCGTCAGCCACATGCCGCTGGCGCCGGCGGGCAGCTGCATGATGGCGCTGCCGGGCACGGTGCCGGTGCCGGCGGCGGCGGGGAACGAGCACTTGAGCACCACGCTCGGGGTCTGCAGCACGGCGACGTACGTGGTGCTCGCGCCGGCCGCGGCGCCGCCGCTCCAGGTCAGCGTCATGGGCTGTCCGCGCGTGACGTTGACCGCGCCACCCGCGGGGGCGACCGGGGTGGCCGACCCGGGGGCGCTCAGGGTGACGTCGAAGGCGGGCACCATGGCGCCGGGGGCGCGGAGGCGCACCGCCTCGCCGCCAGCCCACAGATCCTGGGTGCCGCTGACGTCGGCGTAGCCCGAGCTGAGCGCGGGCGCCGCCAGCGCGGGGGTGGTGCCGGTGATGGTGACGTCGCCGGCGCCGGGGCGGGGGCTCTCGGTGCCCTGCAGGCAGGTCTCGATCTGGCATGGACCATCGCTCTGATAGCTGCAGAAGCCGGCCGCACCCCGGTGCGTGAAGTGAAGCTGCAGCAGGTGGCCCGCGGCGCTCGAGCGCAGCAGCACGAAGCCCTGGCCCAGCGCGACGGCGCTGTCGGGGAGCACGCCGCCGCCGTCGGGGCCGCTGCCGCCGTCTGAACCGGTGCCGGCGTCGCTGCCCGGACCGTCATCGTCGTCACCACCACAGCCCACAGCGAGCGGCGCCAGCGCCAGCGCTGCGAGCAGCATCCCGCCTCGTCCCAGGAGTCGTCGCATGGCAACATGGTACGCCGATCCGATGGCCAAGCCCGACCTGCCCGTGGTGACGACGGCGATCGGCCTCGAGCGCGCGCGGCCGGCCACGCGCAGCTTGATGACGCGCATCCTGGACACGCCTGGCCTGGTGGCCGAGGTGCAGGCGCTGCCGCCACGCGCGCTGGGCGGCCTCATCAAGCAGGTCGGTCTGGAGGACTGCGCCGAGCTGGTGGCGCTGGCGACCACCGAGCAGCTACGTCGGGTGTTCGACGACGACCTCTGGCAGCAGCAGCGGCCCGGCGCCGACGAGCGCTTCGATCCGGCGCGCTTCCTGCTGTGGCTGGAGGTCCTGCTCGAGGCCGGTGAGGACGTCGCGGTGGCGCGGGTCGCCGAGCTGCCCGAGGAGCGGCTGGTGCTGGGACTGTCGCGCCAGCTGCTGGTGCTCGGCGAGACCCGGCTGCTCGACACGCTGTCGGACGACGCCGCCGCCGAGAAGGCGCTGAGCAGCCAGCTGTCGGAGGAGCTCGGCGAGTACACCCTGGTGTCACGGGCGCACGACGGCTGGGACGCGGTGCTGGCCATCTTGATCGCGCTGGATCGCGATCATCACCAGCTGCTGGCGCGCCTGCTCGAGCGCTGCGCCGCCCTGACCGATGAGCTGGTCGATGACGCCGGCGGGCTGTACCAGGTGCTGACCGCGGCAGGCACCCTGGAGGAGGACGTGGCCGCCGAGCGCGAGGAGCGCCGTGTCGCCGACGGCTATGTCGCCCCGGCCGACGCGCGCGCCTTCCTGAAGCTGGCCGCCAGCGCGGCGTTGCCCGACCTGGTCGAGCGCGACGCCCTGACCAGGGCGTACTTTCGCGCCCGCGCCTGGGCCCAGACCCGCACGAGCACGAGCACCAGCACGAGCACGAGCACGAGCACGAGCACGAGCACGAGCACGAGCACGAGCACGAGCACGAGCACGATGTCCGCCCCGGCCACGCCGTCACGCCTCGCCGCGCTGCTGCACGAGGTCGACCCCGGCGCCAGCGCCAGCGGCGCGCGCGCGCTCACGTCATCCCCGGGCGGCGCCTTCGAGACCGCCCTGCGCAGCCTCGCCGACCGCGATCCCACGCTGCATGCACGACGCATGGAAGAGCTCGGCTACCTGGCCAACGTCCTGGTCGCCGGCGGCACTCACCAGGGCCGCGCCTACCGTCCCGTCGAGGCCGCCGAGGTCGTGCTGGCCATCTGCAACCGCGGCCTGGCCGAGCTGGCCACGTCCGCCAGCCCCGAAACCATCATCACCCAGCACGGCGCGGACGCGCTCTTTCGCATCGGCTGGCGCCTGACACCTGGCGCCTGACGGCGACTACTCATCGCCGCTGATGATCACCATCGGCGTGCCCACGAAGGCACCGTCGACCTGGGTCGCGCCGTGCTTGAAGGTGGACAGCACGGTGTCACAGTCGAGGTCACCGCGGCCGATGGCTTCCATCGAGGTCGGCGTGCCGATGTAGTCGTACTGCAGGAAGAACGGGTCGTTCATCTCGAAGCTCAGCGCCTCCCAGGTCGGGCTGTCGACCCACGCGCTGGCGGCATGGCGCTGCGGCAGGCCCGCGCCCGCGCAGGCGCGCGTCGCCGGGACCAGCGCGCTGGCGCGCTGCACGAAGTTCTGGGTGGCCTCGTAGTAGGCCTTGCCGCCGTAGTACATGCGCTCGACGTTGAGCTTGGCCTCGGGCGACTTCGACTTCTTGACGTACTTCTGGAAGGTGGGGATGGCGACGGCGGCCAGCACACCGATGATGGCGACGACGACCATCATCTCGATCAGGGTGAAGCCGCGCTGCTTGATGCCGTTGTTGGTCATGTCAGCCCCCGCACGCATCGAATTGCAACGCCCGGGCCGACGACCGAAGAGACCTGCTTCCCACGAGTTATCCACAGGGTGATCTGCCGGTGCCCAATTTGGGCCGGATGGCGTCGCCCTTTCTCGGCCCTGGGGGCCGCTTGCCCCCAGTTCATCGGCCCTCTAACCTGGTGCGATGAGGTCGTACCCAGCGCTGCTCGCCGTGGTCTCGAGCCTGGCCGGCTGCGCAGTGGTCGGCAGTGGCTGCGCCAGCGCCGACAGCGACTCGCTGGTGCTGCTGCGCATCGGCGGCGACGCCACCGACGTCCACCAGCTGCGCGCGGGGTCGAGCCGCTAGACGGCAACGGCGACCCGGTCGGCAGCGCGCTCAGCGCGGGCAAGACCTCCACCGTGGCAGATCATTCTGCAAGCTGAATCACATTCGGTCAGTTGCGCGGGTGACGGCACGGCCATCGTCCCGCAGGTCGCCTGGATCGACCAGCGCGGCGACCATGGTCAGACCGATCGCCAGCCAGGTCACCTGCTGCAGCCGGTCACCCAGCCAGAACCGCCCACCCAGCAGCACCAGTGCCAGCATGCCCGCGCTGGCCCGGCACACGATGGCCAGGTGGGGCCGCCGGTTGAGCCACCCGAGCCCGATCAGCAGCGTCAGCACCACCAGCGGCGCGAACAGCGCCAGCGTCGCTCGCCGCGGTCCCCAGGCCCACAGCTCACCCTGGTGGCGTCCCACCAGCAGCAGCGCGGCGCCGCCGACCAGCCACGCGATCGACATCACCTGGTGGTGCGGATGGCTGACCGCGGCACGCCAGATGATGCTGCCCATGCGACCTACCAGCGCCCCGCCCAGCAGCACCACCGCCATGCGCCAGCCGCCCACGTCGGGCGAGCGCGCCAGCAGCCCCAGCGCTGCCAGCGAACATGCCGTGGCCACCGCCTGCCACCAGCTGGGCAGCCGCGCCGCCAGCACCCGCCGCCAGCACTGCCCCGCGATGGCCGCCGTCACCACCACGCTGATGGGCAGCCGGGCCAGCGTCACGCTGGTCGCGCCTGCGGGCACCGTGACCACCAGCAGGCCGCACGCCGCGCTGATCAGCCAGTCGCACGCCGTGGGCGCCAGCTGTGGGGGCAGCTCGCGGTGGGTCGCCAGCGCCTGGTGGTGCGCACGCCGCAGCGCGCGGCGCAGGAACATGCCCGCCACCCAGGCCAGCACCCCGAGCGCCACGAACTGCACCCCGGTGCTGAGCAGCGGCGGATAGCCATGCACGCGCAGCCACTCCGCGAAGTACGCCCCCCCGAACAGCGCCGAGTACGCCGGCAGCAGCAGGAGCGTGCGCGCGGCCAGCGGCCTGGTGGCCGACGTGGCCATCAGCGGAAGTTCTGCACCACGGTCACGCTGTCAGCGCTGATGAAGATCCCGCACCCGAGCTCGGTATATTTTGGTCCAACAATGTTGTCATGGTGTCCACCTCCGGGGCCCTCGTCCCACATCATGGCGATGCCCGACCGGATCACACCAGCCAGCGCGCCTGGCTGCGCCGCCAGCAGCCAGCGCGGCAGCTCGTTCTCGGCGAAGGCGACGTCGCAGCCGCTGGTGCGCTGGAAGTGGCCATGCGGCGTGCCGCTGCGGTGATCCTCGGCCGCCGCCGCCGCCGCGCACGCCTCCAGCTCGGGCGACCGCTTCAGCGCCGGCAGCCCCTCGCCCACGCGCAGCGCGTTGGTCTCGCTGATGCACAGCAGGAGCTCGGCCTGGTAGGGCCCGGGCTCCGCCGGCGCCGCCGACGGGCGACGCACCGCGGGCGACCTGCGCAGCGGTAGCAGGTGCGACGTCACCGGCGCCGGCCGCTCCGACGAGTCACCGTACGACTCCACCGGGTCGCCAGCGCGCGTGGTGCGCACCACCGGCGTGGTGTCCCGGTGCCCCCCGCCGCCGCAGCTGCCGAGCCCCAGCCCCAGCCCGAGCCCCGCCACCAGGACCACCAGCTCGCTCGCGAAGACTGTGCTGCGCACGCCCCGAGCATACAGCTATGCTGCGCGCCCAGGAGGCTTCCCATGATCGATCACGTCTCGCTCAAGGTCCGCGACCTCGCCGCCAGCAAGAAGTTCTATGCCGCCGCGCTGGCGCCGCTCGGCTACGTCGTCATGATGGAGTACCCCGGCGCCATCGGCCTGGGCGCCGACGGCAAGCCTGACTTCTGGCTCAGCGTCACCGCCACTCCGACCCCGACTCACCTGGCCTTCGCCGCCAAGGGCCGCGACGTCGTCAACGCCTTCCACGACGCCGCCCTCGCGGCCGGCGGCAAGGACAACGGAAAGTCGGGCCTGCGCCCCGAGTACCACCCCAACTACTACGGCGCCTTCATCCTCGATCCCGACGGCCACAACATCGAGGCCGTGACCCACACGCCAGGTTGATCCGGGCTACGACTCGACGCGATTCCGCCCCGCCGCCTGCGCCGCCGCCATGGCGGCCCGCGCGCGCACGATCAACTCCTCGCGCGTCTCCGTCAGGCCGCGCTCCGCGACCCCGGCCGACACCGTCACCCGCACTGACTCACCTGCCACCGTCAGCGTGCGCGCCTCGACCGCCGCCCGCACGCGCTCGGCCACGCGCCGCGCCTGCCCGAGGTCGGCGGCCGGCAAGATGACCAGCAGGTCGCTGGCGCCGTCGCGCAGCACGGCGTCACCGCTGCGCAGCATCGACGCCAGCAGCAGCGTGATCCGCCGCATCACCTCGTGGCCCAGCGTCCCGGTGTGCTGCTGGTCGATCGACACCAGCGCGACCGACAGCGGGCGCAGCGTGCTGTCGCGCGCGATGACCTCGGGGAACGCCGGGTCGACCCCGCGGCGCGCCAGCTGCCCGGCCCCCGGCGCGCCGTTGCCCAGCGCGTGCAGACGCGCCAGCTCCAGGTGCGGGGCGCACATGCCGGCGATCAGCACCAGCATCTGCTCGTGCTCGCTGCTGAAGGCATCGACGCGCGGGTTGGTCGCGCTCATGACGCCGATGCACACGCTGTGGTGCAGGAGGGGCACGCCGAGGAACGACCCCAGCTTGGTGGTCATGTCGGGGCGCGGGATGTAGCGCGGGTCGGCCTCGGCATCGGGCGTGCGCAGCGGCTTCTTGTGCTCCGCGATCCAGCCCAGCAGGCCGGCGCCGGGCTGGAACGGCTGGTATGGATTCTGATGAATCGCCCGTCCGGCCCGCGCCGCCGCCAGCAGCGCGGTGCGCTCGGCGTTGAACACCCGCACGCTGGCGCGCGGCGTCTCCAGCATCAGCGCGGTGCGATCCGCCAGCAGCTGCAGCCGCTCCTCGAGGGAGAGCTCGCGGCCGAGGTCCGATACCAGCGCTGTCAGCGCCTGGATGCCCGCGTGCACACGTCGATTCTACGCCTCCGCGAGGAAGCCAGCCACTCGCCGCCACGCCGCGACCGCCCGGGGGTCGGAAAACAGCGTGAAATGATCGGGGGAGAAGCCGGCGCCGCCCACCAGCACGGTGCCCTGCGGCCCCCCCAGCGCGGCCGCGAAGCGCGCCGCCTCGGCCGGGGGGCACATCCAGTCAGTGGTCCCCGCCAGCACCAGGGTGGGCACCGTCAGCCCGCCGGCCGCCGCCCGGTAGTCGACCCCGGCCGCCGAGTCCCAGCGCGGCCCGCGCGCCCAGCGCACGAAATCCCGCGCATACGGCCCCGGCGGATCCTCGCTGCCGATGCGCAGCGCGCGCGCCGGCACCCGCCCGACCAGGCGCGACACCAGGTCCCAGGTCGCCACCACCGCCCGATCACGCAGGCGGCGCACCCCGACCCAGACCTGGGTCGCCGCCAGCACCAGCCGCCGCGGCGTCGGCGCCGCCCCGGTCGCGAACCCCGCCACCCCGACCAGCCCGCCCAGGCTGTGGCCGAGATAGCCGAGCTGCCCGGGCGCCACCCCGGCCCGGCGCGCCACCTCGGCCACCGCCGCGGCCAGATCCAGCCGCACATAGTCGTCGAAGCCCGCCGCCGGCCCGCCCCGGCTGGCGCCACAGCCGCGAAAGTCCAGCCGCCAGCTCTCGACCCCGGCCGCCGCCAGCGCCGCGGTGAAGCCGTCGTCACCGCGCTCGAAGTAGCGCGACGACGCCATCATGGCGTGCGTCAGCAGACACACCGCGCGTGGCGACCCCCCCGCCGCCGGCCGCCGCACCAGCCCCAGGCGGACCCCGTCGGCAGCGACGATCGACACCTCTTCCGTTGCGCTCGCCAACCTCATCGGGGTGCGCTAGCTTAACCGACTCCCATGAAGCCGCTGGACCCCGCGTCTCCACAAGCCGCCATCATCGCCGAGGAGCAGGAGCTCTTGCTGCGCGCGGTCAAGCGCATCGCCTCGGGCGAGGGTGACGGCAGCGCCCAGGGCATCGACGCCTACGACGCCCAGATGATCGCCCTGCGTGACCAGGTCTCCGAGGCCAAGCCCGAGGACATCGCCCCCCTGGTCGAGCAGCTGACCCGCATGCAGGCCATCGCGGCGCAGCGCGGGCGCGCCCGCTCGGCTCCGGTCGACCCCGGTTCGCCCTACTTTGCGCACATCCGTCTGCGCGAGGTCGGCGACCGGCGCCGCGACGTCCTCATCGGCAAGCGTGGCTTCATCGACCGCAAGTCGGGCATCCAGATCGTCGACTGGCGCAACGCCCCGGTGTCCCGGATCTACTACCGCTACGACGAGGGCGACGACTTCGACGAGACCTTCGAGGGCGGTAACCTGCAAGGCGAGGTCGAGGTCCGCCGCAACGTCGCCGTCGCCGCCGGCCGCCTGCGCCGCGTTGGCTGCCCCCAGGGCACCTTCACCAAGGACATCCACGATCAGTGGTGGGTCGCCGAGGGCGGCGCCGCGCCGACCCTCGCCGGGGGCCAGGGCAAGGCCGCGCGTCCGCCGCGCCCGCAGCCGGCGCAGCACCGCCATGGCTCGGCGCCTGGTCGGTCGCAGCTCGGCGTGCACTCGGGCAACCGCCCGCGCGCGGACAAGCACCTGCCCGAGATCGCCGCCCTCATCGATCGCGAGCAGTTCGACCTCATCACGCGCCCGCAGTCCGGCCTGGTCCTGATCCAGGGTGGCGCCGGCTCGGGCAAGACCACGGTCGCGCTGCACCGCGTGGCCTACCTGAACTTCGAGGACTCCGGCCGCTTCAAGTCGTCCCGCATGCTGGTGGTGGTCCCGTCCGAGGCGCTGGTGCGCTACGTCGGCGACGTGCTGCCATCGCTGGGCGTCTCGGGCGTCCCGGTGGTGACCTATCGCGCCTGGGCGCGCTCGACGCGGCGCCGCGTGCTGCCCAAGGGCCCCGACCTCTACACCGACGACACCCCCGCGGTGGTGTCGCGCCTGAAGAAGCACCCCGCCATCCTCAAGCTGCTCGAGCGCCAGGTCGCCGGCCAGGTCACCGCCGCACGCGCCGACCTGGCCACCGCGCTCGACGCCGCCGATGTGCCGGCCGCCGATCGCGACCGCATCCTGGCGCGCTGGGACGGCGCCGCCAAGGACGCCCCGGTGCCGCGCGTGCGCGCCTTCACGACCTGGCTCGACCGCGGCGGCGTCAGCTCGTCCAGCAGTGACCCCGCGCTGGCTGCCCCCGCGCGCGCCCGCGCCGAGATCGTCGCACGCCGCCTGCGCCGCCGCATGCCCGACATCGTGCGCGACTGGGGCGAGATCCTGACCGACGGCGCCGCCGTGCGCGCCGCCCTGGCCGAGTGGGCGCCGGGCGAGTTCCGCGAGGGCGAGATCGCCAGCGCCATCTCCTGGTGCCTGGCCCAGCAGGAGGAGCCCGACCGCCCCGCCGAGCTGGTCGCCGAGCAGGTCGACCAGGAGCGCTTCGCCCCCGTCGACGGCGGCCCGCTCAGCGACCCCGGCGCCGACAGCGCGGGCGGCAAGCTCGACGTCGAGGACGAGCCCATCCTGCTGCGCCTGGCCCAGCTCAAGCTCGGCGGCCTGATCTCGGGCGAGACCGGCAAGGAGATCGACTACGAGCACATCGCCATCGACGAGGCCCAGGATCTCAGCCCCATCGAGGTCAAGGTCCTGCTCGAGGCGGCCACCCCGCAGCGCTGCATCACCATCGCCGGTGACGTCGCGCAGCGCCTGGTGTTCGACAACTCCTTCAGCGACTGGCGCCACCTGTTCGACGACGCCGGCCTGCAGCAGGTCGAGGTCTCGCCGCTCAAGCTGTCGTACCGCTCGACCTACCAGGTCATGGAGCTGGCCAACGCCGTGCTCGGCCCGCTGGCCCCGACCGAGCAGCTGGTCGCGCGTGACGGCGCCCCGGTCGAGATGCACCAGACCGGCGACATGGGCGAGACCGTGGCCTTCCTGGCCGACGCGCTGCGCTCGCTGATGGGGCGCGAGCCGACCGCCTCGGTCGCGCTGCTGACGCGCCACCCCGAGCAGGCCGACGCCTACTTCAGCGCGCTGGCCCAGGCCGAGGTGCCCTCGCTGCGCCGCGTGCGCCGCCAGGACTTCGCCTTCAAGCCCGGCATCGACGTCACCGACGTCGCGCAGGTCAAGGGCCTGGAGTTCGACTACGTCCTGCTGCTCGAGGTCACCGAGTCGAACTACCCGTCGACCACCGAGGCGCGCCACCTGCTGCACATCGGCGCCACCCGCGCCGCGCACCCGCTGTGGCTGCTGGCGTCAGGCAAGCCCTCCCCGCTGCTGCCCGACTGGCTGACCGATCCTGCCGCGGCGGCGGCGCGCACCGCCCAGGTCCGCGCCGCCGAGTAGGCCTCCTCGAGTTTCGCGCTGGCGCCGACGCCGCGCAGGACCAGCCAGCGCTGCTCAGAACATGGCCGCCATGCGCTGCGAGGCCGACATCGAGCTCACCGCCAGCGCCCCCGGCGTCGACCGCGCCCGCGACGCCAGCCAGGCGTCAGCCAGCCGCTCCGCCTCCACGATCTGGCGCTCGTCGAGGCGCGAGGCCGCCGACAGCCGCAGCCCCTCCGCCGTGGGATCCGACCGCGCCGCCAGCCGCGCCCACATATACGCCTCGACGTCGCTGCGCCAGGCACCCGGCTCGGCGTTCAGCAGCGCCAGCTCACGCTGTGCCCGCGCGTGGCCCTGCTCGGCGGCGCGCCTGAACCAGCGCAGCGCGACCTCCAGATCCTGCACCACGCCCAGCCCGCGGCGGTACGCCACGCCGAGGTGGTGCTGCGCCCCGGCGTGGCCGCGCTGCGCCGCCTCCTCGAACCACGCCACCGCCATGGCATCGTCACGCTCGCAGCCCTGCCCCCGCGCCCAGCACCGCGCCGCCGCATACTGCGCCCCGGCGTGGCCGCGCTGGGCCGCCTCGGTGTAGCAGCGCAACGCCTGCGCCATGTTGGGCAGCTCGCCCTGGCCCTCCTCGTACATCTCGCCGAGCCGGTACAGCGCCACCGCGTCGCCCTGGCGCGCCGCGCACAGGTACCACTCCATGGCCTCGCGATACTGCGCACGCTCCCGGTACAGCTCGCCGAGCGCTCGCTGGGCAGGGATCTCGCCGGCGGCCGCCGCAGCGTGCGCACGCGAGAACTCCGCCTCGCCAGGCGCCACCTCCGCCTCCGCCTCGGCGCCCCTCATGAACGACAGCAATCTCACGTCCGGCCTCCAGCCTCTCAGCTGGTGGCTTGCTACGCCTACATGGCCCGACCCTTCCTTCAGGTCCTGCCCTTTTGAGCGATGAAACCTGGGGTGTGAAAGGGCAGGATCCAGCAATGGCCTACACCGCCAGCGACTTCGCCGTGGCCGACGACATCCGCGTCGCCGAGACCCTGCCCGCCGCCGCCTTCCGCGAGCGCGACTTCCTGGCGCTCGAGCTCGCCACCCTGTTCCCGCGCAGCTGGCAGCTGGTCCCCGACGCGGCCAGCGTCGACCCCGGCAGCGACCCGCGTTCCATCGCCGAGCTGTGCTCCGCGCGCGGCGCGCGCCTACCGTTCTCGCTGCTGGGCCGCCCGCTGTTCCTGCAGCGTGGCTGGGACGACGCCGCCCTGCGCTGCTTCTCCAACGCCTGCACGCACGCCTGGTATCCGCTGGTGGCCGGCCCCTCGCGCGGGCCCACCCTGGTGTGCGGCCAGCACGGCCGCAAGTTCGACTGCGCCGGCCGCTTCGTCGCCCACGCCGGCTTCTCCGGCCTGCCCGACTTCCCGCGCGACTGTGATCACCTGCGCGAATTCGAGGTCGCCAGCTGGCATCAGCTCACCTTCGTCCGCGACCCGAGCGCCGGCGCCGGCCCCGCTCTCGATGACATCCTCACCGAGCTGGCCGCCAGCACGTCCGCGCTGCCCCTCGCCACCCTGCGCCGCTCGCGCGCCGTCGCCGAGTCTCGCGAGGTCGCCGGCAACTGGAAGCAGCACGTGTGGAACTACATGGACCGCTACCACGTCGGCTTCATCCACCGCGCTCCTGGCGGTCTGGCCGACGCCTGCGACATGTCGAGCTACCAGACCGAGCTCTCCGACCACGCCGCGCTGCAGTGGGTCTACGCGCGCCGACCCGAGGACGGCTTCGACCCCGCGCTGCTGCCCGAGCGCTTCCGCGACCCCGCGGGCCGCCGCGTGTTCGCGCTGTGGTGGCTGCTGTTCCCCAACCTGGCCCTCAACTTCTACCCCTGGGGCCTCTCCATCAACGTCTTCGAACCCATCCCCGAGCGCCCCGACACCACGCTGTTCCGCTGGTACCACCTCATCCTCGACGACAGCCTGCACGCGCGCCGCGAGGACAGCTGGCTGATCAGCCAGGTCGACGCCGAGGACCTCGACGCCATGGCCCAGGTGCGCCGCTCGCTGCGCGAACCGCACCTGCCGCGCGGTCGCTTCGCTGCCCTGGAGGAGACCGGCCCGCACTGGTTTCACCGCCAGATCTACCGCGCCGTGTTCGAGTCCACCTGAGGCTTGTCGCTGACCCCGAGTTCGACGATGCTTGCGCGCGATGGGCATGCGCCCCGCCAAGAGCACCGATGACTTCATGCGTGCCCCCGCGGGCACCTGGGTCACCTCCGGGACCACGCTGCTGTGGTGTCACTCGCCGACCCTGTTCGGCCTGGTGTGCTGGGGCAGCCCCAACGAGCACGAGGCGGCCGCCCTCCTGCGCATCCTCGAGGCCTACCCGGTGCTGGCCCCGCGCTTCGACGCCCTGCTCGACGGCAGCGCCATCGAGCGCGTCGAGCCGGCCGCGCTGGAGGTCCTGCTGGCCTGGATGCGCACCCACTTCGAGCCGCTCCACGCCCGGCTGCGCGCCCGCATCGGCGTCATCCCGCCTGGCCTCGGCGGCCTCGCGCTGGCGGGCATCACGCCGCTCATCGGCGGCCCCGGCCCGGTGCAGCTGGCCGAGTCCACGCGCGAGGGCTTCCGCCTGCTGCTCCCCGACGGCGGCGATGCCCTGTGTGACGAGGTCACCGCCCTGATGATGGCCGCCCGCGGCACGCCGCCCTGGCTGCTCGAGCTGCGCGGGCTGCTGGCCCGCGAGCAGGGCAACCTCGAGCTCGGCGAGGCTGCCCGCCAGCTCGGCATGTCGACGCGCAGCCTGCAGCGCGCGCTGGCCGGCGCCGGCACCAGCTACCGCAACGAGCAGGGCGGCGCCCGCTTCCGCATCGCCGACGAGCTGCTCGGCGCCGGCGAGAAGCTGAGCGCCGTCGCCGCCCGCCTCGGCGTCACCGACGCCGGCCTGGCCCGCCTGGTCCGCGCCCGCACCGGGCTGTCCCCGGGCGAGCATCAGAAGCGACGCCGCGATCCTCAGCGAAGCTGAGGTCGCGGCGGCGCTTCTGTCCGGCTCCGGCTCCGGCTCCGGCTCCGGCTCTGGCTCCGGCTCCGGCTCTGGCTCTGGCTCTGGCTCCGGCTCTGGCTCTGGCTCCGGGCTCCAAGCTCCGCGCCGCCCCCGCCCCTACGGCGCCGACTGCGCCGCCGGGCAGCGCGCCGCCAGCAGCGGATCATCCAGCGCCGACACCAGGCCGCCGCCGTCCGCGCGTGGCAGCGAGTGCACCGCGATGAACGTGTGCTGGCTGGCCGGGCAGTGCCAGTACATCGCCACCAGCTGCATCTCCTCGCCTTGCCAGTCGAAGTCCCCCGTCATCACGACCCGCTGCAGCCCCTCGGGATCCGTCACCACCTGGGTGTCCACGATGCGCGCGCCCTCGAACGAGCGCAGCAGGTGTTCGCGCACGAACACCTTGCCCGCCTCGGTCTCGTAGAAGCCGCGCTCGGGCGCCGGCTCGATGGCGCCGGGGTTGAACGACAGCACCTCGCGACCACGCACCAGCGCGCGCTGTCCCAGCTCGTGCGCGTCCTCGAAGCCCTCGGGCGCCACGAACGTCGGGTACACCAGCGGCGGCCGCTTGCTGACCAGCGTGCACTGGGCGCTGTCGAGGATGCGCCGGTGCAGGAGGTGGCTGGCCAGGGTGCTCATCGTGAGCAAGGTGAACACGCGCCCCTCGCGCTCCACCAGCCAGTCGGTGGCCTGGCCCCGGTACGACCCCAGCGTGAAGCTGCGCGTGGTGGCGTCCATGCCGCACACCTTGCTGGCCACCTCGTCGACCATCACCACCTCGCCCGCGACCTTGAACATGGCCTTGGTCGCGCGCAGCGACGCCGCCACGTCCTCGCTGCTCAGCGGCTCCTCGCGCAGGCCCCAGACCAGATCGGTGCTGACCTGGGCGCCGCCGACGTGGACGCTGCCGCCCTCGAACACTGGCGGCTCCATGCGTCGCTGGCCAGCCGGCAGCGAGATGGTCAGTCCAGGGATGGTGACGGGTCGGAGCTCGAGCTTGATGAGGTCGGGCGCCTTCTTGCGGCACCCCCCGAGCAGGCAGGCCACCAGCAAGGCGACCGCCCGCCGGGCCATTACTTGCTGCGGAAGACGATCAGTCCGCGCGTGGGGTCATAGGGCGAGACCGCCACGGTGACGCGGTCACCCAGCACGACGCGGATCCGGTTCCTGCGCATACGCCCGGCCAGCTGGGCCAGGATCTTGTGCCCGCCGGCGACCTCGACGCGGAAGTTACCACCCGCGTTGATCTCGACGACTGAGCCTTCCATCTGAACGTGATCGTCCTTCGGCATTCACTTCTCCAAGCCATGCGAGCCAGTCAGGGGTGTCAAGGGCTCCAAAAGCGGCTGGAGTCTGCGCGTCCAGCCTCGCCAAGTCAATCCCCGTGTGCCCTGATCGCGCCCCGATCCGTGACGCTGGTACCAGGTCACACGTTCGCAGTCATTTGAAATCACTGCTGATTGTCGATTGGATGCCGAAAGATCTTGCGGTAGACGAGGGTGTCTAGTCTAATCCTTCGAACCGCACCGGGTCACTAGAACCCTGTGTCAGTCGTTCGCTGGAGATGCACATGTCCGAGTCGCAGAAGCAGTGCAACGGTGAAAACGAGATCGACTTCGTCGATCCCCGCACCGGCAAGATGTTCATCGGCATCGACGTGGGTTCCACCACCGTCAAGGCCACCTGCGTCGATCCCGAGACGCAGCAGATCATCTGGTCCGACTACCAGCGCCATCAGACCAAGCAGCCCGAGTTCGTGATGCGCTTCCTGGAGCGCATCGAGGGCTGCTTCCCCAACGTCAAGCAGGGCGATATCCGCGTCTTCATGACCGGCTCCGGCTCGGCCCCGATCTGCGAGCACGTCGGCGCCAAGTTCGTGCAGGAGGTCAACGCCGTCACCCTGGCGGTCGAGATCCTGCACCCGGACGTCGGCTCGGTGTGCGAGCTCGGCGGCCAGGACGCCAAGATCATCATCTTCAAGGAGAACAAGGAGACCGGGCGCAAGCAGGCCATCACGTCGATGAACGACAAGTGCGCGTCCGGCACCGGCGCCACCATCGACAAGTGCGTCCTCAAGGTCAACCTGCCCAACTCGGAAGTCGTCAAGATCCCGTTCGACGACTCCAAGCTGCACCACGTCGCCGCCAAGTGCGGTGTGTTCGCCGAGACCGACATCGTCAACCTGGTCAAGTCGGGCATCCCGTCCACCGAGATCATGAACTCGCTGGCCGACGCCATCGTGCAGCAGAACCTGTCGGTCCTGACCCGCGGCAACACGCTGCGCCACAAGGTCCTGCTGCTGGGCGGCCCCAACACCTACCTGCCGTTCCTGACCGCGTGCTGGCGCAAGCGCATCCCCGAGACCTGGCGCGACCGCGGCTACGAGTACCCCAAGGACGTCCCCATCGAAGAGCTCATCATGGTGCCCAAGAACGCGCAGTACTACGCCGCGTTCGGCGCCGTGATGTACGGCCGCGAGGAGGCCGAGCACGTCGGCGTCTACACCGGCCGCGCCGCCCTCGAGGAGTTCATCACCCACGGTCGCAAGGCCCGCCTGGGCGCCACCGCCGGCCCGCCCCTCATCAAGGAGAAAAGCGAGCTCGAGATCTTCGCGGAGCACTACACCATCCCGAAGTTCAAGGCCCCGCCGGTGGTCTCGGGCAAGACCTACGAGGTCGTCATCGGCATGGACGGCGGCTCGACGTCGTCGAAGGCCGTCGTCATCGACGCCGACAGCGCCGAGATCCTCAAGAAGGAGTACCAGCTCTCCAAGGGCAATCCGATCCAGGACACCAAGGAGATCCTCGGCCGCATCCAGGACTGGGCCGACAAGTCGGGCATCACGCTCGACGTCAAGGGCTTCGGCGCCACCGGCTACGCTGCCGACGTCCTGCAGGAGGCGGTCAAGGTCGACGCCAACGTCGTCGAGACCGTGGCCCACATGATGTCGTGCGTGCACTTCTTCGGCGACATCGACGTCATCTGCGACATCGGCGGCCAGGACATCAAGGTCCTGATGATGCAGAACGGCGACATCAAGAACTTCCGCCTGTCGAACCAGTGCTCGGCCGGCAACGGCATGCTGCTTCAGGCCATGGCCGATCAGTTCGGCGTCGCCATCACCGACTACGCCGACGTCGCCTTCGGGGCCCAGCTGTCGCCCAAGTTCAGCTACGGCTGCGCCGTCTTCCTCGACTCCGACCGCGTCAACTTCCAGAAGGAGGGCTACGCCAAGGAGGAGCTGCTGGCCGGCCTGGCGCAGGTGCTGCCCAAGAACGTGTGGCAGTACGTGGTGCAGATCCCGCGCATGGCGGAGCTCGGCAAGAAGTTCGTGCTGCAGGGCGGCACCCAGTACAACCTCGCGGCCGTCAAGGCGCAGGTCGACTACATCCGTGACCGCGTCCCGGGCGCCGAGATCTACGTGCACCCGCACACCGGTGAGGCCGGCGCGTTCGGCGCCGCCATGGAGGCGCGTCGCGTCGTCACCCGGCGCGGGACCTCGACCTTCATCGGGATGAACGAGGCCATCAACCTCGAGTACATCTCGCGCAACGACGAGACCACGCGCTGCCACTTCTGCCCCAACCTGTGCGCGCGCACCTTCATCGACACCAAGACGCCCGACGGTGGCACCAGCCGCTACATCGCCGGCTTCTCGTGCGAGAAGGGCACCGTCGAGTCGGAAGACGCCATGCTGGCGCTCACCAAGACGCGCAAGCAGCTGATGAAGAAGTTCCCGAACTTGGTCGATACCGAGGCCAAGATGATGTACCGGCACTTCTACGACAACCGGCCGCTGCCCGCCGATGGCGAGCAGATCTCGGACATCGAGATCACCACCAACTTCCTCGGCCAGATCAAGCGCAAGCCGATCCGCCGTGGCTTCAAGCGGGCCAGCAAGGAGACCCAGGACAAGCTGGCGCGCACCCGCGTCGGCATCCCGCGCGTCCTCAACATCTGGAACACCGCGCCGTACTGGCGCACCTACCTCGAGACGCTGGGCGTGCAGCGCCAGAACGTGGTGTGGTCGGACTACACCACCGAGGAGATGTGGAAGGAGGGCGGCAAGTACGGCTCGATCGACCCGTGCTACCCGTCCAAGGTCGCGCAGGCGCACATCCACAACCTGCTGTTTCACCAGCACTCCGACGAGAAGCCGCTGAACTACATCTTCTTCCCGTGCATCACGCACGTGAAGACCAAGGTCTCGCACGTGATGGACGCGGCCAGCTGCCCCATCGTCGCCGGCGCGCCCGAGGTCATGAAGGCGGCCTTCACCAAGGAGACCGACTTCTTCGCGCAGCGCGGGATCAAGTACATCGATCCGGCGGTCTGCTTCACCGAGCCGCACCTGCTCAAGCGCCAGATGTTCGAGTGCTTCGGGCCGCTGCTCGGGATCACCGAGGACGAGTCGGACTTCGCGTGCGACGAGGCCTGGGTGGCGCTGGACCTGATGGACAACGAGATGGAGCAGAAGGGCCGCGTCATCCTCGACGAGGTCGAGCGCGAGAACCGCGTGGCGCTGCTGATGATCGGCCGTCCGTATCACTCCGACCCGGGGCTGAACCACTCGGTGCTCGAGGAGTTCCAGGTCCTCGGCTACCCCATCCTGTCGATGCGCTCGATCCCCAAGGACATGGCGTATCTCGAGCGCTTCTTCGGGGACGACGTGCGCGCCGGCAAGATCGCCGACTCGTGCGACCTGCGCGACGTCTGGCCGGAGAACTACTCGGCCAACTCGGTGCAGAAGGTGTGGGCGGCCAAGTTCGCCAGCCGCCACCCCAACGTGGTCGTGCTCGACCTGTCGTCGTTCAAGTGTGGCCACGACGCGCCGACCTACGGCCTCATCGACTCCATCATCTCGACCAGCGCCACGCCGTACCAGGCGCTGCATGACATCGACGCCAACAAGCCCGGCGGCTCGATCAAGATCCGCGTCAAGACCTACGCGCACTCGCTCAAGCTGCACGAGGAGCGCCTGGAGGACGCGGCCAAGAAGAAGGCCGAGCTGATGCAGAAGATCGAGCACAAGAAGCTCGAGCTGTACCTGATGAAGCAGGCGCAGCTGGCCGCGCAGAACCGTCGTGATCCGAAGATCGAGGCCGAGATCGAGGCCATGAAGGCGCGCGCCCAGGCGTACGCCGCTCGTCCTGTCAACGGGAAGACCCTGATGAACGAGGACAGGTCGATCGTCACCCTGGGCATCAAGCGGAAGAACGAGTCCGGCGACCGTATCGAGCGGGTCGGGGCGTAAGGGACACAAGGAGACTGCGATGGAGACGAACGAGGTCAAGACCTTCAGGTTGCCGGTCCTGCAGCTGGACACGCCGCTGGACATCGACGGCGAGCTCGCCAGGTTCGAAGCCGAGCAGCGCAAGGAGCTCGGGCTCGAAGAGGGCAAGGAGCACTGGCGCGATGACAACCCCCAGAAGTTCACCGCCCAGCAGCGCGCGCACACCACGCTGCTGATCTCGGGCCTGACCATGGCGCACGACCTGTTCCTGCAGGGCGCGCTCGGTGGCATCGGCTACAAGGTCAAGGCCATCGACTGCCCGGACAACGACGCCCTGCGCCTGGGCAAGGAGTTCGGCAACCGCGGCCAGTGCAACCCGACCTATTTCACCGTCGGCAACCTGGTCAAGTACCTCACGTTCCTGCGTGACGAGCAGGGCATGTCCGTGAAGGACATCGTCGAAAACCACATCTTCCTGACCGCCGGCGCCTGTGGCCCGTGCCGCTTCGGCACCTACGTCACCGAGTACCGCAAGGCGCTGCGCGACGCCGGCTTCGACGGCTTCCGCGTCATGCTGTTCCAGCAGCAGGGCGGCCTCAAGCAGGCCACCGGCGAGGCCGCGGGGCTGGAGATGAACCCGAAGTTCTTCCTCGCGGTCATCAAGGCCATCATGGTCGGCGACGTGCTCAACGCGCTGGGCTACCGCCTGCGTCCGTACGAGATCACCCCGGGCGCGGTCAACGCCGCCCTGGCGCGCTGCAAGGAGATGGTCTACGAGGCGCTGGCGACCCGGAAGAGCCTGATCCCGGTGCTGCTGCGCTGCCGTCGCGAGCTGGCGGCCGTGAAGATCGACCGCACCCTGCCCAAGCCCAAGGTCGCCATCATCGGCGAGTTCTGGGCCATGACCACCGAGGGCGACGGCAACTACCAGCTGCAGAAGTTCCTCGAGCAGGAGGGCGCCGAGTGCGACGTCCAGCTCGTCACCGCGTGGATCCTGTTCATGGTCTGGGAGCAGACCTGGGACACCCAGCAGCGCATGACGCTGCGCGGGATCGACGGCGGCAAGAAGGGCCTCGAGGGCAAGAACCCCTGGAAGAAGCTGCTCATGCTGAAGGCGGCCGAGAAGGTCGTGCGCGGCCTGTTCCAGGGCACCGCGTGGCTGACCGGCCTCGAGAACTACAAGCTGCCCGACATGCAGCTCATCGCCGACGTGGCCAAGGAGCACTACAACAACCACCTGCGCGGCGGCGAGGCGCACATGGAGGTCGGCAAGCTGATCCTGACCACCAAGCACAAGAAGGCGACCATGGTGGTCTCGGTCAAGCCGTTCGGCTGCATGCCCTCGTCGGGCGTGTCCGATGGCGTGCAGTCGATCATCACCGAGAAGTACCCCGGGGCCATCTTCTGCCCGATCGAGACCAACGGCGACGGCGCGGTCAACGTGTACTCGCGCGTCCAGATGATGCTGTTCAAGGCGCGCAAGGCGGCCCGTGACGAGGTCGCCAAGGCGCTGTCCGACGTCGGCATGAGCGCCGAGCAGGTCAAGGCCGAGGCGGCCAAGCACTGGTCGACCAAGCGCACCCTGGCGTATCCCACGCACCGCGAGACCACGCACTCGGCCGACTTCGTGTACGAGGTCGCGTCGAAGTCGTGGAAGAGCCGCCTCAAGGCGCTGGCGGCGATGCCGAAGCGGCTGCTGTCGCGCGACGCTCACTGAGCAAACCGAGCTGAATCATGGCGGCCGCGGGCGGGTGCTCGCGGCCGTCGGGCTTTTCGGAGATGATGTGAGCCATGGGTCGGGGCCTCCTCGTCGCGCTGGCGCTGATGCTGGGGGGCTGCTCGGCGCTGCTGGACTTCGACGGGACGATCACGGACGCGGCGGTCGACGCCGAGGTCGGCGATGGCGGCGACGGCGGTGACGCCGCGATCGACGCCACCGTGGTGGACGCCGCGCCGCTGATCGACGGCCCGGTGGCGCCCCCGCTCGACGACGCCGGCGGGGGCCGCATCACCTGTGGCGCCCAGCAGTGCATCGTGGGGCTGGAGCTGTGCTGCGTGACCACCGCGATGGCGACCTGCCGTCCCATCGGGCTCGGCTGTTCGAGCGGCGTCAGCGTGCTGTGTGACGGCACCGAGGACTGCGGCCGTGACGTCTGCTGCGGCATCATGCCGGCCGGCCCGCTGGAGTGCCGCGCCTACGGCCCCGGGACCGACCGCTGCAGCGGCAACATCGCCAACGATCGCGTGGTCATCTGCAACGAGGCGCGCGACTGCCCCAGCGAGCGCCCGATCTGCCAGAGCTGCCAGGTGGGGCTGCCGGTGACGCTGAACTACTGCACCGCCACCCTCACGACGAACTGCACTGCCCTCTGAGTTTTGGTATAGATCGCCCGGATGTCGTCCGGCCTGGTCCAGCTGAGGGTGCGCCAAGACGCGGGGAAGCCCGCGGCCGGCGGCGCGCCTGCGCCCGGGGACGCCGTGGTCTCGGCGCCGCGCGCGGCCGCCGCACCCGGCCAGCCCGCGGCCTATGTCGAGACCTACGGCTGCCAGATGAACGTGGCCGACACCGAGATGGTGCTCGGGCTGCTCGATGGCGCGGGCTGGGCCCGCACCGATGACCCGGCGCGCGCCGACCTCATCCTGATCAACACCTGCGCGGTGCGCGAGAAGGCCGAGGAGCGCGTGTTCGGCCGCGCCAGCGAGCTGCAACGCCACAAGCGCCCCGGCGTCGTCCTCGGCATCACCGGCTGCATGGCCGAGCACCTGGAGTCCAAGGTGCAGGAGCGCGCGCCCTACGTCGACGTCGTGGTCGGTCCCGATGGCTATCGCCGCCTGCTCGATCATGTCGAGCGCGCGCGCGGCGGCGCCCGCGTGCTCGACACCGAGCTCGACCGCGACGAGACCTACGAGGGCCTCGATCCGTCGCGCCAGATGACCGGCGGCGTCACCGGCCACGTCACCATCCAGCGCGGCTGCGACAAGTTCTGCACCTTCTGCGTGGTGCCCTACACCCGCGGTCGCGAGCGCGGCACCCCGCCGCGCGAGATCCTGCGCCAGGTCCGGGCCATGGTGGCGCAGGGCTACCGCGAGGTCGTGCTGCTGGGCCAGACCGTCAACTCGTACCGCTACGAGGACGTCGACTTCGCCGCGCTGCTGCGCGCGGTCGCCGAGGTCGAGGGCCTTTCGCGCATCCGCTTCACCTCGCCCTACCCGATCGACTTCACGCCGGCCGTCATCCGCGCCATGGCCGAGACGCCCAAGATCTGCCGCCACGTGCACCTGCCGCTGCAGTCCGGCGCCGACAGCGTGCTCGAGCGCATGCGCCGCGGCTACAGCTACGCCGAGTTCGTCACGCTGGTGCAGGACCTGCGCGCCGCCATGCCCGACATCGCGCTGTCGACCGACCTCCTCATCGGCTTCGTCGGCGAGACCGAGGCCGAGCACCAGGCCACCCTGCGCGCCCAGGAGGAGCTGCGCTTCGACAGCGCCTTCACCTTCGCCTACAGCGAGCGCGAGGGCACCTACGCCGCGCGCAAGCTGCCCGACGACATCCCCGAGGACGTCAAGCAGCGCCGCCTGGCCGAGGTCATCGCCGTGCAGCAGCGCATCACCACCGAGATCATGCAGACCCAGCTCGGCCGCCGCGAGCGCGTCCTCATCGAAGGCCCGGCCAAGCGCGGCGACCAGTGGATGGCCCGCACCGCCGGCTTCAAGACCGTCATCATCCCCCGCGACGGCCTGAATCCCGGCGATTTCTGCGAGGTCGACATCGAGCGCGCCACCTCGGCCACGCTGTTCGGCCGCGTGCTCCCGATCAGGCCTGACCTCAGCGTGGCCTAGCATCGGCATGCCGCGGCTCCCACGCGCCCTGTTGCCCCATGCAGGGCGGCGTGGGGCTGGGAACCGCTAGTGCGAATCGCTCTTGATCAGCTTGAACAGGCCCGCCTGGGCCGGCGAGAAGGGATCGAAGTCGGAGCACATCGTGAGGATGTGCAGGAAAAACTTCCCCGCCTCCTTAGCAGTAAGCTCGCCCGGCAGCACGTACTTGATCTCGCGGCTGTCGCCAAGCGGGAAGGAGCGGACCTGATCAGGCGCGCTCACGACCTTGGGTTCGGCCGGCGCCTCCTCGGCAACAACATCGGCTTCCGCCGTGACCCGCTCCGTCTTGGCGGGACGGCTGCCAGCGGGCCGGTTCCGCCCCTTGAAGCTCAGCGGACTCTCCTGGTAGGAGATGAAATCCTTGAGCAGGGTGCGGGCACGCGTGGCGTAGGTCGAGGCCGTGTCGGGCTTCGCCACGCGCTTGGTCGCCCAACGCCGCGCGATCGAGTCCAAGTTGTCGAGCAGCGACTGCACGTCGCACGGCTCCTCGTCCCCGAGGATCGAGGTCAGCGCCTCAAGGGCTGACGCGCGAAACCGGGCAGTGGTCACGGGGTAGAGGCCCTTCTCACCCATCAGCCGGGCGAAGTTCATGACCTGCGTGATCTCCGGACGGCTCATCTCACCCTCATCGGCAGTCGTATCGTTCGCTGCAGTCTCCATCGGGTCTCCTGTGTCCTCATCCGAGGACCGTTGTGTGGCTGCAACCTAAGCAGATCTGGCGGCCTGTCAACCGAGAGAACGATGGAAATTGATATCAAGTTGTAACACATTGATCTTACCGCAGAATTTCAGTTGCGGATCGATCCGTCGTGGAGATGATCTGGATCTCGGCGGGGATCACCTGGCCGCGCGCGACCAGGCGCCGGTGGCGGGGTCGTGGCGGAACAGCGCGCGGCGGGTGCGGCCGGCCGAGATGACCAGCTCGGGGACGCCGTCGGCGTCGGTGTCGGTGAGGGCGGGCTTCTCGCGGTCGGCCAGGCGCTGGTTGACCAGCTCGTCGGTGGTGGTGGTGTCGAACAGGCGGGCGAAGCGCTTTCCGCGGTGAGACACCACGTCGAGCGCGAGCAGGCGGTAGCCCACGATGGCCACCGCCTGCCAGGTGGCGGCGGACAGGCCGGGGGGCGCCTTGGGGTGCGGCACCTGGTCGAGTTCGACCTCGCCGCCGCGCCAGGTGGCGCGCAGCGGGATGAAGCCCTTGGGCCACCAGATCGCGGCGCGGGCTGGACCCTTGCGGCCGGGGGCGTCGGGGCGGAAGCCCTCGGGCGCGGGCTGCACCCACAGGGGAGCGTCGGCGAAGGCCCCCAGGTTGTCGCGCGTCAGCAGCACGTCTCCGAGGGCACAGCGCAGCACCTCGGGCTGGGCGTCGAAGGCGGCCCCGAGCCCGCGGTCGACCGCGGCGATCACCGCGGGCATCGACTCGGCCAGCGGCGGCACGGTCAGCGGCGCCCGCGCAGCCTCCCCGAGGGGACAGCGCAGCATGCTGGAAGGGATCTGGCGAAGACCGCCGACCCGTGCCTGGTAGATCCTGGGCGCCAGCTTGCCAGGCCCGGTGGCCACGAGCTCGGGCACCTTGTCACCGCTTCGATCGACGAACTCGACGCGCGTCACCACGCGCCGCTCGCGCAGCCCCTTGCTGGTGCGCACGCGCGGAACATTGACGAGCAGCATGCGCAGCAGCACCACGCGGCTGTCGGAGCTGGCCACCACCAGGGTGGTGGTGAAGCTGCTCTCGACGCGCTCGCCGCGGGTCAGCTTGTGGCCGTCGTCGCGGCCGTCGTCGCGGTCTTCCTCCCAGACCAGGATGGCGTGGTCACCCATGCTGTGGTCCTGCTTGCGCACGCGCACGCCGTGCAACGTGCCGGCGTCTTCGACCAGCCCGGCGAGGTCAGGGGGGATGGCCACCGGCTCCGCGCGTGTGGAGTTCGCTAGCGCAAGAAGCAATCCAGCCATGGCCGCTATCCTCACCCAGGCATTGTACTCCCGGGTCGCCACCGAACAGCCTGGCCAGCGTGGGACCAGCAGCGCTCCCTCTAGGACCGCCGCCTTCCGGAGTGGCGGGCGATCCCGTGGCGAAACTGACCCATGGTAGTCTCCTCCTGTGGCGCTTCCTGAGCATGGACCACAAACGGAACTCGCCGAGAAGCGGGAGGAGTTCTGCTGGGTCATTCCATGGGGCACCACGCTTCTGAAATCACTTGAGGCAGACGGGGTCCAGCTGACCCATGCACATCCCACCGCGAAGGACCATATTTGGCTGCTACGTCTCCGGCTGCCCTCCGAGATTCAGGATGCCTTCGGCACCGCCCCAGAGGTTCTTCTGCTCGTGGTGAGGGGAGCCGTCCAAGCGCGCGACCTCGAGCGGGCACGCGCCGAACTCTACCGAGCTGAGTACCGTCTAGATCTCGATCTCCTCGTCGTCAGTGATGACCAACCCCAGCTGGCCGACCGCCTCCACCGCATGCCAGGGCGGTGGGGCCAGTGGGTTCCATGGCCGGGCAGCCGCGAGGCAATGATGTCGCTGCCGGACATGTTCCGGGAGCACTTGCCGACATTCGACATCTTCGAGGAGAAGAATCCAGTTCGAGGACGGGGTGTCATCGGTCGAGAGGAAGAGATCGCCGACCTGACCAGCCGAATTGAGAATGCTGAGTCCATCGGGGTTTTCGGATTGCGGAAGGTCGGCAAGACGTCTGTGGTCCGCGCCGTGACCGATGCCCTCGATCCCGTAAGTGCCTCGATGTCGATGCGTGCACAGACAGCTGAGGGCCAATCACAACAGGCAGCCGTTCGGGTTCTCGCATGCTGGCTCGACGTGCAGCGCGCGTACGACCGATCCGCCCGAAGACTGTACTCGACGCTTGCGGCTGAGATCGAAAAGCGTCTTTCTGCCCATGGCATGACAATTCCAAGCCCACCTACGGATGATCTCCAGCGAATTGACGATTTGATTCGTCTAACTATGGAAAAGACTGCACTTCCGCTCTGTATAGTTCTCGACGAATATGACTTTCTCTTTGAGGGATCACAAGGACAACCGCCAATTGCAAATATCGCAGCCTTTCTTCGGCTGCTCCGGGGTTGGGCACAACAGACTCAGCGTCTCTGCGTCGTCGTAATCGGTCGAGACCCGACTCCGTTCCAGAGTCCCGAGGTCGACGGCTTTCCGAATCCAATGCTAGGATGGTTTGTCACTCGCTGGCTCGGGCCGCTAGCGCCCCAACGCGCTAACGAGTTACTCTCGCGGCTAGGAAAGCGTGTGGGGCTCGATATTGGTTCCGTCACTTTGGAGCTCGCTCTCTCGTTGACTGGTGGTCACCCACTCCTCCACCGGCAATTCGGGTCGTCGCTCCTTGAGCACACGAACGATCGTCCTCTAAACAGTTCGCACCTCAATACGGACGTCTTGTGCAAGGCCGCGGCGCTGGATTTCCACGAACGAGGAGCCGTGCGCGAGATCTGCCACGAGATCCTGCACCTGCTGCGGACGAGATTCCAAGCGTCATACGACAGCCTCGTTCATGCGGCGCGGACGAGTCCGATTGAAGCGCTTCACCACGCAAGCTGGAGCAGTCCGGCCGTGGTCCAACTACGCAACTTCGGCCTATTCTTGGGAAGTGCGGCAAAGAGCGCCAGTATACCTCTGGTCTTGACGGTCTATGTGCGCACGTTTGAGCGTCGTCCTTCTCGGTCCTCCCGACACCGCAACTCCAACCGTCGCGGATGGCACCGCTAGCGACATGGGTGGACACGGCATTGTCAAAGAATCCATATGATTGGCAGGGACACCGACCACAGATCGTCGTCGAGCGCGAGAATCTGCTACGGCAGGCACTGCCTGAACTCCTTTCTGGCGCAGCTGTCGTTCTCCTAGGTGGACACGGAACGGGCAAGAGTGTCTTTCTCCGCCAGCTAAAGGATGCCCTCAGCAGCGCCGGGGCGAACGTCATCTTGTTCTCGGCGCCGCCTACTCTGACCACGATTGCGTCGTGCATGGCCGCCCTGTCCCAGAGACTACTCGGGACTCCAGCGGGTACTCTGAATTTGGATCCCGAGGAGCTGCTCTCAAGGACGCTGGAGGCCGATGGGCGCCCAATTATTCTCCTATACGATGAGGCTGACGTCTATTGCACGAGCAACGATGCCGGGACAAACGTCGGCCGTGCGCTCTTCAACAGCCTCGAAGCCGCAAGGCGTGATCTTGCTCCACGGGTTGCACTGTTGGCGGCGGGGGGCCTTGCCCTCTTCGGTCTGCGAGAGTCCTTGGGATCGAACTTCGTTAGCAGAGCGGCCTGGATCCCGATGGAGCCTCTTCGTCGCAGCGAGATGGAGGCCCTAGCGGCGCCTCTATTTGTGCGCGATCCAGTACTCGGGCCGACCGTAATCGACGGTCTATCTGTGATGTCTGGTAGAAATGCCGCATTGACCACATACGGATTGCAGTGCCTCTGGAACGATCAAGGTAATCCTCCTACCATCGATGCGATCGTTGATGCCTACTCCGCCTTCAGCGATCGCTATCCAGGATTTGCTCGCGACTTTTGGAAGTCACTGAATGATCCGAGCCTGTCCAATGTTCCCTTGGATGTCTGGAGGTCTATCGTTCGCCACACTGGACCAGTTCCGAGGGAGTCCCTTCTCACCGCAATCTCGGGTCGCAATCCGATAGCGATGAACCTCGACGATGCGTTGCGGATGCTGGAGGCCGCGGGGTTGATCGAGGTCAATGGTCCACGGGGTGCAGATCCACTGGCTGTCAGCCCACAACAATCAATCCTGGCTCTGCAGTTCCTTTCAGAGAGGTCCGGGTCGGCTGAGTTTTCTGTGCGCCTCTCCGCAGACCTGGTCGTACTTCTGGAACACATTCAGTCGCTCGGCGCTGACTACTACCGACCAAGCACGGGGATTGTTCAAGAGAGTGTATTCTCTGCAACCTTGACCATTGGGCTTCGACAACTTGGCTGGGATGTTGAGCGCGAGGCTATTCGGGCTGCTGGCAGGACCGACCTGCGTATTCGATCTCCCGGAAAGGACGACACGGGGATTGTAGAAGTCAAGATCTGGGGCCGGAATGACTACCAGAGGATTCACGAGCAGGTATGCTCATATTGGAGTGCCGATGTGTCTTGCGGTTTCGCTGTGACATTCTCGGCGGCCCCGCCAGATCGGTGGCTGGAGACCTACAAGGCGGAGTGCCTCTCGGCGACTTCGATCGACACGACGCGCTCCCCAAAGCCTCTCGTGTTGGCCGGCCAGCTTGCAGCTTCGTCGCACCTTCCCGAAGGACGTGCGGTGAAGATAGAGCACCTTCTCGTGCGGATCCCGCGCAGAGACCATTGATCGGCCGCCGGTCACCTTGGGGATGAACCTCCTCCTGCTTGAGGGGCGGAAGGGACGGAAGCCTTTGGAGCCCGATTTTGCGGTCAGTCGGTGCCGCCCGGGTCGTACATGCCGCCGGGCATGCCGCCGCCGCGACCGCGACCACCGCCACCGCCGCGGTAACCACCGCCGCTGCCGCCGCTGCCGCCACCACCGCGGCCGCCAC
>JADYYK010000270.1 GCA_020853705.1 Deltaproteobacteria bacterium
CGCGACCGTGCCATCACCGATCACGCTGGGCCAGTTTCCAGCAGCTTGATGGACGGCGATCAGATCAACATCGCGGAGCCGGATCGGAAAGGTGCCGATCTACACCGTCAAACTCGCGCCGCAACAGCGGGGAGGCCGCCAGCCCTCGGGTGGGTCAGGTGTATTGCCAGAAGGCGGTGGCCTTGCCGTCGGGCTCGGCGAAGACGAACAGGCAGCCGGCCAGGCCGGCTTCTTCCCAGGCGTCGTCGAGGCGGATGCGGTCGAAGTCGAGCATGAAGAGGAAGCCGGTCTGCCGGGACCGCACACATAGACGGTGCGGCCCAGCGTGGCGTCGTAGGCCAGGACGTAGCCGTTCAGTTGCATGGATACCGGGGGCACCTCGGCGCCTTGGACACTGCCCTCCGTGCGATGGATCTGCCCTGCGCTGACGCCGATTTCTGTGCCGGCACGGTGCCGCGACACCGTGCCAGGGCCGGGCGCGCTTCGGTCGAGCGACGCCTGTATCCGAGCTAGATCAGGTTCACGAAGGGGATGCCCGCCCAGCGCGCGATCGCGACGCCCAGCGTGGTGCACCACCCGGTCTCCCACAGGAGCTCGTTGCGGGTGTACGTGAAGTCGCCCATCGCCGAACCCGCTGCCTCGGTGACCAGCGCGACCTCCTTGCCGGACTGCAGCGCCGCCTTGATGCCGCGATAGATGTAGTCTTCCTCCGCAAACGCGATCACGCGGGCCAGGTCGGCGCGCGCGAAGACCCTGCCATCCTCCAGCGTCGCCTGCTCGCCCGTGGCGTCGAAGACCTTGCCCTTGCGGTCGTAGACGTCGACGCCGTCGGCGCGGCAGACCCAGACGAAGTCGCAGAAGAAGTCGGTCTCCGCGACCGGGAAGCCACGCGCCTTCAGGGTCGCCACCAGCGCGTCGTGCTCGGCCTCGGGCAGGTTGCGATACGCCAGCTGCTTGGCGCCGTCGCTGCCCAGGCTGTAGATCATCAGCAGACGCTTGCCATCCTTGACCTCCGACCCCGGGATCTGGACCTTGCCGGCCGCCGGCACCGCCGCCGCCTCGTCGAACTTCACCCGCAGCTCCAGCGCTGCGAGCTCGCGCTCGAGCTGCGGGCGCCGCGCGGGCATCGCGCGCAAGGACTCGAGCGCCTTCGCGTTCGAGAGCCGGGTCAGGTACTCGCAGTCGTAGCCATCGATCATGGCGTTGTCATGCTCGCGCGTGTACTCGTAGTAGGTGCAGCAATGGGGGCACTTCCAGAGGCCGTTGTGCTCGAAGCCGAAGGTCTCGAACTGCTCGGTGACCGCTGGCAGCTGGCCGACCGACTCGTAGGTTCGACAGTGCCAACCCGTGACCGTGCCGAGATCGCGACACAGCGGGCAGTCTTGCCACGAGGCCGCGGTGGGACGCGCGGGTGGCAGCCGTCCGGCGCGCGCGTTGCGCACGAGCCGCGCTGACTCGGTGCTGGCGCACACCAGGTCCTGAGACTGCGCGGTGTCGAGGCCGCGCAGCAGCAGCTCCTTGAGCAGATCGCTGTCGGGCTGCTGGCAGGCCACCTGCAGGAGGGTGGCCTGCTCGGCCGCGATAGTCGCGCCGAGGTCGAACAGCAGCCGCAGCCCCTCCAGGTTGCCGGCCGCGATGGCGACCACGAGCGCGCCGGGAGTGAGCTTCGCCCCCGAGGCCACCAGCTCCCGCATGGCTGCGTGGCGGCGGTAGCGCGCCGCCAGCATCAGCGGCGTCAGGCCGCCTGCGCTGCGCGCCTCGAGATCGCTGCGCGCGGCGACCAGGGAGATGCGAAAGGCCGAGTCGCGGAGCGTGGCCAGCAGCAACTCCTCCTGGGCATGACCCGAGGCGGCCGCCCGTTCGAGCACCAGGGCGACCTCGCTGTGCCCGGTCTGCAAGGCGTGATCGATGGCGGTCGAGCCATCGGCGTCGCGGGTGACGGCGCTGGCGCCCTGGCCGAGCAGCGCCGTCACGGTGTCGAGCGCGCCGGCGCGCGCGGCCAGCATCAGCTGCTTGTCGCCATCACTCGCGGTCGCACTTCGAATCGGCCACTGCTCGAGCAGCGCCCGCAGCTCGGGGCTGTGGCTCACGCTGTCGAGCGCGGCGGGCGTGACCTTCGCGCCAGCGTCGAGCAGCCGCTGCACGAGCTCTGCGCCGCCGCCGCGCGCGACCACGAGCGCCGGCGTCGGGTTGGCGCCGCGGCGCAAGAGCAGCTCGATGAGCGGCATGCGGCCGCTGCGTGAGCTCAGGACGGCGCGATACAGCGCCGTGCAGCCGTGCTCGTCGGTGGCGTCGATCTTGGCGCCCGCGTCCAGCAGCAGCTCGGCCATCGGGACGCTGCCGGCCCACGCCAGCGCCGCCAGCGGCGGGTACGCGAGCGGGCCGAACTTGTAGAAGCGCTCGATGCGCACCCGCGCGTTGATGTCCGCCCCGTCGGCGAGCGCCGCGCGCACACCGCCGAGGTCGTCGGCCACGACGGCCTCGCACAGGCGCAGGTTCTTCTTCTTCTTGTCAGCCTTCACTGCGCACACAGTGTCTGCCATCCAGGCGTCCCGATCGAGTCGACCCTCACCTGGATGGGAGGCAGTACGGGCTACGCCCGCGGGCGCCAGGGCACGAAGGCGCTGGTGCGCCGGACGTAGTCGACGTAGGCGGGCCGCCGTTCGCGCAGCGTCGCCTCCAGCAGCGTGACGCCCGAGACGCGCAGCAAGAGCAGCGTGAGCAGCGCCGGCCCCAGCAGCGCCCAGGCCGCGCCGGCGCCCAGCCCGAGCAGGCCGAGGCCCCACCACAGCAAGAATTCGCCGAAATAGTTGGGGTGCCGCGAGTAGCGCCACAGCCCGCGATCCATGACCTGGCCACGGCTCTCGGGGGCCCGCTTGAAGCGCGCCAGCTGCGCGTCGGCGATGGCCTCGCACAGGAGGCCCGCCAGCCACAGTCCTGCGCCGGCGACGTCGAGCAGACCCAGGGGCCGTGTCGCGCCGCGCGTGGCGGCGGCCAAGAGCGGCAGCGACACCACCAGGGCGAGGCAGGCCTGCAGCCCGAACACCATGAGGCCGCTCCACCACCAGAAGCGCGCGCCGTGGCGCTGCCGCATCGCCGCGTAGCGATGGTCCTCGCCGTGGCCGCGGCGCAAGAGCAGGTAGCCGCTCAGGCGCACCGCCCACAGGGTGACCAGCACCAGCACGAGCAGGCGGCGCTCGGGCCGGCCGTGGCCCAGGCCGTAGCCGATGGCCGCGATGATGGCGAACGCCAGACCCCAGAACGGATCCACGATGCTGGCGTCCCGGAGGCGCAGGCTGACCAGCCAGAGCACGAACATCGCGCAGAGCAGCGTCAGCAGCGAGATGGTGGCGACCGTGGGCAGCACGTCTACCCCACCTCTACGCCGGCTCGCGTTCGAACAGCAGCTGCGCGCAGCCGAGGTAGCGCTCGGCATAGGCGCCCTCGCACTCGCACAGGTAGTAGTCCCAGGTGCGCCAGAAGCGCTCGCCGTAGCGGGCCACGACCGCGGCGCGGTGCGGCGCCAGGTTGTGGCGCCACGCGTTCAGCGTGCGTGTGTAGTGCGGTGTGATGTCCTCGAGGTGACGCAGCCGGAGGTGCGCGCGCCCGGCGGCGCTGACCAGCGACGTCACGGTCGGGATGGAGCTACCGGGGAAGACGTGGCGCTGGATGAAGTCGGCCTCGCGCTGGTGTCGCGCCAGCTCGTGATCGGGGATGGTGATGGCCTGCAGCACCAGGCGTCCGCCCGGCACCAGGCGTGCCGCGACCTCCGCGAAGTAGCGCGGCAGGTGACGCGCGCCGACCGCCTCGACCATCTCGACCGACACCACCTTGTCGAACTGCCCTTGCAGATCGCGATAGTCGACCTCCAGCACCTGCACGCGCTCGGACAGCCCCGCGGACGCGATGCGCTGGCGCGCCAGCGTCGCCTGCTCGGTCGAGATGGTCGTCGTGACCACGCGCGTGCCACGCTCGGCTGCGCGCAGCGCCAGGCTGCCCCAGCCGGTGCCGATCTCGAGCAGCCGGTCGGACGGTGACAGCTCGAGCCGCTGCAGCAGCCGATCGAGCTTGCACAGGCTGGCCTGCTCGAGCGTCAGCGTGGGCGGCTCGAACACTGCGGCCGAGTACGTCATGGTGGGGTCGAGCATGCGCGCGAACAGGTCGTTGCCGAGGTCATAGTGGTCGCGGATGTTGCGTCGGCTTCCGGCGCGGGTGTTCTCGCGGGCCGCGCGCAGCACCCGGGCCAGCGCCATGCCGCCGCGCGCGAGCCCGCTGTCGAGGGCCCCCATCATCGCGCGATTGCGCACGAACAGCCGGATCAGCGCGGTCAGGTCGTCGGTCTCGAAGTCGCCATCGACGTAGGACTCGCCGGCGCCCAGGGTGCCGCCGGCCAGCACCCGACGCCACATGCGCGGGCGCACGACGTCGATGGTCGCGCGCAGGCCGTCGGGCGCCGGCCGTCCAAAGCGACGCACCTGCCCTCCGGCGCTGCGGACCTCCAGCTCGCCCTCGGGCAGGGCGGCCAGCGCGCGGCTGAGCAGCCGCTCCGCCAGGGACGTGGTGACGCGCTCGGCGAGGCTGCTGGGCTGCGGCCAGGTCAGTGCGCTGCTTGTGGCCATGACGGCTGTCCTCCTCGGTCTCGGGCATGGGAATGGTTGCGCGGGTGCTCGAAGTAGGGCTGACCCTCGAGCCAGAGCAGCCCCGCGTGGAGGTAGATCGCGGCATGCAGGCTGGCGGTCACCGCGGGATGGCGCAGCGCCGCCGCGAGCAGGCCGGCGCGCGTCAGGGGGCGCCGCGCCAGCGCCAGGGTGGCGCGGAACACCTCGCGACCATCCTCCTGGTTGCGCATGTCGACCAGCAGGCCCTGGCCCGGAGGGGTCAACCGCCACGCATAGCGCTGCTGCATCGGGAAGAAGGGCGAGACGTGGAAGGCCTTGGCGAAGCTGGCGCGGGCCTCGGTCGGGCTGGCCTCGAGCACATAGGCATGCCGCTCGCGCCACGGGGTGTTGGTGATCTCGGCGACCACGGCGTCGAGCGCGCCGCCGTGGTCGAAGCAGTAGTAGAAGCTGACCGGGTTGAACACATAGCCGAGGGTGCGCACGTGGGTCAGCAGCCGCACCGCGCCGCCGGGTCGCCGCCCCAGCGCGGCCTCGACGCGGTCCTTGACGCACTCGGCCAGCGGCCGCCGCGGATCGCCGAGGTAGTCCCGGCGATGGAACGACATCGGGCGCAGCTGCTCGAGCCCGAACAGCGGCGCCAGCGCCAGGCCGGGCAGCTCGTCGAGATCCAGGTACAGCATGTACAGGCGGTAGCGAAACTGGTGCGGCTGCGGCAGGTGGCGGGTGTGCGTGACGGCACCGTGGTAGATCGCGCTGAAGGTCATGGCTGCACCCCGAGGCGGTCGCACACGCGCAGGGCGCTGGCCACGCCGTCCTCGTGGAAGCCATTGCCCCAGTAGGCGCCCGCGTACGACGTGGAGCGGTGGTCGATCAGGGACGCGTGCCGCGCCTGCGCGGTGATCCCGGCCGGGGTCAGCACCGGATGGCGATAGTCGAAGCGCCCGAGGATGCTGGCGGGCGCGATGCGCGAGGGGCTGTTCAAGGTCACGAAGTACTCGCGCGTGGCGCCCAGCGGCTGCAGCCGGTTCATCCAGTAGGTCAGGCGCGCGCCGCCGCTGGCCTCGCCGTCGAGGTGGACGTTCCACGACGCCCACGCGCGGCGCTCGCGCGGCATCAGCGTCTGATCGGTGTGCAGCACGGCCTGGTTGGGCTGGTACGGGAAGGCGGACAGGAGCTCGCTCTCCAGCGGCGAGGGATCCGCCAGCAGCGCGTGGGCGGTGTCGGAGTGGCACGCCAGCACGACGTGGTCGAATTGCTGGGACCCGCCGAGCTTGCTGGTCACCTGGGCGCCGTCAGCGCTGCGACGGACGCTCAGCACGGGGTCGCCGAGCCGCGCCTGCCCGCGCAGCCCGGCGAGGATGGCGCGGACATAGCTGCGTGCGCCGCCCGAGATCGTCAGCCACTGCACCTCGCGCTGCACGCGCAGGAAGCCATGGTTGTCGAAGAAGCGCGCGAAGGTCCGGGCCGGGAAGCCCTCCGCGCCCGCGCGGCTGGCGGACCAGACCGCACGCACCAGCGGCAGCAGGTGATCCTCGATGAACGCGCGCGAGTAGCCGCGGCGCGTGACCCAGCCGAGCAGCGGCTCCTCGGGGCCAGCGTCCAGGAGCTCGCGCGCCTCGCGATAGAAGCGCACGATGTCGAGCGCCATGCGGTGGAAGCGGGGATCGAGCAGGCGTCGCCGCTGCGCGAACAGCGCCGACAGGGAGTGGCCGGCGTACTCGAAGTCGCGCTGCTCGCTGCGCGCCGACATGCTCATGTCGCTGGGCGACCACGCGACCCCGAGCTCGCCGAGCAGGCGCACGAACCCCGGATAGGTGCGGGTGTTGAAGACGATGAAGCCGGTGTCGATCGGGATCGGTCGCTCGCCCTCGCGCACGTTGACGGTGTTGGTGTGGCCGCCCGCGCGATCGTCGGACTCGAACAGCACCACCTCGTGGCGCCGGGCCAGGTAGTGCGCGCAGGTCAGCCCCGAGATCCCCGACCCGACGATGGCGATCTTCACGGCTGTCCTGCCCGCCGCGGCGCCAGCAGGTGATGCGCGATCACCCACTCCTGGCCGGCGGCGTAGCCGAACAGCTCGGCACAGGCGAGGAAGAAGATCCCCCAGCGCTCGAACATGCGGCGTGCCGGGCGCGCGCCCAGCTCGCGCGTGAACAGCGCCAGCAGCTCGGCGCGATGCCCGAGCAGGTTGTGGTGCCACGCCTCGGCGGTGCGCGCATAGTGCGTCCCGGGCAGGGTCCAGGTCTGCACGGTCGTGAGCGGTGACGCGACCCGCTGCGGCAGATCGACCGACGGCATCATGCCGCCGGTGAAGAAGTGGCGCGCCATCCAGTCGTCGTCGCCGTCGAGCTCGTAGCTGTACGCGAAGCTCCGGTGCGCGAACACGTGCAGGAACAGTCGACCCTCGGAGGTCAGCCAGCCGCTGATGCGCGCCAGCAGGGCGGCCCAGTTGCGCATGTGCTCGAACATCTCGACCGAGACCACGCGGTCGAAGCGCCCGCTGGCGGGCGGCGGTGCGAACGCGTTCATGTCGCAGGTCAGCACGCGCACATTGCTGAGGCCGCGCGCCGTCGCCCGCAGCCTGATGAACTCGGCCTGGGGGCGCGAGTTCGACACCGCGACGATGTCCGCCCCCGGGAAGCGCTGCGCCATCGCCAGGGTCAGGCTGCCCCAGCCGCAGCCCAGCTCGAGGATGCGCTGGCCATCGGCCAGCTGGGCGCGCGCCATGGTCAGGTCGAGCATCGCGGTCTCGGCATCGGCCAGGCGGGACACGCCAGGGGGATAGAACGCCGAGCTGTACTTCAGCTGGGGGCCGAGCACGGCCTCGAAGAAGGCGGGCGGCACCTCGTAGTGCTGGGCGTTGGCGGCCTGGGGCGACAGCGCGATGGGGCTGTCGGCCATCGCGGCCACGAAGCGGTCCAGGGCCTGCTCGCGATCTGTGTGTCGGCGCTGCTCGGCGTGCAGTCGATCGCGCACGATGCGCCGGATGCCGAACCGCAGCAGGGGCTGGGGCACCACGCCGAGCTCGGCCAGCTGGATTCCAATCATGAGAGGCAAGATAGTCGATTAGGACGGATGTGCAATAATAAATCGTCTTAATCGACCATTTGGTTTGTCGTCATCGTCTGATTCGTCTAGGCTGTCGCCATGGACGAGCTGCTCTCCACGACCGCGGCCGCGCTGCTCCTGGGGGTCGGGCCGACCGCGATCAAGCGCTGGTCCGACGACGGCACGCTGCCCTGTGTGCGCACCGCGGGCGGACATCGGCGCTTCCGCCGCGCCGATGTCGAGCGGCTGCTGGGGTCGCAGCGGGTCGACGGCGAGGCCTCGGCCGATGGCGAGCTCGAGCGCTGGCTCGCGGCCGTGCTGTCCAGCAGCGACAGCCACGAGATCGAAGGGCTGCTGCTGCTGGCGCGCGCACGTGCGGGCGCCTGGTACCGGGCCCTCGGCGTGGTGGGCCAGCTGGTGCGCGAGCTCGGCCGGCGCTGGGAGGACGGTCGCATCGATGTCATGCAGGAGCACGCCGCGTCGGATCGACTGGCGCGAGGGCTGGCCCGGGTGTCCGACGCCATCCTGGTGGCGCCGACGGCGCCGCGCGCCTTGCTGGTCACGGTCGAGGGCGATGACCACACGCTGGGGCTGTCGATGGCGGAGCTGTGCCTGCGCGAGGTCGGGTGGCAGACCCGCTGGGCTGGTCGCGCCACGCCCGCGAGCGAGGTGGTCGCCGCGCTCGGTCGCGGCGAGCTCGCCCTGGTGGCCGCCTCGGCCTCGGCGTTCTCGTCCGATCCTGGCCGGCTGTCGACCTGGCTGGGGCTGGTGGGGCCCGCCGCCGCCGACGCCGGTGTCGAGCTCGTGCTTGGCGGCACCGGTGCCTGGTCCGATCCGCCCGCGTTCGGCGTCCGCACCCGGGACTTCGCCGAGCTGCACGCCTACCTGGCCGGTCTGTCGAGCTCTCTCGCCCAGCGCAGACCGCGCCCCCACGGCTGAAGCCGCGTGTCGGCGCGGCCCGTCGTCAGGGGCTGCCGCCCATCGTCGGGTGGGGCTGGCGTGACGGGGCGACCCAGTCGATCGGATAGCTCACGGTGAGCTTGCGCGGCGCAGGGTCGGGCAAGGTGATGATGAGCTTGCGCACCACCTTGCTGACGCAGCGGGCGGCGGCGCTGGCGGTGGGGCTTCTGGCCGAGACGCCCGACAGCTTGCCCTTGGCCGTGATGGTGAAGGTGACGGTCACCGTGGTCGGCCCTGGCAGGTTGACACCGCCGACCTGGGGCCGCGGAGGCTTGCCGGGGTTTCGGTCCATGCAGGCGAGCAGGTCGTCGCGCTTGCTGGCGAAGGCCTGGTCGACCTCGGCGGGCCAGGGCGGGGCCACGGTGAGGCCGAGCTCGAGGTCGCGCTCCCTCGCGCCATCGTCGGGTGGGAAGCGCACCGTGCGCAGGCCGTTGAGACAGCCGCGCAGCCACTCCAGGCCGACCACCTTGACGTCGGTGACGCGCCCGTCGGCGGCGACGTGCAGGGTGGCGACGCCGGCGCCCGCCTTGCCGGGCTGTTGCTCGAGCACCCGACGGTAGCAGTCGCGCAGACGCGGCAAGAAGCGCTCGACGGCGGCCCTGTCCTGGCCGCGCAGCAGGCCCGGCGGTGCCAGCTTCACGCTGGGTGGACCGGCGCCGAGGCGCAGCGGGCTGGGCGCGGTCTCGCCAGGGCCTCGGAACTGTCCATCCGCGCCGTCGAGCGGGTCGGTGCCGCCTGCTTGTGCCCGCGCCGGGTCGGTCAGCGCGAGCACCAGCACCAGGCCGACGCCGAGGCCGCGGATCACTTGCTGCCGAAGTAGATCATGAAGCCGATCCCCACCACGATGAGACCGACCGGGATGGGGCCGTACATCACGCCGACGTAGCGCGAGTAGCTCCACTTCCAGTCGTCTGCCGCTTGCGGGTGCTGACCGTAGGGCGGCGGTGGCGGGGGCGGATAGCCGTAGGGCTGCTGCCCGTACTGCGGCGGCGGCGGCGGTGGAGGATAGCCTTGCCCGTACTGCGGCGGCGGCGGGGGCGGAGGATAGCCCTGCGGCGCTTGTCCGTACTGTGGCGGTGGTGGCGCTGGCATGCCCTGCGGGTGTGGGTACGGCTGTGGCGGCGGGTAGCCCTGCGGCGGCTGGCCATACTGCGGCTGCTGCGGCGCCGGGTAGCCCTGCGGCGGCTGGCCATACTGCGGCTGCGGAGCCGGATAGCCCTGCTGTGGCTGGCCCTGTTGCGGCTGGCCGTGGGGTTGACCTGCGGGCGGCGCCCCGGGTGGGCCATAGGGAGGACCGGGCGGATAGCCTGGCGGCTGGCTCATGCCTCATGGTAACGCGTCGGGGCGCCTTGTGGCGGGCTCAAAGTGCGGGAGCGGCCGTCACGAGGGGCGGATGGCGACGGTCGCGGTCGCGTGCACGGCGAGCTGGGCGTCGGCGCCCCACAGGCGGGCCTCGAGGAAGGCGAGGCTCTTGCCCGCCTTGAGGACGCGGGCTTCCGCGATGCAGGTGCCGATGCGAGCCGGATTGAGGAAGCTGGTCTTGATCTCGACCGTCGGCAGCCAGCTGCCTTGCTTCAGGAAGGCCGCGATCGACAGCGGCACGTCGAGCATCGCGACCGCGAAGCCCGCCTGGATGTTGCCGAAGTGGTTGCGGAACGCGGGCTGTGCGGCGAACTCGACCTTGACGAAGCCAGCTTCGGGGTCGGCGTCGATGATCTCGAACGGGGTCAGCGCGACACACACGGGCTTGGGCTGTGCGGCGACGAGGGCGCGGATCTCGGTGAGCGAGGGCATCGCTCCACTGTAGTGCATGCGGAGCCCTGTGCGGGGTGAGGCCGCTGCAGGGGCGGGCTACCTGGCGCCGTTCTCGAGCACGAAGGGGTAGGTGACGATCACGACGCCGCCAGCGGGCTTGGGGAACTCCCAGCGGCGCACCGCGGCGGCGAAGCACTGCTCGATCAGGGGGTTGCCCAGCGTGGTGGACTGCACCAGCGAGGCCGCGACGGCGCCAGTCGGGGCGATGGTGAACTGCAGCGTGACCCGGCCCCGGAGTCCCGGGTTGCGGGTGAGCTCCTTCTCGTAACAGAACTTCAACTCGGTGAGGTGGCGCCGCACGATGCGCCGGAGCAGCTCCTTGTCGAGGGAGCCGCGCACCTCGGGCGCGCCGGGGACGACCGCCGCGACGGGCGGACTGCTGGGTTTGGCGCTGCCGCCCGGGCCGGCGACGGTGCGCGAGCCGTAGGCGATGGTGCCGGGCTGGCCCACGCCGACGCCGTCGGCAGGGGCGTCGGGGGCCGCGGTTGCGTCGGGCGGCGTGGCGGCGGCGGGGTCGGCAGCCGCGGCGGCGTCCCCGGGCCCGGCCGGGTCGGCGGGCAGCGGTTCGGTCACCGCCGTCGCGGGCGTGGCTGCGGCCACCGGGGTGGGCGGCGCGGCCGCGGATGAGGCTGCATTGTGTGCGCCACCACAGCCAGCGAGCAGACCGAGCAACACGATGCCGAGACGCGTCTTCATCCCGACAGGGTCGACGCTGGCAGCGCCGCCGTCAACATCATCGAGCCTGCTACCATGGGCGCGTGTCGCGTCGTGAAGAGGCGAAGCAGCTGACCCTTCCCGGGTTGGATTGCTTCGTCTCGAACTGCGCATTTCCAACGGGTGAGAGTCCCGTCCCGGTAAGCGCCGGAGCGCCGGGTAGCAGGCCCCA
>JADYYK010000271.1 GCA_020853705.1 Deltaproteobacteria bacterium
CGCCCTACGGGCGCGGGGGGATCGGAGCCGGACACCCTCGCCCTACGGGCGCGGGGGGATCGGAGCCGGACACCCTCGCCCTACGGGCGCGGGGGGATCGGAGCCGGACACCCTCGCCCTACGGGCGAGGGTGGTGCTTGCGGTGGATCTCCGCCAGCCGCGCGCGGGTGACGTGGGGGTAGATCTGCGTGGTCCCGCTGTCGGCGTGGCCCAGCCTGGCCTGCACGGCGCGCAGGTCGGCGCCGTTCTCGAGCAGGTGCGTCGCGAACGAGTGGCGCAGCTTGTGCGGTGAGATCGGGCGCGTGATGCCGGCCTGGTAGGCGTAGCGCTTGATGAGCTTCCAGAACCCCTGCCGGGTCATGGCGGCGGCGCGCGCGGTCAGGAACAGGGCGTCGGCGCCGCGGCCGGCGTCGAGGCCGGGGCGGGCCTCGTCGAGGTAGCGCTGCACGCGGTCGCGCGCGGCGTCGCCCAGGGGCACCACGCGCTGCTTGCCGCCCTTGCCGAAGGTCATCAGGAAGCCGGCCTCCAGGTTGACGTCGCGCATCTTCAGCTGGGTCAGCTCGCTGACGCGCAGGCCGGTGGCATACAAGAGCTCGAGCATGGCGGCGTCGCGCAGGGCCAGCGCGGTGGCGTCACCGGGCTGGGCCAGCAGGCGCTCGACCTCGGCGAAGGGCAGCACCTCGGGCAGGCGCCGGGTCAGGCGGGGCAGCTCGATCTCCTGGGTGGGGTCGCGCGCCAGCAGCCGTTCGGCGGCGAGGTGCTTGAAGAGTTGCCGCAAGGTCACCAGGTTGCGCGCCTGCGAGCGCACCGACAGGCGGGCGCCGGCCAGCTCGACCAGGAAGCCCAGGATGTCGGTCTGGGCCACCGCGTCGGTGTCGCCCAGGCCGCGGCGGCCACAGAAGGCCCTGAACTTGGCCAGATCCGTGGCGTAGGCGGTCACCGTGTGCGCCGCCAGCCCCTTCTCGATCTTGATGTGATCGATGAAGAGGTCGATGGCGCGGTCGAGCTCCATCCTCATCCGCTACCACGGCGCCAGGACACGGGCAAATTCGCGTTGATCCTCACGATTCCCCCACTCATAATGCGCGGACCTTGGATTTGCTGTCGAACCCAGAAGTCATCCGCCAGCTCGTCGTCGGCATGATCTCGCTGATCCTGTCGATCGCGGTGCACGAGTTCGGCCACGCCTTCGTGGCCGACCGGCTGGGCGACTCGCTGCCGCGCTACCAGGGGCGCGTGACGCTCAACCCGCTGGTGCACGCCGATCCGATCGGGACCTACATGCTGCCCATCGGCGGCTTCGTGCTCAGCGCCATGTCGGGCTACGGGGCCCACATCGGCTTCGGCTGGGGCAAGCCAGTGCAGATCAACCCGGCCGCGCTGTCGCGGCGCTTCCGCATGCACGTCGGCCACATGTTCGTGGCGCTGGCCGGGCCGATGATGAACTTCCTGTTCGGCACCCTGGTGCTGCTCATCACCCTGGGCGCGGCGCACGCCGGGCTCATCCGCAACCTCGAGCTGGCCAACGCGCTGCTGATGCTCATCACGCTGAACTACACCCTGATGTTCTTCAACCTGGTCCCGGTGCCGCCGCTGGATGGCGCCGCGGTCATCGTCGGCTTCACGCCGCGCAGCGTGTCGCGCCTGATGGACAAGCTGGCGCCCTACAGCTTCATGATCCTGGCCGCCCTGATGTTCACCCCGGCCAGCAAGATCTTCCTGTGGCCGGCGCACAAGATGTTCCAGTTCGGGGCCGACGTGACCGGCCTCTACCCGGCGCTGGCGCACTCGCTGCGGGGCGTGCTGTGAGCGACGGCGTCCAGGTCGAGCTCGACGTCTTCGAGGGGCCGCTCGATCTCCTGCTGCACCTGGTCAAGAAGCACGAGCTCGAGATCCTCGAGATCCCGATCGCCTTCATCACCGAGAAGTACCTCGAGCACCTGGCGCTGATGCAGACCCTGAACCTCGACGTCGCCGGCGAATATCTCCTGATGGCGGCCACGCTGGCCTACATCAAGTCGCGCGAGCTCTTGCCGCCCGACCCCAACCAGCCGGTGCTGACCGAGGACGGCGAGCTCGACGAGTCGGACCTCGACCCCCGCGGCGAGCTCATCAAGCGGCTGCTCGAGTACCAGAAGTACAAGGAGGCCGCGCGCGAGCTGGGCGAGCGCCCGGTGGTCGGTCGCAACGTGTGGACGCGGCGCGCCCCGGTGGTCGGCGTCGAGCCGGCCGAGGCCGAGCTGCTCCCCATCGGCGTGCACAAGCTGATCGAGGCCTTCGAGGGCGTGCTCAAGAAGGCGCGCATCAAGCTGGCCCACGACGTGGTCGTCGATCGCATCTCGATCACCGACAAGATCCACGCCCTGACCGACCGCCTGGCGGCCGAGAACGAGCTGCCCTTCGAGGCCTGCTTCGGCATCGACCCGGGCAAGCCCGACCAGGAGGTCGAGCTGACCCGGTATGACGTCGTCATCACCTTCCTGGCCATCCTGGAGATGACCAGGCTGCACCTGCTCGAGCTGCGCCAGGTCGAGGACCGTGGCTCCATCCTGCTGTGTCGCCCGGCCTCGGTGGCCGATGGCGGCACGGCGCCGCTGCCCAGCCCGCTGCCCGAGGACGACTACAAGTGAACCATCCAGACAAGCCCGAGGCCGAAACCGGCGCAGCGGTCGAGTTCGACGAGTCGGCGCCCGGCGGCGGTGACACCGAGTCGGGGCCGCCCCCGGCGGCGCACGACGTGATCGAAGGCGGGCCCGAGGCCGTGGCCGCGGAGGGCCTCGAGCATCCGCCGGTCGCGGACGTGGTCGAGGGCGGCCTGGAGCCGCCGCCGTCGAACGACGACGTGGTCGACGTGGCCTCGGACGCGCCGCGGCTGCGCGCCATCATCGAGAGCCTGCTGTTCGTGTCGGAGCGGCCGCTGTCGGTCGACGCGCTGAAGTCGCTGCTCGGGCTGCGCAAGGCCGACCCGGTGCGCGAGGCGCTGGCGTCGCTGGCCGAGGCCTCGGCGGGGCGCGGGATCGTGGTGCCCGAGGTCGCGGGTGGCTGGCAGCTGCGCACCCACCCCGACAGCGCGGCCTGGGTGCAGAAGGTGCTGGCGGCGCGCCCGGTGCGGCTGTCGCGCCCGCAGCTCGAGACGCTGGCCATCGTGGCCTACCGGCAGCCCATCACGCGGCCCGAGATCGACGAGATCCGCGGCGTCGATTCGGGCGCCGTGCTCAAGCTCCTGATGGAGCGCGATCTGCTGCGCATCCTGGGCAAGAAGGAGGAGCCCGGGCGGCCCATGCTGTACGGGACGAGCAAGCACTTCCTGGAGTTCTTCAACCTGAAGGATCTGCGCGACATGCCCACGCTGCGCGAGTTCCACGAGCTGTCGCAGGAGTCGGCGGCCAAGGTGGAGGCGCTCGACGCCGAGCTGGGCGAGGGCGAGGGCGGGGGCGCGGCGGTGGGCGAGGCCGGCGAGGTGGCTGGGGTGCCCGGGGCCGCGGGCGCCGCCGAGCGCGCCGAGCATGATGCGGTGGCCTCCGAAGCGGTTGACGCGGTGTCCGGATCGGGCACAGAGGGATAGCAGTTGAGCCAGAACTCCGACAAGGACGACGCCGGGCTGGTCCGGCTGCAGCGCTTTCTCTCGCAGTCGGGGGTGGCCTCGCGGCGCGCCGCCGAGAAGCTGATGCTGGAGGGTGTGGTCAAGGTCAACGGCAAGGTCGCCAGCGAGCTGGGCACCAAGGTCGACCCGGCCCGGGACGCGGTCACCGTGCACGGCCGGCGCGTGCGCCCGGAGGAGCATCTGTACTGGATGCTCAACAAGCCCAAGGGATATGTCACGACGACCGCGGATCCGCAGGGGCGGCGCACCGTGATGGAGCTATTGCCCGACGATCTGGCGGCGCGCCTGGTGCCGGTGGGGCGGCTCGACTACTACACCGAGGGCGTGCTGCTGTTCACCAACGACGGTGACCTGTCGTTCGGGCTCCTGCACCCCAAGGGGCTGGTCGACAAGACCTACCACGTCAAGCTCAAGGGCAAGGTCGCGACGGCCGACATCGAGCGCCTGCGCGTGGGCGTCAAGCTCGACGACGGCGCGGTGACGGCGCCGGCCGAGGTCGATCTGATCCCGGATGAGGAGTCCAAGACGCTGCACCACACCTGGCTGCAGATCACGATTCGCGAGGGGCGCTCGCGGCAGATCCACCGGATGGCCGAGGCCATCGGCCATGACGTGCTCAAGCTGGCCCGGATCGGCTTCGCGGGGCTGAACTATTACGGACTGCGCATGGGGGAGTCGCGACCGCTGACGGATGCCGAGGTATCGCATCTGAAGCGGCTGGCGGCGGCGGGGCGCGGCGAGGATGCCGACGCCATCGAGGCGGCGGGGAAGGCCAGGAGCAAGAAGAGGCCGGGGCCGGGGCCGGGGCCGAGCGCGAGGCCGAGCGCGAGCACGAGGCCGAGCACGAGCACGAGGCCGAGCACGAGCACGAGGCCCTTCGGCGACCGGCCCTCCGGGCGGCCCGAGGGGGCGCCGCGGGCCAAGCTGTCGCCCAAGGGGCGGCCGGCCCTGCCGAGCAAGCCGTCACAGGTCAGCCCCGGTCGCCCCGAGCGTTCGGAGCGCCCCGGTCGCCCCGAGCGTTTGGAACGCCCCGGTCGGCCCGAGCGTTCGGAGCGCCCCGGTCGCCCTGGTCGCCCCGGACGGCCGGAGGGCAGCGGCGGGCCCCGGCGCGATCCTGGTGGGCGGCCATTGACCCCCGGCGGGAGGCGCAGGTAACGTGCCCGCGATGGAACTCCGGACCTTCAGCTACATCGATGTGCTGCAGCCGCAGCTGGCGGGCTTTCTGCAGACCGTGGCGGCGGGGTTCCTGCCGCTGGAGCAGCAGGCCTCGCTGTTCATCGAGATCGCGCCTGGCATGGCCATCAACGAGCTGACCGACGTGGCGCTCAAGAAGACGCGCGCCATCCCGGGCATGCAGATCGTCGAGCGCGCCTACGGCCTGCTCGAGCTGCACCACTTCGACCAGGGCGAGATCCGCAGCGCCGGCGAGGCCATGCTGGAGCGGCTCGGGCTCAAGCTGGAGGATCGGCTGAGGCCCAGGGTGATGACCTCGCAGACCATCACCGGGATCGACGGTCACCAGGCCGCGCTGATCAACCGCATGCGCCACGGCGACATGCTCAGCGAGAGCCAGACGCTGTACATCCTCGAGGTCCACCCCGCCGGCTACGCCGCCATCGCGGCCAACGAGGCCGAGAAGGCCGCTGACATCTCGCTGCTCGAGGTCATCACCTTCGGCGCCTTCGGGCGCCTGTGGCTGGGTGGTGACGAGGCCAACATCGCGGAGGCCGTCAAGGCCGCCGAGGCCGTGCTGGCCGACCTGCCGGGCCGCCCCAACACCTGAGCCTCACCCGCGGCGCGTAACGCCCGGTTCCCCCGTCGCATCAGCTCTCAGAGGTTCCCATGACGACACTCGCCGCACGTGCTCCGTTCGCGCCCACAGGTCCCGCGGCCATCGACGCCGCCATCGCCCAGCAGCTGCTGAGCGCGGCGCTGGCCAGCGGCGGTGACTACGCTGACCTCTACTTCGAGTACCGGGCCTCGGCCGACTTCGTCTACGAGGAAGAGCGCGTGCGCAACGTCGGGCGCGGCATCACGCTGGGCCTCGGCGTGCGCGTGCTCAAGGGTGACGCCACCGGGTACGCCTACACCGAGGAGCTGACCCAGGAGCGCATGCTGGCCACCGCGCGGACCGCGGGGCAGATCGCGGCCGGCGGCGGCGCCGCGCCGGTGGCGGTGCCGGCCCAGATCGCGGTGGCCGACTTCTACCCGGTCGGGCTGCCGACCATCGACGCCTCGCCGCAGGGCAAGCTGGAGCTTCTGCGCCGGGCCGACCGCGCCGCGCGCGCGTACGACGCGCGCATCGTCAAGGTCGAGTGCTCGGTCAGCGAGGAGCTCAAGGAGATCCTGGTCGTGACCTCCGACGGCCGGCTGGCGCGCGACACCCTGCCGCTGGTGCGCTTCGGCGTGCGCGCGGTGGCCGAGTCGGCAGGCAAGCGCCAGGCCGGCTCGTCGGGCGGCGGCGGGCGCTACGGCATGGAGTACTTCGACGAGGTGCTGCACACGCCCGAGGCGCACGGTCGCGAGGCCGCCCGCATCGCCATCACCATGCTGGACGCGGTGGACGCGCCGGCGGGCGAGATGGAGGTCGTGCTGGGGCCGGCCGACTCCGGGATCCTGCTGCACGAGGCGGTCGGCCACGGCCTCGAGGCCGACTTCAATCGGAAAGAGACCTCGAACTATTCGGGTCAGATTGGCAAGCGGGTCGCCAGCGACCTGTGCACCGTGATCGACGACGGCACGCTGCCGAGCTCGCGCGGGTCGATCAACGTCGACGACGAGGGCTTCGAGCCGCAGAAGAACACGCTGATCGAGAACGGCATCCTGGTCGACTACATGCACGACCGCATCTCGGCGCGCCACTTCAAGCGCAAGCCCTCGGGCAACGGGCGCCGGCAGTCGTTCCGCCACGCGCCGCTGCCGCGCATGACCAACACCCTGCTGATGCCCGGGCAGCACACGCCCGAGGAGATCATCAGATCGGTCAAGCGCGGCGTCTTCGCCAAGCGCTTCTCGGGCGGCCAGGTCAACATCTCGAACGGCGACTTCGTGTTCTCGCTGACCGAGGGCTACCTGATCGAGGACGGCAAGATCACGGCGCCGCTCAAGGGCGTCAACCTGATCGGCAATGGCCCCGACGTGCTGACCAAGGTGACCATGGTCGGCTCGGACTTCGAGCTGTCGGACGGCATGTGGACCTGTGGCAAGGACGGCCAGTCGGTCCCCGTCGGGGTGGGTACGCCAACCGTGAAGATCGCCGCCATCACCGTGGGCGGCACCAAGGCAGGCTGATGCGCGACGAGGTCCCCGAGCTGAAGGCACTGGCGGAGTCGGCGGTCGAGCAGGCGCGCAAGGCCGGCGCCGACGCCGTCGAGGCCATCGTGCAGAGCGGCGCCGAGCTGTCGGTCAAGGTCCGCATGGGCGAGCCCGAGATGGTCCACGAGGCCGGCTCGCGCGCGCTGGGGCTGCGGGTGTTCAAGGACCACCGCTCGGCGGTGACCTACACCAGCGACTTCACGCCGGCGGCGTTCGCGGCCTTCGTGCGCGAGTCGGTCGCGCTGGCCCAGCTCAGCGAGCCCGATGAGCTCAACGAGCTGCCGGCGGACGACGAGCTGGCGCGCGGTGCGCTGCCCGACCTCGAGCTGTGGGACGACGCCACCCTGAGCGTGGACGCCGCCGAGGCGCTGCGGCGCGCGGTGCGCGGCGAGCGCGCGGCGCTGGACTACGACAAGCGCGTCACCAACAGCGAGGGCGCCAGCTACGATCGCACCGTGGGCGCCTCGGCGTTCGCGACCTCGGGCGGCTTCTCGGGCGGCTATCGCGGCACCTACCAGTCGCTGGTGGTCGAGCCGGTGTGCGATGACGAGGGCGGCAAGAAGCGCAACGGCTACCACTTCACGGCGGCGCGCTTCCTGGCGGCGCTGGAGGAGCCCGAGCACGTCGGCCGCGAGGCCGCGCGCAAGACCGTGGCCAAGCTGGGCTCGCGCAAGATCGGCACCCGCGACGCCATGGTGGTGTTCGACCCCGACGCCGGGCGCGCCATCCTGCGCCTGCTGGTGTCGTGCGTGACCGGCACGGCGTTCTACAAGAAGAGCTCGTACCTCATCGGCAAGGAGGGCGCCCAGGTGGCGTCGCCCCTGGTGACCGTGGTCGACGATCCGCTGCTGCCGCGCGCCCCCGGCTCGCGCCCGTATGACGGCGACGGGCTGCCCTCGCGCAAGCAGGCCGTGGTCAATGCCGGCATCCTCGAGACCGTGCTGTGCGACGTCTACAGCGCGCGCAAGCTGGGCCGCAAGTCGACCGGCTCGGCCGGCCGCGGTGTGGGTGGCGCCCCCGGGGTGACCACCAGCAACCTGGTCATGCAGACCGGCAAGACGCCGGTCGCCGAGGTCGTCAAGCAGACCGAGGCCGGCCTCTACGTGACCGACATGATGGGCTTCGGCTTCAACGCCGTGACCGGCGACTTCTCGCGCGGCGCCAACGGCTTCTGGATCGAGAACGGCGAGCTCAGCTACCCGGTCTCGGAGATCACCATCAGCGCCAACCTCGAGGCCATCCTCTGTGGCATCGACCTGGTCGGCGACGACCTCGACTTTCGCACCTCGACCGCGTGCCCGACCTTCCGGGTCGCCAAGATGATGATCGCCGGTAGCTGAGAACGGCCGAGAAAAAGGCTGTTCGGCGAGATCGTTTGAGGTCAAACTATCTGGATGGGAGCTGAGACCATCCAGTGGCTGGTGCTCGCTGGACTGCTGGCGGGCGCGCTCATCGCGGGCCATGTCCTGGGCTGGATCGCGCGCCGTGTGCTGCGCCAGATCGTGCGGCGCACGGAGTTCAAGTGGGACGATGAGCTCCTGCTGCAGCTGCGCGGGCCGATTCACTTCAGCTGCGCGCTCGCCGCGCTGGCCATCGCCATGCCGCTGCTCGACCTGCCCGCGCAGGCGCAGCCGGTGCTGGAGCGCGGCGCGCGGCTGGGGCTGTTCGTGGCCCTGTTCTGGGGGCTGCTCCGCGGGCTCAGCGTCCTCGGCCACTCCGCCACTCGCTCGGTCTGGGCCAAGACCCACCCGGCCTCGCATGCGCTGGTGCCCCTGGGGGTGCGCGTCAGCAAGGCCATGGTGCTGGTCATCGGGGTCATCGCGGTGCTGTCGGCCCTGGGCTACCCGGTGGCCAGCCTGGTCGCGGGCCTGGGCATCGGCGGCCTGGTGCTGGCGCTGGCCGGCCAGAAGACGGTGGAGAACCTGTTCGGTGCGTTCTCGATCGGCATCGATCAGCCCTTTCGCGAAGGTGACTTCGTGCGCCTCGACGATCGGGTGGGTACGGTCGAGGCCATCGGGCTGCGCTCGACGCGCGTGCGCACCCTCGATCGTACGCTGGTGGCGATCCCCAACGGGCGCCTCAACGAGATGGTGGTGGAGTCGTTCGCGGCGCGCGATCGCATCCGGCTGGCCTGCACCATCGGCCTGGTCTACGAGACCACGGCCGGGCAGATGCGCACCGTCCTGGAGGGGCTCGAGCGCGTGCTGCGCGAACACCCGCAGATCTGGCCCGACGCCGTGGTGGTGCGCTTCAAGGAGTTCGCGGCGTGCTCGCTCGACATCGAGGTCATGGCCTGGTTCCAGACCCAGGACTGGGGCGCGTTTCAGCTGATGCGCCAGAACGTGCTGCTGGCGTTCATGGAGGTGGTCGAGCAGGCCGGCTCCTCATTCGCCTTCCCGACCCAGACCGTGCACGTGGCCAGCGCACCGGCGCGCGATCAGGCCAGCACCAGGACCGCCAGCGCATAGGCCAGCGCCACGGTCTGGATGACGGCGAAGCAGAGCAGCCCGACCGGCAGGAAGTCGAGGAAGCCGAAGTGCAGCCGGGCGCCCTCGGGGTCGCGCAGCTCGGCGCGCTCGACCAGGATCTGCGCCATCGGGCCGGAGGTCGCCGCGGTCAGCAGCAGCGAGCTGCCGGCACAGACCGAGAGCGCCAGGCCGACATAGACCGCCGTGGGGGGCACCCGCTGCGCCAGCGACTCGGCGACGTCGAGCAGCGCCGCCATGCTGGGCCCGGCCGAGAACAGACCGGTCAGGACGCCGGCCAGCAGCAGGAACACCAGGAGCTGGCCGCCGGCCCCGATGGGGAGACCCTCCAGGCCGCGGATCAGCTGCTCGAACAGACCGCTGCGGCGCACCGCGGCCACCATCACGAACAGCGAGAGCAGGAACAGCACGGCCTCGACATCGACGCGTGAGCGCAGCAGCTGCTCGCCGGCGCGCGGCCTGAGCGCCAGCGCCAGCCCGACGCCCAGCCAGCAGATCAGCTCGGGCCCCATGCGTTGCGCCGGGACCACCATCCAGGCCACCAGCATGGCGAGCATCAGCGCCGAGATGGGACCGAACAGGCGCCAGTCGAGCCGGGTGTTGCGGTACAGCGCGGCGACCACGGCCAGGGACAGCCGCCTCGCGACGGCCGACTGCTGGACGGTGCGCTCGGGGCGGACCAGGGCCAGCACGGCGAGAATCAGCAGCAGCGCGAGCAGGGTCGGTGGCGCTGCCGCCGTCAGGTAGCCCGGGAACGTCATGCTGCCGCGTCCCAGCAGCAGGATGGCGGGGAAGTCTCCGATCGGGGTGGCCGCACCCCCGAGGTTGCACGCCACCAGCACGATCCCCAGCGTCCAGGACACATAGCGCTGACTGACCGCCATCAACCTGAGCAGGATCAGGAGGACCGGGAGGACCAGCAAGAGCGCGGTCAGGTTGTTGACCAGCCCGCTGACACCGTACATCACGAGCGCGAACAGGACGACGAGGGTGCGCGGACGACCGCCGCTGCGGCGGGCCGACGCCACCGCCAGCATGCCGAAGACGCGGGTGGCGACGAAGATCTGGGACATCAGGCCGAGGGCGACCAGCATGACGATGACGTCCCAGGGCACGTCGGCGAACAGCGCCGTGGTGCTCGCGGTACCGGTCAGCGTCGCCACCGCACAGGACAGCGCCGCCCCGGCGGTCACGATGAGCAGGCGCCACCCCGGGCGCAGGGCCTGCGCGACCAGCGTGACGACCAGGAGCGCGGGCAGCACCAGCTGCGGGCTGCTCACGGCGCGCCCACATACTGCGAGAAGTCAGCGCACGGGGCCTCGACCAGCCAGCGCGGGTAGACCTGCATGGGAGCGTCGAGGACGTCCCAGCCCACCACCGCGCGGAACTGGGTCCGCACGTCGCTGCCGACCACCCGAAGCCACTCGGGGCTGGTGAAGGTGAGCTCGCCCCGGCGCCCGTAGGTCATCACCAGCAGCGTGCTGCGCCGGCCCGCCAGTCGCTGGAAGGAGGCCAGGTCGACGCCGCGCACCCGGCCCTGATAGTTGGCCAGCACTCGGTCCCAGTCGACGGAGAAGGCGCTCTGCGTGAGCAACCAGACCGCGACGCCCTCGAGCCGGGGCAACAGGGCGTCGAGGAAGCTGGTCTCCAGGCCGATGGCCAGCAGCTGGCTGGCGCCCGCGCAGGCCGCGGAGACCGCGCTGACGTCGATGCTGGCCGCCCGGCGGCCCTCCAGCCAGCAGGTCGCCACCGCGTCGAGCACCGGATAGCTGCGCCCCAGCACGTCGCGCAGCTCCGCCACCAGCGCGTCGCCGTCCTTGCCCAGCTCGCGGACGAACAGCCAGGCGGCGCTGCACATCCCGAGCTCCCCGGCGGCCACATGGAAGGCCTGCTCGAGCCCCGGACCGAGCTGGCTCATTCCGGGCGGCGCGCCTCGAGCAAGGCGCTGAGCAGGCAGACCATGGCGACGTTGGCCAGCGCGTGCTGCGGCGGGCCGTCGATCAGGGCGTCGATCATGGCCTGGAACGCTGGCGAGTCGCGCGGCGCCAGGCGCTCCAGGATGGCGGTGGGGAGGCGCAGGGGGAAGACCGCGTCGTCGCCGCCAGCCAGGTGCGGCGGCAGGCGCATGGGCACCGCCTGCGACGGTCCGGGGGCGACCTCGACCGGGTCCGGGAGCAGCTGCCCGAGCAGGCTCAGCAACACATAGTTGGAGCCGCGGTGGTGTGCAGGTCCCTCGTCCAGCAGACAGCGCAGCACGAAGGCCCGGTCCTGGGCGTCGGGCACCCAGGGCACCAGCAGCCGATCGAGGGCGGGGCGGTCGATGAAGCCGATGATCGCGGAGCTGGCCGTCGGGCGCCGGTGCGGGGGCTTGGGCATGGCGCCTCGATCATACGCGGAAGCAGGTGGCCCGAGCGCGAACGATTCGGAGGGCGCTCCTGCGCTGGTCACAGGTCGATCACCTCGACCTGGAGCAGCGCCTCCTCCGCCCGCTGGCAGACCTCCAGCGCGCTGGAGAAGAAGACCCCGAAGTGGTCCGCGAGCGAGCTCGAGCTGTCCGCCACCCCGGCGTCACGGCGCTCGGCCTCGCTGAGCGGTCGCGGCGCGCTGACCCCGCGGATGCTGGGGTAGAGCACCGACGCGGTCTCGGGGCCGAGCATCAGCGCCTCGACGCCGAGGCCGCGCATACCCTCCTGGATCTGGCGCAGCTCGCTCGCCAGCGGACCGGGCGAGAGCATCAGGCTGCGCCCGCCCAGCGCGCTCCCGATCAAGAAGAAGAGAGGGAAGCGGCTCCCCGGCTGGTCGTCTTCGAGGTGATGCACCACGCAGTCGCGGAGCAGCGCCCATCGTCTCCAGCGGAACTCGTACGCGGCTCCGCCGCCCGTCATGGCCAGACTCATGGGACGATGATACCGCCTCCGAGCGGATCGTTTGAGCTCAAACGATCTGCGCTGCAGGATGGCCCAGGACCGCGTCGACCTTGCGCAGGAGCTCCTCGGGCGTGAACGGCTTGGCCAGGAAGTGCGTGCCGGCGGCGACCACGCCGGCGGGCAGCTGGGTGTCGTCGCTGTAGCCCGACATGTACAGCACCTCGAGCGCCGGCCGCGCCGCCGCCAGCGCCAGGGCCAGCGCCATGCCCCCGCGCCCCGGCATGACCACGTCGGTCAGGAGCAGGTGGATGCGGCCGGTGAAGCTGGCGCTGGTCGCCAGCGCCTCGTCGGCGCCGTGCGCCGGCAGGACCTGGTAACCGGCGGCCTCCAGGATCTTGCGCGCCACCGCGAGCAGCGCGGCCTCGTCCTCCACCACCAGGATGGTCTCGCTGCGCTTGGCCGGCACCACCGGGTTTTCCACCCGGCGCTGCGCTGGTCGCTCGCCCGAGCCGTGGCGCGGCAGGTAGATCTGGAAGCTCGCGCCCTGGCCCGGGCTGCTGGTCACCGTGATGCTGCCGCCGCTCTGCTGCACGATGCCGTGCACGGTCGACAGCCCGAGGCCGGTGCCCTTGCCGAGCTCCTTGGTGGTGAAGAAGGGCTCGAAGATCCGCAGCTGGGTCTGCTCGTCGATGCCGACGCCGGTGTCGGACACCGCCAGCATGACGTGGGCACCCAGCCGGGCGCCCGGGTGGCGCTCGACATGCGCGGCGTCGAGCTCGATGTTGGCGGTGGTGATGGTGAGGCGGCCGCCGTGCGGCATGGCGTCGCGGGCGTTGATGGCCAGGTTGAGCAGGACCTGCTCGAGCTGGCCCGGATCGGCCCTGACCAGCCCGAGCCCTGGCGCCTGCACCATTCTGAGCTCGATGTCCTCCCCCAGGGTTCGGCGCAGGAGCTTGTCCATCTCCACCAGGACCTGGCCGAGATCGAGGACCACCGGCCGCAGCACCTGCTTGCGGCTGAAGGCGAGCAGCTGCCGGGTCAGCGCGGCGGCCCGCTCGCCGGCCAGCTGCACCTCGAGGAGATCCTCGTGCAGGGCGTCGCCCTTGGGCAGCCGGGCGAGGGCGAAGCCGGTGTAGCTCAGGATCACCGAGAGCAGGTTGTTGAAGTCGTGCGCCACGCCACCCGCCAGACGCCCGATGCTCTCCATGCGCTGGGCCTGGCGCAGCTGGGCCTCGAGCTCCAGCTGCTGGGTGATGTCGCGCTTGACCCCGACGAAGCCCGTGATGACGCCGGTGGCGTCACGCACCGGCGAGATGGTGGCGTCCTCGGTGTAGTGCCGGCCGCTCTTGCGCTTGTTGACCAGGCGACCCTGCCAGGTCTGCCCGCTCATGATGGTCTGCCACAGGTCGCGGTAGACCTCGCGGTCCTGGACCCCGCTCTTGAGCACGCGGGGATTTTCGCCCACCACCTCGGCGCGGGTGAAGCCGCTGACCGTCTCGAAGGCCGGGTTGACGTAGGCGATGCTGCCGTCGAGGTTGGTGATCATCACCGACTCGCCGACCTGATCGATGGCCGCCAGCAGCCGCTCGCGCTCGGCGCTGTCGCGGTGGTGCGCCAGCTCGGATTGCTCGCGGCGCAGCGACACCGTCGCCATCTCGGCGAACGCGCCCAGCAGCGCCGGCGACGGGCGCGGCTGACCCTCGCGCCGCGCCACCAGCGAGACCCCGAGGAGCTCCCGATCCAGGGTGTAGGCCAGGCCGAGGAAGCTGTGAATGCCGCCGAGCTCGCGGGTGATGGCGGCGACCAGCTCGGTCTGCAGACCGAACGTCGCGGTGGCCAGCGAGGGCCGGTAGTCGATGGGGGTGCGCAGCAGCTCGTCGAGCAGCCCATCGCTGACCGGGAAGCGCACCCCGGCCAGGCCCGCGGCGCCCACGGCACGCTCGACGGCGCTGGCCACGGCGGGGTCGAGCGCGGCGTGGGTGACGCGCAGACAGCGCTCGCCGGGGTGGTAGAGGCCGGAGGCGACCCCCGCTGCGCCCAGCAGGGTCTTGAGCTGCTCGGTGATGACGACCTGCAGCTCACCAACCGGGGCCCGCGACAGCGCGCTGCCCACCAGGTAGAGCGCCTGCATCTCGGCCAGGGTGGTGTCGGACATGGCGCTCAGGCCCGCTCGAACAGCGGGAAGAAGGCGCGATCGACCGCGAGCAGGTGGCGCGCGACCACGTCCTGGGCCAGGAACTCGACCACAGCGCCGAGCGAGACGCCGCCCGCCTCGGCCTGCGCCATCAGGCGGTGTGCGCGCCGCAGCAGGCCGGCGTGCGCGCGCTTGTGCGGCTCGAGGGCGGCGTAGTGGTGGCGCGCCAGGATGGCCTCCTCGTCGGCGAAGTGGCGCTCGACCTGCTCGATGAGCGTCGCGAAGGCGTCGCGGAACGCTGCCGGCCGCGCGCTGCCTTGCAGCGCGGCGTCGAGCAACAGGTTGGCCAGCGTGAAGAGCTCGCGGTGCTCGGCATCGATGGTGGGCTCACCACACTCGTAGGCCTCCTGCCAGCTGAGGTGCATGGCGGAGGCGCCGGTCTCGGCGGCCCAGACGTCAGAGTCGCCGCGACGGTCGACGACGACGCGGTTGCGCCCGCCCTGCTTGGCCGCGTACAGCGCCTGGTCGAGGCGCTCGAACCAGGCCGCCGCGGTCTCGTCGCCAAGCCGCTCGGCCACGCCCAGGCTGATGGTCACGCTGCCGACGCGGTGGAACGGGTGCGCCGCCACGGCGCGACACAGGTTGTCCGCCAGCCGCTCGGCGCCGCGGTAGCCGGCCGACGAGGCCAGCACAGCGAACTCCTCGCCACCCCAGCGGAACAGGACGTCGGACGCGCGGGTGCGGGCCTGCACCAGGGTGACCAGCTCGCGCAGCACCGCGTCGCCCGTGGCGTGGCCGAGGCCGTCATTGATCTTCTTGAAGTGGTCGACGTCGAGCAGCACCAGGGACAGCGGCTGTCGCGTGGCCCGGCTGCGCGCCAGCTCGGCGTCGATCAGGCGATCGAAGTGGGCCCGGTTCCAGGCCCCGGTCAGGTGGTCGGTGGCCGCGAGTCGCTCCAGCTGCGAGATCCGGGTGCGCAGCTGCTCGAGCTCCACCAGCGTGGCCGGCGGTGTGCTGGTCTCGAGGACCAGGAGCAGTCGCCCGGGCAGCCGGATGGCGCGCGCGACGACCTCGATGACGCCGTCCCGGTCCTGGCTGCGCAGCTTGATCCGGCAGGTCTCGGCCTGGCTGCGGGCCGCCTCCGCCACGCCGTCGGAGACCACACAGCCCGCGCCGAAGCGCTCCGCCAGCGCGAGGTTGCCCATCAGCATGGCGCCACCCAGGCTGACCAGCGCCAGCGGCGCCGGGAACTTCATGAAGACCTGGTGGAGCTCGGCGCCGGCTGGCCGTCCAGCTTGCTGATTCGGCATCACGTCCCCACGCTCATACGATGCGGCAGTCACGATGATACGAACTGGATTGTACAGCCGTTCTAGCGTCGCGCGCCGGCATCGATCCAGTCGCGTACCAGCGCCAACTGGGCGTCCGACAAGGGCAAATGCGCCGCACCGCCGGTGTCGGGGGTACCGACCAGCTTGCGCAGCAGGCCGCTGCCCGCGGAGTGGCCAGCGACCACCCGGGTCGGCTGCCCGGCCAGGGCGGCGAAGGCGGCGTCCTCGGTCGACAGATCGAGCGCAGAATCTGCGTGGCAGTCGCGGCAGGCGGTGGCGAGGACGAGGGCATAGACCTCGCCGAAGCGGGGCGTCGGCCGGGTCGCGCGGCCAGCGGGGGCGTCGCCGGTGCGAAACTTGAGGATGAAGGGGGCCGCCAGGGTGGCGCCGCCGGTCGCGCGCAGCGCCGGGGCCACCACCACGGTGTAGCCGGTCTGCGTGTCGAGCAGGCGCGGCGGCTGCTCGCCATAGCGGGCCGGGGTTACCCGCAGCTTGCGGCCCACCAGGTCGACCTCGAGCTGGACCCCGACGTCGACCACGCCCGCGGTCATGCGCACCACCCCGCCGGGCACCGGCGACTCGGGCCAGGCGTCGAAGCCGAGCTCGACCACGGCGTCGGTCGGCACGCCCTCGGCGCCGCTGGCCGGCACGGTGGCGACCACGGTCAGGGCCGGGACCTCGGCCGCGACAGGTCGATCAGCAGGCCAGGAGCAGGCGGGGAGCGATGTGACGGACACCGCCAAGATGACGGCGGCGGCGGCGACCACGAGGCGGGGCGCTGAACGTACTCCAGCAGCGCGAACCAGAGCAGGGCAGGGGGCCTTCGCCCCCGATACGGAGGTCCTTCTGGTCACGACTCCGCGTAAGTACGGATCTGCTCACGCATGGTGTCGTCGCTGATCGTCGTCTTCAGGTTCTCCTGGAGGCAGTCGGCCAGCGTGATCATCATGTCCGACACCCCACCGTCCTCGACCAGCTTGTTCAGCAGCGCGCGGGCCTCGCGGCTGTCGTCGTCACGAAGGAACTCCCGGACCGACTCGAGGCTGATGTCACCCTGGAAATCGATGATCATGTTCTCGAGCAGATAAGCGATGAGCTGCTTCACCAGGAACCTCCAAGGCAGGCGGGGCGAGCAGGGCTCGCATCAATTGGGACGCTCGTTCGGAACGCGGTAATATCCCAACCTCGGCGTCGGCGCAAGCTTCCAAGCGCCGAAAACTGCGAGCCATGGCCCGCGTCCTCATCGTCAGCTTCTCGGTGGCTCCCGCGCCCGACCGCCGTGGCGTCGAGCTGGTGCAGCTCGTGCGCGCGCTGGCGACGCGCCACCAGGTCGACTGCCTGACCGTCAAGGCGGGCGAACTCGGCTATGTCGAGCGCTTCCACCGCGCCCGCATGCTGCGGGTCCCGGTCGGGGCCGCCGACGCCCCGCGCGGCGAGCGCGCCCAGGCCTTCCGGCGCGCCGTCAACCGCCAGCTCGACGGTGCCGAGTATGACGTCGTGCACGCGCGCGACATCGTGGGCGGCGACCTCGCCGTCGAGCGCGCCCGCGAGCTCGGCTACAAGGTGGTGTTCGAGCCCACCGGCAGCGAGCCCACGGCCAGCGCCAGCGGCGCCGCCGCCGCCGTGGTGTTCGACGCCGCCGCCCTGGAGCGCTGCGAGCGCGGCGCCCACCTGCTCATCGCGCGCACCCGCGCCCATCGCAACCACCTGGCGCGCAAGGGCTACACCGAGCGCACCTGCCTGGTGGTCCCGGGCTGTGACATCGACCTGTTCGACTGGGAGAGCCGGGTGCCCGGCCCACCGCTGGTGCTGGCGCTGGGCAGCTTCGCGCCGACCCGCGCGGTGCGCCTGCTGGTGCGCGGCTTCCAGGCCGTGCGCACGGCGGTGCCCGACGCGCGCCTGCTGCTGGTGGGCCCGGTCGCCGCCGGCTTCGAGACCTCGCTGGGCTCGGCGCTGGCGCAGCTCGGGCTGGCGGGGGCGGTCGATCGCGCCGGCGCGCTGGAGCACGCCGAGGTGCCCCGCGTGATCGCGCGCTCCAGCGTATGCGTCACCCCCGACGTGCCGCAGGGCGAGGAGGCGCCGCTGGCCCCCGCGCCCCTCAGCCTGCTCGAGTTCCTGGCCTGTCGCCGCCCGGTGGTGGCGCCGCGCACCAGCGCCATCGAGGACGTCATCGACGACGGCGAGAGCGGCCTGCTGTTCTCGCCCGGCGACGCCGGGGATCTGGCCAGCAAGGTCATCACGCTGCTCGGTGACGCGCGCCGCGCCGCCACGCTGGCGCAGGCCGGGTACCAGAAGGTGCGCGCGCTGTACCCCGCCAGCGCGACTCGACGCGGCTACCTCGAGGCCTATGCGCGTATCGTGCCGCCCGAGCGCCCGCGCGACCACACCCCGACGCCGTCGCCCGCGTTCGCGCTGGAGTCGTCGACCGCGCGGCGCAGCGCGTCCGAGATCACCGACGACGGGGTGCCGCGGCGCGACTTCGACGACCAGGCCACCTCGCCGTCGTTGCTCGATCACATGGCGCAGGCGGCGACCTTCGTGGCCGGCCAGATCGACGTGCGCGACGACGACGACGACGACGACGACCACGACGATGGCGCCCGCGACCACGCCACTGCCGCCGACGACCGCGGCCACGACCACGACCACGACCACGACCCCGACGACGACGCCGAGGCCACCGTGATGACGCCCGCCTTCACCGAGCTGCCGCTGCCCGCCGAACCGGTCGGCCACCTCGGCGAGATCACCGCGACCTCGCACGTCGCGCCACCCGGCCCCGAGGATCACACCGGCGAGCGCCCGCTGCTGCCCGGCGTCAGCCTGGAGGACACCGCCATGGTTGCGGTCTCCGGCCTGCTCGGCACCGCCACCTCGGGCGCCATCGCCACTCCGGGCCCGCCCACGCCCAGCCCCGGCCCGGCCGCCGACACCCGCGCCACCCCGACCTCCACGGCCGCCGCCGTCCCCATCGCGCCCGGCGCCACCCCGCCGGCCGCCCGCCTCAGCCTGGCCGCCGCCGCCGAGATCCTGCGCCAGGCCGAGTTCAACGAGGGCCCCCGCGACCCCGGCACCGGCGCCACCCCCTCCGACACTCCGCCCCCCACCTCCAAAGAGCCCTTCTCCTCCCGATCCCAGTCCCTGTCGCCTGCCGCCTGTTCCCTGCCGCCCGGTTCCCTCGCCCTCCGCAAAAGTAGCGCCCGCCCGCACCCTGGTTTATCGTCACCCCGAAGGAGCCGGTCGTCACCATCCCGGTCAACATCGTCTTCGGCCTGCTCTCGGGGCTGCTGCTGGCGGTGGCGGCACGGGCGCAGCTGCGCGCGCGCGATGACGCCTTGTCGGGCCCGGTGCTGGTCGCGGTGCTGCTGTATGCGGCCCTGATCTTCTGGCCCGTCGCGGCCTACTGCTACCTGGCCCACCCGGCCTGGAGCTGGATGTACCTGGTCAACCCGACCTCGGTCCCGGTGCTCACCGTGGTCCTGGTGCTGGCCCTCGACCTGGGCGCCATCCTGGGCTCGTTCTACCTGGGCGCCCGCCTGCTGCGCGCCCAGAAGGAGCGCTATCTCTACGGCGGCCTGGCCGGCGCCGGGGCGCTGATGCTGCTGCTGCCCATCATCCTGGGCGGACGCCTGTTCACCTATGGCACGTATCAGCAGTTCCACGAGGGTCGCGCCGTGGCCCTGTCCAGCGTCAAGCTGGGCTATGTCCTCATCGCGGTGGTCGCCGGCATGGTTTCGGCCCTGCTGTTCGTGGCCTGGTCGCTGTTCACCTGGGGGCGCCGGGTGGCTTCGGCGTGATTGACCAGACACGGCCGCCGCTGGTAGGTTGGCTGCCGTGAAGCGTGGGAATTCATTGGGTGCGCAGCTGTGCCTGGTCGTCCTGCTCGGCCTCTGCGCCGGCTGCGGCCCGGTCGAGTACATCAACCAGGTGACCCGGCGCGCCAGCTCATCGGTCGCCGCAGCCAAGGCCGCCGGCGCGGACAAGACCGCGCTGTACGAGTACACACTCGCGGTGCTGTACCTGCGTCAGGCCCGCGTCGAGGCCGGCCACGCGCACTACCAGGTCGCGGTGAACTATGGTCGCCTCGCCGAGCGCAAGGGCAACGACGCCCGCGCGCTGGCGCAGGAGCGCGCCACGGGTGGCGAGGGCGACGGCGTCCCGGTCGACGGCGTGTCACCCGACGAGGTGCCCCTCACTGGCGAAGAGAAGGTCCCCGACGCCATCGGTGACGGTGACGACGACGAGATGCCCTCGAATCTGCGCCCGGAGAAGCCGTGACACGTTTCCGTTCGATCGCGCTGCTGCTCCCCCTGGTGCTGGGCAGCTGCGCTGGCGCCGAGCTGCGCGGCAAGGCCGCCGGTGTTCGCGACATGATCCGCTCGGCCGAGGAGAACGGCGCCAAGGTGTGCGCGCCGGTCGAGCTGGCGACCGCCGAGGCCTCGGTGCGTTTCGCGGGAAACGAGCTGGATCGTGGCGACTACTTCGACGCCAAGACCCACCTCGCCATCGCTGACGCCAACGCCAAGGAGGCGCTGCGCAAGTCGCCCAAGGAGAAGTGCGCTCCCGGCGTCGTGGTCGCCGAGCCCAAGCCGGTGGTGGTCGAGCTGCTCGACAGCGACAAGGACGGGCTGACCGACGACATCGACAAGTGCCCGCAGGAGCCCGAGGACAAGGACAACTTCGAGGACGAGGACGGCTGCCCCGAGTCCGACAACGACAAGGACGGCCTCGCCGACGGCATCGATCGCTGCCCGCTCGATCCCGAGGACAAGGACGCCTTCGAGGACGACGACGGCTGTCCCGACAAGGACAACGACAACGACGGCCTGTCCGATCCCAACGACGCCTGCCCCAACGAGGCCGAGGACAAGGACGGCTTCGAGGACGACGACGGCTGCCCTGACAACGACAACGACAAGGACAAGGTCCCGGACTATCCGCAGCCGATCGACAAGTGCCCCAACGACCCGGCGCCGACCCCGGACGGCTGCCCGCAGAAGTACGTCAACATCGTGGTCAAGGCCGACAAGATCGAGCTCAAGCAGAAGATCTTCTTCGACACCAACAAGTCGACCATCAAGCCGGTGTCGTTCGGGCTGCTCAACGAGGTGGCCAAGGCCCTGAAAGATTTCCCGAAGATGAACGTTCGGATCGAGGGACACACCGACTCCCAGGGCTCCGATTCGAAGAACCTCAAGCTCAGCCAGGGCCGCGCCAACTCGGTGCGCACCTACCTCATCGGCCAGGGTATCGACCCGTCACGCATGGAAGCGCGTGGCTTTGGCGAGTCGGTGCCGATCGCCGACAACCGCACCGATGCTGGCCGCGAGCAGAACCGCCGCGTAGAGTTCTTGATCACCAGCCAGTAGGCCGGCCGCTCCACTCCCGGCCACGCGTTCTCGATCCCAGGCGACGAATGAAAGGAAGCACCATGACCCGGTTTCACCTCCCGCTCTCGCGTGCCTTGATCGTGCTCGCGATGATCGCGGTGCCACGGCTGGCGCTGGCGCAGGACAAGGTCAAGGAGATCCGCGACAAGAACCGCGCCGCGATGGAGGACTTCGACCTCAACGAGTTCCCCAGCGCCAAGACGCAGCTGGAGGCGGCGCTCGAGATGGCCAGGAAGGCGAAGCTCGAGCGCCACCCCATCGCGGCCGAGACGCACATGTTCCTCGCCATCGTGCAGATCGCCGGCAACAACGACGAGCTCGAGGGCATCGTCGAGTTCGTCAAGGCGCTGGAGATCAACTCCAGCGCGCAGGTCCCGGTCGACTACCGCACGCCCGAGGTGCAGAAGGTGTTCGACAAGGCCAAGGCCCGCGTCGGCAGTGGCGGGGGCACCGGACCCAGCGATCCCGTGGAGCCGCCGCCCAGGAAGCCGCCGCCCAAGACCGGGCCGCAGCCGCTGGACTGTTCGACCGCGGGCGAAGGCGTGACGCACACCCCGGTCGACACCGCGACCGCGGGCAAGGACCTCAAGATCGAGGTCTGCATGGGCGCCGAGATCGCGCCCACCAAGGTCATGGTGTTCTACCGGCCCCAGGGCGTCGCCGAGTTCACCATCCTGCCCATGAAGGCCGGGGAGGGTGGGCTGTGGACCGCGACCGTCAAGGGTGGCGCGGTCGGCGGCGGCTACATGCACTACTACATCGAGGCGCGCAACGCCAAGGACGTGGCGCTGGTGCGCTCGGGCGCCAAGGACAGCCCGCACATCGTCGAGGTCCTGGCGGCCGACGGCAGCAGCGTGGGTGACGATCCGGGCGGTGGCGGTGACGACGAGAACCCGCTGTCCGGCGGCGGCGGTGGCGACGACGACGAGGATCCCGGCATGGGGGTCAAGAAGGGCGGCGGCGGCACGAAGAAGGGCGGCAGCATCTTCCTGGCGGTCGGCGCCGGGTCGGGTGCGGGCATGCTGACCGGTGGCGGCCTCGAGGTCGCCGAGGACGGTGGCAAGGCGGTCGAGGTCAACTCGGGCGTCGCGCCGGCGCCGTTCCACGTCCAGGTCGAGGCCGGCTATCTGCTGTCGCCGAAGTCGATCTTCGGCGTCTATGGCCGCTTCCAGGTCATCACGCTGGCAGACACCAAGCGGGCGGCCACCGGGGCCATCTCGGGCGGCCTGCGCTTCACCCGCAACCTGGCACCGCAGGACAAGCCGCACCTGTATGTGCACGTCGGCGGCGGCTTCGGCCACATCCGCCACACCGTGGACCTGGCCAAGCCGCTGCAGGACGATCCTGACGCGACGCGTGACACCGCCCTGCAGGGCATGGTGCACCTGGGCGGTGGCGCCGGCTATTCGCTGCCGCTCGGCAGCACGATGTCGTTCCGCATCGAGACCAACGTCCTGGCTGGCATCCCGGTCGGCGACAAGGACGCCTTCGCCATCAACGCCGACCTGAACCTCGGGATTGGCGTCGCCTTCTGAGCCCCCTCGAAAGCGCAGCTTCGAGGAGGCTCTTCCGTTCCCTCCGCTCCGTCTCCCCTGCGACCTTTCCTCATCCCCTGTGGCCTGTCGCCTGTCACCCGTGACCTGTTTGCCGTGACTTACCCCACGGAAGATCCCCGGCAAAACCGGGTATCTTTCTCACATGCGCACGCTCATCGGGTCACTCCTCCTCGGTGCCTTGCTCGCGCAAACCTCTGTCGCCTCCGCCCAGGTCCCCGACGACCTCCCGGTGCCCTGGGGCTCCACCCGCCGTGGCCTACCGCCGTCGTGGGCGCCGGGCCAGGAGAACAACAGCAAGGTCCAGCCCATCCGCAACGGCGACGACGCGCGCCCGCTCGATGACAGCGGCATCGACGGCCGGCGCGACAGCTTCCAGGCCATCCAGCAGCTGATGCTGCTGGTCGAGCAGCACGCCATGAATGACGCTGGTCGCGGCGGCGCCGCCTTCGCCGTCGCAGCGGCGCTGGACAAGATCGCGCTGGGCACCGCGGTCGAGGACCTGTCGGCGCGGCTGCGCCTGTCGCTGCCCCAGGATCGGCCCTATCGCGCAGTGCTGCTGGCGACGCTGTCGCAGCTGTACGGGCGCGCGGGGTCGTATCGCTACGAGCTGTGGTCGCTGTGCGACGCGCTGCTGACGGTGCCGGCGCAGTCGCCGCTGGCGGGCTGGATCCGCTCGCGGGTGCGCTCGCTGGCCGGTGACGACGCACGTGCGCATCGGGCCCTGCTGGCGGATGCGCGCCGGCTGCGCGGGCGCAGCGTCGCCACCGCGCGCTGACGCAGCCGCCCCGCACCTGCTAGGCTGGCCGCGTGGAAGGCGAGCGCGAGCGCAGCTATCTCATCAAGGAGCTGTTCGGGCCGACCCTGCAGGGTGAGGGCGCGCACGCGGGGACCCCGTGCGTGTTCTTGCGCTTCGCGGTGTGCAACCTGGCCTGCGCCTGGTGCGACACCGACTTTCGCCCCGAGGGCGCCCTGCGCCTGGCCGCCCCGGAGATCGTGGCGCGCCTCGAGGCCCTCGACGTCCACGGCGCCCGCCTGGTCGTGGTCACCGGCGGCGAGCCCACACTGCACTGGGACGCGCCCCTGGCCGACGCGCTGCGCGCGGCCGGCTTCCGCGTGCACATGGAGTCCAACGGCACGCGCCCGCTGCGGGCGCCGGTCGACTGGCTGACAGTGTCGCCCAAGCCGCGCTGGCACGGGGTCGGCGACCGCCTGGTGCTGACCCAGGCCGACGAGATCAAGGTCATCGTCGAGGCCGACCTCGCCCACCCCGACGCCGCCCTGCTCGAGCGCTACGAGGCCATGGCCTTCACACATCGCTTCCTGCAGCCATGCATGGACGAGCGCTACCCCGAGCACCTCGCGCGCGCCATCGCGCTGGCCACCGCACGGCCGCGCTGGAGGGTCTCGCTGCAGCTACACAAGATCCTCGATCTGCCCTGAAAACTCGCTGCTTCGCTTGCTCTCCAAGCGCCCGCTTTTGCTTGCCCCCTGGCGGCGGAGGCGATGTATCCTGCGCTCCCAAATGGAGGAGACTACGATGCGGAATCTGATGAAGCCCTTGCGTGCAGCACTGCTCGTCACGGTTGCTCTCGCTGGCGCGGGCTGTCCCAAGGTCCCCGGCGGCGTGCCCGGTGCTGGTGGTGGTTGCGGTGAGATCAAGGGCATCCCGATGGCGGCCAAGCTGAACGCCTTCCTGCAGGCGTCGGCTGAGCTCGACTCCGCCACGGCCAAGCTGGAGAACTCGGTCAAGGACGCCTGCAAGAAGATGGCGGTCGAGCTGAAGATCCCGACCGCGGGCGACACCGCGACCCTGTGCAACGCGGTCTCCGCGGAGCTCAAGGAGTCCTGGAAGGTCAGCCTCAAGGCCAAGACCAAGCTGAACGTCAAGTACACCCCCGCCAAGTGCACGGTGAAGGCCGACTTCGCCGCCGAGGTCGCCGCCAAGTGCGAGGCCAAGGCCACCGCGGACATCTCGGTCAAGTGCGAAGGCACCTGCGGCGGGACCTGCAACGGCGCCTGCGACGGCACCTGCGCGGGCAGCGCCGGCACCGGCGGCTCGGGCGGCCAGTGCAACGGCCAGTGCCAGGGTCAGTGCAACGGCTCGTGCTCGGGTGGCTGCGAAGGTCACGCTGACGTCGAGGCCTCGGCCGAGTGCAAGGCGTCGGCGAACGTGCGCGCCAACCTGCAGGCCGAGTGCACCAAGCCGGACGTCGATGTCGAGGTCGACATGGGCCTGGTGCTCGACACCTCGCGCTTCGACCGCGCCAAGGCGGCGGTCAAGGCCGGTCTGGGCGAGCTGCTGATGGCGGGCGAGAAGGCCAAGGGACTGGTCGGCGCCGTCAAGGTGTGGGCTGGCGCGGCCAAGGATCTGGCGGCCTCGGGCAAGGACATCGCCAAGGGCCTGGGCATGAAGGCGGCCTGCGTGGCCGGCCAGCTGAGCGCCTCGGCCAAGGCGGCCGCGTCGATCAGCGTCCGCGTCGACGTCTCGGTGTCGGCCTCGGCCTCGGTCGGCGGCGCGGCGTCCGGCTCGACCAACTAGCCCCCTCGAAGCTTCGCTTCGAGGAGGCTATTCCGGCAATTCCGGCTCCAGCCCCCTCGAAGCAGCCCCCTCGAAGCAGCCCCCTCGAAGCGAAGCTTCGAGGAGGCTGTTCCGCTCCGCTTCCGGCTCCCGCCCTACAGCGCCCGGGTCTCTTCTCCCTCCGCACCACCTCGCACCACCATCCCAGGCGCTGGCGCATCCACTGACACCGTGGGGCGCAGCTCCGCGTCCATGCGATACAGCTCGGTGAAGTACTGCTGCACCATGCGGTGCGACGAGAAGCGCACCTCGGCCATCTCGACGCTGGCACGCATCATCGCGATCCAGCGCGCGCGGTCGGCATAGAACGTCGGCACCACCTCGCGGTCCAGGACGTCGTACAGCGCCTGCATGTCGTGCTGGTCCTGGGCCTCGTGCTCGGCCGGCGTCTGGCCTTCGGGCTCGTAGCCGCCGCCGATCTGCCAGCCGTTGACGCCGTGCGCACAGCCCTCGGGCCACCAGCCGTCGAGCACGCTGAGGTTGAGGACGCCGTTCATCGCGGCCTTCATGCCCGAGGTGCCGCTGGCCTCCAGCGGACGGCGCGGGTTGTTGAGCCAGACGTCGCAGCCGCGCGTCAGCAGGCGGCCGATCGACATGTCGTAGTTCTCCAGGAACACCACGCTGCCCGGATAGCGCCTCGCCATCGCGACCAGGTTGGCCACGATCTCCTTGCCGGCGTCGTCCTTGGGGTGCGCCTTGCCCGAGAACAGGAGCTGCACGTCCCCGCTGAGCAGGCGCTGCTCGATGCGCGCGGAGTTGCGCAGGATGAGGTCGGCGCGCTTGTAGGCCGCGGCGCGCCGCGCGAAGCCGATGAGCAGCTTGCCGCTGTCGAGGCGGGTGCCGGTGCGACGCCAGACCTCGTGCACCAGGGCGCGCTTGAGGGCGTGGTGCGCGTCCCACATCGAGTCCTCGCCGCGCATGGCGCCGCGGATGCGCTCGTCCTGCCAGGTCCCCGGGTGCACGCCGTTGGTGATCGACGTGATGGGCGCCGCGCCGGTGACCGCCTTCCACATCCCGCGCGAGGTGTCGCCATGCAGGGCGGCCACCGCGTTGGCGCGGCGCGACAGGCGCAGCCCCGCCACCGTCATCCCGAACGGCTCGCCGCCCAGCGTCTCCAGCTCGGCGGCGGTCAGGTGCAGGTTGGCGCCGAGCTCGAGCAGGAGCTCACCGGGGTGGGTCTCGTTGCCGGCCGGCACCGGGGTGTGGGTGGTGAAGACGCAGACCGCGCGCGTCGCCTCCAGCGCGGCCTCGAAGTCGAGCGGCGCGCTGGCCGACTGCATGTGCTCGCGCATCAGCTCGAGCCCGGCGAACACCGCGTGGCCCTCGTTGAAGTGATACACGGTGACGGGCAGGCCGAGCGCGCGCAGCGCCCGCACCCCGCCGACCCCGAGCAGGATCTCCTGGGCCACGCGGTCGCGCGCGCCGCCGCCGTACAGCCGCCGCGTGATCCAGCGCTGCGCCGGCGCCTCGGGATCCAGCAGGTACAGCGGCGCGTTGCCATACTTGTCGACCAGCAGGACGCGGCAGCGCACCTCCTCGCCGGCGACCTCCACGCTGATGCGCACGCCGGTGTCACGGGTGTGCTCGGCGGGGCAGGGCGGATACTCGTCATAGGGGCGCCCGTCGGCGTCGATGCGCTGCGTGGTGTAGCCCTCGTTCCAGAACAGGCCGACCGCGACCAGGGGCAACTTCAGATCGCCGGCCGACTTGATGGCGTCGCCGGCCAGCACCCCGAGGCCTCCCGAGTAGATGGGAAACTCCTCGTGCAGCGCGAACTCCATGCAGAAATAGGCGGCAAGGTGCTCGTGCTGGTGGGGGCGCTGGCTCATGGGGCCAGGGCGATGCAACCCGGGGGCCGGGCGGGCCCGCGTGATTCAGCTGATTTGCAGCCGCGTCGGTGTCGACAATCTCGACACCCGTTGCTTTCGGCTACCGCCAGCCCTCGCCCAGCTCGGCGTCGAGGATGTCGGCGCACAGCCGGACACACTCGTCACAGATGACCAGGCCGGGGGCCTCCAGCAGCTTCTTGACCTCGGCACCGGCCTTGCCACAGCCCGAGCAGCGCTTGCCGCCCGGGGGCGGCGCGACCTCTCGATCGAGGGCCGCGATGACATCGTCCTCGGTGACGTCGTCCGGGGTGGGGATGGCGGTGAACTCGCCGGTGGCCGACACCGCCCGGTGCAGGCGGTCCATGCCGTTGCCGCAGGGACCGCAGACCTCGAGCATGCGCGCGTGCGCGCCCAGCTCGCGCCCACACAGCGGACAGCCACTCTTCTGGTGCGCGCTCATATCGCCCCCAGCGGCCCCTTGGCGAAGTAGCGCGTGTGCTGCGCGCTCAGCGCCTGCGAGAAGCAGTCGTCGACCATCTCGAGCAGGTGCCAGCGCGGATCGGCGGCCAGGGTGGCCTCGCCATGGGCGTCGCGCGCCTTCTGCACCAGGGCGTCGAGCGCGCGCTGCGCCGCCACCGTGGCCTGGTAGGCGCGCTGCTCGACGTCGCGCGTCAGCCGCAGCGGCTCGGCCCCGGCGCCGGCGCGCTCCAGGCGCGTGGTCTCGGTCATGGCGTGCTCCCAGTGGCTGGCGATGCGCAGGAACTCCTGCGTCTTGCGCGCGACCTCGGCGATGTCGAGCTCCAGCGCGGGGTCGTCAGGTGGCGGTGCCGTCGCCGGTGCGCCCTCGGGCACCAGCGCAGCGACATCCATGACGAACTTGGCCACCAGCGAGGTTTCGGCCATGACGAGGCCCGATCTTACTGCGCCGCCGCGGGCGAGGGAAGCTCGGCGAGCGGCAGCGACACCGTGAACACGGCGCCGCTGCCGGGCGCCGTGGCGACCTCGATGGTGCCCTGGTGATCGGCCACGATGCGGTACACCGTGGCCAGGCCGAGGCCGGTGCCGCGCCGCTTGGTGGTGAAGAAGGGGTCGAAGATGCGCTCGACGTCGTCGCTGGCGATGCCGGCGCCGCTGTCCTTGACCACCAGCTCGGCGTGCGCCGGGGCGTCGGCGCTGGCCGGCACCGCCCGCACCGAGACCTGCAGGGTGCCACCGTCGGGCATGGCCTCGGCGCCGTTCCTGATCAGGTTCCACACCACCTGGCGCAGCTGCTCGGGGTCGGCGTTGACCATGACCGGGGCGGGGGCCTCGTCGTGCTGCACGCTGACGCCGGGGAACGAGCGGTCCTGCCCGAACACCAGCACGGTGTCGCGCACCAGCACGCCGAGCTCCAGCGGCGTGGCCAGCATGGTGCGCGGCCGCGCATAGTCGAGCAGCTGGGTGACCAGCCCATTCATGCGCGCGACCTCGCGCTTGACGATGCCGATGAGCTGGCGTGTCTCGTCATTCGTCAGAGGCGCCAGAGCCGCCAGAGGCGCCAGAGGCGCCAGAGGCGGGACGGGCGGCGCGCTGGAGCTGGTTGGCGGCTCCAGCAGCTCGACCGAGCCCGAGATGGCGGCCAGCGGGTTCCGGATCTCGTGCGCGATGCTGGCCGCCAGCTTGCCGACCACGGCCAGCTGCTCGGAGCGCTTGACCGCGGCGCTCATCTCGCGCAGCGCGGTCAGATCCTGGAAGTTGACGATGTGGCCGATGGTCTCGGCCCGGTGGTCGGTCAGCGGCGAGGTCGACAGCCCCAGCCAGACCGTGCCGCCGTCGGGGTGGGTGAGGGCGATCTCGGCGCGCCGCAGCGCGCTGCCGGCCTCGGCCTGCTGCAGCAGCGGGGCCAGCGCGGGCAGCACCTCGCGCACCGGGCGGCCCTCGGCGGCGCTGCGCGGGATACCGGTGATGTCGCCCGCGGCCTCGTTCCAGCTGGTCACGCGCCCGTCGAGGTCGACCGTGACCAGGCCGCTCGACAGGCAGCGGATGACGTCGGCGCTGCGCGCGGCCAGGTCCGACGCCACCGTGCGGGTGGCCTCCAGCCGCTCGCCCGCGCGGGACAGCTCGGCCGCCAGCTGCGCAGCCAGGAAGCCCACCGCCAGGAAGGCGGCCAGGTTGACCACCAGCTGGCGGGTCAGGGTGATGGCGCTGACCCGCGAGGGCGTCAGCACCGGGGGCACCACGCCGGCCCGGGTCAGCAGCACCAGGGCGCTGAACAGCAGCGCGGAGACGGCCGCGATGCCCAGCGCGCCGCGCCGGCCGCGCACCAGGGCGGCCCCGATGATCGACGCCGAGTAGAACCACGAGTAGGCCGAGTCGATGCCACCGGTGGCGTGCACCAGCACGGTGGTCATCGCCAGGTCGATCGCGATCTGGAGGTCGGCGAAGCGGTGCAGCCGCTTGACCCGCCCGGTCTGCAGCGCCAGGCCGTAGACCAGGGTCAGCACGTAGGTCATGCCGATGACGGCGAACAGGTAGATCGACCGCGTGCTGAGCAGGATCTCGGGATCGGCGTAGTTCAGCGCCACCGTGGTGCCCAGCACCAGAGTGATGAGGACGACGCGAAACAGCATCAAGAAGCCGAGCTTCTTGCGCGTCGAGAGCCCCTCGCCTTCGCTCGCGACCTCGTCGGGGCCGGCTGCGGCCACGGACACGATCAGTGCTCGTTGATGGCGCCGGCGATCTCGAAGATCGGCAGGTACATCGCGACGATCATCCCGCCGACCACGCCGCCGAGGAAGACGATCATGATGGGCTCGATGAGCGAGGTCATGGCCGCGATGGCGACGTCGACCTCGTCCTCGTAGAAGTCGGCGATCTTCGACAGCATGGTGTCCATGGCGCCGGTCTGCTCGCCGACGCCGATCATCTGCACCACCATCGGCGGGAAGACCTTGGTCTCCATCAGCGGGCCGGCCACGCTGTCACCCTGCGAGATGCGCTCGCGCACCGCCATCAGGGCCTTCTGGACCACGACGTTGCCGGCCGTCTTGGCGGTGATCTCCATCGAGTCCAGGATGGGGACGCCCGACGACAGCAGGGTGCCCAGGGTGCGGGTGAAGCGCGCCACGACGATCTTGCGCAGCACTGGCCCCATGATCGGGAGCTTGAGCAGGAACGAGTGCCAGACATACTTGCCGCGCGGCTGGCGGATGGCCCACACGAAGGTGACGGCGAACACCAGGGCGCCACCGAAGATGAAGGGCGCCGCGCCCAGGAAGCCGTTCGAGATCTTGACCACGATGCGCGTCGGCGCCGGCAGCGCGCCGGCCCGGAAGTCCTTGAACATCTTCTCGAAGACCGGGATGACCTTCCACAGCAGGATGGCGATGACGCCGGCCGCGATCACGAGCACCGAGGCCGGGTACACCATGGCGCCCTTGAGCTGGCGCTTGAGCTTCACGTTCTTCTCGATGTAGGTGCCGAGGCGATTCAGGATGGTGTCGAGGATGCCGCCGATCTCGCCGGCCTGGACCAGGTTGCAGTACAGCTCGTCGAAGATCTTGGGGTGACGGCGCAGCGCCTCCGAGAAGGTGCCGCCGCCCTCGACGTGGTTCTTGACGTCGGTCAGCACCTTTCCGAAGCGCTTGTTGTCGGTTTGCGTTGACAGGATGTCAAGGCACTGGACCAGGGGCAGACCGGCGTCGATCATGGTGGCGAACTGGCGCGTGAAGATGACCAGGTCCTGCTCGGTCACGCCGGTGCCGATCTGGATGTCCATGTTCCAGCCGGTCTTCTTGGCCTGCTGGGTGACCTTGTTGGGGGTCACGCCCTCGGCGCGCAGGCGCGACAGCACGAAGGCCTCGTCGGCCCCCTCCATCGTCCCGCGGCGCGTCTCGCCGGCCCGCGTCCTGCCTTCCCATGCGAAAACCGGCATCCGACCTCCTACTTGCCCGAGCCGCGCCCGGACCCGGGTGCGGCGCCTGCCAGGTTCGAGACCCCGATCTGACCGGCCTGTGCGTTGGCGATGATGGTCTTCAGCTCATCGACCTCGGACGAGCGCGACAGCGTGTCCTCCAGCGTGATCTGCTTGCGCAGGTACAGCGACGCCAGCGACTGGTTGAGCGTCTGCATGCCGAACTTGCCCTGGCCGATCTGCATCTGCGAGTAGATCTGGTGCACCTTGTCCTCGCGGATGAGGTTCCGGATGGCGGCGTTCGGGATCATGATCTCGAGCGCCATCACGCGGCCGTGGCCCGACGCCTTGGGGATCAGCGTCTGGCACATGACGCCCTCCAGGGTCATCGAGATCTGGGTCCGGATCTGCTGCTGCTGCGAGGGCGGGAAGACGTCGATGATGCGGTTGATGGTGGAGACCGCGCTGTTGGTGTGCAGGGTGCCGAACACCAGGTGGCCGGTCTCGGCGGTGGTCAGCGCGGCCTCGACGGTCTCGAGGTCACGCATCTCGCCGACCAGGACGACGTCGGGATCCTGGCGCAGGATGTACTTCAAGGCCCGCTTGAAGGACTGGGTGTCGGCCCCGACCTCGCGCTGGTTGACCACGCAGCCCTTGTGCGGGTGCAGGAACTCGATCGGATCCTCGATGGTCACGATGTGATCGTGGGTCTCGCGGTTGATCTTGTCGATCATCGCGGCCAGCGTGGTCGACTTGCCCGAGCCCGTCGGCCCGGTCACCAGGACCAGGCCGCGCGGGCGCTCGCACAGCTCCTCGACCACCGGGGGCAGCCCCAGCTCGGTGAAGCCCTTGAGCTCGAACGGGATCATGCGGAAGGCGCCGGCGACGGCGCCGCGCTGCATGAAGAGGTTGCAGCGGAAGCGCGCCAGCCCCTTGACGCCGAACGACAGGTCGAGCTCCCACTCCTCCTCGAAGCGCGACTTCTGCGCGTCGGTCAGGATCGAGTAGCAGATCTGCTTGGTGTCGACCGGGGTCAGCGGGTCGACCTTGAGCGGCACCAGGTGGCCGTCGATGCGCAGCTGTGGCGGCGAGTTGGTGGTGATGTGAAGGTCGGACGCCCCGTTGTCGAGCATCGCCTTCAGCAACTGGTGCAGGTTTGGTGGTGCCATGGTCGGTCAGGTCCTTGCCCGCGGCTTCAGGATCGGGCCCCCCGCGTGGTGGGGCAACTTCTCAGGGGTCACAGGTGTGGGATCAGTGGCCCCCGCCGCCCCCGCCGCCGGCGCCATCGTCGGCCGCGGTGACCCGGATGATCTCCTCGGGCGTGGTCAGCCCCTCGACGACCTTCTTGTTGCCGGACATGCGCAGCGACTGCATGCCGAGGCGGATGGCCTCGGCCTTGAGCTCGGTGGTCGAGGCGCCCTGCAGCACCAGCTCCTTGAGGCCATCGTAGAAGGGCATGACCTCGTAGAGCGCGACGCGCCCCTTGTAGCCGGTGTTGGCGCAGGTCCGGCAGCCGGCGCCCTTGAACTGCTTCACCGTCCTGGCCACGTCAGGCTTGATGCCGAGGTCGGTCAGGACCTCCAGGTTGCCCTCGACCGGCTGCTTGCAGTCGTTGCAGATCTTGCGCGCCAGGCGCTGCGCCACGATCAGGTTGACCGAGGCCGTGACCAGGAAGGGCTCGACGCCCATGTTGAGCAGACGGTTGATGGTCGACGGTGAGTCGTTGGTGTGCAGCGTCGACAGCACGAGGTGGCCGGTGAGCGCGGCCTTGACCGCGATCTCGGCCGTCTCGTAGTCACGGATCTCGCCGACCATGATGATGTTGGGGTCCTGGCGCAGGAAGGCGCGCAGAGCGGTGGCGAAGTTGAGGCCGATGTCGTCGTGCATCTGGACCTGGTTGATGCCAGGCAGGTTGAACTCGACGGGGTCCTCGGCGGTCGAGATGTTGCGCGTGACCTGGTTGAGCTCCGACAGCGCGGAGTACAGCGTGGTGGTCTTGCCCGACCCGGTGGGGCCGGTGACCAGGACCATGCCGTAGGGCAGCGAGATGGCCTTCTTGAAGGCGGCCAGCGGGTCGGGATCGAACCCGAGCTTGGTCATGTCGAGCTGCAGGTTGCCCTTGTCGAGCAGTCGCATGACGATCTTCTCGCCAAACAACGTCGGCAGCACCGAGACGCGGTAGTCCATCTCGCGGTTCTTGCCCAGCTTGAGCTTGATGCGACCGTCCTGCGGCAGGCGGCGCTCGGCGATGTCGAGCGAGGCCATGATCTTGATGCGCGAGGTGATGGCGTTGCGCAGGCGCAGCGGCGGCTTCATCTCCTCGTAGAGGACGCCGTCGATGCGGTAGCGGATGCGGAACTCCTTCTCGTACGGCTCGACGTGGATGTCGGAGGCGTTCTTCTTGATGGCGTTGACCAGGATGAGGTTGCAAAGCTTGACGACCGGGGCCTCGCCCGACTGGCGCTCGAGGTCGACGATGTTCTCGCCGCTGGCGTCGCCGGCGGCGAAGTCGATCTCGGCCTCGTCGAAGCCCTCGAGGACGGTGTCGTAGGCCTCGGTGGTCTCGTAGTGCCGGTTGATGGTCTCTTCGATCGCGGTCTCGGACGCGACCACCGGCTCGATGTTGTACTGGGTCAGGAACTTGAGCTCGTCGATGGCGTAGATGTTCGACGGGTCGCTCATGGCCACGATCAGGGTGGAGCCGGCCCGGTTGATGGGCACCACCATGTGCTTGCGCGCGACGTCCTTGGGGATGAGCTTGAGCAGGTCGGGATCGAGCTCGAACTCGTTCAGGTTGATCGACGGCAGCGAGTACTGCCGGGCCAGGAAGTTGGTCAGATCGGCGTCCTTGATGAAGCCGAGCTTGGTCAGCGACTTGCCCAGGCGGCTGCCGCTCTTCTTGGTCTCCTCCTGCGCCTTCTGCAGCTGTTGCAGCGAGATCATCTTCTCGCGGACGAGGAGCTCACCGAGTCTGCTCATCTTGAACCTCTCAAGGGACCGCTAGCTGGGACGCATGCACGCACGCTCGTCGCCGCCCTGGACCCCTCCCGCGAGACGTGCCGAAACCTACGGACTTTCCCGACTATACCAGAATCTGCGCTATGGTGCCGCACCATGAAGGGTGACGAGTTCGGGCGCCACCGGGTGCTCTCGCCCGCGGGGGCGCTGCCGCAGGCCGCCGAGCGGCTGGATGCCGAGATGGACGGGGCCACGCATGTCTACGACGACGAGGTCGAGCTGGATGCCGAGGTCCTGAACATCGACTCGGCGAGCTTCCGGCAGATCGAGGAGTCGGTGCTGGCGGCCGGGGTGGCGCCGGCCGGCCTGGACGCGGCGGTCGCAAAGGTCGTGCTCGACACGGTGCGGGCGCGCGGGAAGCAGCACAACCCGGTGACCGGGTCGGGCGGCATGCTGCTCGGGCGGGTGCGGCGCATCGGGGCCGCGGTGGCCGACGTGGTCGGGCTGGGGCGTGGGCTGGCGGTGGGGGACCGGGTGGCGACGCTGGTGTCGCTGACGACGACGCCGCTGCGCCTCGAGCGGGTGGTCGCGGTCCGGCGGGCCCAGCACCAGCTCGAGGTGGTCGGGCGCGCGGTGCTGTTCGCGACCGGCCAGCTGGTCAAGCTGCCGACGGATCTGCAGGAGGACATGGCGCTGGCGGCGCTGGACGTCGCGGGCGCGGCGCCGCAGGTGGCGCGGCTGGCGCGGGCCATGGGCGCGCGCCGGGTCGCGGTGCTGGGCGGGGGCGGCAAGAGCGGCGTGCTGGCGTGCGCGGCGGCGCGCGCGGCGGTGGGGCCGAGCAGCGCCGGTGGACGGGTGGTCGCCATCGAGGGCGGCGCCAGCTACGCGGCGCAGCTCGAGGCGCTGGGGCTGTGTGACGCCGTCATCGTGCATGACGCGCGTGATGCCCTGGGCGTGCGCGACCGTGTGCTGGCGGCGGCGGGCGGTGAGGTCGACCTCATGGTCAGCTGCGTGAACGTGCCCGACGTGGAGATGTCGGCCATCCTGGCCACCCGCAACGGCGGAACCGTCTATTTCTTCTCGATGGCGACGAGTTTTACCAAGGCGGCCCTGGGCGCCGAGGGTGTGTCACGCGACGTGACCATGATCATCGGCAACGGCTATTGCCCCGGACATGCGGAGGAAACCGTGGCGCTGCTGCGTGAATTGCCGGCGCTCCGGGCGCTGTTCGAGGCCCGCTATGGACGTGCGCGCGGGTAGGCAACGCGGGGGTGTTGGGTAGCCTGGCTCACCCGAAACAACGTCAACAAACAATTGGCTGACTCCAGCGTCTCATGAGGTGTGGAGACGCCGGGAAATCGGCTGCGCGGAATGGCAGGGGCCAGCGCGCGCGTTGACGGGGAGGGGGCGCGCAGCAAAAAGTTGCCCCCCGGAGAAGACGGTCCGATTTTGACGAGCAAGGCAAAGCTGCTGGAGGAGATCGACATGGGCCACGCACACGAGGTCGCGCAGATCCGGCGCACGCTGCGCGACATGCTGATGTCCGACCGCTACGACGGGGCCTCCGAGGTGCTGGCGCGCTTCTTCCGGCTGGCGCTGGAGGGTCGCGAGGTCGCCTCGCCCGAGCTGGTCAAGGAGGCCGAGCGCTGGAAGGCGCGGCTGGCCATCCTGACGCGCGTCTCTGCTTTCTGAGGTGAGGCGGACCCGGGTCGCGTGCGCGCTGGCGCTGCTGCTGTGCGCTGGCGCCGCGCGGGTGGCGCGGGCGCAAGGGCAGGGCAACGATGACGACTGGCTGGGCCGTGACAAGGCGGGCCACTTCGTCGCCAGCGTGGCGGTGGCGGCGGGCGGCTATGGCCTGGGCGCGCTGGTGTGGGACGGCCGCGGGGCGCGCGCGCTGAGCGGGGCCTCGCTGGCGCTGGCGGCCGGGATCGGCAAGGAGCTGTACGACCTGGGTGGCCACGGCGACCCGTCGCTGCGCGACCTGACCTGGGACGTCGCGGGCACCTTGACCGGGGTCGCGCTGGCGTGGGCCATCGATCGACTGCTCGGTGACGACGACGGCGGGTCCGAAAACCCGGGCGCGGCCTCGCGGGGCGGCGTGGTGGTGTTTCACTTCTGAGTGCTAGAGTGGCGGGATGGGAGGCTGGCCCAGCCCCGGGGCGGTGGCGGACGCGCAGCGTGACGTCGCCGGGTTCGCGCGTGTGCGGGCGGGCAGGCCATGACCGCGCGAAAGGCCGTGACGCCGACCGTCACGATCGTCGTCGTCCCGACCGGTGACACCCCCGACGGCTTCGAGGACATGTCGGTCGACGAGCGTCGAGCAGCCAGCCGCGGCGCCTGGGAGACGTTTCCCCTGCGCTCCGGCCGGCTGCTCGACACCTTCCTGATGAAGGCCACCGGGGTCGATCTCGGCGTGCTCCGCTGCGAAGATCGCAAGCGCGAGGGGCAGGTGCTGCAGACCAGCCTGTGGCCTCGCTCGACCATCGTCGAGGTGATCCGCGATCTCGCGGGCCTGGTCGAGAAGCGGCCCGACGACACCGCGAAGGCCCTGCGCAAGCACGGCGGAGACGTCGCCACCCTCGCGCGCGTGACCAGGGCGCTGAAGTCAGGCGCCTGGCCCGACGCCGGTGATCCCGCCGTGGAGGCCGCCGCGTTCACGCACCAGCTGCTCGGCTATGCACGCATCGCGAAGGCGGAGAAGATGGGGCTGTGCTGGGAGTTCCGTGGCAAGGTCGTCGTCTGAGCGACCGCCTTGGGTGCTTCGGCTGGGGCTACTGCACGTCGAGGGTCAGCGTGTAGGTGTTGCGCACGCCCGGGTCCTTGCCCTTGATCTTGAAGTAGTACTTGCCGCCCGGGATGTTGGTGATGTCGATGCTCTCGAAGTTGTTGCTCATCGAGGAGCCATCGCTGAAGCGCAGCTGCGAGGCGGCGTTGTCGAGCACCGCCAGCGTCAGGTCACCCGCGGTGTGCGTGAAGTCGAGGCGCAGCGTCAGGTGCTGGCCACCGGTCAGCATGGCCCAGTACATGTCGGCGTCGTCCTGCGAGCAGATCCCGACCGAGTCGACCACATAGTGCTGTGCGGGCAGCTGGATGGCCGCCGCGGTGCTGTCGTTGGGCTCGAAGTCGCGATCGGGCGGGCCGTCGCACGAGGTCGCGACCATGCCGTCGGTGCTGGGGCCACCGTCGCTGCCACCGCCGCTGGCGCGCTTGCAGGTGGGCTTGATCAGCGTCGGGCTGTCGTCACAGACGTAGCCGCTGGGACAGCGCGGCGTGCCGCTGGCGCAGAAGAATGGCTGATCGGGCAGCTCGGGGGCGTAGGGATCGCAGCCCGTCCCGACGCCGGCGTACAGGCCGGCAGCGGCGGACATCATCAGCAGGGTGGCGAGGCGGAGGCGCATGCAGGCTCCTGATAGGCGAACGAAAGGCTAGAACTCGAACCCACCGGAGGCGCCGATCAGCCCCGGTGTGATCATCGGTGCGGCGTAGATCCGCCGGCTGCGGCGCGAGGCGTCCTCGTCGTCCCCCACGTCGTCGTCCATGTCGGAGTCGGCCGCCGGCTTGCGGTAGGTCGGCTTGTCGAACACGAACAGCGCGGCGGCGCCGGCGCCCACGACCAGCCCGCTGATCATGAACACGTTGCCCCACTTCTCGTAGTATTCGCCGTCGACCTGGAACTGGCGTGGATCGCCCGCGAACGAGCGCGTCGGGCCGCCCGAGGCGGCGTCCTCGATCTCGCCGGAGCGGCTGGCCGCGGTGCGGTTGTAGTAGATCCCGACGCCCAGCATGGCGCCGCCGACGCCGGCCGCGACCCACTTCCAGATCCGGAAGCGGGTCTTGCCGGTGCGCACGCCGCGGTCGGTGTTGCCGCCGCCGAGCGGCGGATCTTCGTCGATTTCACGACCCTTGGGGCCGCCGCCGCCCTTGACCTTGCCGGGGCCGAGATCCTCGACGTCGTTGTAGTAGCGCGGCTTGGCGCCCTCATCGACCAGGATGACGTTGGGGCTGCCGGCGCGACCGGTGCTCCACACCGACTTGCCAGTGGCCTGGTCGATGACGTCGATGTAGTACTGCACGGTCGAGCCGCGCATGGCGGCGCGTGGGATGCGCGCGATGTGCTCGTTGTAGCGCTGGCGGAAGGTCACCGGCGCGAAGTCCTTCTGCCCGGACGAGCGGTAGTACAGGGTCGCGGTCACCGACAGGTTGGTCGGCACCATCAGGCTGAGATCGAGCGGGTAGCCCGGGGGCGCGTCCTCGACCGCGCGGTGCTGGAACTCGGTGATGGTCACCGGCGGAGGCGTGTTGTCGGGTGGCGTCTTGTCGGGTGGCACCTTGTCGGGTGGCACCTTGTCGGGGGGCACCTTGTCGGGCGGATTGGCCGCTGCCTCGGCGGCGATCTCCTTCTTGAGCTCGGGCAGACGTGCCTTGGCGACGTCGAGGTTCCCGGTGCCCGGGGGCGCGTCGGCGATGAACTTCTCGTAGTAGTGATCGGCAAGCGTCTTGTCGTTCAGCTTGTCGTACGTGAAGGCGATGTTGTAGAGCAGCAGGGGCAGCTGCTTGAGCTTGTAGGCCTCCTTGAACTCCTTGACGGCCTCCTGGTACTTGCCCTCTTCGAACAGCTTCTGACCCTTGCCGAAGCGCTGCTTGGCGAGCTCGAGCTCCAGGTCTTTCTCCTGCGCCGAGGCGATGGGGGTCAGACCGGCACCGAGCAGCACGACCGGCGTCAGCACGGCCGCGAGCAGCGCGCCGCGCGCGAGACGATGGATGAAGTTCACGGGGAGTCCTCCTCGAAACGAGGCGGGTTATACACTAGAGGCGGGGCTAATTCGCAAACGGATCGACGATTCCACCCGCTTTTTTCGTGGTGGTCTTCTTGGGCGTCGACTTGGTGGGCTTGCTTGCAGGCTTCTGAGCCGGCGTAGCGAACGGGTCGGCGATGGAGCCCTTCACCGCGGCCGGCTTGGTGGCCGGCTTGGCGGCGACCGGCTTGGTGGCCGGCTTGCTGGTGGTCGGCTTCTTGGCCTCGACCGGGAGCGGGGTCACGATCGGCGCCGGGGCCGGCTCGACCACGGCGGCGGCAGCGGCGGGGGCGGGGGCGATGGGCTCGACCACCGGCGCGGGGGCCGCCGAGGCGGCGGGCGCGACGGGCAGCGGCTCGACCACGGGGGCGGGCGCGGCGACGGCGGCGGGATCGGGCTGGACCGCGCCAGGTGCCGCGGCCGGATCGGCGGGGGCGCCAGCGCTGACCGGGGCGGCGGCCGGGGCCGCGGCGCTGCCGGTCGGAACCATCGGCGCGGTCGGCGCGGCGGTGGCGCCGGTGTCCTTCTTGGTGCTGTCCTTCTTCATCGTCATGCGCACGACGAAGAAGACGACCACGGCGCCGGCGGCGAAGGCCACCAGCAGCGCCGGCAGACCGAGGCCCTTCTTGACCACCACGGGCGGCGCGGCGGCGACCGGGACCGCGGCGGCGACCACCGGCGGCTTGGGCAGCTTGGCGACCACCTCGGTCTTGTCGGAGACCACCGGCTTGGCCGAGGCCGCCTCGTCCGCATCGTCATCGCCATCCGTGTCGATGTCGATGTCCTCGGGCGGCGCCTTGCGCAGCGCGATCTCGGCGGCCTGCGCGGCGACCGCGGCGTGGGCCTGGATGGCGCTGCCGTTCTTGGGCGTGCCGCTCGGCTTGCGCTTCTTCCCGGAGGGGGCGGGCTCGGCCTTGCCGACCTTGTCGTCGGGCATGACCGGGCGGCCGACCAGGGTCGACTTGTTCAGCAGCTCGGGCGCCGGCGTGCCCTGGGGGCGCTCGGCGTCCTTGTCGCCGGCCACGCCCCAGCCATCGAACTCCTCGATGGCCTGCGTGTTGGCGCGGGTGATGAACGCCTCCAGGGCGTCTTCCACCGACTTCTCACGGCCTGAGTTGCGGCTGGCTTCGATCTTCACGTTGGCCTTCCCCTCGGGCTCCGCCGACGCCTTGTGAGCGTGGCCGTTGGTCCCATTTTTACCGTTGCTACCACCCTCGGAGGCCGCGGCCTCTTCAGGGTCCACCTTCTGGACGCGCTCGGTGTCATCCGGTTCCGACATTGCTGCGTCCTCCGCTGACTCGATTGAGAGGAGAGAATTCTAGCAACAACTCGGTCCCGGCGCCTGTGGCGCTTACGCCTCGACCTCGACCACGGGCAGTTCCCCGTGATATTCGCGGGCGCAGGCCTCGATGGCCGCGCGCTCGGCGAAGCCGCGACCGGCGATGACATCGCCGATGCGGACGCCGGTCTGCCAGTGATCGGCCAGGGCGTCGAGCAGCTCGCCCTCGGCGAGCACGCGGCGCTCGACCAGGAACTCGCCAAAGCGGATGGGCATCAGGACGCGGCGTTCGAACGATTCGAGCTGCATGTCTATCTCCCTACAGAGCCCTACAAAGCTGAACTGAATCTCATCTCCAGGGGTTCCAGTCAAGCGGATTCTTGGACACATTACCCCCTATGTCCCATGGAACAATCGTTCTCCGAGCAGCTTCGCGAGCTTGGCAGGGGTAGGGGGGTGCATTAGGATGCGCGCCTCATGGCAGCCCCTCCTCCAAGGCGTCCGCCTCCCCGCGGGCGCAAGCCGGTCCAGGTCGATCAGTCGCGCTCGCGTGTCGTCATCCAGGGGCCGGGCTCCGGCGGCACGTCGATCAGGAGGGGGGCGGTGCGCCTGCCAGGTGACGTGGCGTACCGGGTCGAGATCGGCCACCCATGGGTGTATCGCGAGGCGCTGGGCAACCGGCCGCTGCAGGCGGAGTCGGGGGCGCAGGTCGAGCTGCTGGGGCCGTCGGGGGAGCTGGTCGGGGTCGGCCTCTACGATCCGGATGGCGCCATCGCGGTGCGCGTGTTCGTGCGCAGCGAGGGGCGCGGCATCGATGGTGCGCTGGTGGCCGAGCGCGTGAAGCGCGCGGTGGCGCTGCGGCGCGCGCTGCTGCCCGAGGGGCTGGACGCGTACCGGGTCGTCAACGCCGAGAGCGACGGCCTGCCGGCGATGACGGTGGATCGCTACGGGGACTACCTGGTGGTGCACCTGTTCTCGCCGTCGGTGCTCAAGCTGCAGGACGCGCTGCTCGACGCGCTGGTGGCGGAGCTTCAGCCGGCGGGGGTGTACGTGCAGAAGCGCTTCAAGTCGCTGGCGGGCGACGCGCCGCGCGGGCCGGGCGAGCTGCTGCGCGGCGAGGCTGCGCCGGTCGAGGTCGTGGTGCACGAGAATGGCCTGAAGTTCGCGGTCGATCCGACCGCGCCGCTGGCGACCGGCCTGTTCCCCGATCTGCGCGAGGGCCGGGCGCTGGTCGGGGCGCGGTCGGCGGGCAAGCGCGTGCTCAACCTGTTCTCGTACACCGGCGCGTTCTCGGTGTACGCCGCGCGCGCAGGCGCGACCGAGGTGGTCAGCGTCGATCTGGCGGCCAAGGCGCTGGCGCGCGGGCGCCACAACCTGACGCTGAATGGCCTGGATCCCGAGAAGGTCGAGCACCAGGCCGCGGACGCGTTCAAGGTGCTGGCCAAGTTCGCCGAGCGCGGGCGCAAGTTCGATCTGGTGGTGCTGGATCCGCCGTCGTTCGCGGCGGGCCAGGGTCGCGTGTTCTCGGCGGCCAAGGACTATGCCGAGCTGGTCACGGCGGTGCTGGGGGTGACCGCGCCGGGGGCGCTGCTGGCGTGCGCGTCGAACACCGCGAAGCTGTCGGCCGAGGAGTTCGACCGCGCGCTGGCGCAGGGGGCGGCCGCGGCGCGGGTGCAGGTGCGCGTGGTCGAGCGCCGCGGGTTGCCCGCCGACTTCCCGGTGGTGCCAGGCTTCCCGGAGGGCAACTACCTCAAGTTCGTGGTGCTGGCCCGGGCCTAGCCCTGAGGGTTGTCAGGGTGTAAAGGTGATGAGGCGGATCAGGGCGCCCTGGGTGGGCGGGCCGCCAGTCGAGCTGAGCTCGATGCGGCGGATCTGGCCGCCATTGGGGAAGGCCACGGTGGCGCGGCGGTAGCCGGTGGCGGTGTCGGGGGTGGTGACCAGGGCCGCGGCGTCGAGGCGCAGCGCGGGCTGGCTGGAGCCGCCGTCGCCGCCCAGCGCGCCGCCGTCGTCGCCGGCGTAGAGGTCGATGGTCAGCGGGGCGTCGGAGTCGTCGAAGGCGAGCTCGACGCTGCGGGCGTCGCAGCGAGCGCGCAGCACGACCTTGCCGCCGTTGCCGATGAGGACCGCGGGCGTGGGTGGGGTGGTGGCGCCGTCGCGCAGCACCATGACGGAGCCCGATGAGGTGATGTCGATGCCGCCGAGGGGCGCGGAGGGTAGCAGGCCGTTGGGCACGGTCTCGAAGGTCGCGGTCAGCGCGGCCTTGCAGGGATCGCTGGAGTCGCCGCCACAGCCCGCCAGGGCCAGGGCCAGGGCGAGCGCTGTCAGGGTCGCGTGGTAGGACCCACCCACCCACGAGCGGGCGGGGGAGCGGCCGGCGCAGCGGGCGGGGGAACGGGCGGGGGCGCGGCCGGCGCAGCGGGCGGGGGAGCGGGCGAGGGCGCGGCCGGCGCAGCGGGCGGGGGCGCGGCCGCCGCAGCGGGCGGGGTCGCTCGAGCTCTCAACAACGGCGGGCCTCCTCGATGATCTGGGTGCTGGCGGCGGCGGGCAGCCAGCCCCAGGGCAGGTCGTGGCCGCGCACGGTGGCGCGGGCGCCGTCGGCGCCACCGGCGGCGGGGGCGTCGGCCTCGTCGAGCGAGACCTCGGCCGCGCGGGCCGCGCTGGCGGTGTGCTGCCGGCTGGCCAGCAGCAGCGGGCAGTGATGGGCGTGGCGCACGGTGACCACCGGCAGGCTGGCCGGCGACGCCGTGGTCACCAGGGTGTGCGGCGCGGCGAAGCGCGGCAGCGGCGCCGGCTGGGCCCCGGTGGGCCCGGTCAGCGCCAGCCAGAGCAGGCGGGCGTCGTCGTCCTCGCGGCGGTCGACCTCGACCCAGCCCAGGTGCTTCATCGCGGTGTCACCCAGGAACTGCTCCTCGGCGGTCGCGATCATGGCGATGCCGAGCAGCCGCTGCGCGCGAGCGTCGGCGATCACGGCCTCGATCAGGCGGCGACCCAGGCCGCGGCCGCGCAGGCGACGGTCGACCCAGGGACAGTGCAGCACCAGCACGCGCTCGGCGGCGACGCCCTCGGGCCCGAGCAGCGGGGCGCGCGCGCTGCCGAGCAAGCTGGAGTAGACGTGGCCGACCACGCTGCCCGCGCTCTCCAGCACCTTGGCGCGCAGGCCGTCGGGGATGGCGCGCTTGCGACACTGCTCGGTCGCGGCGCCGAGGTCACCCAGCGGCAGATCGCGCACGCAGGCGAACAGCGCGCCGGCGTCGCCCAGCGCGAGATCGCGCACCCGCAGCGCCAGGTCGTCCTCGCGCGCGGCGGCCAGCGCGGCCTCCAGCGCACGCACCCCCTCGACCTCAGCCAGCGCGGCCTCGCGCACGCGCTCGAGCAGGCGGGTCACCACGCTGGTGGTGAGGCCGGCACTCGACAGCGCGGGCGGGAAGGGCAGCCGCGCCGCGGCGTCGGCCAGCGCCTCGCTGGCGCGGCCCCAGGCGCGCTCGGCGCGCTCCAGCGCGGCGCCGGCGCCTGCGCCGAAGTGGCCGCGTATGCTGCCCAGCCAGGCCGTCGCGGCGGCGCGCGCCTCGCTGAGCTGCTGGAAGGTCCAGGCCAGCCCGGGGGGATCGAAGCGGCCGCTCTCCAGCGTCTCCTCCAGCGTGGCCCAGGCGGCCAGGCCGGCGTCGTGGGTGCGATCGGTCAGGGTGCCACCGCGCAGGTGGCGCACCGCCGCGGCCAGGGCGCTGCGCACCGCCTGGCCCGGCGCCACCGCGAGCCGCTCGCGCAGCGCCAGCACGCACAGCACCGCGGGCTCGCCCTCACCGAGGTCGGCCTCGGCCAGCACGGCGGGGCCGCCGCGGCCATCGAGGATCCCGCTGACGGTGAAGCCGCCCGCGCCGCGCCCGGTGATGAGCCCCCATTCACCCAGGTGCACGCCGTAAGCGAGCGCGGGCCAGCCCCGGGCCAGGGCGCCGTCGATCAGCGCGCGCGCGCGCACGCGCGCCGCCGGCAGCGACGGATCGTCGGGGCCCACGAACACGATGTCGGCGCTCCAGCCCAGGCGCGCCAGCATGGCGGGCAGCTCGTGCAGCCAGGCGCTGGCGTGCCAGCCGCCCAGCTCCAGCTCGCGCCCGACCACGATGCGGAAGGCGTCACCGCCGAGGCCGAGCACCTCGGCCACGGTGCGCTCGTCTCCGGCCGCGGTCAGCGCTGCCCGCAGCGCGGCCGCCAGCGTGGACCAGCCTCTTTGCATGCGCGCGGACACCGGGGCGGACATCTGGAATGCTTAGCACGACCGCGTGGGGACCGCGGCGGCCGTCGTGCCTGGCGGCCTACAGCCGCTCGACCAGCAGCGGCGCCAGGTCGTCCAGCGCCGCCACCTCGTCGACCACGCCGGCCTCGATGGCGACCTTGGGCATGCCGAAGATCACGCTGGAGGTCTGGTCCTGCGCGAACGTGGTGCCGCCGGCGGCCTTGATGGCGGCCAGCCCCTCGGTGCCGTCCTTGCCCATGCCGGTCATGACCAGGCCGACCGAGCGGCGCCCGAAGGCGCGCGCCGCCGAGGCCATGGTGACGTCGGCCGCGGGGCGGCAGCCGTGCACCTCGGGGCCGTCGCTCAAACGGATGAAGCCCGCGCTGTCGATCTCGAGGTGGCGATCCCCGGGGGCGATCAGGGCGCGGCCCTGGCGCGGGCGGTCGCCGTCCTTGGCCTCGCGGACCTGGATGGCGCTGAGCGCGTCGAGGCGCTCCGCCAGCCGCGCGGTGAAGCCCTCGGGCATGTGCTGCACGATGAGCAGGGCGAACTTGGTGTCGGCGGGCAGCGCGGGCAGGAAGCGCCCCAGCGCGGCCGGGCCGCCGGTCGAGATGGCGACCACCACCACGCGCGGCCCGGTCGGCGGCCAGGTCGAGTTGATCGAGTCCATGCGCACCTTGGCGGTGCGCGCGGGCAGCGGCGCCAGCGCGCGCGGGCGCGCCTCGGCGGCGGCCAGCACCTTCTCCAGCAGCTTGCCCTTGATGCGCGAGAAGTCGGCCGAGACCTCGCCCGAGGGCTTGGCCAGGAAGTCGACCGCGCCGGCGTTGAGCGCCTCGAAGGTCTCGCGCGCGCCGTCGGTGGTGTGCGCCGACAGCATGACCACCGGGATGGGCGCCGTGGCCAGGATGCGCCGCACCGCGCCGGGGCCATCCAGGTTGGGCATGTTGAAGTCCATGGTGATGACGTCAGGGCGCAGGGTGGCGGCGCGGGTCACCGCCTCGGCGCCGTCCCTGGCCTCGCCGACGACCTCGATGCGGGGCTCCGCGGCCAGGATCTTCTTGATCGCGGCGCGCATGAACAGCGAGTCGTCGACGATGAGGACGCGCACGCGCTTCACGGGGACTCCTCCGAGGGCGAGATGGCCTTGACGACGTAGGCGGTGACGGGGTGTTCGATGCCCTTGAGCTTGACGCCCGCCAGCGGCTCGACGCGCAGGCCGGGATCCAGCGGTTCGCACAGGCGGTAGGTCGACTCGCTGATGAGGACGGCGCCGTGCGGGCAGCTCTGCTCGTAGCGGTTGGCGCGGTTGACGGTGTCGCCGATGACGGTGTAGTCGCGGCGCACGAAGCGGCTGCCGAGGTCGCCGCGCACCACCGGGCCGCTGTTGATGCCGATGCGCATCGACAGCGCGCGGGCGCGGCCCTGGTTCCAGTCGGCCAGCGCGGCCTGCATGGCCATGGCGGCGCGGGTGGCGCGCAGCCAGGGCGGGTCGGAACCCGGGATGTGATCGAACACGCCCATGATGGCGTCGCCGATGAACTTGTCGATGTCGCCGCCGTGCGCCTTCACGATGGGGCACAGGCGGTCGAAGTAGTCGTTGAGCAGATCGATGACCTCGCGCGGGGGCATGGTCGCCGACATCATGGTGAAGCCGACGATGTCGGAGAACATCACGGCCATGTCGCGCTCGATGGCGCGCACCTCGCCGAGGGGATCGCCGGCGGCGCGCTGCTCGGCGGCCCTGGCGGCGCCCTCCGAGATGTAGACCCGCGAGGCCTCCTTGTAGCGGGTCAGCCGGCGCTCGGCCAGGATGCGCTCGACCATGGCGACGCACTTGTCGACGCTGAAGGGCTTGACCAGGTACGAGGTCAGGCCGACCGCGCGCATCTGGGCCTGGTCGCGCCGGGTGTCGCGCGCGGTCAGCATCATGACCGGGATGTCGCGGGTGGAGGGGTCGCGCTTGAGGCCATGCACCAGCTCGAAGCCGGTCATCACCGGCATGTCGTAGTCGGTGATGACCATCTCGGGGGTGTGCTCGCGCGCCAGCTCGAGGCCGATGGCGCCGTTCTCGGCGGTCAGGATCGAGAAGCCCTGGCGCGCCAGCGAGTCGGCCACCAGGTGGCGGATGGCGGGCGAGTCGTCGACCACGAGCAGGCGCTCGCGGCCGCCGGGCGCGGCGCCGCGGATGAGCGGGCGCAGGCGCGACAAGAGCTCCTCGGCGACCACCGGCTTGACCAGGTAGTCGTCGGCGCCGGCGTCGAAGCCGCGCTCGAGATCCTGGGCCTCGCCGAGCGCGGAGCAGATGACCACGGGGACGTGCTGGGTGCCCTCGCCGGTCTTGAGCTCGCGGCACACGCCATAGCCGTCGAGGCGCGGCATCTCCACATCGGTGATGACCAGGTCGGGGCGGCGCTCGCGCGCCAGCTCCAGCGCCTCGACGCCGTCGGCGGCGCTGACCACCTCGTAGCCGGCCTCCTCCAGGATGGGGCGGGTGTGGCGGTGGATGAGGGCGCTGTCGTCGGCCAGCAGGATGAGCTTCTTGTCGCGGGTCTGGCTGCCGACCACCTCGAGCACGTCGGCGTCGGAGAAGGGCAGGCTGAGGAAGCCGTCGGCGCGGGCGGCGCGCGCGGCGCGGCGGTCGGAGTCGGCGATGCCCAGCACGATGGTGGCCATCAGCGCGGTGCGGGCGTCGTTCTTGAGATCGAGCGTCAGCACCAGGCCATCGGCGCCCGGCACCCGGCGCGGGATGATGGCGGCCTGCGGCGGGCGCGCGCGCACCGCGCCAGTGAAGCTGCGCACGTCGTGGTAGATGGTGACCTCGTGGCCGGCGGCGCGCAGCGGGCGCGACAGGAGCTCGGGCAGCACGCGGCCGAGGGCGAGGATGGCGACCTCCATCAGCGGCCCCCTCTCAGGTGCTTGTGCACCGCGCGCAGCAGCTCCTCGCGGTCGTGCGGCTTGGTGATGTAGTCGTCGACGCCGGCGTCGAAGCCGCGCACGCGGTCGATCTTCTCGGCCCGGCTGGTGACCATGACGATGGGGACGTCGCGGTAGGCGGGCAGCGCGCGCAGGCGGCGCGTCAGCTCGTAGCCGTCGAGGTTGGGCATCATCACATCGGTGGACACCAGGTCGAAGCGCTCGCGCTCGGCCAGGGCCAGGGCCTCGGCGCCGTCGGGGGCCTCGGTGACCGCGAAGCCGTCGGCCTCGAGCAGGCGGCGCAGCGCCTCGCGGATGGTGTCGGAGTCCTCGGCCAGGAGGATGCGGTGGCGCTTGCCGGCGGCGCCGGGGCCGCCGGCGGTGGCCGCGGTGTGGGCGGTGTGCGCGGGCGGCGGCGGCGCGATGGCGCGGCGGCCGTGGCGGACGGCGCGCGCGACCACGGCGGGGACGTCGAGGATGATGGCGCAGCGCTCGCCCAGCAGGGTGGCGCCGGCGGCGCACTCGACGTTCTGCAAGAGATCGCCCAGCGGCTTGATGACGATCTCGCGGCGGTCCTCCAGGCGCTCGCACTCCAGGCCGTAGGTCTCGCCGCCGACCTCGACCAGGACCACCGGGATGAGGTCGCCGACCTGGGCCGCGGTGACGTCGAGCTCGAGGGCGCCGGCCAGATCGAGCAGCGCGACCTGGCGGCCCTCGACCGCGATGACGCGCTGGCCGAGGACGCGCTGCACGTCGGTCGGGCGCACCATCACGGTGCGCACCACGATATCGAGCGGCAGCGCGAAGCTCTCGCCGGCCACGCGCGCCATCAGGACCTGGATGATGGCCAGGGTCAGCGGCAGGCGCAGCGTGAAGGTCGAGCCCAGGCCGGGGCGCGAGGTGACCTCGATGGAGCCCTTGAGGCGGCTGATGGCCTCGCGCACGACGTCCATGCCGACGCCGCGGCCGGACACCTCGCTGATGCGCGCGGCGGTCGAGAAGCCGGGGCGGAAGATGATGTCGAGCGCGGCGCGGTCGTCGAGCGCGGCGGCCTGCTCGGCGGTGATGAGCCCCTTCTCGATGGCCTTGGCACGCAGCTTGTCGGGCGAGATCCCGGCGCCGTCGTCGCGGATCTCGATGACCATCTGGTTGCCGCGGTGGTAGGCGTGCAGGCTGAGCACGCCCTCGCGCGGCTTGCCGGCCCGCTCGCGCGCCTCGGGCGTCTCGATGCCATGGTCGACGGCGTTGCGCACGAGGTGCATCAGCGGGTCGTCGAGCTGCTCGACCAGGATCTTGTCGAGCTCGGTGTCCTCGCCGAAGAGCTCGAGGCGGACCTGCTTGCCCAGGGTCTGGCCGAGCTCGCGCACGGTGCGCCGGTACTTGGTGAAGATGCGCGCGATGGGCAGCATGCGCAGCTTCATGACCTGCACCCGCAGCTCGCCGGTGACGTAGTCGATCTGGCGGCCCGAGCCGGACAGATCCTGCGCGACCTCGGCGAACACGCGCTCGACGCGGCCGAGCTCCTCGCCCAGCGAGCGGATGACCTGGCGCGCCGGGTGCTCGCGGGTGCCGGTGACGGCGCTGGCGCTGGCGCTGGCGCCGGGGCCGCCGAGCTGGCCGGCCAGGGCGCCCAGCTTGCGCGCCAGGCGGCGCTCGCTCTCGAGCTCGCGGCCCAGCGAGGTCAGGCCCTGGATGGCGGCGTGCAGGCCGGTCTTGCCCAGCACCAGCTCGCCGACCAGGTTCATCAGGAGGTCGAGCTTCTCGAAGTCGACGCGCAGGGTCTGCTTCTGGGTCACCGCGCGGGCGGCCACCGCGCTGGCGCCGGCGCTGCTGCCGGGGTGTGCGGCGCGCGCACGGGCGGGGTTTGCGGTGCCGGCGTCGGCGCCGTCGGCGTCAGCGTCAGCGTCGGCGGCGGCGGCCGCGCCGGCGCGCGCGGCGGCGTCGGCGTCGAGCGCCTCGTCGAGGGCCGAGGGCGGCGCGGCGGGGTCCTTGAGACGGCGCAGGATGGCGCGCAGGTCGGTGTCGATGGGGGCGCGCGCGATGGCGCGGCCCAGGATGTCGCGCAGGCCGTCGAGGGTGCCGAGCAGGGCGTCGATGACGCCGCGGTCGACCTTGCGCTGACCGTCGCGCAGCAGGCCGACCAGGTCTTCGGCCGCGTGTGACAGCCGGTTCATCTTGCGCAGGCCGACAAAGCCTGACGAGCCCTTGACAGTGTGTAAATCTCTGAAGATCTCGCGCACCAGCTCGGCGTCTTCGGGAGCGGCCTCGAGGCGCAGCAGCTTCTGCGACAGCCCCTCGATGCGCTCGTTGGCCTCCTCGATGAAGGGGTCGATCATGTCGTCGTCGACCTGGGGCACCCAGGTGGTGTCCTCGTCGGGGGCGGCGCCCCCGCTGCCGTGCGAGGCGGCGTCGACGCTGGTGGGCGCCAGGGCGGCGGCGCTGGCCGGCGCGCCGGGGGCGCCGGGGCCGGGCGGGTGCAGGCCTGCCAGCGAGACCAGGGGGCGGCCGCGCTCCGGGCTGGCGGGCAGCAGCTCGGCGAGTCGGTTGGTCGCGCTGTCGAGCGGCGCCGAGGCGACGCGCGCGCCCGAGGCGTCGGGGCGCGCCAGGGTGGCGAAGGCCTCGTCGAGCGCGACCGCGGCGCCGGCGAGGGCACCACCGAGTTGCGGATCGACCGGGGTACCCTCGGCGAGGACCTCGGCGGCGGTCTCCAGGGTGGTGGCGACGCGGGCGATCTCCTCGACGCCGACCATGAGGGCGGAGGCCGCGACCGAGAAGGCGGCGGTCGCCAGCTCGGCCAGGCCGTCGCGCGACAGCGGCGGGCGCGTGACCTCGGCGGCGAGCACGCGCATGCGGGCGGCCTCGCGCGCGCCGTCCTCGAGGAACACGGCCCACAGGGCGGCGGCGTCGAGGCTCATCGGGCGGGCCGCACGGTGAGGAGGTGGCGCTCGCTGAAGCGCAGCGGGCCGGGGCGGGTCGCGGCCAGCGTCAGGGTGACGCCGGCCTGGGCGGCGGCCAGGGTGGCGCGGCGCAGGACGCGGGCGGCCCCGTCGTCGAGGTAGTCGGCGCCATCGAGGTCGACACGGATGATGTCGCCCTCGAGCGACAGCGCGAGCAGCGGCGACAGCTCGGCCTGCAGACGGCTGGCCTCGTGGTAGTCGCCGGTGAGGTGGAGGGTGCGGGTCCGGGACGGCGCTGGGGCCGGCGGCGCTGGGGCCGGCGGCGCTGGCCGGGGTGAGACCGGCGCGGGCGGCGCCGGCGCTGGCGCGACCGCGGACGGAGCGGCGACGGGGATGGCGCCAGGCGCGGGGACGGGCGCCGGGGCAGGGCCGGGCGTGATCGGCACGCCGATGGCCGGGGTCCGCGCGCGGGCGGGCTTCTGGTAGACCACGCCGTCGTCGGTGCGCAGGGCGTCGAAGCGCTCCTCGAAGCCGCGCAGGGTCTCGGAGTAGCCCAGGAACAGGAAGCCGCCGGGGGCCAGCGCCTCGGCCAGCCGTTCGATCACGAGCTGGCGCTGCGCGGCGTCGAAGTAGATGAGGACGTTGCGACACAGGATGACGTCGAGGGCGCGCGGCCAGTCGGGGTCGACCAGGTTCTTGCGCTCGAAGCGCACCAGCGCGGCCAGCGCTGCGGAGACCTGGTTGGCGCTGAACCAGCGCGCCCGGGTGGCTGGCGGGATCATGGCCAGGGCGCTGCTCGAGTAGCGGCCGGCGCGCGCGACGGCGAGGGCGTCCTCGCTGAGATCGCTGCCCAGCACGTCGATGCTGAAGCCGGGCAGGCCGTCGGCCAGCACCATGGCCAGGGTGTAGGCCTCCTCGCCGCTGGCGCAACCGGCGCTCCAGGCGCGCACGCGGCGCTGGCTGGCGCGGCGCGCGCCGAGCTCGGGGACCACGACGCGCTCCAGCGCGCGCACGTGGGCGGCGTGGCGGAAGAAGCGCGTCTCGCCCACGCGCAGCGCCTCGGCCAGCGCGTCGAGCTCCTGGCGCGCCGCCGCCGCGCTGGCCCCTGCGTCGGTGGCCGCGCTGACCACGGCCAGGTAGCGCCCGACGTCGGCGACCCCCAGCGCGCGCAGGCGATCGCTGACCCGCGCCGACAGCACCCAGCCCGGCGGGCGCAGGCCGGCGTGGCTCGCGATCAGCTCGGCGACCTGCCCGAGCGGGCCAGTCGCGATGTCGGGCGGCTCCGCCATGCGCCGATCAGGTCACCTCGTCGCCGCCGGCGTCGGGCTCGCGCTTGGCGGGCGCCGCCGGGGCGGGCGGCTTGCTGCGCGGCTTGACCCGGGTGCGCGCCACGCTGGTGCTGCCGGCGCCCAGCATCGCGCGCGGCCTCGCGGTCGGGCGCGGCGGCAGCCGGGGCGGCGCGGGCCCGCGCTCGTCGTCGTCGCGCTCGACACCGGCCTCACCGCCGTCGCCCTCGATGCGGAAGCCGCGCACCGACTCCTCCAGGTTGTGCGCCAGCGCGTGCAGCTGCTCGCCCTGGACCACGGCCTCCTCGCTGGCCGACAGCACCTCCTGCGCGATCTTCTGCACGTGGTCCATGTTGCGGGCGATCTCGTCGGACACCAGGGCCTGCTCCTGCACCGCGTTGGCGGTGTCCTGCACGGCGTCGACGATGTGCTTGAGGTTGCCCAGCGTGGCGGTGACGGTCTGGGTGCCGGCCTCGACCGCCTGGGTGCCGAGCTGCATGGTGCGCACCGCGGCGGCGGTCTGCTCCTTGATGGTGGCGATGAGGTCCTCGATGTCCTTGGCGCTCTGCCCGACGCGGCGGGCCAGCGACGACACCTCGTCGGCGACCACCGCGAAGCCCCGGCCCTGTTCGCCGGCGTGCGCGGCCTCGATCGACGCGTTGAGCGCCAGCAGCGAGGTCTGCTCCGAGATCTGGCGGATGACCTCGACGATGTTGCCAATGCGCTTGCTCGACTCGCCGAGGTCGCGGATCTTCTCGGAGCCCTCCTCGACCACGCTGCGGATCTGGTTCATCGAGCCGATGGCCGAGGCCACCGCGGTGTTGGTCTGCTGCGCCGCGCGGGTGGCCTCCATGGCGTTCGACGCCACCTGCTGGATCGACGACGACAGCTCGGTCACCGCCGCGGTCGAGCCCTCGACCTTGACGGCCTGATCCTTGACGCCCTCCAGCATCTGCTTGGAGGCCGCGCTGATCTCGGCCGAGGAGGCCCCGACCTGCGACGACGCCTGCGACACGTCACGCGCCAGCCGGTGCAGATTGTCGAACACCTTGTTGAGGTTGCGCGCCAGGTCGGCCAGCTCGTCGGAGCCCGACATGTCGACCCGGCGTGACAGGTCGCCGCCCTCGGCGATGATCTCCTCGGTGGCGCGGATGAAGCGCTTGATGGGGCGGGTGATGATCCAGGCCAGCAGCATCGAGATGGCCAGCGCCAGCACCGAGGCCGCGATGGTGATGGTCCACAACCCGGGGATGCCGGCCTCGCGGGCGTTGCGGGTGCGGGTCAGGTACAGCTTGCCGATCTCGGCGGTCATCTGGCCGTCGAACGCGGTCACACCGGGCGGCGGGCTGGTGAAGTCGTGCAGGCCGCCGTCGAACTTGATGGCCGAAAGGTAGCGCTTGCCCTCGTTGACCTTGACCCACTTGTCGGGCGCCAGCGCAGCGGTCAGCGCGGCGCGCGCCTCGGGGCGCTCGAACTTCACCGTGGTCAGCAGGATCTTGCCGTCCTTGCCCAGCAGCGTGAAGTGCTGGCGCATGTTCGCGCGGGTGTCGGACTGGCGTGAGTAGTCCTCCAGCAGTCGGATGAAGCGGCTGCCGATGAGGACGCCGCCGAGCAGGCGATCACCGGCGCGCACCGGCACCCCGGCCACCATGTAGAGGACGCCGCCATGCAGCATGAGCTCGCGCCCGAAGTAGGCGCCCTCGCGCGCGTTCTTGGCCGGCACCAGCGCGGCCACGTCGGCCGCCGCGACGGGCGAGCCCTTGGGCACGGTGGCGTTGCCGTCGCGGTCGACCACGATGACCAGATCGGGGTGCACCGGCGAGTCGCCCTCCATGGCGGCGCCGAGCAGGTCGAGCGCGCTCTGCAGGCGCGCCTGCGCCGCCGGCGCGTCGCTGCTGCCGCCGAGGCCGGGCACCGCCAGGGGCTGGCCCCCGGCCGGGGCCGGCGTCGCCTCGCGGTCGAGCGCGGCCCGCACCTCGGGCTGGCGCGCGACGATCTGCGCCACCATCTCGAGCGCGCCGCCCTGGCTCTTCAGGTACTCCTGGGAGCGCTCGTACATGCGCTGCAGGAAGGGGCCACGATCCTGCCCCGCCATCGCCGCGCGCTTGGCCTGCAGGTACATGACGCCCACGATGGCCTCGCTGAGGACCAGGCAGGACAGCCCGATCTTGGCCCAGATGGGGACACGAATGCCGCGCTTCTCAGCCGCCATTGACCCTCCGCTCGAACTGCTTGATGCGTTCCGAGTTCCACAGTCGCTCGAGATCGAGCACCGCCAGCGGCCGGGCGTCGTCGCCCACCGTGGCCACACCCCGCACCAGGTCGGCGCCGGGCTCGCCGCTCCCGGCGCCGCTGGGCGTCGGCTGGATGGCGGCCGGGGCGACGCTGCGCACGTCCCCGAGCCGGTCGACCAGCAGCCCGGCGGTCTTGCCCTCACCGCGCATCAAGATGATGCGGGTGTCCTGGCTGGGCCTGGTGCTGGGCAGGCCGAGGAAGCGGGCCAGATCGATCACGGCGACGACGTCACCGCGCAGGTTGATGATGCCGGCCACCCAGTCGGGCGTCAGGAACACCCGCGTGATGGGCCGCATGATCATGGTCTCCTTGACCGCGCGGATGTCGACGCCGAGCTCCCGCCCCTGGAGGAAGAAGCACACCAGCCGCAGATCGTCTGCCTGTGCCCCGGTCACGCTGCCCCGGCGCCGACGATATCACGCGGGGGTCAGTGGCGGGGCGGGCTGAGGGCTTCGCGGTAGGCGCCGGCCACCTCGGCGAAGCGCTGCTCGAGGCGGCGCCGGGTCGGGGCGTCGGCGCGCGGGTGGGTGTCGGGGTGCAGCGTGCGCGCCAGGCGGCGAAACGCCTGCTTGATCTCGAGCTGGCTGGCGCTGGGCGACAGGCCGAGCCGGCGCAGGGCCTCGGCGCGCGGGCTCGGCGCCACCATGGTGCCATGCGGCGGCGTGCCGTCGGCGATGCGCGCGGGACCCGCGCCGGTGTCCACGGCGGGCTGCGCCTCGGCGCGGTATCCCGTCCGCGGGCCGGCGCCATCGAACGCGCGCCGCCAGGCGCTGCGGTCGGGCACCAGCGCGCCCACCGTCGCCAGCGCCGCGATCGCCGCCAGCAGCTCCTCCGCCGGTGCGCCCACCGCGGTCGCGCCCAGCTGGTCGAACCTGACCGGCCCACCCGCGTCGGCCAGCAGGCCGACCACCCGGCGCTCCAGCGCGCTGGCGCCCTCGACCAGCCCGGGGGCCAGCGCGGCCTCCAGGCGGACCTCCTCGCGGGCCAGGGCCAGGCACTGGCGGCGTGCCGCGCGGGGGTCGGCCGCGAAGCGCGCCCGCAGGTGCGCCCACGCCCACGGCGCCAGCGCCATCGGCACTCCACCGCGGGCGCCCAGATCGGCTGACACCGGCTCGCGCAGCACGAACTGCGCCTCGGGCATCGCGGCCAGACGCTCCAGGCGCTCCACGGCCTGGCGCTCCAGCGCGACACGCACGGCGTCGGGCGACACCGCGCCCATGCCGGTCAGCACGCGACCCTGCAGCGCGGGGCCGCCGGCCAGCTGCTCCAGCGACTGCTTGAGCTCGTCGCTGGTGATGGCGCCCTGGTCGCGCAGCATGCGACCCAGCGGCGCGAAGTGACCCGCCACGTGGATCGACGTCAGGTAGCCGCGCCGGATGACGACGCGGTGCTCCAGGCTGCGTTCGTGGATGATGAGGGTGCCGGACAGCTGCCGGCGACCGAGGACATAGGCGAGACGCGCAAACTCTCCGCGCCCGAGGCGCCCACCGCCGAGTCTACCGTTCATCTCTCCTTGGTACGGAGAGATGCGACGGGGGGCAACTTTGCGGAGTGAAAGAGAGCCGGACCGGAGACGGACTCGCTCCTCGAAGCTGCGCCTCGAGGGGCTCGGAGACGGACTCGCTCCTCGAAGCTGCGCTTCGAGGGGCTCGGAAACGGATTCGCTCCTCGAAGCTGCGCTTCGAGGGGCTCAGTCACCGAGCGAGGTGTGCGGCACGCGGGCGCCGCGCAGCTTGAGTTCCTGCAGGTAGACCTCGACCATCGCGGGCACGTCCTCGTTGAAGAAGACGTGGCCATCGGCGATCTCGCGCAGCGCGGTAACCGCGGGCTTGTTGTCGCACTCGATCAGCGCACGGGCGCCCTTGGCCAGCTGGCGCGAGCGCTCGGCGCCGAGGACGACCAGCGCGAAGCGGTTCGGGATCTTCTCCAGGCAATCTTCGACGGTGACGCGAGCCACGGTGCCTCCGGCAGTACGGTGGGTTGAACGAAGCGCACACCTTACCCGGCCTTGGCCTCATGTCAAGCCCGAGGCCCCCCAGGGAGGCCCGCCTTGCCAAGCGGGACGCAGGCTTATAAGCTTGGAGGGATGTGTCGTCTGCCCCCTTGGGGCTGGCGACCCCAAGGAGAGCGAGCACATGAGAGCGGTACCGATCCGGTGGGAAGACCTGGAGACTGCGTTCGAGCGCAACGCTCCAGACACCGAGAGCTGGCTCGACCTGCGTAGCGGCGGTGTGGTCACCATCATCGATGGTGAACCGGACGCCCCCATCAAGCGTGGTGAGGTGTCCGCCAGTCCGACGGATTTCTTGCGCATCGACGCCGCCTCCTCGCGCGAGCAGTACCGCTGGATGGAGCACTTCGTGGCCTCGGTGACCGAGCCGGCGCTGCGTGAGCGGCTGGTCATCTCGATCGACGGCAAGGGCGCCTTCCGCCGCTTCAAGAACGTGCTGCTGAGCTACCCGGTCGAGCGTGAGCGCTGGTTCAGCTACCGCTCGGAGCTGCTGCGCTACCAGATGCAGGAGTGGCTGACCGAGAAGGGGATCTCGGCCACCGTGCCGCCGCCCTGGGGCCGGGTCGAGGCTCCCAAGGAGCTCGAGGAGCCGCTGGTGCGCCCGGTCGCCGCCACCGGCGAGGCCCCCGGCGAGGCGCTGCGCCGCCAGGCGCGCGAGCTCATCGACAGCATCCCGGCCATCGATCTGCCCACCGCGATCACCTTCCTGGAGTTCATTCGCGAGCGTGGCGCGGAGGAGATCCGGCCGCCGCGCAACAAGAAGGACGACGACAAGGAGGAGGCGGCAGCGCGGCCGCCTGACAAGCCCCCGGTGTCGCTGGTCGGAGGGACACGCAGCTGATGCTCTGCCTCCGGGCGACCATCAGCTGTCCGGTTCTTCTCTTGCTCTCATTTGACTAGGCCATGGAACGAACGCTCCTCCTCAACAGCACCTACGAGCCGCTCAAGGTCATCTCGTGGCGTCGCGCCATCTCGCTGCTGTGGTTGGGCAAGGTCGAGCTGATCGCGCACTACGATCAGCACGTGCGTTCGGTGTCGATGAAGATCCACATGCCGTCGGTGGTGCGCCTCCTGCGCTTCGTGCGGCGCAAGCAGCCGGCCATCAGCTTCTCGCGCAAGAACCTGTTCGCGCGTGACGAGTCGACCTGTCAGTACTGTCGGCGCGTGCCCGAGCCGTCGGAGATCACCTACGACCACGTGGTGCCGCGCTCGCAGGGCGGCAAGACCGAGTGGACCAACATCGTGACCTGCTGCGTGGACTGCAACCGGCGCAAGGGCGGGCGCACGCCCGAGCAGGCCGGTATGCGCCTGTATCGCCAGCCCGGCAAGCCGGTGTGGCTGCCGACCTTGACCATCACGCTGGGGCTGAAGACGGCGCCCGACTCGTGGCGCGACTACCTGTACTGGAACGTCGAGCTCGACGAGTGACGCCGGGCGGCGCCGGTGGCTACGGCGCGGAGCCGGTGCCGGCGTCGGCCACGGCGTCGGCGTCGTCACCCTCGCCCTCGCCCTGGGCGGCCTCGGGCGCTGGCGCCTCGGCGGCGCGGCGGGCCAGCGGCGGGAACCAGATCCAGCCGTCGGCGTCGGCGACGGCCTGGTGCTGGGCCGGGATCTGCCAGCCGTCGCGCGCCCACAGATAGGTCGTGTAGGCGCACAGCACGGCGTCGAAGATGTGGTCGGACTGCAGGCAGCCCTCGCGCCAGACCGCGAACTCCAGCTCGTCCGACAGCGCCTCGAGCAGCTCGGCGCGGGTCTGCCAGGTGTCGACCTCGCGCTTGTAGCGGCGTGCGGCGCGGGCCCCGAACAGGTTGTGCACGGTGGCCTTGGGATAGACCTCGAGCAGGTTGTCGCCGAGCACGAAGCGATCGGCCAGCGCACGCGTGAGGTGGCGGGCGCGCGCGGTCAGCGGCCCCATGCCCTGGCCCAGGGTCTCGCGCGGCAGGATGCCGTGCTCGCGGTGCAGGATGATCTCGGTGGCGCGCTGGGTGTAGGGCGTGGTCAGCGGCTTCTTCCAGGTCGGCGCGGTCACGCTGCGCTCCGACTCGGGCGGCGCGGCCAGGACGTCGCCCACGGTGCGGAACCAGACCACGGTGGGATCGACGCAGGCCGCGATACCTGGGCACACCGGCAGCTGGCAGCGGACGCACGCGGTCAGCGTCAGCGGGGCGTCGATGCCGACGGCGGTGGCGGCGGGCAGCGCGCGCAGGTAGCCCAGCAGCGGGTCGTCGTACCACGGCGTGCCGGCCGGGCCGCGCACCGAGGCCTCGACCACCCGCACCCCGGTCGGGGTCGCCTCCAGGCGCGCGAGCGCGGTGGTCTTGCCCTTGGCTCCACCGAGGTCGACGCCGACGAAGGTCTGAAACGGCCGCTGCACAGGCTTACGATTGGCTGCCGGGGACAAAGGCGCAAGTTGAAAGTGGCCCGGCGGGCGTGCTTCACAGCATGAAGGCCAGGCGCTGGTGGGTGTTGACCGGGACGGCGGCCACGCCGGGGCCGGCCAGCGCAGCCAGCGCGGCGGGCAGCCAGGTCGGTGGCGCGGCCAGCGACGCGGCCAGGGCGGCGGCGCGGGCGTGGTGGACGGCGGCGGCCTCGAGGTCACCGGTGCGCCGCGCGGCGGCGCCCGCGCAGGCCGAGAAGTAGGCGCCCAGGCCGCGATCGTCGAGCTCGCACAGCTCCTCGGCGGTGGCGCAGAGCTCGCTGATGGCGTCGGCCGGCGCGCCGGAGCGGCTGGCGAGCAGTCCGCCCAGCGCCAGATAGCCGCGATCGAGCGCGGCGAAGCGGCGCGCGCCGACCGCGCGGTGCAGCTCGCGCGCGCGCTCGAGCAGGGCGCCGCCAGCGCTGCCCGACCACAGCTCGACCAGGCCGAGGTACATGTGCGCGTGGCCGAGGAAGCGGCGGTCGCCGACCTGGGCCAGGAGCTCCAGCGCCTCGGCCAGGCGCGCGCGGGCGTCGTCGGCGTGGCCCTCGTCGCCGCACAGGTTGCCCATGTTGGCGAGCACGATGCCCTCGAGGCGGACATCGCCGACGGCGCGCACCAGGACCAGCGCCTCCTGGTACAGCGCGCGCGCGGCCGCCAGCTCGCCGGCGTCCTGGTACAGGCCGGCCAGGTTCTGGCGCAGGCGCCCCTCGGTGCGGCGATCGCCGAGGCGCGCGACCCGTCTGATGGCGCGCGCGGCCAGCTGCTTGGCGATGCCGAGCTCGCTGCGGTCCTGCTCCAGCGCGGCCAGGGCGTCGAGGGCGTTGGCGCCGGCCTCGTCGTCACCCTGGCGTTGCTCGCCCTGGTCGGCGTCGTCGCTGTCCGCCGCCGATTCGGGCACGCCGGCGAGCTCGAGCGCGCGCTGCAGCCAGCCGGCGGCCTCGGGCGGGCGCCCCAGGGTGCGCGTCACGGTGCCGCGCGCGCAGCAGATGTGAGACTGCAGTAGCTGCGTCGCGTGACTGGCGGGCTCCGCCTCGGCCAGCGGCAGCGCGCGCGCGAGGTCGGCCTCGGCGGCGCCCAGCTCGCCGCGCGCCACGCGGGCCCGGGCGCGCGCCAGCAGGGTGCGCGCCAGCAGCACCGGGTCGGGCGGCGTCGCGCTCTCCGCGCTGGTCACCGCGGCGTCGAGCAGGTGGTGCTCGAGCTCGACCGGCCCGCGCACCGCCAGCAGGGCGTCGAGCGCCAGCGCGGCGCGTACCCGCAGCGCGGCGGGCAGCTGGCTGCGCTCGCACACCGCGGCCAGCTGATCGGCGTCGGCGGCCAGCTCGGCCAGCGCGTCGGCGCCGCCGGGGCCGCGGACGCGCGCCGCCAGCGCCTCGCCGAGGCCGACGTAGTGGTCGGCGTGGCGCAGCGCCGCGCCCGTGGCGGCGCTGGTCGCGGCCGCGTCGGTGCCGTCGGCGCTGGCCTCGGCCAGGCGCTCGAGGGCGTAGGCGTGCAGGCTCTCGAGCAGCCGGAAGCGCGGCGCGCCGCCCTGGCTGCCGCCGATGGCCGGCGCCAGCAGCGACTTGTCGCGCAGCGCCTCGACCACGCCCAGCGCCCAGGCGCCGTCGGGCAGCACCAGCACCGCCTCGGCCGCCTCCAGCGTGAAGTCGCCGCGAAACACCGCGCACTGCGCCATCGCCGCGCGCTCCGCCGGGCCGAGCAGCTCCCACGAGCCGTCGATGCTGGCGCGCAGGGTGGCGTGGCGCCCGCCGCGCGCGCCGCCGAGCAGCTCGAAGCGGCGCTCCAGGCGGGTCAGGATCTGCGTCGGTGACAGCACGCGGGCGCGCGCCGCGGCCAGCTCCAGGGCCAACGGCAGGCCGTCCAGGCGGGTCGAGATCTCGAGGGCGGCGGCGCGCTCGGCCGCGCCGGCGCGGAAGCTGGGCGACGCCGCGCGGGCGCGCTCCAGGAACAGCTCGGCCCCGGCCTCGGGGCTGAGCGGGGTCAGCTCGACGACGTGCTCACCGCCGACGCCGAGGCGCTCACGCGAGGTGACCAGGAAGCGCGCCTCGGGGGCGGCCTCCAGCCAGCGCGCCACGGTGTCGGAGGCGACGGCGACCAGGCGATCGAAGTTGTCGCACACCGCCAGCGTGGCGCCGCGCGCCGCCAGCGCGTGCGCGACCGCCTGCGCGGCGTCGAGCGCGCCCACGTTGGCGGTCAGCGGCACCCCCAGCGCCGCCGCCAGCGCCGCCGCCGCGCCGACCGCGCCGCTGCCCGGCTCGACATCACTGAGGTCGACCCACCACACGCCGCCGGCGCCACCGAGGACATCGAGCTGTCGCCACGCCAGCTCGCGCGCCAGGCGGGTCTTGCCGGCGCCGCCGGGGCCGGTCAGGGTGACCAGCCGCGCGCTGGCCAGGGCGTCGCCCAGCGCGCCCAGCTCGCCGCGTCGACCCAGGAACGAACCGGGCGCCGCCGATACGTTGCCGCGACGCACGCGCTCGGTCTTGACCGCGGGGAAGCGCCGCCCCTCCAGGCCGGGCGGCGGCAGCTGCCACAGCCGCTCGGGCTCGGTCAGCCCCTTGAGGCGGTGCACCCCGAGATCGATCCAGGCCCCGCCGAGCATGACCTGGACCGCGTGCGAGGCCAGCACCTGGCCGCCGTGGCCGGCCGACGCCACCCGGGCGGCGCGGTTCACGGTGGGCCCGAAGTAGTCCATGCGCCCGGTCAGCGGGCTGGGCCGACAATCGGGATCGCCGACATGGATCCCCATGCGCACGGCCAGGCCGCCCCAGGGTGTGCCGCGCTCGGGCGGACGCTCGCCGACGTGGCTGGCCAGCGCCTCGGGCCAGGGCGCCTCGAGCAGCGCGCGCTGGGTGTCCAGGCACCAGGCCACCGCGGCGCCGGCGCTGGCGAACGCGACCATGAAGGCGTCGCCCTCGGTCTTGACCTCGTAGCCACCGTGGCGCTCGATGCCGGCGCGCATGATGGCGTCGTGCACGTCGAGCGCGCCGCGCATGACCTCGGGCGCGCGGTCCCACAGCTGGGTCGAGCCCTCGACGTCGGTGAAGACCAGCGCCACGGTCCCGGTGGGAGCCAGCTGGTTCCCCTGCGCGGCGTCGCCGGACACGGGGGCATTGTAGCAAGAGGGGGTGAAGGGGGGAGGAGGACGAGGGGAGCCCGAGCACGAGGTGCGAGCACGAGGAGGAGCCCGAGCCCGAGCACGAGCACGAGCACGAGCCCGAGCACGAGCACGAGCCCGAGCACGAGCACGAGCACGAGCCCGAGCACGAGCCCGAGCACGAGCACGAGCCCGAGCACGAGCACGAGCACCAGCACCAGCACGACCACGACCACGACCACGCGGGGGCATTTCGGCTAGACTCCACCCAATGCCGACAGTCAAGACGCGCGGAGACCGGCCCATCGAGCTGTACTACGAGCGCAGCGGGCCCCCGGGGGTCGACCCGGTGCTGCTGGTGATGGGCCTCGGGACGACGCTGGATGCCTGGGATCTGACCGCGCCGGTGCTGGCCGAGAAGCGCGACGTCATCCGCTTCGACAACCGTGGCATCGGGCGCACCGAGAAGCCACGCGGGCGCTATCGCACCTCCGAGATGGCCGACGACGCGCTGGCGCTGCTCGATCACCTCGGGCTCGACCGGGTCCACGTGGTCGGCATCTCGATGGGCGGCATGATCGCCCAGGAGCTGGCGCTGGCGGCGCCGGCGCGGGTCAAGTCGCTGACCCTGCTGGCGACCTACGCCGCGCCCGACGGCGAGATCGAGCGCACCGCCGAGGAGGGCGCCCGGGCGCAGGGCCGGCCCGATCTCGGCACCATGTTCAAGATGATGGCCAGCGCGGCCGAGGCCGGCACCGGGCCCGCGGCCGCCGAGGCCGAGGCCGAGGCCGAGGCGGGCGCGGCGCCCGCGGTCGACCCCATGCTGATCCTGAAGTTCATGATGCCGCTGGTGGTGTCGAAGGCCTACCTGGAGCGCGAGCGCGAGTTCTTGAAGCGCCAGTTCGAGCGCTCGATGGAGTATGGCTTCGCGCTGCACGGCTTCATGGGCCAGGTCGCGGCGGTGATGGCGCATGACACCCGCGCACGGCTGCCGCAGCTGGCGACGCTGCCGGTGCACGTCATGCTGGGTACCAAGGATCGCCTGATCCCGCCGCGGCTGACGCGCGCGCTGCACGCCGGCATCCCGGGGGCCCGGCTGACCGAGATCGAGGGCGGCACCCATGGCCTGTGCTACGAGTTCGCCGAGCGGCTGAACCAGGAGCTGGTCGGGTGGCTGGACGCGCCCGAAGCGGCGCCGCGCGAGAGTGTGGCCTGATGCCCAGCGTCGAGCAGCTGCAGAAGTTCATCGCGCTGAACCCCAGGGAGCCGTTCCCGCGCTATGGCCTGGCGCTGGAGCTCAAGAACCAGCAGCGCAGCGCCGAGGCGCTGGAGGTGTTCGCCGCGCTGCAGGCCGATCACCCCGCATACGTGCCGCAGTATTTACACCATGCCAACATGTTGCAGGCCGTCGGGCGCACGGCGGACGCGCGTGCGGTCGTCGAGGCCGGTATCGCCGCGGCCACCAAGGCGGGCGACGGCCACGCCCGCGGCGAGCTCGAGGGGCTGCTGGCGTCGCTGTAGGGCGCGGCCTCGTCGTGGCGCCGTATCGACAGGCCTCGCCGCCCGCGCTGGGGGCGGTCGTCGAGCGCTTCGCGCGCCCGCTGCGCCTGGCGCGGCTGCTGCTGGCCGTCGCCGTGATGGGGTTTGCCGTCGTGCTGCTGGCGGTGGCCAACTCGCTGGCGTCGAACTGGCTGACCCGCATGGTGGGGCTGGGCTTCCTGGTCGGCTGCATGCTGGCGGTCGGGGTGCCGCTGATGCTGGCGGCGCTGCTGTATGTCGTCTTCGTCATCGTCGACGTGCGGGTCGCGGTCACGCTGTACGAGCACGGCCTCGAGCTCGTTGGCCGACCGCCCGTGCCATGGGACAGCGTGGTCGCGCTGGATCTCGACGGTGGATGCTGGCGCATCACGACGCAAGGCGGCGCCGTGCTCGCTCTGCCCCGTGGGCTGGACCACGACGGCGCCTTGGCGCGCACGCTGCGCCGGCACGCCCGCGAGCGGCTGCTGCCGCGCTTGCTGGAGCGCCGCGCCAGTGGCCACGCGCTGTCGTTCGGTCAGGTCGTGGTGGCGTCCGAGGCCGTCGCGGTGGGGCGCCACAGTTTGCCGCTCGACCCCACGTTGCGCTTCCGCGTGGGCAGCCACACGCTGGACCTCATGAATCGCACTCTCAGCGCGCGTGCCGCGCTCGATGACGTTCCCGACGCGCTCACGCTGGTGGCGCTGCTCGAGCACCTCGGTGCGCGCGAGCTGGGGTGAGCCCGTACCGTGAGGCGGCACCGCCCACGCTGGGGCGGGTGATCGGCCAGCTGGGCCCACCGCTGCACGAGCGGGTCGGGATGTGGACCCGCGTGGGTGCGCTGGCGCTGGCGACGCTGGTGGTCGCGGGCGGCGCGACCCTTCTGGCCAAGGAGCCGGTGGGAGGCGGCCTCGGCGTCAGCCTCGTCGAGGGCTACTGGAAGAAGACCGCGGAGCGGCGCCGGGTCGTGCTGCTGTACGAGCGCGGCTTCGCCATCGAGGGCTGCGAGCCGATTCACTTCGACGAGGTGGTCGCGATCGAGGTCTCGAAGGCCGGCTTCGGCGTGCACCTGTGTGCGCAGCGCAGCCTGCTGCTACCGCACGTGCTCGATCGGGGCGGTCGCCTGCGCGCCCTGCTGCGCAAGGTGGCCGATCGCAACGGGCTGTCTGCAGCCGATTCGTAAGCGCGTGCGTACGGGCCGCGTTTCAGGGTAAATGTCGGCGTGCGCGAGACCGGGTCGCGCGCTCGACCAGGCAGACACGATCCACACGCTGACGGAGGGATGCAGATGAAGAAGTCGATCATGATGCTCGCGCTGGCCATGGGGCTGAGCGCGCTGGGCTGCGGTTCGAGCACGCCGAAGAAGACCACCACGCCCAAGGCCACCGAGGTCAAGCAGCCCGAGCCGAGCCCCGAGCCGGATCCGATCGGCGACGGCGACGGCGACGTCGGCGACGGCGATCTCGAGGGCGGCGGCACCGAGGAGCCGGCCAATCCGTAGGCCGCTTCGGCGCAGCCACTCGAAACCTGAGCGTAAGCGGCAGGTGTGACCGGCGTTGCTCTCTCACCCCGCGCTCTTCGCGCGTGCGTGATGGAGGAGACCGATGAAGAAGCTGTCCCTGATGTTCGCTCTGGTGGTGTCGTTCGTGGCGGTCGCCGGTGGATGCGGCGGTAGCAGCAAGAAGGCGGCGGCCAAGCCGACCCCGACCATGGAGCCGAGCCCCTCGCCCGAGACGCCCGAGACCCCGGAGACGCCAGAGACGCCGGAGACCCCCGAGACCCCCGAGACCCCGGTCGGCTAGTCGTTTCCGTCCTGGAACGACGCGCTGCGTCGCGAGAAATGCAAGAGAAGTCGGAGGTTTGAGAATGTCTGCCTTGACGGCGAGGGGGACTGAACCGTAAATTCTCGAACCATGCACGGCTCGAGCATCTGTCGGACACAGCCGGAGCACGTGGCGAGGGCGCGGGAGACCGCGCCTTTCGCTTTTTCGGGAAAGGAGCCGGGACTTCGCAATGGGTGACAACGTCACGTTGACCGAGGAGCATCTGGCGCTGCGCGAGAGCGTGCGCGACTTCACCCAGCGCGAGGTGGTGCCCATCGCGGACCACCTCGACTCGCAGGCCAAAGAGATCCCCATGGAGGTCATCCGCAAGATGGCCGAGCTGGGCTACTTCGGCCTGACCTTGCCCGAGGAGTACGGCGGGTCGGCGATGGACCACACCTGCCTGGCCATCATGACCGAGGAGCTGTCGCGCGGCTGGCTGTCGGTCGGCTCGGTGGGCACCCGCCTGCTGATCGCCTCGACGCTGATCCTGGCCCACGGCACCGAGGAGCAGAAGAAGAAGTACCTGCCGCGCATCGCCAGCGGGGCCTGCCTGACCGCGGCCGCCTTCACCGAGCCCGACGTCGGCTCCGACACCGCGTCGGTCGCGCTGCGCGCCGAGAAGGTCGCTGGCAACTGGAAGCTGACCGGCGCCAAGTCGTGGTGCACCATGGCCAACCGCGCCCACATGCTGACGGTCCTGGCCAAGACCAACCCCGAGGCGCCCAAGAAGCACGATTCGCTGTCGATCCTGCTGGTCGACAAGGAGCCCGGCGATGGCTTCGTGCCGCCGACCATGGCGGGCGACTACATCCCGGCCATCGGCTACCACGGCCTCAAGTCGTGGAACGTGATGTTCGAGGATCACCTGGTGCCCGAGGACGCGGTGCTCGGCGGCGTCACCGGCAAGGGCTTCCGCCAGCTGATGGTCACCTACGAGTCGGCGCGCATCCAGACCGCGGCGCGCGCGGTCGGCGTGGCCCAGGCCTCGTTCGACGCCGCGCTGCGCTACTCCAAGGAGCGCTTCCAGTTCGGCAAGGCCATCAGCGAGTTCCAGATCATCAAGCACAAGCTGGCGCACATGGCGACCGAGATCGAGGCCGCCCGCCAGCTGACCTACCACGCCGCGCGCGCCAAGGACTCGGGCCGCCGCGCCGACCTCGAGGCCGGCATGGCCAAGGCCTTCGCGGCCGACATGGCCGAGCGCGTGACCTCGGAGGCGCTGCAGATCTACGGCGGCTACGGCTATTCGAAGGAGTACCCGGTGCAGCGCTACTGGCGCGACGGGCGCCTGTTCAAGGTCTTCGAGGGCACCAGCGAGATCCAGTACGAGGTCATCGCCAAGCGCCTGCTGTCGGGCGAGTAGGAGACGTCGTGCTCAACATCAAGAAGATCGATCACATCGCCATCTGTGTCGGCGGCCTGGACAAGTCGATCGAGGACTACTCCAAGCTGCTCGGCATCGAGGCCACCGATCGGGACACCGTGGTGCCGCAGAAGACCGAGGCCTGCATGTTCCACTGCGGCGAGAGCGCCATCGAGCTCATCACGCCGACGCCGGGCAACGTCGGGCTGGAGAAGTTCCTGGACAAGCGCGGCGAGGCGCTGCACCACATCGCGTTCGAGGTCGACGACATCGAGGGCACGCTGGCGCGGCTGGAGGCGGCCGGCATCCCGCTGATCGACAAGAAGCCGCGGCCCGGGCTGCGCGGCCATCGCGTGGCGTTCCTGCATCCCAAGGCGTTCGGCGGCGTGCTGGTCGAGCTGGTCGAACCGAGTCACTGAGTCGAATCGAGACTGGAGATTGATGCCATGAAGACGCTCGAGCTGGGCACCGTCCCCGAGACCCTGGGCGCGCTGCCCGAGACCATGAAGGCCGTCGTGATCCGCAAGGATCGCGAGGGCGATCCCATGAAGGCGATGCAGATCGAGGACGTCGAGATCCCCGAGCTGGGCGCGCACGACGTCCTGGTGCTGGTGATGGCGGCCGGCGTCAACTTCAACGGGGTGTGGGCCACGCGCGGCACGCCGGTCTCGGTGTTCAAGATGCACAGCGAGCCGATGCACATCGCGGGGTCGGACGCCTCGGGGATCGTGTGGAAGGTCGGGCGCGAGGTGCGGCGCTGGAAGGTCGGCGACGAGGTCATCGTGCACTGCAACCAGAGCTGCGGTGAGTGCCCGGAGTGCAACGGCCTCGATCCGATGGCCTGCGAGCAGCAGAAGATCTGGGGCTACGAGACCAGCTGGGGCTCGTTCGCGCAGTTCACCAAGGTGCAGGCGCAGCAGCTGCTCCCCAAGCCCAAGCACCTCACCTGGGAGGAGGCGGCGTCCTACGGCCTGACCTTCTTCACCGCCTACCGCATGCTGGTCGGGCAGGCCCAGGTGCAGGCCGGCGACAACGTGCTGGTGTGGGGCGCCGCCGGCGGCCTCGGCATCTTCGCGGTGCAGATCTGCCAGCTGTATGGCGCCAACCCCATCGCGGTGGTGTCGACCAAGGACAAGGCCGGCCTGGTCAACGAGCTGGGCGTCAAGATGGTGATCGAGCGCTCGCAGTACAACCTCAAGCAGCCGGTGCCCGGGGACGCGGTCGATGTGAAGCGGCGGCTGACCGAGGGCCGGCGCTTTGGCGCGGAGATCCGGCGCCTGACCGGGGGCAAGGACGTCGACATCGTGTTCGAGCACGTCGGCGCGGACACCTTCTACACCTCGGTGCTGGTGGCCAAGAAGTTCGGCAAGGTCGTCATCTGCGGCGCCACCTCGGGCTACGAGCTCGACTTCGACGTGCGCTACCTGTGGATGCGGCAGAAGTCGATCCTGGGTTCGCACTTCGCCAACGCCTACCAGGCCGAGCGCGCCAACCGGCTGATCCTGGAGAAGAAGATCCGCCCGGTGCTCGACGAGGTGTTCCCGTTCGCGGAGACCGCGCTGGCGCACGAGCTGATGGCGCAGAACAAGCACAAGGGCAAGATGGTGATCCGGGTCCAGGCGCCGGGCTCGCAGGCCAGCGCGCGCGGGGTCGCGGCGTAGCCAGGGAGCGGAGGTCGGCGTGGCGCGCGTCGTCATCATCAATGCCAACCAGGACGCGGCCACGCTGGAGGGCTGCCGGCTGATCGCGAAGCGGGTGCGCGCGCTGGTGCGTCCGGCGGATGGCCTCGAGGTCGACATCGTGCACTTCAAGCGCACCACGCCGGCCGATGTGGTCGGGGCCGACGCGCTGGTGGTGGGGCCGCAGGGCACGCCGTGGTGGGGCTATGACGCGGCGACGCTGGAGGGCGCGCGCGCGGCCATCGTGGCGGCGGCCGAGGGCGAGGTCCCGGTGCTGGGGATCTGTGGCGGGCACCAGCTGGTGGCGATGGCGTTCGGGGGCCAGGTCGGGCTGCTGGGCGGGGCGCCGCCGCCGCGGCTGCGCGCCGGGCTGAAGCCGACGTATGCGGGGCTGGAGGCCGAGAAGGGCGTGTTCGAGATCGCGGCGGCCTGTGACGACGTGCTGGTGCGGGGCGTGCCGAGCGGCAGGTTCGAGCAGAGCCACCGCGAGGAGGTGCGGCGGCTGCCGCGCGGCTTCAAGGTGCTGATGACGGGCGGGGCGTCGCGGGTGCAGGCGATGCGGCACCAGCGGCTGCCGGTGTGGGGCGTGCAGTTTCATCCCGAGCGTCAGTGGCACAAGCTGCCAGCGGGCAAGCGCCTGATGGAGAACTTCGTGCGCGCTGCAGGGCTCGGGGCAGACAGACCGCGCTGACGCCGAGGAAGGCGCCCGCCAGCGCGGGCGAGAACAGGGCGCGCTGCAGGGCGACGCTGCCGTGCGGCAAGCCGGCGAGGGCGACGAAGAGCCCGAAACCGAGGCCGGCGCCGAAAAGGCCGGTGAGGGCCAGGCTGCCGAGCTGCGCGCGCCAGGCCGGGTCCTCGGCGACCGGCGCGGCGCGGTACAGGGCGCGCCCGAGGTGGATGAGGACCCAGATGCTGGCCAGCGCGGACAGGCCGAGCTGCAGCGCCTTCGAGAGCGGCAGCTCGAGGCCGAAGGCGGCCAGCCTGGCGCCGGGGTAGGCCACCCGCGCGGGCCACATGTTGCCGTGAGTGAAGCCATCGAGCAGGAGGTGTGAGTAGGCGCCGAGGAGCAGCGCCAGCGCGGCCAGGGCCAGGCTGCCGGTACTGAGCCGCGTCGCGGGCGGCGGCTGGCACAGGCGCGCTAGCGGGAGCTGCCCGCTGGCGGGCAGGGCGGTCGCGAGGGTCGGGGCCAGGATGTGGGCGCCCCACAGGTAGAGCGCGAGGCCGAGCGTGGGCGCCATCACCAGGGGCCCGAGCGCCCCGTGCGCGTGCAGGTTGAGGGCCGGGCCGCCGAACACGAACGACAGATCGGGCAGGGCGGTCCCCAGCAGCAGCGCCCCCGCCGGCAGCCCCGCGCGATTGCCGAGCAGCGGCAGCACGGCGATCTGGTGTGCGGGGATGGTCAACGGCACGACCGCACAAGGTTAGCAGGGGAGGGGCGCGGGGCCAGGCGAAGGACGGCACGAGCCGACCCCGAGCACGAGCACGAGCACGAGCACGAGCACGAGCACGAGCACGAGCACGAGCACGAGCACGAGCACGAGCACGAGCACGACCCCGAGCACGACCCCGACGCGGCGCGCAGTTCTTGCGAGGTGGTGGGCCTCAGCCTGGCGGGAGGCTCGTCACGACCATGTTCCACAGCGCGTCGAACGCCGCCGCCGCGCCGCTCCTCAGGCGCACCTCACACGCGGCCGACACCTCGGTGTCGCCGGGGTTGATCTCCACCGTCGGCTTGCCGGCGCGGCGGGCGGCCAGCACCGGCCCGGCGATGTAGGGGAAGCCGCTGCTGGTGCCGGCGCTGATGACCAGGTCGAAGCCGCGCGCGCTCTCCAGCTCGAGCTGCTGGTAGGCCGCGGGCGGCAGCCACTCGCCGAACAGCACCACGTCGGGGCGCACCAGGGCGTCGCACTCCGGGCAGCGGGGCGGCAGCTCGAGGCCGTCGAAGTCGGGCACCCGGCGGCGCGCGCCGCAGCCGGTGCAGACCAGCGCGTGCACGTCGCCGTGGATCTCGATCAAGTTGCGCGAACCGGCGGCGCGGTGCAGGCCATCCACGTTCTGGGTCAGCACCCACAGCGCGGGCAGGCGCTGCTCCAGCGCGGCCAGCACCTCGTGGGCGCGGCTCGGCCGGGCGCCGCGACAGGCGCGCTCGATCGCGGCGATGTGGCGCCAGGTCAGCTCGGGGCGGCGCAGCAGCATCGGCCCCGACAGCGCCTCCTCGATGGGCATGCCGTCCTCGGTGGCGCAGTCCTCATACAGGCCGCCGACGCCGCGGTAGGTCGGCAGGCCGGAGTCGGCCGACACGCCAGCGCCCGTGATCACCAGCACGCGGCGCGCCGCCAGCAGCCAGCCGGCGACACGCTCCAGCGCGGGAGCCTCCAGCGCGTGCGGCACCTCGCGCCTCAGCCCTGGGCCAGCGCGCCGGGCACCAGCGCGGCGAAGCGCTGCTCGGCGCTGTCGAGGTCGCCCGCGGCGTAGAGGAAGCCGTGGGCGCCGCCGGGCTGGGCGTCGAGCACGCGCTCGCCGGCGCGGCCCCACTCGTCGCGCACCCAGCGCCGGAAGAAGTGCAGCTCCCTGGCCGCCAGCTGGCTGCCGCCGGGGCCGACCCGGTCCAGCGTGGCCAGGACGTCGGCGGCCAGCTCGGCCAGCCCCTCGCCGCTGCGGGCGCTGGTCCTGAGCACCGGCGGCGGCTCGCCCAGCGGGCGCGACAGCGGCAGCGCCGAGGCCAGCGCCGACACCAGGCGCCGCGCCGCCAGCGTCTCGTCACACTTGGACACCACCACCACGTCGGGGACCTCCATCACGCCGGCCTTGAGCAGCTGGACCTCGTCACCGCCCAGCGGCGCCAGCACCAGGTACATGCGGTCACACAGGTAGCGCACGTCGAGCTCGCTCTGCCCGATCCCGACCGTCTCGACGAAGACCAGATCGTAGAGCCGGGTCAAGAGGCGGCAGACCTGGAAGCTGTCGGGGGCCAGGCCGCCGAGCTGGGTCTCGCTGGCCTGGCTGCGAAAGTACAGCTCGGGGCGCTCGGGCGGGAAGCGCACCCGCACGCGGTCGCCCAGCAGCGCGCCCCCGGACAGCGGACTGGAGGGATCAACGGCCAGGATGGCGATGCTCAGCGGGCGCGCGTCGGCCAGCGCCAGCGCCAGCCGGCCGAGCAGCGTCGACTTGCCGCTGCCCGGGGTGCCGGTGACGCCGCAGATGAGGCCGTGGCGTCGCCCCGGGTCGGCGTCGAGCAGCCGCAGCACCTGGCGCCGCCGCGCCGCCGCGCCGTCGCGGGCGTCCTCGAACACCGCGATCAGATCCGACACTGACAGCGTGTGATGGGCCAGAGCGCGCTGGCACAGCGCCTTTGCCTCTGCCTCCTCCGCCGCGGTGTCGGGCGGGGTCACCCGCGGCTGGCCCTTTCCTCGATGAGCTCCGCGATCTTCTCCATCACCTCGACCAGCCCGAAGTCGGCCGGGGTGAACACGCGCCGCACCCCGCGCGCCTTCAGGGCCTCGAAGTCGCCGGGCGGGATGATGCCGCCCATGACCAGCTGGATGCGCTCGCCGGCGCCGGCCGCGCGCAGGCCGGCCATGATCTGCTCGGCCAGCTCGAGGTGCGAGCCCGACAGGATCGACGCCCCGATGACGTCGGCGCCCTCGGCCACCGCGGACTGCACGATCTCGGCGGGTGTCAGCCGGATGCCCGAGTACACCACGTCGAAGCCGACATGACGGGCCGACACCGCGATGACCTCGGCGCCGTTGGAGTGGCCGTCGAGGCCCGGCTTGCCGACCAGCAGGCGCGGGCGTCGGCCCAGCCTCTCGGTCAGCTTGCCCAGGCGCGCGCGCAGCGCGGCCACGCGGTCGTTCTCCAGCCCCAGCTTCTGGCCGTCGACGCCGGTGTGCGGGCGGTACTCGCCGAAGACCTGGCGCAGCGCATCGGCCCACTCTCCGGTGGTCACGCGCGCCAGGGCGCACTCGATGGACGGCTCCATCAGGTTGCCGTCGCCGCGCGCCGCCGCGGTCAGCGCCGCCAGCGCGGCCTTCACGCGCGCCGGGTCACGTTTGGCGCGGGTCGCGGCCAGCGCCGCCAGCGCCTCGTCACCGGCGTGGCTATCGACCTTGAAGATGCCCCCGTCGCTGCCGCCCAGCAGCGGCGACGGCAGCCCCTCGGTGTACTTGTTGACGCCGACCACGGTCAGCTCGCCGGTGTTGATCTTGCGCATGCGCTCGGCCATCGAGCGCACCAGGCGCGTCTTCAGGTAGCCCGAGTCGATGGCCGCCTTGACGCCGCCCATGTCGAGGATGTGCGTGATCTCGCGCATCGCCTCGGCCTTCAGCGCGGCCACCTTGGCGGCGATCACGGGGCTGCCAGCCAGCAGGTCCGGGTACTCCAGGAGGTCGGTCTCCAGCGCCAGGATCTGCTGCAGGCGCAGCGCCCACTGCTGATCCCACGGCCGCGGCAAGGACAGCGCCTCGTTCCACGCCGGCAGCTGCAGCGCGCGACAGCGGGCGTCGCGGCTCAGGGTCACACCCAGCGTCTCCAGCAAGATCCTCCAGGCGTTGTTCTCGGGCTGGTTCTCGGTCAGCCCCAGCGAGTTGACCTGGACGCCGTAGCGAAACCGGCGCTGCTTGTCGTCGGTCACGCCGTAGCGGGTCTTGCCGAGCTCGTCCCACAGCTCGGTGAACGCGCGCATCTTGCAGGTCTCCTCGACGAAGCGGATGCCCGCGTTGACGAAGAAGCTGATGCGGCCATACAGGCGCGCAAAGTCGGCCGCCGGCACCCGGCCGCGCTGGCGCACGGTGTCGAGCACCCCGATCGCGGTCGACAGCGCGAAGGCCAGCTCCTCCACCGGAGTCGCGCCGGCCTCCTGCAGGTGGTAGCTGCACACGTTGGAGGCGTTCCACTCCGGCACCTGCTCGAGGCAGTACTCGTACATCTCGGCGATGAGGCGGAAGCTGGCGTCGGGCGGGAAGATGTAGGTGCCGCGCGCCAGGTACTCCTTGACGATGTCGTTCTGCGTGGTGCCGCCGAGCTTGCGCACGTCCTCGCCGCGCTCGCGCGCCAGCGCGACGTACAGCGCCAGCAGCCACATCGCGGTCGAGTTGATGGTCATCGAGGTGTTCATCTGCTCGAGCGGGATGCCCTCGAACAGCACGTGCATGTCGTCGAGCGAGTTGACCGGCACGCCGACCTTGCCGACCTCGGGGCGCGCGATGGCGTGGTCGGAGTCGTAGCCGCACTGGGTCGGCAGATCGAAGGCGATCGAGAGGCCGGTCTGCCCCTTGGCGAGGTTATTGCGGTACAGCTGGTTGGACGCGCGCGGGCTGGAGTGGCCGGCGTAGGTGCGGAAGATCCAGGGCCGATCCCGCGTCGGCTTGCCCTCCTTGTCGAGCAGCTGGTAGCCGGGCGCGTCGTCGCTTGCATCTGCCATGACCGAGATGATGCGCTGGATTGCCGCGGCGTGTCAGCCGAAAACGGCTATTTTCGGCCTGAATCGGCTTCGTCGTGCGCCGGCTTGCATGAGTCCGCGATTTCCGTATCCTCTCGGGGCCGCCAGAGTGGCGTAATTGGTAGCCGCGAAGGTTTCAAAATCCTTTATCCGAAAGGATGTGCGGGTTCGAGTCCCGCCTCTGGCACCCACATGACGACGAAGGCCAGGGCCACGACCACGAAGGCCAAGCCCCGACGCGCGCCGAAGCACCCGGGGGACGAGGTCGGTGCCGCCGAGCTGGGCCGGCGGGTCGCGGCCAACATGCGCGCGCGGCGCCACCAGCGGGGCATGTCGCTCGACGAGCTGGCCGAGGCCTCGGGGGTCAGCCGCGCGGCGCTGTCGCAGATCGAGACCTCGAAGTCGAACCCGTCGCTGGGGGTGCTGTGGAAGATCGCGGTCGGCTTCGGCATCCCGTTCGCCGAGCTGATCGGCGACACCCGCGACGGCACCCAGGTGCTGCGCCGCGCCGACGCCCAGGTGCTGCGCTCAGCCGACGGCAAGCTGGAGAGCCGTCCGCTGATGCCGGCCGGGGCGAGCCGGCTGGTCGAGCTGTACGAGCTCAGCCTGGCGCCGCGCGCCAGCCACGTCTCGGAGGCGCACGCGGCGGGCACCCGCGAGGTCGTCACCGTGCTGGCCGGTGCCCTGCACCTGCAGGTCGGCGACGCGGTGCATGAGCTCAGCGCCGGCGACACCATCCACTTCCCGGCCGATCAGCCGCACACCTACGGGAACCCGGGCAGCAGCCCGGCGCGCTACCACAACCTCATCATCTATCCCCGCTAGCCGCGCAGGCGCTCGACGCGCCACTCGACCAGGCGCTTCAGCAGCAGGGTCACAAGGGCGATCGCCAACAGCAGCGAGGCCACCGCGAAGGCGGCGGCGAACTGGAACTCGCCGTACAGGATCTCGACGTGCAGCGGCACCGTGTTGGTCTGGCCGCGGATGTGGCCCGAGACCACCGAGACCGCGCCGAACTCGCCCATCGCGCGCGCGTTACACAGGATGATGCCGTAGAGCAGGCCCCACTTGATGTTGGGCAGGGTGACCCTCCAGAACACCTGCCAGCCGCTGGCGCCCAGCATGATGGCGGCCTCCTCCTCGTCGCGGCCCTGCGACTGCATGAACGGGATCAGCTCGCGGGCCACGAAGGGAAAGGTCACGAAGGTGGTGGCCAGCACGATCCCGGGCACCGCGAAGATGACCTGGCGATCGTGGGCGTCGAGCAGCGGCCCCAGCAGGCCGTGCAGCCCGAACAGCAGCGCGAAGATCATGCCGGCGATGACCGGCGACACCGCCACCGGCAGATCGATCAGCGTGATGAGGAGGTTCTTGCCGCGGAAGTCGAACTTGGTGATGGCCCACGCCGCGGCCAGCCCGAACAGCGCGTTGAGCGGCACCGCGATCGCGGCCGCCAGCAGCGTCAGCTTGATGGCCGACCAGGCCTCGCGCTGGGTCAGCGCGGCCCAGTACACGCCGAGGCCCTTCCTGAGCGCCTCGGTGAAGACGACCGCGATGGGCAGGATCAGAATGACCGTCAAGAACAGCACCACCACGCCGATCAGGGTCCACTTGACCCAGGTCGGATCACGGGTGGCCCGGCCAGCCTGGGGATCGCTAACCATGGCTGAGCCTGCGCCGGGACCACGCCTGCAGCCGGTTGATCGCCAGCAGCAGCGTGAACGACACCACCAGCATGGCCAGCGCGATGGCGGTGGCCTCGGCGTACTGGAACTGCTCCAGCTTGGCCATGATCAGGAGCGGTGAGCTGGTGGTGCTGGGGCGGTTGCCCGAGATGAACACCACCGAGCCGTACTCGCCCAGCGCGCGCGCGAAGGACAGCGCGAAGCCGGTCAGCAGGGCAGGGGTCAGGTTGGGCAGGATGACGCGGCGGAAGGTGATCCAGCGCGACGCCCCCAGGGTGGCGGCGGCCTCCTCCATGCTGCCGTCGAGCTCCTCCAGGATGGGCTGCACGGTGCGCACCACGAAGGGCAGGGTCACGAAGGTCAGCACCAGGGTGATGCCGAGCTGGGTGTAGGCGATCTCGATGCCCAGCGCGCGCAGCGGCCGGCCCAGCCAGCCGCGCGGGCCGTACAGTGCGGTCAGGGCGATGCCGCTGACCGCGGTGGGCAGCGCGAAGGGCAAGTCGATCAGGGCGTCGAGCAGCTTGCGGCCGGGAAACCGGTAGCGCACCAGCACCCAGGCGGTGGTCAAGCCGAACCCGACGTTGATCGCCGCCGCTGCCAGCGAGGTCGTCAGCGAGACCCGGTATGACGCCAGCGCGCGCGGGCTGCCGACGACCTGCCAGAAGCGCGCCCAGGTCAGCGTCGACGTCTTGAGCACGATGGTGGACAGCGGGATCAGCACCAGCAGGGACAGGTAGGTCAGGGTGATGCCCATCGACAGCCCGAGGCCGGGCAGCGCGCTGCGACGCAGGCGGCGCGGGCGGAGGGCTGGGCTCGCGATGGCGCTCATGGGTGGCTCATTCGCCGGAGATGCGATCAAAGCTGGCGCCGTCGGCGAAGTGTTCGGCGTGGGCCTTGCGCCAGCCGCCGAAGCGCTGGTCGATGGTGAACAGCACGATGGGGGCGAAGCTGGCGGCGTGGCGCGCCGCCACCACCGGGTCGCGGGGCCGGAAGAAGCTGCGCGCCACGAGCTCCTGGCCGGCCGCGCTGTACAGGAAGGCCAGGTAGCCCTCGGCGATGGCACGGGTGCCGCGCTGGTCGACCACCTGGTCGACCACCGCCACCGGCGGCTCGGCCAGGATGCTGGCCGAGGGCGCCACCAGCTCGAGGCTGCGGTCGAGCCGGGTGGTGGCCATCAGGGCCTCGTTCTCCCAGGCGATCAGCACGTCGCCGATCTGGCGCTCGACGAAGGTGGTGGTGCTGCCGCGCGCGCCGGCGTCGAGCACCTCGACGTTCTTGTAGATGGCGCGCACCAGCGCCTCCGCGCGGGCGGGGTCCCCCGAGCGCTCGAGCTCGAAGCCCCACGCGGCCAGATAGTTCCAGCGCGCCCCGCCCGAGGTCCTCGGGCTGGGCGTGATGACCGAGACCCCCGGCCGGGCCAGGTCGTCCCAGTCCTTGATGTGCCTGGGGTTGCCCTTGCGCACCACGAAGACGATGGTCGACGTGTAGGGCGACGAGTTGTAGGGCAGGCGCTGCTGCCAGTCGGGGGCGATGAGGCCGCGCTTGGCGATGGCGTCGATGTCATAGGCCAGGCCCAGGGTGACCACGTCGGCGCGCAGGCCGTCGATCACGCTGCGCGCCTGCTTGCCCGAGCCGCCATGCGACTGGTTGATGGTGATCCGGGCGCCCGGGTGGCTGCGCGCCCAGTCGGCGGCGAAGGCGGAGTTCACGGCCTGGTACCGCTCGCGGGTGGGATCGTAGGAGGCGTTGATGAGGGTCGCGCTGCCGCTCCGCGACACCGCGGCGCCGCGCCGGCAGCCCGGCAGCAGCAGCGCACCGAGGGCAGCCAGCACGGCGATGCGCCAGGTATGGCGGCCGATGCCGGGCATGATCGCGTCGCCTGCCATCCTGGACAAAATGTCCGCTATGACGGAATGTCCGTCAAGGCGAAATCCTGTCTGCTAGAGCGGAGGACGGCTCAGCCCTCCTTGGGCGGCTCCTTGGCGGCGTCCTTGTCCTTGCCAGCCAGCTCCTTGGAGCCGACGACGATCAGGTTCATGCCGATCTGGACGCTCACGGTCTTGCCGTCGATGGTGACCGGGGCCTTGGAGTTGACGTACCAGCCGAAGCTGCCGGTGGAGAACTCGCGCGGATCGGCGATGACCACGTGGCCGGCGATGTCGATCTTGAGCGGCTCGGCCTTGGCGAGGAAGTCGGCGCGGGTGATGGGGCACAGCGTCTTGGGCGGCATCGGGGCTCCTTGTGGGGCGGCACTATAGCGCCGGGCGGCGCCGCGCGGCCAGCAGCGCGCGCGCCAGCTCCTCGAAGCCGTGGCCCTCGCGGGCACGCGTGACCCAGGCCGGCGCGGTCGCCAGCTGGGGCAGGATGTCGCGCACGTTGGCGACGCCGACCGCGAGCGGGGCGCCGGCGAACAGCGGCTCGTCGTTGAGCGAGTCGCCCACGAACAGCCAGCGCGCCGCCGGGATGGCCAGGGCGCGCGCGACGCGCCGGCACGCGGTCAGCTTGTTCCAGCGCCCGACCCAGTAGTTGACGTGCACCGACGAGCGCACCGCGCTGAGGCCGCGCGCGCGCAAGAGGGCCTCGATGGCGCCGGCGGCGGCGGGGCCGAGGTGGACCTCCTCGTTCCAGTCGATGGCCAGGTCGACCTCGGCGTAGCGCGAGTCGGACGACAGGCGGGCGCCGGGCACCGCGCGGGCAACGGCGCGCGCCGCGTCGAGCAGGCGGCGCTTGTCGGCGGCCAGGCCGGCGAGCGGACGCGCATACAGCCGGCGCCACGCCGCGCCATCGCGGCGCGGGGGCAGCAGGGTGACGCCGCCGTTCTCGGCCACCACCCCGGCCACCGGCCAGGTGCGCACCCAGGCGTCGGCCCAGCCCGCGGTGCGCCCGGTGACCGGGATGACGCGCACGCCGGCCGCCGCGAGCCGCTCCAGCGCGGTGTACGTCGACGCCAGCAGCTTGCCGCCCGTGGTCAGCGTGCCGTCGACATCGGTCATCACCGCCGCGATCTGGCGCAGCTGCTCGCGCGGGATGGTCGCCAGCGGCCTCACGAGCACGAGCACGAGCACGAGCACGAGCACGAGCACGAGCACGAGCACGAGCACCCGCGCACGAGCACCCGTTCAGGCATCGCCGGGCTGCAGCAGCGATCTCGGCTGGGCGTCCGTGATGGCCAGCTCCTTGACGAACCTGTCGACCACGTCGTCGAACACGCTGTTCAAGGTGTCGTCGTCCTCGACGCGCTGGAACATGCGCCCGCCCGCGATCATGCCGTGGCCACCGGCCGCGCCCTTGGCCCCGACCACGCGCCGCATCAGGTGGCCGGCGCCGCCGTCCTCGATGTCGGTGCGCAGGGACAGGTACGCGCGACCGTGGAAGCGCCCCATCACCACGACCCAGTGCGCGCTCTCGTAGCGCAGCATGAGGTCGGCGATCTCGGCCACCAGATCGGGGTAGTCGAGCTCGCCGAGGTTCACCACCATGAGGGGCCCCAGCATCATGGCGGCGCGCAACGCGCGGCTCTGGGCCACGAAGTGCTCGCGCCGCACGCGCGGGTGCGTGATCTCGTACATCAGCTTGTGATCGGCCTGCAGCACCAGATCGGCGTAGGCCTCGGCCTCGTTGCTGGTCGATTCGCGACCGAGGTCGCGGGTCTCGGACTTCAGGGCATAGAACAGCGCGGTGGCCAGGCTGCTGTCGAGCGGCACCTGCTTCTCGACCAGGTACTTGTAGGTGATGGTCGACGACGCCCCCATGCCCTCGCGCACGTCACACCAGGGCGCGCGCGCCGACGCGCTGCGCGGCGGGTGGTGATCGACCACGATGTCGATGCGGTGGCCTGGCGGCAGCGAGTTGTTGCCGGTCTCGGGCTGGGTGTCGACCAGCGCGATGATGGGGAAGTCGCCCAGGTCGACCTCGTCGATGGGCGTCAGCGGCAGGTGCAGCGCACGCACCATGGCGCGGTTCTCGGCGCGCCCGACATAGCCGCCGTAGGCCACCACCGAGTCGATCCCGCGCGCGTGGCGCAGCAGCGCGCCCAGCGCGAAGGCGGCCGCCATGGCGTCGGGATCGGGGTTGTCGTGGGGCAGGATGAGCGCGCGGCTGCGCGTGCCCAGGGTGCCCAGCGCCTGATCCAGGTCGAACGGCGGTTCGGGTGCGGGTTCGCTCACGTGGACCTCGGGGGTGCGGGTTTGGCTTCCATCACGTGGCCGAGATCCGCCGCCAGCTCGCCGCCCAGCGCTCGGTGATCCTGGATGATGTCGCGCGCGGGCAGCGAGCCGAGATAGCGGCCGCGCCACGCGGTGTCACGGATGCGCCGCGCCTTGGAGCGTACCTCGGCATAGGCGCGCCCGATCATCTGGCGGGCCTCGTCGAGGCGGCCGGCCTCGCGCAGCATGCGGCCGCAGATGTGGAAGATCTCCTCGACGCCCTCGACCTCGCGGCCGCCGTCGATGACCGCGACCGCGGCGGTGGCGCGGTCGACGGCGTCGCTGACCTTGCCGGTCTGCGCCAGCGCCAGCGACTCCGCGGCCATGGCATAGACCTCGCCCTGCGGGATGACGGCGTCACGCGCCAGCCGCGCCGCCGAGCGCGCGTACTCCAGGGCGCCCTCGGCGTTGCCGCCCGGGGCCACGTCGCAGAAGGCCAGGTAGACCAGGGCGCGGATCTCCTGGTAGCGGTTGCGCCCCGCGATGGCCTCGGCCAGGCCCTTCTCCAGCATCTCGCGCGAGGCCCGGGTGTCGCCGCGCTTGAGGTGGACCTGGCCCAGCGAGATCATGGCGTCGGTGGCGCCGCTGGAGTCGCCCAGCTGGCCCGCCAGCGACAGCGCCTTGCCGAGGTAGCGCTGCGCCTTGTCGTCATCGCCGAGGTCGAGGTAGCACTGCCCGATGTTGGACAGCTTGATGCCCAGGGCCAGCCGGTCGCCCAGCTCCTGATCGATCTTCAGCGAGCGCTTGTAGTGCGCCAGCGCCTCCTCGAACTCGCCCAGCGACGACGACACGATCCCCATGTTGTTCAGCGTCGCCGCCTCCATGCGGCGCACGCCGAGGCGGCGGTAGATCACCAGGGCCTCGGCGTAGGCCGCGATGGCCTCGCGCGGCTGGCCCATGTGCATGTGCACGGTGCCCAGCGAGTTCAGGATCATGCCGCGCTGCAGCAGCCCGGGGCGATCCTCGCCACACAGCGCCAGGGCCTGGCGACACAGCGCCAGCGCCTCGGCGTTGCGCCCGATCTGCTTGAGCAGCTGGGCCTCCAGGCGCAGCGCCTCGGACTCGACCAGCTTGTCGCCGGCGCGGCGCGCGGTCTCCAGCGCCTGCACCAGGGCGCGACGCGCCTGCGGGGCGCGCCCGACCTCGAGGTAGAAGCGCGCCAGCCGGGTCAGCGCCTGCGCCAGCATGCGATCGGACGCGGGGCCCGGCGGCGCTGCGGTGGCCGCCTTACGCATGGCGTGGACCTCGCGCAGCTGGGCGGGGCGGCGGCCCAGCGCGCGTAGCAGGGTCTCGCGCTCGGCGTGGATCTCGAAGCGCTGGGCGGCGTGCGCGGCCTCGGCCGGGAGCAGCTCCAGGGCGCGCGTGAAGTGGCGCAGCGCCAGGGCGGCGCCCGAGACGTCACGGGCATACAGGCCCGCGGTCACGAAGGCGCGTGACGCCGCGATGGCCTCGCCGGCCAGCGCCAGGTGGCGCGCGATCTCGGCGTCGTCGGGGCCGCGCCGGTACGAGCGCGACTTCTGCAGCCGCTCGGCGGCGGCGCGGTGCAGCTCGCGACGCGCGGCGGCGGGCAGGCCGCCATAGGCGACCTCCATGGTCATCTCGTTGCGGAAGCGGTAGGCGCCCTCGAGCGGCACGCCGGCGGGGCCCGGGGCGACCTTCTCGAGCAGGCCGCGGGTGGTCAGCTTGTCCAGGGCGTCGGCGGCGTCGCGCCCCAGCAGCACCGAGACGTCGGTGGCGGCGAAGCTCGGGCCCCACACCGAGGCGTGCGCGAGAGCCTCCTTTTCGGCCGGGGGTAGCCGATCCAGGCGGGTGGCCACCAGGGCCTCGACGCTGGTCGGGACCTGGATGGGGGCGTCGCGCTTGACCCACTTGAGGCGCGGCTGCGTGCCGGCGGCTGCTCCGGCGCCTGCTCCGGCGCCTGCTCCGGTGCCCTGGCTGGGGGCCGGCGCCAGCACGCCACGCTCGAGCAGCGACTCGATGCACTCGCGGATGAACAGCGGGTTGCCGCCGGTCTTGGACAGGATCTCTCGCGCCAGCTCGGCGGCCTCCTCGTCGCCGGGCGCGCTGCCGCCCGGGGTCGACCCGAAGCGCGCCAGCACCAGCTCCTCGCGCTCGCGCGGGCCGAGGTCGCCGAGCTCGATGACCAGCTGCGCCGAGCGGTTGAGCAGATCACTGCGCTCGTCGGCGCGGAAGGTGCCCAGGCCGAACACCGGGGCGCGCGCGCGGTCGCGCACCATGTCGTGGAACAGCTCCCAGGACTGGCTGTCGGCCCAGTGGAAGTCCTCGATGACGACGATCAGGGGGCGGTCGGTGGCCAGGCGCTCCTGCAGCTTGCGCAGGGCGCGCTGCACGCGGTGGCGCCACTCGCCGGGGTCGACGTCGGCGCGACCGGTGCGCGCGCTGGGGTCGGTGCCCGGCTGGGTGCCGCCCTCGACGCCGAGCAGGATGGCGAAGGTGTCGATGACGCTGCGCACCTCGGGCGAGTGCGACTGCCCGGGCCAGAGCAGCTCGGCCGACAGCTCCAGGCGCTGGCGGATCTCGCGCGGCTCGACGCGCTCGCCGAGGCCGAGCACGTCGCGCGCCAGATCGGCGGTGACCGCATACGGGATGTCGCTGGCCGAGCTGCGCGCACGGGCGCGCACCACGACGTGGTCGGTGCCCGCGATGCCGCGCAGGAACTCGGCGATCAGGGTGCGCTTGCCGACGCCGGCGTCGCCCACGATGAGGACGTGGTGGGCCTCGCGCGTCACGATGGTCTGGCGGTACAGGTCGCGGATGGCGCGCAGCTCGAGCTCGCGGCCGACGATGCGCGTAGTCGGCGCCGGGCCGCCGGCCATGCGCTCCAGGCGATCCTTGGGCCCGCGCAGCCGGTACACCTTGGCGCGACGCACCGGGGCGCCGTCGTCGTCGAGGCCGCCGACCAGCGCGGCGCCGCCCGGCGAGGTCTCGTTGTCCTCGGGCAGATCGATCTCGCCGAGGTCGTCGAAGTTCCACTCGTTGCGACAGACGCGGTAGGCGCCGCCGCCGAGCAGCACCTCGCTGGGCTTGGCCTCGGTGGCCAGGCGGCGCGCGATCGACGCGGTGGCGCCGATGAGCTGGTACTCGAAGGCGTCCTTGCTGCCGCGCGTGACCAGGGCCAGGCCGCGCTGCACGCCGATGGCCAGCGCCATCGGGGCCGACAGGTGGTCACGCGCGATCCCGGTGGCGGCCTCCTCCAGCGCGCGCGCCAGGCGCACTGCGCGGCCGGCGTCGTCCTCGCCCGCGACCGGGATGCCGAGCAGGTAGGTGAAGCCGGTGTCGTCGATGTGATCGCAGAAGGCGTCGAGCTTGTAGGCGATGTCGTCGGCGATGTGCAGGAAGTCCGCCAGCGCCGAGCGCGACGACGCGCCCACGATGCGCCCCTCGACCACCAGCACATGCTTGCGCTCGCGCAGATCGAGCACGACCTCGCGCCCGCTGGCGCCGAGCTCGGAGGAGTCCTCGCCATAGCGACCCGGGGTCGGGGTCGGCGCCGGGGTCAGCGCGGGGGCGCTGCCGCTGCCGCTGGCGCGCCGCGGCGGCCTGCCCGGGTCGGAGTCGGGCACCACCGCGGTGCCGCTGCGGATGAAGCCGTCACGCGGCTCCGACGACGGCGTCGGCGCGGGCGTCGGCGACGGTGTGCCCGCGGGCCGCGCCACCGGGGTGCCGCCCGGGGTCGCGCGCGGGACCACGCCGGGGATCGCCCTGGCGGTGGCCGCCGGGGTCGCATCGACGCGCGACTGCGGGCGCCCCGCCGGGACGCCAGGCCGGCCGCGCGCGGTGCCCGGCGGCCCGGCCGGCACCATGGTGCCCTCGCTGGCCAGCTGCGAGGCCACCGGCTTGCGCTGCTCCATGGGCACGACCTGCGACGCGAACGCCGCCAGCGCGCCCGAGTCCATGGCCAGATCGCTCTCGATGGCGACCTGGTAGAAGAAGCGCAGCAGCGCCTGCTGCATGTCGCGCGCGGTCTGGTAGCGGTCGTCGACGTGGTAGGCCAGCGCCTTGAGGATGATCTCCTCGAGGTCGCCGGGCAGCTGCGGATCGGCCTCGCGTGGGCGCGCGAAGGCGCCCGACTTGACCGCCTCCAGGGCGGCGGTGCCGCGCAGGTGCGAGAACAGCGGCTTGCCGGTGGCCAGCTCGTAGAGGACGATCCCGGCCGAGAAGATGTCGCTGCGCCGGTCGACCGGGCGCCCGGCGGCCTGCTCGGGAGACATGTAGGCGAACTTGCCCTTGACCACGCCCTCGTCCTCGTGGACGTCACGCGCGCGGGCGATGCCGAAGTCCACGATCTTGACCGCGCCGTCCCACGACACCAGCAGGTTCTGCGGCGACACGTCGCGGTGCACGATCGACAGCGCCTCGCCATACTCGTCGGTCTTGCGGTGCGCGTAGTCGAGGCCCTTGGCCATCTGCTGCACGACATAGGCGGCCAGTCCGTAGGGGATGCGCTTCTTCAGGCTCTGCGCCGACTGCATCAGGCGCAGCACGTCGAGCCCCTCGACATACTCCATGGTCAGGAAGCAGTCGCCCGAGACCTGCCCGAAGTCGAACACCTGCACGATGTTGGGGTGGTTGAGGCTGAGGGCGATCTTGGCCTCGTCCACGAACATGGTGAGGAAGTGCTTCGAGCGCGCGAAGGCCGGATGGATCTTCTTGATGACGACGAGCTTGGCGAGCCCCTGCGCCACCGCCGAGCGGGCGAGGAAGACCTCCGCCATGCCACCGGCGCCGATCCGTCGTAGAAGCTGGTATTTGCCGAACTGCTCCACGGAGCGCCGGCACATCTTAGCCCGGTTTGGCGGCTCGCGCTCGCGCGAAGTCGGCGGCGAAATTCAAGGGTTGACGGCGCTCAGCGGCCCGCGGTCGCGGGGTCCTCGACCGGCAGGGCGGGGGCGCTGGGGGCCAGCGCGCTGATGCGCAGGTTGTCGACGGTGGTGTCGACCTCCCAGTTGTCGAAGCCGAAGAACCAGTGGCTGGTGCCATAGAGCGGCTGCAGATCCTGGATCTCCAGGAAGGGCGCGTTGTCGATGGCCCAGCTGACCTTGGTGCCCTCGCGCTTGATGGTCCAGTGGTAGGTCTGGCCGGGGACGACACGGAGGTCGGTGCGCTCGCGGCGGTTGGGGTCGTGCTCGAACTGGCGCACCAGGGTCGACGTGGTGTTGTGCCAGCCGCCGAAGATGGCGACATAGCCCGACGAGGTGTACTGGCCCTTGTCGGGGGCGAACGAGACGCCGTCGCCGAAGAACTCGACCTTGAGGTCGCCGGCGGCGTCGTGCGAGGTGATGTCGAGGTCGATCTGGACGTCGCGCGGCAGCCGCTTGAGCAGCCACAGCGGGTGGTTGTAGGCGCCCTTGATGCGCAGGGTGCCGTTCTCGACGCGATACGAGCCGGTCGAGGTGTCGTTCCAGTCACTCTGGCTGAGCGGGCGGTCGAAGGTCTCGCTGAAGCTGCTGGTGATGAGGGGGCGCTCGTCGAGGTTGGAGACCCCGCGCGAGCGCGCCGGGCGGCCCGACTTGCAGCCGAGGGCGGCGCTGGCCGCGACGAGGAGGGCGCAGGCAGCGGCGAGGTGACGGAGGCGAAGCGGCGGCGTCTTCGGCGTCTTC
>JADYYK010000272.1 GCA_020853705.1 Deltaproteobacteria bacterium
CATGGCGCTCTAGCAAGCGCCGTGGTCCGCCGCGACCACGGTCGCTGCAGGGTCCCGGGCTGTCGCAACGCCGCCTGGGTCGATCTGCACCACCAGGTCCATCGATCACAAGACGGCGACCACGACCCTGGCAACCTGCTGCTGCTGTGCACGGCACACCACCATGCTGTGCACGAGGACCGGCTGCTCATCACCCGACACCCACGTGGGTACGCCTTTCACCATGCGGACGGGACAGCCTACGGCGTGGCTCCTGCGCCGGCCGGCGAGGCGGCGCCCGCCTGAGGCGAGCGGACGCCCCACGCAGCGCGGGCGGGATGAAGCCGCAGCAGCACGAGGCGCCGCGGGCTGTCGCGCAGCGCGGCCGCGTCGGCGCAGCGGCGAAGAGCGGCCTCCTCCAGAGGCCGCCGCCGCGGAGCCCGTCGCCCGAGGCACCAGCGTCCTCGGCAGCCAGACCTGAAGCGCACCCGCCCCGCCGCGGCCGGCTCAGGCGCTGCGAGAGCCGGCCACTGGAGCAGCGGGCCTCGATGCAATCCGGGGCGACTGACATGTGACGAATGACGAAGGACGAGGGACGAGTTGTGAGAGAGGTCGGGCTAGGTCGTCGCGGGCTTGCGGTTCGGAAAGCTCAGCCTCACCAGCCTCTTCAACACGCCGCCCAGCGTCCGCCCCCAGGTGTCGGTCCGGTACTCGACCCCATGCTCCACCGCAATCTTGCGCACCTCGGGGGCGATCTCGCGCAGGCGGTTGGTCGGGAAGCGCGGGAACAGGTGGTGCTCGATCTGGCGATCGAGGGCGCCGCACAGCACCGAGACCCAGCGCGGCACCTCGAAGTTCTGCGCCGCCTCGACCTGCATGCGGTACCACTCGCCGCGGCCGTGGGCGCGGGTACCCTCGGGGTAGGTCTTGACGTCGTCGGCGACGTGACCGCAGTAGATGGTCGCCGCCGAGTAGAAGTCGCGGATGGTCGCGGCCATGAAGTTGCCCAGCGCGACCTTCCACCACAGCGGCCCGGCCAGCGCGGGAAACAGGCCATATTCGCGCGCGTAATAGGGCACGAACTTGCGCAGCGCCTTCTTCCAGGCGCCGCGCACGCTGTCCTTGGAGCGGTCCTCCAGGAAGTCGAACTGCTCGGGGCGGCCGTTGCCGGCGATGGCGTCGACCACACCGGTGAAGTGCAGGTTCATGCCGAACAGGAAGGTCGACGCCTCCATCAGCAGCCAGGGCACCTGGATGTAGTGCATGCGGCGGTGCGGCGTGTGCTCGGTCAGGCGCACCGGGCCGAAGTGGATGTCGGGATCCTTGCCGGCGATGTTGGTGTACTGGTGATGGCGCACGTTGTGGCCGTAGCGCCACGACTCCTCGTCGATCGGCGTGGCCCAGCTGAAGCTCTTCGACGCGAAGGCCTCGGCGCCGGGCAGCCCGTCGAAGGCGCCGTGCAGCGCGGTGTGGCCGATCTCGGTGGCCTCGAGCTGCTTGTGCAGCCACAGCGCACCGACGCCGGCGAAGAAGCTGAGCGGCTCGGGGCTGACCTGGATGAGGACGCGGCCGGTGACCTCCAGGGCGCGCGACAGGCGGCGCATGCGCTGGATGTAGGCCACGTCGTCGGGGCCGATCTCGGCCTCCACGCGGCGCTTGAGCTCGTCGAGGGCGGCGCCGAACCGGCGCATGCGCTCGCGCTCCTCGACCACGGGGTCGAGCCCGGCGTCGGCGCGCTGGGCGGCGGGCAGAGGCGCGGGGACGGCGGCCGTCCGGGCGCTGGTCTGGGGCGGGAGGCTGGTGGGGGACAGCGCCGGAGACATCGCAGTTGCGGTCATGGGAACCTCGGGGCGGCGGGAACTGCCGCGTTGGGTTGACGAAGATTGATGTAATACAAAATATGACGCGATGCAATACCGAATATGACAACAGGCCCATGGCCACGAGACTGTTCAAGTCTCGCCAGGCCGGGTAGGCTGCTCCCATGTCCGGGATGCCCGCGTGGCTGTACGTGGTGGCCTGCATCGTGGCCCCGCTGGGCGTCGGGTTCGTCATGTACCTGGGCTTCGGGGCCTGGGACCGGCGCCGCCGCAAGGGCGCCCAGCAGGCCGGGCTGCCGCCGGTGGACTACTCGATCTGATGTGGTCGCTGACCGTCGCGGGCAGCCAGGTCCCCATCCTGGGCATCGCCGCCCTGGGCACCGCGGTCGGCTATGTCGCCGGCATGTTCGGCATCGGCGGCGGCTTCCTGATGACGCCGCTACTGATCGTCATCTTCCGCATCCCGCTGCCCATCGCGATCGGCTCCGGGCTGTGCCAGATCATCGGCACCTCGCTGGTGTCGTTCCTGCGCCATCGCCGCGTCGGCCAGGGCGAGCCGCGCTTCGACCTGCTCATGATCCCGGGCAGCCTGCTCGGGGTCGAGCTGGGCGCGCGCACGCTGGCGGGCCTGGCCAACGCCGGCAACCTCGAGCTCGGCGACGGGTCGATCCCGTGGGTCTCGCTGGTGGTCGAGACCGGCTACATGGTGATGCTGCTGGTGGTCGCCATCCAGTACTGGCGCCACGCCAGCCAGCCCAGCGACTCGTTCCAGTTCCTGCGCTCGGGGCCGCTGGCGCGGGTGCGCTTCGGGCCGCGCATCGATCTGCCGGCGTCGGGCCTGACCGGGGTGTCGGCGCTGGTCATCGCCTACATCGGCCTGGGCCTCGGCTTCCTGAGCGGCCTGCTGGGGATCGGCGGCGGCGTGGCGCTGAACCCGGTGCTCCTGTACGGCTTCGGCTTCCCCATCCGGCAGGCGGTGGGCACCGGGATCGTGGTGCTGCTGGCGACCGCGCTGCTGGGCACCGGCGTGCACGCGGCGGCGGGCAACGTCCACCTCGGCCTCAGCCTGGTGCTGCTCGCGGGCGGCGGCATCAGCGCGCAGTTCGGCGCGCTGGCCAGCAAGCGCATGTCGGGCGCGGCGCTGGCGCGCGTGCACGCCATCGTCATCGTCGCGGCCATCGGCGCGGTGGCCTGGGACCTCGTCAAGCACCTGGTTTGACAGCGAGGCGCCCGGCCGGTCACGCTGCGGCCATGCCGGGCTTCGTGCTCCTCATCATCCTCGTGGTCATCGCCATCATCGTGGCGGCGGTCTACTTCGAGAAGGAGCGCCGCATCAAGCGGGCCATCCGGGCGGTGCCCAAGGTGAGGCTGGCCGACGGCCGCACCGGCGTGGTGCGCGTGGCCGGGCAGCTCGGCTACACCGGCCAGCCGCTGGCGGCGCCGCTGTCGGGGCGCGCCTGCGCCTACTACGAGGTCCGCGTCGAGGAGTGGCGCTCGAACGGCAAGTCGGGCTCCTGGCGTGTCATCATCCGCGAGGTGCTGGGACAGCCCTTCCTGCTGCAAGATCCCAGCGGGCGCGCCTTCGTGCACCTGGATGCCTCGTCGGAGATCGTGGTCAACAAGGACTTCCAGGACAAGTCGGGGACCTTCAACGACGCCAAGGGGCACCTCGAGGCCTTCCTGGCGCGCCACGGCCAGACCAGCACCGGGCTGCTCGGCTTCAACAAGAAGCTGCGCTACCTGGAGGGCGTGCTGGAGGCGGGCGAGACCGTCACCGTGGTCGGGGTCGCCAGCCGCGAGCCGGATCCCACGCCGAACCCGCAGTTCCAGGGCTACCGCGAGCAGCCGACCTGGATGGTGGTGCGGCGCGGACCCGAGCGCGGCCTGCTGGTGAGCGACGACCCGTCGCTGGCGTCGTGACCACCGTGCGGCGCAGCGCGCGCACGCTGGTGGTGCTCCTGGCGGGGCTGGCAGGGGCCTGTGCCAAGCCGTACCTGCCGGTGCGCGCCGAGCTGCCCGCGCAGCCGGCGGTGCCCCCCGACGTGGTGGCGGCGCACACCACGTTCATCGGCAAGCATGGCACCGAGCTCTACGCGCGCTCGTGGCGCCCCGAGGGCGAGGTGCGCGGCGTGCTGGTCATCATGCACGGGCTGCGCGACCACGGTGATCACTACGCGCCCTTCGCGGTGCGCCTGGTCAGGCGCGGCTACGCCGTGTACGCGTACGATCTGCGCGGCCATGGGCGCTCGGCGGGCCGCCGGGTCACGACCTCGTCCTGGTCGGACTATGTCGACGATCTGGCGACCTACCTCGGCCTGGTGCGCGCCGCCGAGCCGGGGCGGCCGCTGTTCGTGTTCGGCCACAGCATGGGTGGCGCCATCGTGGGGCTGTGGGGCCAGCGCGCGGGGGCCGACGCCGCGGGGCTGATCTTCAGCGCCCCGGCGCTGTGGATCGACAAGCCGCCGGTGGCGGCGGCGGCCATCCTGCTGTCGAGCACGACCACGCCGAACCTCGGGGCGCTGGCGCCCGACAACCGCGGCTTCTCGTCGGATCGCGAGGTCACGCGCGAGATGGGCGCGGACCCGCTGATCTTCCAGCCGCCGGGACCGGTGGCGACCGCGGCCGGCCTGATCGGCGCCATGGAGCGCTTCTGGGCCGGGGTGCACCGGCTGACGCTGCCGCTGCTGATGCTGCATGGCACTGGCGACGTGCTGACGGCGCCGGCGGGCAGTCGCGGGATCTATCTGCGCGCGGGGTCGACCGACAAGACCCTGCGACTGTATGAAGGGCTGTTCCACGACCTCGTGCACGAGCCGAAGGGCGGCGGCGAGCACGTGCAGGACGACATCATGGCCTGGCTGGACGCGCACACCGGCGGGCCCGCGGTCAGCTTCCCGGCGCCCGACCTGAAGCGGCGGCTGGCCGGCGACAAGCGGCGGCCCGCGGTCGCGGTCGCCATGCAGGGGCGCTACCTGCGCACGGACGGCGACGACCCGGTGCAGGGCGGGTCGTATGACCTGCGGACCCGGACCGTGCTCGGCGGGTCACGGCTGGGCTGGGGCATTGGCCTGGATTCTTCGCTGGGTTCACTTGACGGGCTGTCATACCGGGTGACCGCGCAGCCGGTCGGCGTGGGGCTGGTCAGCTGCGCCGGGCATGTCCTGACCCTGGGTGTCGGGGGCGGCTTCTCGGATCCGGGTGGCGGAGTGGGGTTCGGCTGGGAGGTCCCGGTCGCGCTCGACGTCGGGCTGCAGCTGGGGCCGCTGCGCGTGCTGGCGTGGGGCCACGCGGCGTGGGTGTTCGGCGAGGACGCGCGCCAGGACGGCAGCCAGACGCTGTCGTTCGTCGACGAGGCCGAGGCTGGGCTGGCGCTGCGGCTGGGGCGCAACCATCGCTACTGGGCCAGCGCCAACGCCGGCACCGGGCCGTCGCTGGGCGTCACCGTCAGCGAGCTCCTGGGGGCGCGGGTGTATGGCGTCGTGCTCGGCCTGGATCTGTGGGGCGGCAACTGAGCGTGCCGCGCTACCTGATCTCGCACCTGGTGCACCCCTGGCACAACCTGCTGGTGCCGACGCCGGGCCGTGTCGAGCTGGCGCATCGCGGCGGGAGCCCGCGACGCACGCTGGCGGAGCCGCTGTGGCGCGCGCTGGGGCAGCTGGCGGCGCGGCCGTGTGACGAGGCCGCGCTGGTGGCCGGGCTGGTGGCGCGTCGGGTGGCGACCGCAGAGGTGGCGACGCGCGAGGTGCGCGAGCTCATCGAGACGCGCTATCTGGTCGAGCCGCTGCGCGACTTCTGGAGCGACCATGTCGGCGCGCTGGGCGGCGCGGGCGAGGCGCCGGCTCCGGCGCCGGCTCCGACGCCGGAGCTGGCGCGTGATCGCCTGCGCTGGAGCGGCGACATCATCGACCCGCACGGGCTGTGGATGTATCCGCGCTGGCTGGGGCGACCGGTGCTGCAGACGCCCGAGGATCTGGTGCTGCTGCAGATGCTGATGGCCGAGCTCAGGCCGCGCTTCGTCATCGAGACCGGGCGCTTTCGCGGCGGCGGCGCGCTGTTCCTGGCCTCGATGTGCGAGCTGCTCGGGGTCGGCCAGGTGCTCTCGCTGGAGCTGCGCGGTGACCCCGAGGTGCGCGCGGCGCTGGAGGCGCACCCGCTGGGGCGGCGCATCACGCTGCTCGACGGCGACAGCGCGGCGCCCGCGCAGGTGGCGCGCGTGGCCGAGCTGGTCGGCGGGCCGGGGCCGCACCTCGTCATCCTCGACTCCGATCATGCACGCGCCCACGTGCGCGCCGAGCTCGAGGCCTATGCGCCGCTGTGCACCGGCGACGGCAAGCTGGTGGTCTGTGACACCTCGATGAGCCTGTGCGCGCGCTTCGCCGACGACAACCCGCACCAGGCGGTGCGCGACTTCCTGGGCGCGCAGCCGGAGTGGCGCATCTCGCCGTGGGCCGGCGCCGGCTTCGTGACCTGCGCCGAGGACGGCATCCTGGAGCGGCTGCCGCCCGCGGCACCGGAGGGTGGCTGATGCGAAGGCTGCGCTTCTGGCTCAGGCAGGTGCTCTACGACCTCGGCGCCGGGCTGCTGCTCCGGCCGGCGCTGATCACGCTGGCGCTGGCCGGGCTGGCGATCGGCCTGGTCGACCTCGAGGTGCGCCGGCCCACCGGGCGACCCGACGGGCGCTTCGCCTGGATGCTGCTCGGCGAGCCGTCGTCGGCGCAGGCGGTGCTGGGCACCATCGCGGGCTCCATGATGGCGGTGGTGTCGATCGTGTACTCGGTGCTGGTGATGGCGCTGTCGCTGGCGTCGATGCAGTTCTCGCCGCGCATCCTGGGCGGCTTCATGCGCGACCGCATCAGCCAGACCACGCTGGGCGTCTTCATCGGCACCTTCACGTACTGCCTGATCGTGCTGCGCTCGGTGCGCGCCGAGCCGGCCTTCGTGCCCGCGGTCGCGGTGTCGGGCGCCATCGTGCTGGCGCTGCTGGCGCTGGGCTGGCTGATCTTCTTCATCCATCACATCGCCCAGGGCATCCAGGCCAACAGCCTGGTCGAGCGCATCGCCCACGAGACCGAGCAGGTCATCGACGAGGTCTGCCCGCACCCGGCGGCGCCGATGGCCGCGGCCCCCGCGGCGCTGCCCGAGGCCCCCGCGGACGCCGTGGTGGTGACGGCGCCGCGCGCCGGCTACATCCAGCTCATGTCGGAGGACAACCTGCTGGCGCTGGCGGTGGCGGGCGGGGTCACCATCAAGGTCACGCGCGCGATGGGCGACTTCGTGCCGCGCGGCGGCGAGCTGGCGCTGATGTGGCCCGCGGCGGGCGCGGATGCCGGCGCGCGGGCCGCCTGCGCGGCGGCCTTCGACCTCGGCACCGCCCGCACCATGCAGCAGGATCTCGAGTTCGGCCTGCGCCAGATCGTCGACATCGGCCTGAAGGCGATCTCGCCCGCGGTCAACGACCCCAGCACCGCGGCGACCTGCATCGATCACCTGGGCCACCTGCTGGCCCACCTGGCCACGCGCGAGTCGCCGGCGGCGCTGCTCGAGCAGGCCAGCCCCGGCGGCGGCGCCGGGCGCGTGGTCATGCGCCGGCACAGCTTCCAGCGCGCGCTCGATCTCGCCTTCAACCAGCTGCGCCAGTACGGTCGCACCGACATGGCGGTGTCGATCCGCATGCTGCGGGCGCTGGAGGAGATCGCGAGCGCCACCAGCGCGCCGGAGCGGCTGGCCCGGGTCTGGCACCACGGCCGCCTGGTGGTGGCGGCGTGCGGCAAGGACTTCCAGCCCGAGGATCGCGAGGAGCTGGAGCTCCGGCTGGACAGCCTGGCGCGCGCCTGCGCGGTCGAGCCGCCGGCGCGGTCAGGGTAGCCCGGTCAGCGCGAGCTCCATCAGGCGGCTGCTGGCGTCCTCGGGCGACAGCGGGTCGAACGACGCCACGGCGTGGCTGACCCAGACGTGGTCGGGTCGCGCCGCCAGCTCGGGGTGCACGGCGAGGCCGGTGCAGAAGCCGCCGCCGGGGGGCACGCAGCGCGCCGCTACCACGGGGGCCGACCAGGGGCCGCTGGGGGACAGGCCGCTGCGGGCCTGGATGGTGTCGCCCAGCGGGGTGAGGTAGAGCGCGTAGTAGCGCGCGCCGCGATGCAGGACGGCGAGGCCACTGCCGCCGTCGAACAGCGGCCAGGCGTCCTCGAGATCGGGGCCGAAGCTGCCGCCGGCGCGGTAGAAGGTGTACGCGGTGGGGTCGGCCAGGCCGGCCTCGGGCGCGCGCGCCAGGTAGCAGGCGTCGCGCAGGAAGCCGACGTTGCGACAGCCATAGGCGTAGATGAAGCCGTCCTCGACCAGCACGGCGTCGCCGAAGCCGGCGCGGTCGCCGGTGAAGAGGTAGCTCGCGGCCGCGACGAAGACACCACGGGCGTCGTCCCAGGTCGCGGCGGCGATGCCGATGCGATTGATGAAGGCCAAGGTCTCGACCAGCGCGATGGGGCGGCCCGCCGAGACGGCGACGCCGAGCAGCTGGCCGGTGCCGGCGCCGAGCGGGCTGACATCGAGCGCGCTGGTCGGCGGCGTGGTCGGCAGCGTGGCCGGCAGCGCGGGCAGCAGGCAGCCCGCGGCGTCGGCGCTCGTCAGCGTCAGCACGACCGGGCCGACGCTGTGGTCGCCGGCGCCGTCGCGGGTCTGCAGGGTGTCGGCGATGAGGCGCAGGCTGCCGTCGGGGAAGCGCAGCGTGCGCACCCGGCCGCGGGCGCCGACCAGGCCGCGCGCGGGCTCGGCCAGCAGCGCGCACGCCGGCGGCATGGGCACCCCGGCGTCGACGCCGGGCGCCTGCAGCGGCGCGGGCTCGTCGAGCGACCAGGCACAGCCGCTGGTCGCCAGCGCTAGCGGGACGACCAGCACCAGCGCGACGCGCGTGGCCATGGCGATGCCCCCGTCAGCGCGCAAGACGCACCCCCGCGGCGATGCGGACCTCGTGGCGGTTGACCAGGAGGCCCTTACCGCTGCCCACCTCGAGCGCGACGAAGGGCAGCGCCTCGCCCCCCGGGCCGGGCAGGCCGAGGCCGATCAGCGTGCGCAGGAACCAGCTCGGGTCGGCGTTGTCGTCGTGCGGCCGCAGCGCCTCCACGAACAGCGACGCCAGCGGCCGCAGACGCCGCGACAGCCGCCAGCGCAGCGCCAGGTCGAGGCTGGGCGCGTGCGACAACCCCTCCCCCACCGTGTCGGCCACCGCGTTGGAGGCGTCCCGGCTGCCGAACAGCTCGGGCAGCGCGTTCCAGAACACGCGCTCGCGCAGCCGTGTGGTCAGCGTCAAGCGGCGCCCCAGCGGCAAGCGCAGCGCGGCATCCAGCGTGATCCAGCCGCCGCCGGCGCCGAACGGGATGTCGC
>JADYYK010000273.1 GCA_020853705.1 Deltaproteobacteria bacterium
ACCAGTTCATATTCGTCTTCGCGCAGCCACTCATATGCGTCCTCGTACCGAGTGAACACGCCCTCCACGTGGTTGGCACTTTGCGGGTTGAGGATCTTGAACGATTGATCTGAGTAGGCGTGAAGCACGAGGAAGAACTGGCCCTCGAGACCAGTCTCCCACCACACTTCGAACCAGAGTGATTTTGTCACTTCGCTCGCCTCGCTCCGGGATACCAGAGCCCCCCGGCACCTTCACTCGCCCTCCGCAGATGGGGAGCACCTCACGAGCGCGCCTCTCAGCTCGTCAAGGCCTGCCCGACTCTCCGGATTCAGCGCCAAGCTCGGCTCCAGGGCTTCGCGCAACCCCAGCGGCAACAGCTCGAGGTTGAAGTCCCCCTGGGCGATGCGCTGGACCTGGTCCGCACCTTCACCCCGGACAACGTGCATCCCGGTAACCAGACGGTAGAGGGTCGCGGCCAGGGCAAAGACGCTCCCATCCGAACCGGGGTAACCTCTGCAGGCTTCCGGGGTGAAGTAGAGATCATTGAAGCTGGAGAAGATCCCCGGAGCTTGGCGTCCATCCTGATGGAACAGCGCCGCTCGGGGCGCGACTGCCGCGACGCGAAGGGTCAGCGGATCGACATAGACCAGTTCGGGTCGCAAGCCGCAGCCCGGACTGATGGCCACACCTTCGAGAGACTCCACGATATCGATCAACTGCAGCCCCAGCGCTATCACCTTCGCGACCTCGCCTGCCAGACCAACGCTGACCACGGGAACCCCTGCCGGCTCCTCCTCGACCATGACGCTCACGTCCGTCGAGACGTCGTCATCGAAGCGGAGCAGTCGCGCGAGCCATGGTGTATCCAGGCCGAAGCACCTCGCCCAGGCAGCATCGGGAGCCGGCTGTCGCAGCCGCGTCGCGATGAGAAGGGGCCGGCTACGCCCGAGTCCTCGCCCACGGAAACGCCCGCGGCTGTGGTCACCGTCGAGCAGCTTGTCGATGAACAGCCGCCCGCCGCACAGCACCACGCCGGGGCCGATCTCCCCCGTATTCACCGACGGCGAGGCCGACAACTCCACAGCACTGGAGTCGCGGGCAGGGTTGCCAACGGCGTCGAGGACGGCGAACTGGATCCCCGCCTCTTCCAGCGCGCTCACCCACGTGGGCAAGTCACCTGAAACTTCGATGAACAGCTCACCATTGTTCGCAAACTCATCGAGCTGTTTCTTGGCATCGGGGAGTCGCAGTCCCGCCCGACCCCGAAAGAAGTTCATGAACCCGATCGGGTCCACGTAGGCGGCCTGTCTGGTGCCCTTGATGTGCAGGTAGCGCATGGTCATTGGATCCTGAACGGCTCAGGAGATTTCGACCCTGCCACCCACCAGTTCATATTCGTCTTCGCGCAGCCACTCATATGCGTCCTCGTACCGAGTGAACACGCCCTCCACGTGGTTGGCACTTTGCGGGTTGAGGATCTTGAATGATTGATCTGAGCAGGCATGAAGCACGAGGAAGAACTGGCCCTCGAGACCAGCCTCCCACCACACTTCGAACCAGAGCGTCTTTGGCACTTCGCTGGCCTCGTTCGGGGTACTGGGTGACGCATGGTCCGTCACGGAAGCATCTCGCCGGCGACTGGTGGACGTGGGCACAGGGTACTCGGCTCCCAGCGCACCCGAGCCGGATCGGAAAAGGTCACAATCTCGTTGGCGAAAGCCACCTTCACGCGAGACAGGGGGTTGGTCGCGGGCCGCAACTCAGATGCCCGGTCTGAGCTCGACCACCGTGTGGCCGGCCTCGTCGATGACCTCGAGGCCGCCGTCAATGCGCTCGACCCGTGCCTGTCCATTGTAAAAGGGCTCGACCGCAGCAAACCGCCGCGAGTAGCTGGGCAGGCCCCGCGCATCGACGTGGGTCCAGCCGAGGTCATCGCGGGCCCTCGCAAATCCCTTGTGGAAGACGTCGAGGTCCGGGAACCAGCGCTCGTGCAGTAGGGCTCCAGCCCGATCGATATGTGTCGAACAGCCGTCAGCCGCTTGAACGACCGCGAAGCCGTCTCGAAAATCGCCGACGTACCGCCACCGCACAGGGTATGCAGACCGGCCCTCGGCGTCGATATGGTGATAGGAACCGTCGCCGTTCCGAACCGGGCAGCGGCCCTCTTGAACATTGCCGCACCACGCGTAGCGCTGCGCATACGCGTCGCCTCCATCGATCCGAACATGGTGCCAGCCGTCGGCGTCGCTGACCGCCGCCAGCCCTTCGTAGAACCCGAATGTCCGCGCGAACCGCCGCGCGTAAGCAGGGGTGCCATCAGTCTGGATGTGCCAGGCGACACCGCCCCGGCGCACGGCGGCGAGCCCCGGCTCGTGGAACTCCAGGACCTCGTCGAAGCGCTCTCCGTACAGGGCTGTGCCGTGCAGGTCGACGTGGTGGGTGCGGCGAGCCTCCACCAGCAGACCGCGCCAGTTCACGCTGCACCTCCGACAGGCCTGCGCATGTTGCACCCCAGGCAGAGCCCGCGGTTTCGGTAGGTCGCGGTCAACGCACGGTACTTCTCACCCTGCCACACCTCCATGAAGCCCTGCTTCTCGAGGTCACCGAACTCACCCAGCGTCCGCCGCAAGGCGTCCGGCGCACAGCACGGATCAAAGCGCCCCTGCGCGCTGACCCAGGCTTCTTGACCCAGGAATGGGCAGCGACCTCCGGGGGCGAGGTCCTGCGTCGCGCCCGGGTCGAGGAGGAAGACGTTCTCGAGCAGAAGGCTCCTCCCGTTCGGCAGGCAGCGCTCACCCGCGGCCTCCCGCGCAGCAAGCACCGCCCGATTCCAGCGCTCGATGGACTCCGGGCTACGTCGCATCGATTGGCCCTGGATCTCATCGAAATGCGCCCAGAGATGGTGCCCCTTCACCCGATCGACCCCGAGGTCGATGGCGAGGCGCACCATCGCCGCGAGCTCGCCGACGTTGTCCTCCATGAACGTGAGCTGAAAGGTGACGCGGCACCGATTGCCGCCCGCCGCCGCGTGGGCGTCGCGCACGGCGATGAAGGCGCGCACGTCTTCAGTCGCCTTCTCCCAGTGGCTCCCGAGCATGATCGCCTCATGGGTCGCCTTCGTCGCGCCGGTCCACGAGATCTTCACGTCCGAGGTGACGGGCACGAGCTGCTCCGCCCACGCTG
>JADYYK010000274.1 GCA_020853705.1 Deltaproteobacteria bacterium
CCCCGCGCGGCGACGCGCCTCCGTTGCGCGAGCGCCCGATGGGTCCCGAGTCCTGCGGCGGGCTGGCGACCCCGCCGTCGGGGTCGCCGTCGGGCGGAAAGTCGGGATCCGTGATGGCCGGATCGACGCGCTCGAAGTCCAGCGTCACGTCGTCATCGAGCGCCTCGCCGCCGCGCTCCAGCGTCGGGGTCAGGTCGCGCGAGGTCGGCATCGGGACCTTGCGCGTCTTCTGGGCATCGACGCGCACCGCCTCGGTGATGGCCAGCGCGAAGTTGGCCGCCGACCGATCGCGCCCCGCCGGATCATCAGCCAGTGCGCCCTCGAGCACCCGACGCAGCCGCGGCGCGCGCTCCTCCAGCACCGGCAGCGCCAGGCGTACGTCGTCGACGGCCTGCCCGATGGCCTGCTCCAGCATGATGACTGCGAAGGCATACAGATCCGCGCGCTCGTCCAGCGGCCCGCCCGACAGCACCTCGGGCGACAGGTAGCGCAGCTCACCGCCGTTGACGCCGCCGGCCTGCAGCGCGCGCAGCAGCGCCGGCCGATCCAGCGCCGCCGCCAGCCCTGCCCCGCCGACCTTGACCACGTCTGCCAGCACCGAGATCTCGTCCGGGCGCAGCGCCCCGTGCGCCAGCCCGAGGGCGTGCACCGCGACCAGCGCCTCGCCCAGCTGCCCCGCCAGCGGCGGCAGCTCGTCGAGCCCGCGCGGTGGCCGCATCCCGATCTGCAGCGGCGTGGCCTCCACCAGCTGCGAGGCCACCGCCACCGTCCAGCCGGCGCCCGGGGGCGCGACGTGGGCCTCGAAGATGCGGCGCACGTTGCGGTGGGTCAGGCGCGCCACCTTGCGGGTGGCCACCAGGATCTGCTGCTGCGCCCCCGCGGTCGGGGTCAGCTCGCCGTGCAGGGTATCGAGCTGGACGTCGACCTCGATCTCCCGGTCATAGGCCCGGTAGGCCCACGACAAGAGGCGCGGCCGGAGCACATCCTTGATCTTGTAGCGACCAAGGACGAGGCTGCCCGGACCGAGCGGCGCCTGCACCTCAGCCTCCGCGCCCCGACGACCCGAAACCGCCCTCGCCGCGCGCGCTCAGCGGCAGCACCTCGACCTCGAGGAAGTCGACCTCGTGGACCTTGGCGATGCACAGCTGCGCGATGCGATCGCCGCCGCGGATCTCGACCGGCTCCTGGCCCAGGTTGACCAGCGCCACCTTGACCTCGCCGCGGTAGTCGCTGTCGATGGTCCCGGGTGCGTTCAGCACCGTGATCCCGGTCTTGACCGCCCAGCCCGAGCGCGGGCGCACCTGGCCCTCGTAGCCACGCGGGATCGCGAGCGCCAGGCCGGTCGGCACCAGCACCCGGTGTCCCGCCGCGACCTCGATGGGCGCGTCGAGGCAGGCAGCGAGATCCATCCCCGCTGCCCCCTCGGTCATCTGGCGCGGCAACACGGCGTCGTCCCGGAGGCGTTTCACCTCGATCCGCATGCTCGCTGCCTCCTGGCTCGGACCTGCGATGGACCCCTGACGAACGACCGCCGACCGCCGCGACGCGCTACTGACCCGGATTGTTGTGCACGACCTCGGGGGTCTTGCCCAGGGCTTCCTTGCGCGACAGGCGGATCTTGCCCATCTTGTCGACCGCGATCACCTTCACCAGCACCTCGTCGCCCTCCTTGAGGACGTCCTCGACGCGCTTGATGCGCTCGGCCGCGATCTCCGAGATGTGCACCAGGCCATCGGTGCCGGGCAGGATCTCGACGAAGGCGCCGAACTCGGCGATGCGCTTGACGGTGCCCATGTAGAACTCGCCGACCTCGGGCTCCTGGGTCAGGCCCTTGATGATCTGGACCGCCTTCTGGGCCGAGACCTCGTCCGACGACGCGATGGCGACGGTGCCGTCGTCCTCGACGTCGATGGCCACGCCGGTCTGCTCGATGATGGCGCGGATCATCTTGCCGCCGGGGCCGATGATGTCGCGGATCTTGTCGGGCTTGACCTGCAGCGTGATGATGCGCGGCGCGTACAGGCCCAGGTTGTCGCGCGGGCCGGCCAGCGTCTCGGCCATCTTGTCGAGGATGTGCAGGCGGCCCTCCTTGGCCTGCGCCAGCGCCTGCTCCATGACCTGCCGCGACAGGCCCTGGATCTTGATGTCCATCTGGAACGAGTTGATGCCGTGCTTGGTGCCGGTGACCTTGAAGTCCATGTCACCCAGGTGATCCTCGTCGCCCAGGATGTCGGACAGGATCTGGTAGCGCACGCCGGCGTCGTTCTTCTCGTAGATGAGCCCCATCGCGATGCCCGCGACCGGCGCCTTGATCGGCACGCCGGCGTCCATCAGCGACAGGCAGCCGCCGCACACCGCGGCCATCGACGACGACCCGTTGGACTCCAGGGTCTCCGACACGATGCGGATGACGTAGGGGAAGTCCTCCTGCGCGGGCAGCACCTCCTTGAGCGCGCGCTCGGCCAGGTTGCCGTGGCCGATCTCGCGGCGCGACGCGCCACGCATCGGCTTGGCCTCGCCGGTCGAGAACGGCGCGAAGTTGTAGTGCAGCATGAAGCGCTTGGTGATGTCGCCCAGCAGCGAGTCGATGCGCTGCTCGTCACGCGAGGTGCCCAGCGTGGTGGTGACCAGGGCCTGGGTCTCGCCGCGGGTGAACAGCGCCGAGCCGTGGGTGCGCGGCAAAACGCCCACCTCGGTCGAGATGTTGCGGATCTGGGTCGCGGTGCGGCCGTCGATGCGGGTGCCGGTCGACAGCACCAGCTCGCGCGAGTACTTCTTCATGGCGTCGCTGTAGGCCGCGTCGATCTCCTTCTCGCGACCGGTGTACTCGGGCATCAGGTTCTTGGCGATGTCGGCGTGCAGCGCCGAGATGGCGTCGCGACGCTCGTGCTTGCCGCGGATGGCGAAGGCGTCGACCAGGCGCTGGCCGGCCATCTCCTTGACCTTGGCGAACAGCGCGGTGTCCTTGGCCGGCGGCTCGAAGACGCGCTTGTCCTTGCCCACGGCGGCGCGCAGCTTGTCCTGCAGGTCGAGCAGGATCTGGGCCTGCTCGTGTCCCCAGTACAGGCCGTCGATGATGGTCGACTCGCTGGCGCCCCTGGCCGAGCCCTCGACCATCACGATGGCGTCACGCGAGCACGCCATCACGATGTTGATCTCCGAGTTCTCCTGCTGGGCGAAGGTCGGGTTGATGACGAAGGCGCCATCGACCTTGCCGATGCGCACGGCGGCGTAGGGCGCCGCGAACGGGATGTCCGAGATGTGCATCGCCGTCGAGGTGCCCAGCATGGCCAGGACGTCGGACGGGTTCTGCTTGTCGGTCGACAGCACCAGCGCGATGAGCTGGGTCTCGTAGCGCCACGCCTTGGGCAAAAGCGGGCGGGTCGGGCGGTCCATCAGGCGGCAGGTCAGGATCTCGTGCTCGGTGGGGCGACCCTCGCGCTTGAAGTAGCCGCCGGGGATCTTGCCCGAGGAGCTGGTCTTCTCCTGGTACTCGCAGGTCAGGGGCAGGAAGTCGAGGTCACGCTTCGACTTGTTGGACACCGCGGTGACCAGCACCATGGTGTCGCCGTAGCGCACGACGACGGCGCCGTCGGCCTGCTTGGCCATGCGGCCGGTCTCGATCGACAGCTCGGTGCCGCCGAGGATCACACTCTCGCGAACGAATGCCATGTGAGGCTCCTTTGTGCGGGTCGCACGCTGGTGCGACCGCTTCGAGGTCCCCGCGGGGCGCTTCGTCCATCAAGCGGGTGTCCGAGCCAGGCTCGGGCGCTCGACTGAGGGTCGAAACGATGCCCCAGGGACGATGGGGGCGGCCGCGCGACCACCAGGCCGCGCGGCCCAGAACGGCAGCTACTTGCGGATGCCGAGCTCTTTGATGACGTGCTGGTAGCGCTCCAGCTTGGACTTCTTGAGGTAGTCGAGCAGGCGGCGGCGCTGGCCGACCAGCTTGAGCAGACCACGACGCGAGTGGTGATCCTTGACGTGGCTCTTGAAGTGCTCCGTCAGGTACGTGATGCGCTCCGACAGGAGGGCGATCTGCACCTCGGGCGAACCGGTGTCACCCTCGTGGGACTGGAACTTCTTGATCACGTCGGACTTGCGAGCTGCTGCGAGGCTCATTTGCGAAACTCCTGGTGCTTACGGTCCTGGTTTTTGGCACTGGATATCGCCCATCGTACTGGGCATGTCAACGAAAACTCACGTAGAAAATCCACGAATGGCGTGCAAGGCGCCGCTGGCCTCGACCTCGGCCACGGCGACCAGTCGGGTGCCTCCGTCGCTCAGCACGGCGACCGGCGTGGCCAGCGGGAAGCCGGCCAGCGCGGGGTCGAGCCCGGCGGCGTCGAGGCGCTGGCCGTCGCGCACCCGGCGGGCCGCGACGTCGTCCACCAGCACCCGGGCAAAGCCGCGCAGCGCCTCGGCCATCGGGATGAGCGGCACGCTGGCGCCGGAGCCCGCGGCCAGGCGCTCGCCCAGGCCGCTGTGCGGGGTGGCCTCGTCCACCGAGAAGGCCCCGGCGCGGGTGCGGCGCAGCGCCACCAGATGCGCGCCCACGCCCAGCTGCTCGCCGAGATCCGCAGCCAGCACACGGACATAGGTGCCCTTGCTGGCGAAGACCCGGAAGCGCACCGTGGCCCGCGGCCCGGGCGTGAAGCCGAGCAGCTCGAGCTCGTGCACGGTGATGGCGCGCGCCTCGCGCTCGACCTCGACGCCCTCGCGCGCCAGCTCGTACAGCGGGCGACCCTCGCGCTTGAGCGCGGAGTACATCGGCGGCACCTGCTGGATCGGGCCGGTCAGCCCGCCCAGCACGCGGCGCACCGCGGCCTCGTCGATGGCCTCGACCGCGCTGGCGTCCACCGGGTCGCCGACCACCTTGCCGTCGGCGTCCAGGGTGTCGGTGCGCACGCCCAGCACGGCCTCGGCGACATACTCCTTGTCGGCCCCGCTGAGGAACGTGGCCAGCTTGGTGGCCTCGCCGACGCACACCACCATCAGGCCGGTGGCCATCGGATCCAGCGTGCCGGCGTGGCCTGCGCGCACGCCGCCCAGCGCACGGCCGACCTCGGCCACCAGGGCAGCGCTGGAGGGCCCGCGCGCCTTGTCGACCAGGATCACACCGTGCCGCTCGCCGGTCTTACGTCGCTTCACCAGATCCTCCGGTGTGGCCGCCCTTGCTTGGCGCCTGCCCACCAGAGTCTCCCGCGCCGGCGTCGCCCGGCCCTGCGGCTTCCCGGCTCGCGCGTTCCTTCGCGATCTCCGAGAACAGCTGCTCCATGCGCTGTGCGCGCGTCACGGTCTCCGCCGACGCGATCTTCACGCGCGGCGGCCGCTTCATCTTGAGGCGACGCGCGATCTCCTTCTGCAGGAAGCCGCGCGCCTGCATGAGGCCGTCGATGACCTCCTGCAGGTCGCCCTTGACCACCGAGATGTACAGCGTGGCCGCGCCGAGGTCGTCGGCCAGCTGCACGTCGGTCACGGTGACCAGGCCGTTGCCGGTCACGCGCGGATCCTTGATCTCGCGCGCGATGAGGCCCGAGACCACGTCCCGGATCTCCTTCGACAGCCGCAGTGCACGCTCCCCGGTCACCGCGGCTTCCGCTTCAGGTGCGAGCCCACGTGCAGCATGGGCCGGCGCCCCGGCGCGCTGCGCTCGCGCCCGCCTGCCCCACGGCCAGCGCCGGCCGACTGCCCGAACCCTGGCGGGCTGGGCTCGCTGGGCTCCCAGTGCGCGACCCCGCCGTCACCCAGCGCACCGCCGTCGCCGAAATGCACCACATCGCGATCGTCGGCCACCACCTTGGCCTCGGCCTCGACGATGGCCATCACGCGATCCAGCACCGAGTCGACCACGCCGCGATCGAGCCCCACGACGGCGAACCCGAGCTCGGCCGTCTCGCCGCGCTCGGGATCGCCGACCTCGGCCACCGACACGTGATGACGTGCCAGCACCTTGTCCTTGACCCGCCGCACGACCGCGCGCTTCTCCAGCGCGGTCACCATCAGGCGCACCCGTGCGATTCCAACCACCATCTTCTGCTTCTGACTCCGACCGACAAGGCCTGCGCTAGGTCAGCGACGCGGCCTCCTCGACGATCTCGAAGGCCTCCAGGATGTCGCCTTCCTTGATGTCGTTGTGGTTCTCCAGCGAGACGCCGCACTCGTAGCCCTTCTCGACCTCGCGGGCGTCGTCCTTGAAGCGCTTGAGCGACGACAGCTTGCCGGTCCACAGCATGACCGCGTCGCGCACGATGCGAATGATGGCGTTGCGCGTGATCTTGCCGTCGGTGACCGCGACGCCGGCGATGTTGCCGACCTTCGGGATCGAGTAGACCTTGCGGACCTCGGCCTTGCCGATGAACTTCTCCTTCTTGACCGGGGCCAGCATGCCGACCATCGCCGCGCGGACCTCGTCGAGGGCCTCGTAGATGATCTCGTAGATCTTGATATCGACGCCTTCCTGCTCGGCCAGCGGACCGGCCTTGCCGGCCGGACGGACGTGGAAGCCGATGATGATGGCGCCGCCCGCCTTGGCCAGGTTGACGTCGGACTCGGTGATGCCGCCGACGCCGTACTGGATGACGTTGACCTTGACCTTGGGCGTCGTCAGCTTGACCAGCGCCTCGCGCACCGCCTCGGCCGAGCCCTGGACGTCGGCCTTGAGCACGATCTTGAGCTCCTTGGCCTGACCCTCCTGGATCTTGGACATGATGTTCTCGAGCGAGACCTTGCCCTTCTCGCCCTGCGCGTTCTTGCGCCGCGCGTCGCGCCGGTGCTCGATGAGCGAGCGCGCCGCCTTCTCGTCCGACACCGCGTACAGCATCTCGCCGGCGTCGGGGACGCCGTCGAGACCGAGCAGCTCGACCGGGGTGGACGGGCCAGCCTCGGCCACGTTGCGCCCCTTGTCGTCCAGCATGGCGCGGACCTTACCGAAGGCCTCGCCCGAGACCACGATGTCGCCGGCGCGGAAGGTGCCGTCCTGCACCAGCAGGGTGGCCATCGGACCGCGGTTGCGATCCAGCTTGGCCTCGACCACCACGCCGCGCCCGAGCTTGCTCGGGTTGGCGCGCAGCTCGAGCACCTCGGCCTGCAGGAGCAGCGACTCCAGCAGGGTGTCGAGGCCGGTCTTCTGGCGCGCCGACACGTTGACGAAGATGGTCTCGCCGCCCCACTCCTCGGACATCAGCCCGTGCTGGCTGAGCTGCTGGCGGATGAGATCCGGGTTGGCGCCCGGCTTGTCGATCTTGTTGATGGCGACGACGATCGGGACCTCGGCGTCCTTGGCGTGGTTGAGCGCCTCGATGGTCTGGGGCATCACGCCGTCGTCGGCCGCGACCACCAGGACCACGATGTCGGTGGCCTGGGCGCCACGGGCGCGCATGGCCGTGAAGGCCTCGTGACCGGGCGTGTCGAGGAAGACCACGTCACCCTTCTCGGTGGCGACGCGGTAGGCGCCGATGTGCTGGGTGATGCCGCCGGCCTCGCCGCTGGCGACGTCGGTGGAGCGGATGGCGTCGAGCAGCGAGGTCTTGCCGTGATCGACGTGGCCCATGATGGTGACCACGGGGGCGCGCCCGACCAGATCCTCGGGCTTGTCCTCGGTGCCGTCGAGGAGCGAATCCTCCTGGAAGGCCACGTTCTGGATCTCGAAGCCGAACTCCTGCGCCAGCAGCGACGCGGTGTCGGCGTCGATGGACTGGTTGAGGGTCACCCCGACCATGCCCATGCCCCACAGCTTCTTGAGCACCTCGGTGGCCTTGATGCCCATGTCGCGCGACAGGTCGGACACCGAGATGTTGGTGTCCATCTTGATGACGCGCTTGTGCTCGGCGGGGGTGGTGATGATGGTCTGGCGGGCCTTCTTGCCGCCCGGCTGCTGCTTCTTCTTGCCGTAGCCGACCTTCTGGCCGGGGCCACGCGCACCGGCGGGGCCGGCGGCGCCGAAGCGACCACGGGTGCCACGACCGCGCCCCTCATCCTCGGTGATCTGGATGCGCGGCGTGGTCGGCAGCACGACCTCCATCGGACGCACCGGCACGCCGCGCAGCATGTCGCGGTCGGCGGCGCTGCCGATGATGGGGCGGCCGGGCAGCTGGATGCGGTCACCGACCTGCGGGCGCACCCAGCCGGGGGTCCCGGGGGCCGCGGCGGGGGTGCCGGTGGCGGGGGTGCCCGACGCGGCGGACGGCGCCGGCGTGGACTGCTGCAGGGCCTGACCCGCGGACACCGGGGCCAGGCTGGGGGCCGCGCCGGGCTGCGGACGTGACCGCTCCGGCATGTGCATCGGCATGGCGCTGCGGATCTCGGCCAGCTTCTTCTCCTCCGCCTCACGGCGCAGGCGCTCGGCCTCCTCCTGCTCGCGCTCGGCGCGCTCGCGCGCCTCCTGCTCCTCGCGGGCGCGCTGGGCGCGGAACTCCTCGGCCTCGCGGGCGGCCAGGGCGCGACGCGCCTCACGGGCCTCGCGATCGGCGACCACCTCGGACGCGCTGATGGGGCCCTCGGCCTCCTCGGCGGCGCGCTGGGCGGCCTCGTGCTCGACCGCGGCCTCGTGCGCGGCGGCGGCGGCGGCCCCGCCGGCCCCGGCCTTGCTGCGGCGACGGATGACGGTGGGTGACAGGCGCTCCTCGACCAGGCGAGCCTGGCGCTCCTTGTCGAGCGCGCGCTTGATGCGCGCGACGTCCTCGCCCTCGAGGCTCGACATGTGATTCTTCACCTCGATGCCGAGGGTGCGAATCTTGGCGATGAGCTGCTGATTCTCGAGGCCGACGTCCTTGGCGACCTCATATACGCGCGCCTTCATGGCCTTCGAGCTCTCCTCGCCTGCCGGCGCCGACGCGCCAAAAGCTCCGCGTCCCACTGCACGATCCATGTCCCTGGTGATCACGCTTCCGACTCCACGCTAGAAACCATGCTCGACAACCCAGCCACCCGGAGCTCCTCTTTGGCGCTCGCCGACATCACGACCTGCCTCCGAAAGCTCCGGGAAAAGCCACCACGTCCGCCTGCCTCGATACAGTCCTTCCGTGCGTGAACCCAGGCCCCTCGGCCTGGGCGCCGACGCCGCTGGTCGACCACGAGGTCGCCAGCCCGCGTGCACACGACGCGCACGAGAGTCGCCTGTTCACAGCGCTCCCGGCAGCCGCAGCACGTGCGAATCGGCATGGCATCCCCATCCCTTACGCCCACCCGTCGTCGGTCTGGGTCGCGCCTTCGCCACCACCCGCGCTGGGCGGTGGCGCGTCGGCGGGTACTTCACCCAGCCAGACCTTGGCGGCCCAGCGCAGCTTCTCGGCCTTCTTGGCCGGCACACCGGCGGCGGTCAGCTTCTCGATGTCCTGCTCGTGGGCGACCAGGTCGACCGTGGTGTAGCCATGGTCCTTGAGGTCGGCCAGCAGCTTGTCGCTGACGCCGTCGAGCTCGCGCAGCTTGTCGTCGTCGCTCATGCGGGCGCGGCGCGCGGCCAGCTCGCGCTGCGCGGCGGCGCGCTTGCGCTCGTCCTCCACGAAGGCGCGGGCCTCGGCGATGATGCGCTGCGCGGCCTCGCCGCCGCCGAGCCCCGGCACGGTGGCCAGCTCGTCGACGTTCTTCTCCTCGGCGAGATCCGCGGCCGAGCGCCAGCCCAGGCGGAACAGGGTCTCGGCCAGGTCGGGGCCGACCCCGCGCAGCGTCGCCATGGCGCGCTTGGCGTGGTCCTCCTGCTCGCGGACCTTGGACTCCGAGTGGATGTCGATCTTCCAGCCGGTCAGCTGCGAGGCCAGGCGGACGTTCTGGCCCTTCTTGCCGATGGCCAGGGATAGCTTGTCGTCGGGGACGATGAGCTCCATGCGGTGGCCCTCGGCGTCGATGATGACGCGCGAGACCTCGGCGGGGGCGATGGCGTTGCACACGAAGCGCGCCGGATCCTCGTCCCACGGCACGATGTCGATCTTCTCGCCGCGCAGCTCCTGCACCACGGCCTGCACGCGCGAGCCCTTCATGCCGACGCAGGCGCCGACCGGATCGACGTCGCGATCACGCGACGACACCGCGATCTTGGCGCGCGCGCCGGGCTCGCGGGCCGAAGACTCAATGCGCACGATCTTCTCGTAGATCTCCGGGACCTCCATCTCGAACAGCTTCTCGAGCAGCCCCTTGTGCGTGCGCGAAAGGATGATGAGCTGACCGCGCGCCTGCTTGTCGATGTCGACCACGTAGGCCACGATGCGGTCGCCGGCGCGGTAGGACTCGCGCGGGACCTGCTCGCGCACCGGCAGGATGGCCTCGGTGGCGCCGAGGTCGACCACCAGGTTGCCGCGCTCGAAGCGGCGCACGATCCCGGTGATGAGCTCGCCCTTGCGGTCCTTGTAGGCGTTGTAGCTGTTGTCGCGCTCGGCCTCGCGGACGCGCGGGTAGATGACCTGCTTGGCGGTCTGCGCGGCGATGCGGCCGAAGGCCTTGTGGGCCTCGCGCAGGTCGAGCAGCACGCCGAACTTGGCGTCGTTCTCGGCAGCGCGGTCGGCGTCCTCGGGGCGGTAGAAGATCTGGAACAGGAGCTCGTCGCCGAGCTCGGCCTCGAGGCCGGCGGCGCGGGCGTCGGTCAGCGAGATCTCGCGGCCCAGGGTCGTCACGTGCTCGACGACGATGACGATCAGGAACAGGTCGACGCCGCCAGTCTCCTCGTTGTAGGTGGCCTCCATCTCGCGGTGCATGCCAAAGGCCTTCTTGGCGGCGGTCAGGATGGCCTGCTCGAGGGTCTGGACGAGAACCTTCTTGTCGATGTTCTTGTCCTTGCCGACCTGGTCGATCACCATGTTCAAGTTCGGCTGCATCGTCTGTTTCCCTTACCCTTTTGCGCCGATGGCGCTGAAATCCGGCTTGAGCTGGGCCTTGTCGAGATCGACGAGCGGGAGGTCGTACTCCTTGGCATCGTCGGTCCGCAGGCGGACGGTGGCACCGTCGTCGCTCACGCCGAGAAGCGAACCTGTGAAGTTTCTGCGCCGTGGCTCCGCGCCAGGCCCCGGAAGACCGAGCTTGAGCGACACCAGGGCGCGCTGGCCGATGAAGCGCCGGAAGTGCTCCGGCTTGCGCAGCGGGCGGTCCAGGCCGGGCGACGACACCTCGAGGGTGTAGTGCTGGGCGATGACCTCGTGCACGTCGAGGGTAGCGGACACCTCGTGGGAGACCTTGCTGCAGTCGTCGAGGCCGACGCCGCCAGCCGGGTTGTCGATGAAGATGCGCAGGAGCCAGCCGCCGCGGTCGCGGCGCCACTCGAAATCGGCGAGCTCGTAGCCCGCACCGGTGATCACAGGCGTGATCACGCGCTCGATCTCGGTCTTCTGGTCCGTGCCCTTCGTCATTTCTCCGGTTTCGCCCAAAAAAAAAGTGGGCTACGAGGCCCACCTTCAGCGGGATGGCAGCCATCCCAACCAAAAATGTGACCCTCTCCTACCACCGTCTGCCGCAGGCGGCAAGCTCAAAGTCTCAAGGGTCCGTGGACCTGGGAATGTCAGCCCACAGGCAGTCGTGAAGGTGGCGGGAAGATTGACCCAGGTGCGTCTTTTCCGCACCATCGGGGCATGAGCGCGGCGCGAACCATCACTGCAGCAGTCGTCCAGATGACCTCCAAGGCCGACGTGGCCGGCAACCTCGACAACGCCGCCCGGCTGCTGGCCCAGGCCTCCAGGCGCGGCGCCAAGTTGGCGGTACTGCCCGAGAATTTCGCCTTCATCGGGGTCCACGAGCGGGACAAGCTGCCATTCGCCGAGAGCCTGGAGCCGGGTTCACAGCCGGGGCCCATCATCACGGCGATGGCCGAGGCGGCGCGGCGCACCGGGATGATCCTGGTCCTGGGCGGCATGCCCGAGCGCGGGCCCGACCCCGACCATGTCTACAACACCTGCGCGGTGCTGGCCCCCGATGGGCGCCTGGTGGCGCGCTACCGCAAGGTGCACCTGTTCGACATCGCCATCCCAGGGGCGGCCGAGTTTCGCGAGTCGGCCAGCGTCAGCCCGGGTGACGGCCCGGTGGTGGTCGACACCCCGTGGGCGCCGGTGGGCCTGTCGGTGTGCTACGACCTGCGCTTCCCCGAGCTGTACCGCGCGCTGGTGGCCGGGGGCGCCCGGGCGCTGGTGGTACCGGCGGCGTTCACCATGCACACCGGCAAGGACCACTGGCACGTGCTGCTGCGGGCGCGCGCCATCGAGAACCAGGCCTATGTCCTGGCCGCGGCGCAGGTCGGCCGCGCCAACGACAAGCGGCACTGCTACGGCCACGCGCTGATCGTGGATCCGTGGGGGATCGTGGTCGCCGAGGCCAGCGACGTCGAGGGCGTGGCGGTGGCCGAGCTGGACCTCGGGCTGGTCGAGCGGACGCGGCGCGAGATGCCGTGTCTGGGTCATCGGAAGATGTAGGAGACGGGCGGAGGCGGAGGCGGAGGCGGAGGCGGAGGCGGAGGCGGAGGCGGAGGCGGAGGCGGAGGCGGAGGCGGAGGCG
>JADYYK010000275.1 GCA_020853705.1 Deltaproteobacteria bacterium
CACGACGGCTGGAGCCTGCTACCGGGCGCTCCGGCGCTTACCCGGACGGGACTTTCACCCGCTAGATCGGTCCAGCATGAGCCCCACGTCGCTTGCGCAGCGCGGATCTCGTCAGGACGCACCATGCTCCCAGTGTAGACGCCAGGCGCGACAACGCACGCCGGACCCTGGCGCCGCGCCTCGGTCACCCCTGCGCCGTCGCGCGGTCCCTGCCAGTCACTGACTCAGTTGGTCTCGTCCGGACCGATGTCCGGCATCGCGCCGGTCGGGTTCGGTCGCGCGTCACCATCGAAGTCCGCGCGTGGCGCGAACACCTGCGCCGGAATCATCGGTGTCGACGCCAGCCCCGCGTTCAGGTTCGGTGACGTCACCATGAGGTGGAAGTTGCCCGCCCCCATCAGCATCGGGTCCGCGCTGATGTTGCCCGTCGCCACCGGGCCCAGCGTCATCGCGTTGACCATCGCGGTCGTCGTGAGGTTGGTGTTGTCATCGCGATACAGCGTCGCGGCACCGAACAGGTTGTTGTTCCTTAGCTGCAGCGGATCCGCGAGCAGCCCCGACTCCTCGAACACGGTCCGGTTCATCGCCGTCCCCGCCAGGATGGTGTTGTTCACGAACGATCCCGAGGGCGCCAGCGCACCACCCACGCCACCGTTCACCAGCACACCGCGACTGTTGGCGCCGTTGCCCGCCGCGCCGCGGCCGTCGATGTGGTTGTTGACCACCTCGGTGCCCGCGCCGGAGCTGATGACCGGCGCCGGCGTGAACTCCATGCCGGTCGACCCGCCGCACGCGCCGCCCAGGATGACGTTGTTGTCGATGCGCGCCGACCCGGTCACGCGCACGCCGACCGCGTTGCCCATCGCGGTGTTGTTGCAGTCGCCCGAGAACACCACAGGTGTCCGGGACAGCGTCGAGACGCCCTCCAGCACCGCCGCGATGGTGCTGATGCTGGCGTCCGCGGTGTTGCCGCCGGACCCCGACGAACCCGCGATCTGCGAGTTCTGTGTCAGGTTGCAGCGCGACGTCGCGGTCTCGCAGAAGATGCCACGTGCGCTGCCTGCCCGCGCCGGCCCCGCCGACGAGCCGACCCCGACGATCAGTGACGTCGTCAGGTTCACCGCGCAGCGCTCGACATGGACGCCACGCGCGATCTCGGTCTGGCCGCGGTTCATGGCCACGATGGTCGACCCCGAAACCTCCAGCGGCTGTCCGCCGCACCCGGTCGCCGACGACACCTCGAGCCCGGTGCGGATGCCCGCGCCGAGGCCTCCCACCGCCGGCCCGCCGCCGACGATGGTCGCCCCCGAGATGCGAATCCCGGTGGTATCGCCGGTGATCTGCACACCCTGCGCGTCCGGCGCATCGCCCCCGGTCAGGGTGGCGTTCTCGATGATGGTGCCCGAGCACAGGTTCATGCAGAAGAAGCCGATGCTGGTCTGGCCGGCCTCGCCGCCGGTCAGGTTGCCACCACGGATCTCGGGCAGCGCCAGGAAGGTGTTGCCGGTGCGCACCGCCGCCGAGATCGGCCCCGGTCCGCCGGTGACGGTGCAGTTCTGGATCAGCGGTCGCGTCAGCGCACCCGCCGCGCCACGCACCACGCAGATCCCCGCCGACAGCGTCCCGCTGCGCCCGCCGACCACGGTCAGCTGGTCGAGCGTGGGATCCGCATCATCACGCACCGTCAGCGCGCAGGTGTCATCGGCGTTGTTGCTGGACCCCTGCACGGCCAGTCCGGACACCACCACGGACGACCGCGTGATGGCCGAATCCTCGATGAGCAGCCCGAGGTCCTGGTTCGACGTCACCCGGGTCACGTTGGTCCCGATCGCCCGTGTCCACGCGCCCGCGGTGTCGCGCGCCCACCCGCCCGAGATGTGCACGTTGTTCGGCACCACGAGGTTCTCGGCGAAGTTGGTCGGGTTGATGCCTCCCGAGATCCCGACGAACACCGTCACTGGCGCGGCGACGCTGGCGCCCAGCAGCGCCCGCGCGGTCGTGATGCCGGCCCCGATGGTCGCCTTGGGCTGCGCCCGCGTCCCGGGATTCGCGTTGTTTCCCACGCCGCCGGCACCGGTCGGCGTCGACACATAGGTGCCGACGCAGACGTTGGTCAGGCAACGCTCGGCCATGTTGGGGTCGGACGAACCCGGACAGATGCTGCCATTGGGCATCCCGACGCAGGTCGCCACCGCGGCGTCACTGGAAGCGTCGGCCATGCTGGCGTCCGTCATGCTGGCGTCCGCCACGCTGGCGTCCGCGGCGCTGCCATCCGGCGTCGCCCCGTCCACGACCGCGCCATCGACCGCGGCGGCATCGACCGCCCCGCCATCGCCGCCGCTGCCATCCACGGTGGCTCCGTCGCCGCCACCACCATCACCGGTGCCGCCGCCATCGCCGTCGCCGGCGTCGATCTCCGTCGCCGCGTCGACGGCGCCACCTGGCAGATGGCCGTTGTCACCGCATCCAGCCACCGCCACCACGCCCACCAGCACGAGGCCAAGCCAGCGATTCCCCATGGCCCATCGTACCCAAGGGCGCCCGGACGAACCAGCGCTCAGGCGGCCAGGCCGTGCCGCTTCAGCAAGCGCAACAGTGTCGTGCGCTTGAGCCCCAGGGCTCGCGCGACCGCCGAGCGATTCCCGGCATGTTCCCGCAGCGCCGCGGCGATCCGATCACGCTCGATGGCGCCCAGCGCACCGCGCAGCCCAGCCTGCGGCGAGGCCTCCGCGACCGACCGCTGCGCCCGTCGCAGCCAGATCTCGTCTGCCAGGCCGAGGTCGACGCCGCGCACCTCGCTGCCATCACTCACCGCGCACGCAGCCTCCAGCACGTGGGACAGCTCACGCACATTGCCGGGCCAGTCGTGATCGAGCAGCAGCGCCAGCGCGTCCGGCATCAGCCGCGGCGTGGCGCGACGCCTGCGCACGCTGATCTCGCGCAGCAGATCCTCCGCCAGCGCCGGGATATCCTCGCGCCGCGCACGCAGCGGCGGCACCACGACCTCGACCACCTTCAGGCGATAGTACAGATCCTCGCGGAAGCGCCCCGCCGCGACCTCAGCCGCCAGATCTCGGTTGGTCGCCGCGACGATGCGCACATCGACTGGCACCACCGACTCGCCACCGACCCTGCGCACGGTGCGATCCTCGACCGCACGCAAGAGCTTGGTCTGCGCCTCCAGCGGCAGCTCGCCGATCTCATCCAGGAACAACGTGCCGCCATGCGCGGTCTCGAAGGCGCCGATGTGCTGGGCCGACGCCCCCGTGAAGGCGCCCTTCTCGTGTCCGAACAGCTCCGACTCGATGAGGGTCGGCTGCAGCGCGCCGCAGTCCACCACCACGAAGGTGCGCTCGCGCCGACCGCTGAAAGCGTGCAGCGAGCGTGCGACCAGCTCCTTGCCAGTGCCGGTCTCGCCGCGGATCAGCACGGTGGCATCCGCGCTGGCTACCCGCTCGACCCGATCATAAGTCGCGCGCAGCCCCTCGCCGATGACCGGTGCGCGTCCACCGACCCGCGCGAGCTCCGCCGAGAGCACCCGGTTCTCGGCCTCGAGGCGCTGCTTGAGCCGTTCGATCTCGCGACGTTGCGCCTCCGCAAGCTCGGCCTGGCTCTTCAAGCGCTCGCTCGCCTCGCGCAGCGCATCGTGCGCCCGCGCATTCGCCAGCGCCACGCTCAGCTGCGCCGCCAGCGCGCCGAGCAGCTCGCGCACCTCGGCCGACGCGGCGGTCCCGGCAGCCGCCAGCTGTCCGCCCGGCGCCACCACAACCAGCGCTGAGCGTGCCCCCTCGCGCTCGTACAGGGGTGCGATCAGCAGGCCCCCCTTGTGCACCACGACCTCGCCCCGCGCCAGCGCCTCGCCCAGCCGGGCCGCGACGGGATCCCGCCGCTCCAGCTCGACGCCCAGCCGCGCCTGTCCGGCCTCCGACTCGCACACGAAGCGCTCGTCGCCAGTCTGGCGATAGATCGCGACCCCGTCCGCGGCGAGCGCGTCCCGGACCCGCGCCACGACGGCACGCTCGAGCTCGCGCGGATCCAGCGTGCGCGCCGCCTCGTGCGCCGCCTCGGCCAGCAGCTTGCGCGCCCGCCTGCGGTCACGCTCGAAGCGCGCATCGATCCAGCGCTGTGCCCGCCCGCGGACTGGCCCGAACACCACCGCGGTCGCGATGGTCGCCGCCAGCGCCGCGGTCAGCCCCTGCCCGCTCGCCAGCGCGGCCGACGCGCCGGCGCCCGCGATCGCCAGCAAGAACACGCCGGTCGCGATCGCGCTCGCGATGACATAGCCGGCGCCACGCCGCAGCACGCGATCGAGCTCGCCAAACGGCGCTCGCGTCAGCGCCAGCGTCACGCCCACGCAGCCCAGGAGCGCCGCCGCGCCGACATAGATCCGATAGCCACCGCCGACAAAGGCCCAGATATCGACCGACGCCGCCACCGCGCCGAGGGCGATCGGAAGCAACGTCCCGACCAGCGACGCCACCGTCCAGAAGCGCGTCGCCGGATCCAGCCGGCTCCCCAGTCGTCGCATGCGCCGCCCACGGATCACGGCAGCGGCGGCCAGGTAGCCGACCGACAGCAGCATCTCGATCGCGACCAGGATGATCATCCCGCGCCGGATCCAGCCCGCCTGGGCCCCACCCCAGCCCTGATGATAGGCGAAGATCAAGGATGCCATCGCGGCGCCGACCAGCGCCTGCGGCCCGAACAGCAGCACCGCCACCGCACGCGAGATCCGTGCGTCGCCTTCCGGAAAGCGCAGTGCGAAACGACAGATCACCGGCGTCACGAAGGCCAGCGACAGCAGCCAGAGCCCCGTCAGCAGCGGTGAGGACAGCACCACGGTGTCCACGGTGAACGCCCCCGCCAGGAACACCGTGTAGACCAGCGCGCAGTGGAAGAACGCACGCGGCGCGTGCGCCCCCGCGCCCCGATCCGCCAGCAACGCCAGCAACAGCAGCAGCGCGCCGAGCCCCGCTCCCGCCAGCCCAGCGAAGGGCCAGCGCCGGTGCAGCGGCATCGACACCTCGAATCGACGACCACCGCGCTCGACGGTGAAGCGTGCGAGGTGGCCTGGCTCGAGTCCCGCCAGCGCGTGCGTCAGCTGGTGCACCGCCGTGAATTCACGGCCGTCGACCGCCACGATGCGGTCCCCGGCGCGCATCCCCGCGGCCTGGGCGTCGGCCTTCGCCGTCACCACGGTGTCGCCGAGGAACGTGCAGAACTGGTGATCCGCGCTGCGCCCCTCGATGACCGTCAGCACCAGCGCATAGGCCAGCGCGAGCGCGGCGGCGGCGCGCATCCAGCCGCGCCGGCGCTTGTGCGGGCTCTTCATCTCGACCGTGGCAGCGCCTGGGGTCGCTCGTGACAGATCGACCTCGCCGCTCTGCTCTGCCTGCTGGGTGGGGCGCACCGCCATGGTCCAGCACCCTCAGGAGCAACTTTCGAGCCGGTGTGGGTGTGTGTACAACCCGACGTGACCACGCGAAATCACGTCGCGCGCACCAACGTTTGTGGGGCCCGCGGCCCCAGCCGCGCCGGGGCGTCCCCACCCGCCGGCCAGCGCGTAGCTGGCCACACGTCGCGGCGAGCCGCGACCGAACCCAAGTTGTCCAGTCCCCCCCTCACCTGTCCGCGGATGGACAGGGGGCTGGACTTCCATCCGGCTGGAATCGTTGGCGTGGACGATGGTCCGAAACGCGCAATGCAAAGCGAACGGGAGGTTCGAACAATGCTCGCACTTCAGACCCGCTCCGAGATGCTCCGCGCCATTTTGGACACCGTGGAGACCGCCATCGTGGTCCTCGACGGCGAGGGCCGCACCGTCTACTTGAACACCCGCGCGTCATCGCTGCTCGAGTGCCGTGAGGGTGAGCAGATCCCGTCGTGGCTGCGCGACCCGCTGGCACCCGCGCTCGAGCGCCTGTTCGCGACCGGCGGCGCCGACGGCGCCCAGGTCGAGCGCTGTGTCGGTCGCGAGGTCATGGTGCGCGTCCGCGTGCGCGCCCTCGATCGCGCTTGCGACCTCATCGTCCTCGAGCTGCAGCCGACCCACGCCGCGGGTCGCCGCCTGGTCGAGCCACTGGCGCAGGGGCTGGCGCTGTCGATCCCGGACGCCCGCCTGCTGTCGTTCCTGTGGCGCGGCATGTCGAATGAGGAGATCGCCAAGTCGATCGGCATCCACCTCGGCACCGTGAAGTCGCGGCTGCATCGCCTCTACCACCGCCTCGGTGTGCGCTCGCGCGCCAGCGCGGTGGTGCGGGCCGCCGAGATCCTGAACGGCGCCAGCCCGGCCGCCGCGCCCGAGATGGCCGCCGCCTGACCACGCGCGTCCGAGGGACGATTCACCTGTCGGACCGCGAAGATCGACGTGCGGCCAGCCACGGGTGTGTGGTAAGCAGCGGAGCATGAAGATCCGCCTCGCTGCCCTGCTGCTGCCGGCCGCATGCCTGGCCGCTGCGTGCAACAAGGCCCCCGATCGGGAGGCCAACAAGACTCTCGGGATGGTGCCGGTGCCGGCCGGCCAGCCCCCGCCAGCGACCCCCGAGCGGCCCCTGCCGCCGGACGACTTCGTGAGCAAGGGCGTGCTCGAGCGCCCAGCGGGCCCGGGCCCTGCGCTCATCAAGCACGTGCTGCTGTCCTGGAAGGACCTGGCGCCTGCGTACATGAATCAGCAGGACCCGCGCGGCGCCGCGCGCACCCAGAAGGAGGCCGGGAGGCTGGCGCGCGAGCTCGCCGACAAGATTCGCACGGGCGGGTCGATCGACGACCTCATCAAGGAGTACTCCGAAGATCGCGGCGGCGGCGGCGAGCCCTACGAGATCCGCGCCGATCGCGACTTCGTACCGGAGTTCAAGGACATGGCGCTCCGGCTCGCGCCCAAGGAGGTCGGGATCGCGCGCACCAAGTACGGCTACCACGTGATGTTCCACGTGCCGCCGGCCCCGCCCGATCCGCTCGAGTCGGCAGACATCCTGGCCCGCGACGCGCCGCCGGCCTCGGACGGTGCGTGGGCGCGTCACATCCTCATCGGCTGGCGCGACCTGCAGCTGCCAGGGCATCGGCCGCTCAAGCCAGCAGCCCAGGCGCGCAGCAAGGCTGACGCCGACAAGCTCGTCACCTCACTGCTCGAGCGCCTCCGCGGCGGCGAGGCCATCGAGCCCATGATGGCGGAGCTGTCCGAGGACGATGGCTCTGCCAAGACGGGACGCGCCTACGAGATCAAGGCGGACGCGCCGATGGTCGAGCCCTTCAAGAACCTCGCGCGGCGACTCAAGGTTGGCGAGGCCGGCCTGGTGCGCACCCAGTTCGGCTGGCACGTCATCCTGCGCGTGCCGCCGCCACCGCCAGATCCCGCCGAGTCGGCCGACATCCTGGCCCGTGAGGTCGTGGCCACGGACGTCCAGGTCAAGCACATCCTCATCAGCTGGAAGGATCTCGCCGCCGCGTTCGGTGGTCAGCAGGATCCGCGCGCCGCCGCCCGCACCCGTCCGGACGCGGACAAGCTGGTCGCCACGCTGGTCGCGCGCCTGAAGAAGGGCGACAAGATCGAGCCCCTGATGAAGGAGTTCTCGGAAGACCCTGGCTCCGCGGCCGCAGGCAACAGCTACCCCGTGAATCCCTCCGCCGGGCTGGTCGAGCCGTTCAAGAACCTGTCGCTGCGACTGAAGCTCAACGAGATCGGCGTGGTCAAGACCGACTTCGGCCTCCACATCATCCAGCGCGTCCAGTAGTTCCCACTCTCATTCGTCGCAGGTCCGCCTGAGGTCCGGCAAGCTCGCCCGCCTCGCGCGCGACCGCGTTCCGCGCAGGGTGACTGCGCCCGCACCCGCGTTGTACGCTGCGCGCGATGCCCGCCCACGAATTGCTGCTCACCGCAGGCTCGCGGCGCCTTCGCTGCGAGCTCTGGCGGCCCGACCCGACCCGACACGGGTCCGGGCCCCACCCTGGGGTCCTGCTTCTGCACGAACTCTTTGGCCTGACCGACAACGTCCGCGACGACGCACGCCGCCTCGCGGATGCCGGGTACCTCGCCCTGGCGCCCGATCTCTTCAGCGACGGTGGCCAGGTGCGCTACTGCCTGAAGCAGTTCTTCAGCATGGAGGGCCTCCTCAACAAGGCGACCTCCGAGGGCAACCGAGAGGTCGGCGACCTCCTTGACCAGCTCGCCGCCCATCCCATGTGCAATGGACGGATCGGGATGGTCGGACAGTGTCTGACCGGCGGGTTCGTCCTCCAGATGGCGCGCCGCCCCGACATGGCTGCGCCAGTCGTCTTTCATCACTCGCTCGGCGTGCACGGCGGCGGTCTGCCTGACGCCGACGCCCGCGCCGTGAGGGGCCCGGTCCTCGGTCACTTCGCTGCCTTCGACCCCGTGGCCTGCCCGCGAGGGCGGCGCGAACGGCTGAAGGAGATCCTTGGCGATCGGCTCGAGGCCCACGTCTACGAAGGCGTTGGCCACGGCATCCGGAGCCTCTACCGCAACCGTCCTCCCAGTGACCGTGCCTGGGACCGCACCATGGCGTTCCTCGATCGGCACCTCCGCGTCGACGTCAACGGAGCCGGGCCACCCAGCACCTGAGCCTGCGTCGAGCTACGGCTTGCGACGCTTCGAGGTCCCGTGTGCCACCGGCGGCTTGGGCACCGTCTCCTGGCCCCGGCGAACCGGTGTGTCCACGGTGCCGTCATCGAGCGCCGCGAGATCCTCTACGGTGCCGTCGTCCGTGCTGACGGTGCCATCGTCGTCGCTGACGGTGCCGTCATCGACGGGAGGTCGGCGAAGCGGCGAATCCACCGTGCCGTCGTCCTCCTGCACCGTGCCGTCGTCCCTTGTCGGCGCTCTCGAGTCGACGGTGCCGTCATCGTCATCGACAGTGCCATCATCGTGCCGTGGCAAGAAGGCGGAGAGCGAGCGCAGCCGCTCGAGCTCACGCGCGACCTGGGCAGCAAAGTGGCTGCCGCGCATCTGATGGACCAGCGCCATCATCTGCTCGGTCTCCTTCGGATGTTTGGCGATGAGCTGCGCCACCTGGCGGGCCGACGCGCTCTGCTCGAGGAGCCTTCGCAGGTCTTCGAGCGCCTTGGGCTCGGCGTCGTGGGTCGGGTGATCCTCCACGGCGTGCTTGGGGTCCTGCTCGACGTCTGCGTTGGCTTTGGGAATGAACGGCATGGGATTTCCTCCCGACCAGGAGAGGGTCGCTCGCAGTGCAAACACGCTGAAGAACACCGCACTGCGACGAGCCAATGAAATGGGCAAGGTGAAGCGCTCCCGATACGGCGCCTTGTATTCTATCGTACGTTCGCGGGTGGGTCGATGCTTCCCTGTGCTGAGGCCGGCATGCTGTGGATGGTCCGCGTCGGGAACGCCAGCGCCCCTCCACGCGCCGCAACGATCTCGAGGATCCCGAACATCACGCGTTCACGAACGTCGGCCAGCCCGCTGGGCGGACAGGTCAGCTGCGCTACGACCTCGATGTCGAGCGACGACTGCCCGAGCTGCAGCACCCGCACGTCGGGCGACCCCGCCAGCACCTCCGCCATTCCCGCCAGCAGCTCGCGCACATCCTGGGTGATGTTGCGCACCGACTGCAAGCTGGTGCCATAGGTCAGGCCGATCGTCGTCGTGAAACGGATGTGCTTGCGGAGGCTCAGGTTCTCGATGCGCGCGTCGGCGAGCTTCCCGTTTGGCAGCGTCACCAGCGTGTTCTGCACCGTGCGCAGCCGTGTCGAACGCAGGCCGATCTCCTCGACCGTCCCCACCACATCGTCGATCTTGACCAGATCACCATGGTGGAAGGGCTGATCCACGCTGAGCGCGATCGAACCGATGAGATTCTCGAAGGTCTTCTGGGCGGCAAGCGCGATCGCCAGTCCACCGATCCCGAGACCAGCGATGAGGCCAGTGATTGCGTACCCGAGCTGCTGCAGCGTGGTGACCAGGGCAATCAAGAAGATCAACACCTTCGCCGCCCGGGAGACGAAGGGGAGGATGCCCCGTGCCTGTGGGTGAGCCTGTAGCCAGGCCGAGTTTCGCGCTTCCGAGAACGCCACATCGACGCTGCGCAGACCGCCCCAGAACAGAACCAACAGCACCACGACCTTGAGCACGGACAGGACGAAGGCGTGCGCCGGCGTCACCAGCAGCAAGCTCGGCAAGGCCAGGTAGATCCCGAGCGCAGCAAGCCCAAGCGTGCCAGGAGCGCGCAGTCGCTCGAGGAGCTCATCATCCCACGTCGCCTTGGTGCGCTTGAGCACCCGTCGCCCCACGATGAAGAACGGGACCAGCAACAGGCGAGCAACGATCCAGAACACCACGACCACGATCGGCAACGCCAGCCACTGCCAGTAGAAGAGGTCGCGCGGCCCGGTGCGGAACAGCCACGCGGGCAGGTGCTCTCTCAACCAGCGGTCGGGCAGCCGCTCATACCAGGCGTTGACCCGGTCGAGCGACGATGCGGCGATCACCCAGCGCCCGCTCACCGTGCGCCGCAACAGAACAGGCTCCGGGCCCGACGGCCCCGGCACCGAGCCCAGCCGGTCGATGTCGACGGGCAACCCGTCGTCCGGCGTGCCTCCCGGCATCCGCGACAGAGTCGACAGGTCGACCCAGAGCTGCCGATCCAGCACAGCGCGCAGCCTCCGCGCGGTCGTCTCGGCATGTTTGGCCGGAAACCGCGGATCCAGCAGGCGGCTGGCCTCGTCCAGTCGTCCTTCGCGCGTTCGCGCAAGAAAGCTCTCGATGAGTTCGCGCGGAGTCTCGCTGCCGGCCGAGATGGCGGCGGCTTCGTCGTCCCCCGATGGCTCCGCTTGCGCCGCGGACGGCGCGGCCCCAACAGCGACCACGAGCACCAGGAGGAGCCAGAGGCGCCCCATCAAGCGAGTCCTGCACATTGGTAGATCCTACTTTCCTCCCCACTTTGTCGTGGGTGTTTGAGTAAGACCCCCTTTCAAACCGTGCATGCGGATTTCCCGCACACGGCTTACCGGTGGTCTCTCGAGACGCAGCATTACGTGG
>JADYYK010000276.1 GCA_020853705.1 Deltaproteobacteria bacterium
CGAGGCGCCCGGCGAGCGAGGAGCCGCGAGCACCGAAGCGCAGCGTACTGGCCGTACGTGAGCATCGGAGCGCAGCGGCGACGAAGCTCCCCGGGATGGATCGGTCGCGAGAGCGATTGAGATATTCGTCCGCGGGCCCTACCCTGCGCGGCACCATGGATCTCCAGCTCGCAGACAAGGTCGCCATCGTCACCGGTTCGACCCGGGGGATCGGTCGCGCCATCGCCCTGGCGCTCGCCGCCGAGGGCGCCCGTGTGGTGGTGTGCGGCCGCACCGCCGCCACGCTCGAGGACACCCGCGCCGCGCTCGCGGCCGCCGGCCCCGGTCCCCACGCCGCCGTCCTCGCCGACGTGACCACCGAGGCCGGCTGCGCCGCCGTCCTGGCCGCCGCCTCCGCCGCGCCGCTCGGGGGCCTCGACATCCTGGTCAACAACGTCGGCGGCTCGGGAGCGCGCCACTTCGACGACGCCGACGAGGCCGACTTCCGCGCCACCTTCGACAAGAACTTCTGGCCCGCGCTGCGCATGAGCCGCGGCGCGCTGCCCGCCCTGCGCGCCCGCGGCGGCGGCGCCATCGTCATCATCTCCTCCATCTGGGGTCGCGAGGCCGGCGGCGCGCCGGCCTACAACACCGCCAAGGCCGCCGAGATCTCGCTCGCCAAGGCGATGGCCCGCGACCTCGCGCGCGACAACATCCGCGTCAACTCGGTCGCCCCCGGCTCCATCCTGTTCCCCGGCGGCGGCTGGGAGCGCCGCCAGCAGGCCGATCCCGCCGCCATCGCCGACTTCGTCACCCGCAGCCTGCCCTTCGGCCGCTTCGGCCGCCCCGACGAGGTCGCCGCCGCCGTCACCTTCCTGTGCTCGCCCCGCGCCAGCTGGCTCTCCGGGATCTGCCTGCCCGTCGATGGCGCCCAGGGCATCGCCTTCTAGCACCTCTATCTCCGTGTTTTCCCGCACAATTTGACGCGGCCTGGCGCGGCCAGCTGACCCCACGACTGGCCGGCCGGCAAGCCGCCTGGCCACCCGGACAGCCACCCTAACATCCCGTAACCACAGCAATCCCTCTCGGCACCACGCTTGCTATTCACCCCGCCATGCGCATCGTCGGCCGCCTCGCCTTCCTCACCACCGCAGCCCCCGCAATCCTGCTGTCGCTGACGCTGGCCGGCTGCCAGGGCGAGACCGAGGCCCCCTTCGAGCCGCCCCCGGTGGTCGTGACCCCCGACGACACCGCGCCCCCGGGCACCCTGCCCGGCACCGAGCCGCCGCCGGCCACCATCGAGCCGACCCCGCCGCCGGCCGACGCCATCGCGGTGCTCGAGCTCGGCGCCCTCGACATCTGGGCCCAGCCGCTGCCGTCCACCGCGGTCCTCACCGTCAAGCGCTATGGCCAGCCCGTCACCACCACCGGCTTCCCGCTCGCCGCCACCCCGCTGGAGGCTGGCGACTACCACGTCACGCTGTCCGCCCCCGAGCACGACACCCTCGACCTCGACTTCACCTACGACGGCTCCAACCGCGCCGACGCCCTGAAGATCTCGCGCCCCGCCGGCATGAAGCACGGCGTCTCCGTGGTCCGTGGCCTGCGCCAGATCGCCGCCGGCAAGGACGTCCCGGTCTACACCCTGTACCTCGGCCTGCACCACCGCTGGTTCTCGTCCGAGGGCCGCCCGGCGCGCCGCGCCAACGCCATCCAGCTGCTGATGGACGGCGAGGAGGCCTGGCGCGCGGTGCACAGCGCGCTGACCGCGGCGCAGCGCCAGGTCCTGATCTCGACCTGGTGGTGGGAGTCGAACTTCGAGCTGGTGCGCCCCGCCAACCACGCCGACCTCACCACCATCGAGCGCAACCGCAACACCATCATGGGCGTGCTCGACGCCAGCCCGGCCACCAAGCGGGTGCTGGTCGGCCAGTTCCTGGGCCAGGACGGCCTGCTGTCGTCCGTGACCACCGACGCCCCGCTGCGCGCCCACGGCGCCACCGCCAACGACCGCTTCGAGTTCATGGGCCAGGCCAACGAGACCGCGGGCAGCTTCGACTTCGTCGCCGACGCCATCAAGTTCGGCGACCGCGTGCGCGCCCGCGTGCCGGGCACCGCGATGAAGCCGTTCGACCCCGAGGCGGTCATCGCCTCGACCATCCCCGGCCACCACGTCGATCTCACCGCCTGGCCGGTCGGCATCACCATCGAGCACGCGTCGTTCCACCAGAAGTTCATGGCCGTCGATGACGACCTGGCCTTCGTGGGCGGCATGAACCTGCGCCGGGTGGACTGGGACAGCTCGGCGCACAGGGTCTTCGAGCCGCGCCGCATGCTGTTCGACGCCACCCGCGACGACCGCATCGCGGTGGCCAACAAGGAGGACGAGCCCGACAACGGCCCGCGCAAGGACTACATGATGCGCATCCAGGGCCCCGCCGCCGAGGACGTCGCCGACGTCTTCAAGCGTCGCTGGGACGTCGCTCGCGCCGAGGGCGCCGACTACTCGGCCAACAGCGCCGCCTTCACCACGCGCGCCGGCGCCGCCCAGCCCCAGGGCTCGCAGGTCCAGATCACGACCACCCTGCCCGAGCCGTACTGGGAGCACTCGATCGCCGAGACCTGGCTGAACGCCGTCAACAACGCCGAGCGCTACATCTACATCGAGGACCAGTACTTCCGCGCCCCCATGCTGGTCGAGGCCATCGTGCGCCGCATGCAGCAGGTGCCCGCGCTGCGCCTCATCGTCATCACCAAGCCGGTCAGCGAGTGGACCGACCCGGGCTGCGCCTGGACCCACATCACGCACGGCCAGCTCAAGACGCTGTTCCCCAGCCGCTACCTGATGCTGCAGCTGCGCGCCTTCGACTACCACGTGACCTGGGGCTTCGACGAGACCGACGCGGTGTTCGCCGACATGGACGTGCACTCGAAGATGCTCATGGTGGACGACAAGTTCATGAGCGTGGGCTCGGCCAACAAGAACAACCGCGGCATGATCTACGAGGCCGAGATGAACGCCGCGGTGCTCGACCCGCTGTGGGTGCGCGACCAGCGCCGCCGCATCCTGGCCAACATCCTGCCCGCCGGCAGCGTGGCCACCGACGACGCGCCCAGCTTCTTCCGCCAGCTGTCGGACGCCGCGCGCTACAACGACACCGTGCGCTCGGCGTGGGACGCCGAGGGTGACGACCTCGACCTCGACGGCGACCCGCTGCCGACGCGCTACCAGCCCAAGGGCTTCCTCTACGGCCTCGACTTCCGCAACCTCAGCGACTGCCTGTTCGAGAGCATCGGCCCCGACATGGTCTAGGCCGCCGCGCTTGTGTAGGCCGCCGCGCTTGTGGCGACCGCCGCCACGCCGTGCGACCATGGCGCCGTGAGCCCCCTCTGGATCGGCGCCGCGGTCAGCGTCGCCGCGGCGCTGGTGGTGGCCGCCCTGATCTACCTGGGCGGCAAGGGCCCCGTCGAGTCCGACCGGGTCAGCCTGCGCCATCTGCTGCGCGAGGGCGACCTCGCCGGCGCCAAGGCCCTGCTGCAGGCGCACCGGCGGCTGTGCCACGATCGCGACCCGCGCGGCAACACCCCGCTGCACACCGCGCCCAGCGCCGCCGCGGTCGAGCTGCTGGTGCAGGCCGGCGCCGACGTCAACGCCCAGAACTCCGGCGGCGCCACCGCGCTGTTCACGGTCGAGACCGAGGACGCCTTCCTGGCCCTGCTCGACGCCGGCTGTGACGCCTCCCTCCCGACCCGCAACGGCACCACCGCGCTGCACCACGCCGCCATCAGCGCGTGGACCCGCGCCCTCGAGCGCCTGCTCGCGGGCGGCCGTCTGACCGCCGACGTGCGCGACCACGGCGGCAACACCGCCCTGCACCGCACCGCGCCGCGCCACGCCGACATCGCCACCCTGCTGCTCGACGCCGGCACCGATCCCAACGCCCGCAACGCCAAGGGCGAGACCCCGCTGCACCTGGCCGCGGGCTGGATCCCCGCCGGCCGCGCCCGCGCCCAGCTGCACGCCGAGCTCGAGGCCAACCCCGACGCCCCCGTGCTGGAGCGCTGGTATGGCGCCGTCCCGGTGCTGGTCGAGCGCGGCGCCAAGCTCAAGCTGCGCGCCGACAGCGGCGAGACGCCCCTCGATCGCGCCCGCCGCGCCGGCTTCGCCGACGTCATCGCCTACCTCGAGTCAGCCGGCTAGCGCGACGCGCTACTCGTCGGAGGCCAGCTTGCGCGGCATGGCCAGCCAGAAGTCGAGATCCAGCACCACGCGCGGGTCATAGGCGTCCTTGCCCTCGGCGTCCTTGATGCGGCGCTGCACGCCCTCCTTGACCGGGTCGACGTTCTTGGCCGCCACCAGGCGGCAGCGCAGCGCGCCCACGCTGTCGTTGTTCGTCAGCGGCTGCTTGTCGGTGATCTCGGTCCAGGCATACAGGGTGTCGCCGGCGAAGGTCGGCGACACGTGCTGGCCGCCGTTCCAGGCCAGCATGCCGAGGCCATTCTCGAAGCCGTTCATGGCCGCCGCGTAGGCCACGCTGATGACGTGACCGCCGTACATCAGGCGACGCCCGAAGCGCGAGCCCGCCATGGCGTGCTGATCGAAGTGCACCAGCGCGGTGTTCTGGTAAAGCCGCGTGGCCGTCATGTGATCCGACTCCTCGATGGTCATGCCACCGTGGTGATCGATGCGCTCGCCGACGACATAGTCGTCCCAGCGCGCGCGACCGCCGAAGGCCCAGGCCACCTCGGACAGCATCTGCGGCTCCAGCTCGGGGTGAAAGTGCAGCTCGGAGGCCGGCACCTCGGCGGGCAGGGGCGGCGAGTCCTTGGCCCCGGTCGGCGCGCTGCCGCGCTTCTGCACCATGACCCAGCGCGCATAGGACAGCACCACCTCGTCACGCTGGTTGAGGCCAGTGGTGCGCACCCACACGATCCCGCTGGTGCCCGACGAGGTCTCGCGCCGCCCCAGCACCTCGCTCTCGGCGCGCAGGGTGTCGCCCGGATAGACCGGGCGCCCGAAGCGCAGGTCGGCATAGCCCAGGTTGGCGACCGCGTTCAGCGACACGTCGCCCACGGTCTTGCCGAACACCATGTGAAACACCAGCAGATCGTGCACCCGCTCGCGCGCGTAGCCCAGGCTGCGCGCGACCTCGGCAGAGCAATGCATCGGCCGGCGATCGCCGGTCAGCGCGATGTACAGCGAGACGTCGCCCTCGGTCACCGTGCGCGGGATGGCGTGGCGCAGCAGCTGGCCGGTCTCGAAGTCCTCGAAGAAGTTTCCACGGGTCGCTCGGGAGGTCGCCATGGCGGGGTTATAGCGCACTGCGTCAGGGCCCGCGAATGGGTAAATCGCATACCGACGTATGTGCGCACCGGAGCGCGGCGACGACGAGGCCCGTCGGGATGGATCGGCCACGACAACGATTGAGATACCCATTCACGGGCCCTTAAACTGAGGAAGGAGGGCAAACAGGTGGCCTACCGCGACGATGTCGATGCACTGCACGCACGAGTCGAGGCCCTGGAGCGCCAGCTCGCCGAGGTCACGCGCGAGCGCGACGAGGCGCTGGCCGCGCTGGCCCGCGGAGGCGGTCGCGTGCCTGGCCTGGTGCCGCGCCCGCCGCCGCCGCACGTCCAGGATCCGCCGCGGCCGGTCAAGGTCAAGCTCGAGCGCGGCGAGCGTGACGAGCTGGCCCAGGCCAAGAGCGACCGCGATCAGCTGCTCCGCGCCAGCCCCGACGTGCCCGCCCTGGCCAACGTGGCCGAGCGGCTGTTCCGCCTCGGCGACTGGGACGGCGCGCGCACCCTCTACGAGCGCATGCTCGGCATGTACCTCGGTGAACCGAGCCGCGTCACCCGCGCCGACGTGTGCCAGCGCCTGGGCCAGGTCCTGGTCAAGCTCGACCGGCGCGCCGAGGCCATGGAGATGTACCAGCGCGGACTGCGCCACGCCCCGCAGCACGCCGGCCTGCTCGCCGCCGTGGCCGATCTCGGCAAGTGAGCCAGCGGCGGTAGCGCTGGCGCACGGCCTCAGCTGTAGCGCTTCTGCGCGCGCAGGAGGCCGGAGTGGCCCGGCACCAGCTCGAGGCCGCGCGCGAAGGCCGCGGCCGCCTCGGCGCGCTCGCCCTCGCGGTGCTTGACCACGCCATACGCCAGCAGCTGCTCGGCGACCTTGCGCCGGTCGGCGTCACTGACGGGCGCAGCTCGGCCGTACAGCGGGTGCGACGGGTCGGCGTCGCCCCTCGGCGCCTTGCGCTTGCGGCTGGCGGGCGCCGGCTCCGGCGGCGGCGCCTTGCCCCGGGCCCGCGCCAGCTCCTTGCGCAGCGTCGCCAGCTCGCGCTCGCGCGCCAGCGCCTCGCTGTCGCCCTGCCCGAGCAGCTTGTCGAGCCGCTCCACCCGGAGCTGGACCTCGCTCAGCTGGGCGTCGCGCTCGGCCAGCTGCGCCTCGAGCTCGCGCACGCGCTGCTCCAGCGCCGTCACCCGTGCCGCGGCGGCGTCCCGATCCGACCGGAACGTCATCAGCTCTTGCCGAGCAGCTTCAGCGCGCGACCGCGCCAGGCCTCGTAGCGCCGGTTGCCGAGCAGCTTCTTGGCGGTGTCGAGCACGCCGCCCACCAGCTGATCACGCGCATAGGCCCGGGTGTCGCCGCGCGCCAGCGCCGCGAAGCGCGCCAGGCCCAGGTCATCGACCACCGCGACCCGCCGCAGCGCGAACCGATCGGTCCGGCTCGGGTTCAGCCCCACCCGCGAGGTCGCCAGCGAGGCATAGCCCGCGCGCCGCGCCGCCGCCGCCACCCGGCCATCGCCGCGCCCGCCGGGCAGCGCCAGGTGCAGCACCGGCACCCCGGCCGCGCGCTCCAGCACCTCACGCGCGCCGCGCAGCTCGCCATCCAGCTCGCGGTCGTCGATGTCGGTCAGGAAGCGATGGGTGGCCCCGTGCGCCCCGATGGTGAAGCCGTCCTGGGCCAGCGCGCGCACGTCGGCCGCGGTCAGGTAGCCCGCGGTGTCCATGAAGCCGCTGGTGACATAGATGGTCGCGCTCCAGCCGCGCGCCGCGATGGCGTCGGCGGCCTGCCGGCACGACGCCTCGCCGTCGTCGAAGGTCAGCACCACGCCGTCGCCGCCCGCCAGCATGCGCTCGAGCCCGATCACCGGCCGACCCGCCGCCTCCAGCTCGCCCAGCGCATCGAGCTGCGCGGTCAGCGCGCTGGCCGCGATGTGGTAGCGCGCGCCGGTGCGCTCCGGCCGCGGCGGCGCGCCGATGCCGTGGTACATCAGGATGGCCGCGCCGCGCATGTCGCCCTAGAACTTGTTCGAGGTCGCGAGGAACGTCATCTTGTCGTTGGTCTCGCGCAGGCGCCCCGACAGGGTGCGCACGAAGTTCCACAGGATCTCGTAGGCCATGTCGCGGTCGACGAACAGCAGGTCCTCGAGGTCGGCCTTGCTGATGACGAACAGCCTGCAGGCCTCGTGCACCAGCGCGTGCGCCGAGCGCGGGAAGTCGTCGATCAGCGCCATCTCACCGAAGTAGGCCCCGTTGCGCAGGATGGCCAGCGCCTCCTCGCCCATGCCGGGCACGATGCGGCTGATGCGCACCGCGCCGGCCAGCACGATGTAGAACTTGTCGCCGGCGTCGCCCTCGGCGAACACGGTGGCGCCGTAGACATGCTTGACCTCGGCGCCGATCTCCGCGATGCGACGCAGGTGTGCCGGCGGCAGCCCGCTGAAGACCGGCGTCTTGCCCAGCATCTCCAGCAGCTCGGCCGACGGCTGTCCGCCCACCGGCGCCTCGATGGGCGCGGCTCCGTTGCTCTGGCCGCTGGCGGTCTTCTCTTCCATTGCGCCTCCGCCCGCGGATGTTATCGCGCCTTCCGCCGCCACGCGAATATTCAGCCCGCGAAGCGCACCGACCGCGCCGCCATCCCGGGCAGCCGGTCGAGGTACTGGTCGCGCGGGATCTCGATGCAGCCCAGGTTTTCGAGGTGCGGATTCATGACCTGGGCGTCCAGCAGCTCGAAGCCGCGCGCCCGCAGCCGGTCGACCAGCGCCACGAAGGCCACCTTGGAGGCGTCGGTGCGGCGGTGGAACATCGACTCGCCCGCGAACAGCGCGCCCAGGGCCATGCCGTAGAGGCCGCCGATCAGGTCGGGCCCGGCCCAGACCTCGACGCTGTGGGCCCAGCCCAGGCGGTGCAGCTCGACATAGGTGCGGGTCAGGTCGGTGGTGATCCAGGTGCCCTCGGGGCGCGCCCCGGCGCACTCGCCCATGACCCGCTCGAAGGCCACGTCCACCGTCACCAGCAGGCCGTCGGTGCGCGCGCGGTTGATGGCCTTGCGCACGTTGCGCGGCCAGTCCGGCGGCTGGTCCAGCGGGAACACCGCGCGCTCGGCGGGTGACGCCCACGGGATGACCTCGTCCTCGACCGGCCAGGGGAAGATCCCCCGCCGGTACGCCGCCAGGGCCATCCCCGGGGTGATGGCCCGGGACACCCCGACCAGCTGCTGCCCGGCGCCCAGCCGTCGTGGATCCGGGAACACCACCGTGGAGCGGGGCGGCTCGATGGGCGGAAACGGCGGCAGCTGCGGCGCGGTCATGCGAGAGGCCTGGATCGTTGCACGCGCCCCGGGCGGACGCCACAGTGATCGCCCCCACGCCACGCCCCCACGCAACCACGCCGCTGCGCCAACTCGTCACGATGTGCAAGTCGACAAGCCGGCTGTGTCGGCTGGCGTGCCCACGCAAGTGCGCGACGACGCGAGGCCCGGCCCCTGGCACGAACCCTGCTGGGCGCCGCGGCGAACCATCACCCAGGAGACTGCCCCTTGCGTACCCGTCACATCCTGTTCGCCGGCCTGATGGCCCTGACCCTGCTCCCCGCTTGCGCCTCGGAAGACGGCGCCAGCATCGACTCGATCGAGAACGACCAGACCGAGATCGCCGACAGCGCCGCCGACGGCAAGTCGGACCTGGCGCTCGGCCAGTGGACCTACTGGAGCGTGCGCCGCGACTTCCGCCGCTGCGTGGCCCCGCTGTGCGGCGGCTGGTACATCAAGCGCGTCAACCAGACCTGGACCCCGTGCCCGGGTGGCGGCCCCGCCCACGACCCCAACTGGACCACCGGCGAGTGCTACGTGGCCGAGGCTGACTTCAGCGCCGCGGGCCTGGAGTCGGCCGCGGGTGAGCTGTGGCGCGGCACCGTGCGCAGCAAGGTCTACGGCAGCTTCGGCAACCTGCGCAGCTTCCGCGGCACCGAGGCCTGGCACCAGGTCGGCACCACCGCGCCGACCGGCCTGTTCTATCGCGCCACCGATCGCGGCATCAACTGCATCACCTTCCCCTGCCCGACCCACCTCGAGACCAAGCTGAACTCCTACGTGGGCTCGCAGGTCATCGCGGGCGTCGACCTGTCCGGCGCCGGCGCCACGCAGGAGGACATCGACGCTGCCTGGGCCGAGATGGCGGCCAATCGCACCGGCATCCTGGTCGCCGGTCGCAACGTCCGCGTGACCGGCCCCGCCGGCCGCGCCACCGCGCTGCGCGCGACCCAGTTCTTCGTCCCGGTTCGTCCCGAGCCGGCCAAGAAGTGCTACCAGGGCGGCTGCTCGGGCCAGGTCTGCTCGGATCGCCCCGACGTCATCACCACCTGCGAGTTCCGCCCCGAGTACGCCTGCTACCAGCAGTTCGGCAGCTGCGAGCTGCAGGCCGACGGAAACTGCGGCTGGACCAGGACCACCGATCTGACCGCCTGCCTGGCCAACCCGGGCACCCCGTAGTCGGCTCCCGCTTCAGGCGCGGGCACGATGGCCTCGGCCGTCGTGCCCGTCGTCATTTTCGGCCGCCGCCGCGCCGCCACAGCCCCGACTTGCCGCCGCGCTTCTCGTCGAGGCGCACGGCCTCGATGACCATGCCGCGATCGACCGCCTTCAGCATGTCATAGACCGTCAGCGCTGCGATCGACACCGCGGTCAGCGCCTCCATCTCCACGCCGGTGCGATCGTGGGCGTGCACCTCGGCGCGGATGGTGACCCGGGCCGGTCGCGCCCTCGGGCCGCTGACCGCCAGCGCCACATCGACCCCGACCACGCGCACCGGATGGCACAGCGGGATCAGCTCCGCGGTGCGCTTGAGGCCCTGGATGGCCGCGGTGCGCGCCAGCCCCAGCACGTCGCCCTTGCCAGCGCGCCCGCCGCGCACCAGCGCCGCGGTGGTCGCCTGCATGCGCACCGACCCGCTGGCGACGGCGACGCGCGCGGTCTCGGGCTTGAGCCCGACATCCACCATGCGCGCCGCGCCGCCGCGGTCGAAGTGCGTCAGCTTGTTCCTGGCCACCGCGCGCCAGCTACTCGACCGTCACCGACTTGGCCAGATTCCTGGGCTGGTCGACGTCGGTGCCCTTGAAGTCGGCCACGTAGTACGACAACAGCTGCAGCGGCACCACCGTCAGCAGCGGGCTCAGCACCGAGGCGCACTCAGGGATCAAGATGACCTCGTCGGCGATCGACCCGATCTCCTGGTCGCCGCGGGTGGCGATGGCGATGATCTTGCCCTCGCGCGCCTTGACCTCGGTCAGGTTCGACATGACCTTCTCGTAGCCCGGCCCCTTGGGCGCGATGACGACCACCGGCATGTGCTCGTCGATCAGCGCGATGGGCCCGTGCTTCATCTCGCCCGCGCTGTAGCCCTCGGCGTGGATGTACGAGATCTCCTTCAGCTTGAGCGCGCCCTCCAGCGCGATCGGATGGTTGATGCCGCGGCCCAGGAACAGGAAGTCGCGCGCGTTGCCATAGCGGCGCGCCAGGACCTGGAGCGGCGCCGCTTGATCGGCGACCTCCTTCATCTTGATGGGCAGCTGCAGGAGCTCGTCGATGAACTGCTTGGCGGCCTCCTTCGACAGCTTGCCGTTCTTGCGCCCGAGGTGCAGCGCGATGAGGGCCAGCGCGATGAGCTGCGTGGTGAACGCCTTGGTCGACGCCACACCGATCTCGGGACCGGCGTGGGTGTACAGCGCGCCGTCCGACGCGCGCGGGATCGACGAATCGACCACGTTGGCGATCGACAGGATGCGCGCGCCCTTGGCCTTGGCCTCCTTGACCGCGGCCAGGGTGTCGGCGGTCTCGCCGCTCTGCGACACCGCGATGACCAGGTCCCCGGGGCCGACGATGGGATCGCGATAGCGGAACTCGCTGGCCAGGTCGCACTCGACCGGGATGCGCGCCAGCTGCTCGATCATGAACTTGCCGACCATGCCGGCGTGGTTCGAGGTCCCGCAGGCGACGATGATGATCTTCTTGATCGTGGCCGGATCCAGCTGCACCTCGTCGAGCAGCGCGTCGTGCTGCTCGAGCTCGATGCGCCCGCGCAGGGTGTCGGTCACCGCGCGCGGCTGCTCGTGGATCTCCTTGAGCATGAAGTGCTTGAAGCCGTTCTTCTCGGCCTGGGTCGAGTTCCACACCACGCTCTTGACCGGCGGCGACATCGGCCGTCCCGCCAGATCGGTGATGGCGATGCGCTGGGCGGTCAGCTCGGCGACCTGGCCATCCTCGAGGAAGATCATGTTGCGGGTGTGGCTCAAGATGGCCGGGATGTCGGAGGCGACGAAGTTCTCGCCCTCGCCCACACCGAGCACCATCGGCGACGCCACCTTGGCGCACACCAGCCGGTCCGGGTGCGAGTCCGACAGCACCACCAGCGCATAGGCGCCCTCGACCTGCTTGAGGGCGTTGCGCACCGCGTCCCCGAGGTCCTTCACGCCGGCCTTGAGCTCGGCGTCGACCAGGTGCGCGACGATCTCGGTGTCGGTCTCCGATGAGAACTTGCGCCCGGTCGCCATCAGGCGCTGGCGCAGGATCATGTGGTTCTCGATGATGCCGTTGTGCACCACCGAGACGCCGCCGACCCGGTGCGGGTGCGCGTTGGTCTCCGACGGCCGCCCGTGCGTGGCCCAGCGGGTGTGGCCGATCCCGACCGAGCCGGTCAGCTTGGTCACGGTGAGCTGCTTCTCGAGGTTGGCCAGCTTGCCCTGGCAGCGCACGACCCGGGTCTCGCCCTTCTCGTGCACCGCGACGCCGGCCGAGTCATAGCCGCGGTACTCCAGCTTGCGCAGCCCCTCGATCAGGATGGGGACGCTCTCACGAGGGCCGACGTAACCGACGATTCCGCACATGGGATCCCCTAACGCTTGCTGGAGGCCGCTGCTTCCCGCGAACCCTTGCCGCCCGCGGGCTTGGCCACGGGGGCCTTGCTCTCGCCCTCGGGCTCGGTGCCCTCGTTCGCCTTCTCTTCCTCTTCTTCCTCGGCGCTGGGGTCATCGTTGGGCGCCTGGTAGATCGGCGAATCGACCGGGATGGTGCCGCGCTTGGCCGGGCTGCAGCCACCGAGGGCCATCAGCGCCCCCACCAACGCGACCGCCAGATTGAAGCCGAGCCAACCCCGAAAACGCGTGCTCATGCGAGCCTCCTCGGCGCCAGCCTACCACGAACCCCGCGGGATCGAGGCTGTATCCCGGCCCCCGATCCAGGCGTATGATGGCCGTGGAACTCGTGCGCACACGGAGCGATGCCCCACCCCGGGAAGACGCCAACCACCACGGCGCGGACGCAGACCGTCTGGTGGAGGAGCGGCTGTGGGTGGAGCTCATCCTCGAGGGCGAGGTCAACCTGTTCCGCCGCCTGGTCGAGCGCTACCAGGGCAGCGTGCGCGGCGTCATCCTGCGCCTGGTCGGCTCGCCGGCCGACACCGATGACCTGGCGCAGCAGGCCTTCCTGCGCGCGTTCCAGGCCCTGGCCGACTTCAAGACCGAGCTGCGCTTCTCGTCCTGGCTGCTGCGCATCGCGGTCAACGCCGCCAAGGACCACCTCAAGTCGAAGAAGCGCGGCGAGAGCTCGCTGTCCAGCGAGCCGACCCCCGACGAGGCCGTGTTCGCCGGCCACATCGAGGATCCCGAGGACGCCTCGCTGTCGGCCGAGCGCCGCGCCGAGGTCCACGCCGCGCTCGCCCAGCTGCCCTGGAAGTACCGTGAGGTCCTGGTCTTGAAGTCGGTCGAGGAGCTGCCCTACGAGGAGATCCAGCGCATCCTCGAGCTGCCGCTGACGACGCTGAAGATCCGGGTGGTGCGCGCACGCGAGATGCTGCGCAAGCTGCTCGAGGAGTCGAACCGCCGATGATGAAACGTCGCGACCAGCTCGAGCTGATGCGTCGCCGCCTCGATGACGAGCTGCCCCCGGGCAGCGCCGAGGCGCGCGAGCTCGAGGCCCTGTGCCAGGACCCCGCCCGCGCCGCCGAGCTGGCCGCCCTGGAGCGCCTGGCCGTCGAGCTCGGCGCGCTGCGCACCCCGGTGCCCGACGACGGCGCCGACTTCGTGGCCCGGGTGATGCGCCGGCTGCCCGATCGTGTGCCAGCGCGCCGCAGCGCCCTGGGCTGGCTGACCCGTCCCTTCGCGCTCCGCGTCACCCCGGCGCTCGGCCTGGCGGCGCTCGGCATCCTGGTCGCCACCGGGGTCCTCATCTCGCGCCTGGCCGGCCCGCGCCCGCAGCCGGCCGCCAGCTCGGCCTCCGTCTCGACTCCACCAGCGCCTGCGCCGGTGGCCCCGCTCGACCCCGGCGTCTCGCTGGCCCAGGCCCCCACCGCCACGAACCAGCTCACCAGCCAGCTCATCGAGGTGCGCTTCATGCTCAGCGCGCCCAACGCCCGTGCCGTCACGCTGGTCGGCGACTTCAACGACTGGCGTGGCGACGAGCTGACCCTCAGTGACCCCGATCACGACGGGGTCTGGACGCTGACCCTGCCGCTGCCTCCTGGCCGCCACGCCTACCAGTTCGTGGTCGATGGCGGCGAGGGCCGCCCGGATCCGAACGCGGTCGCGGTGCCTGACGGCTTCGGCGGTCAGAACTCCGTCCTCACCATCTGAAGCACCCGTCACCATCTGTTGGCTCGCGCCGCCCGCACATTCGTGCGAAAACCACGCCGTGCGCCGTCGGTTCGCGCTCCTGCTCGCGTCCTGCCAGCTCGCCCTCAGCGGCGCGGGCTCAGGGGCGCGCGCCGACAGCATCAGCCAGCTCGGCGCCCAGCTCGAGATCGGCGGCGGAGTCGACTCGAACCCCGGCTCGGACGTCTCCGGCCCCTCGCACGGCATCGGTCGTCCGCGCGACAAGGCCCTCGGCAGCACCGGCGTCCTGCATCTCAGCCCGCGCGTGCTCGGCCACCTGGCCTCGAGCGGCCACCGCGTCGATCTCGACTACGCCTTCACCCTGCGCCCGCCCGGCAAGGGTGACACCCTGACCCTGCACACGGGCCTGCTGCGCTACCAGCCGCCCCCGCTGGGGCACCTCGGCTTCGAGGCCACGCTGTCGGCCGAGCGCAGCCGCGCCGGCGACCTCGGCGCCAGCGCGTTCGGCCTCGAGCTGGCGGCCCGCTACACGCTGGGCCGCTGGGGCCTGACGCTGGGGCTCGGCGGCGCGGCGCGCAACGATCAGCTGGGCAGCAGCGGCTCGGCCAACGGCACCCAGAGCAGCGTCCTGGCCACCCTGGAGGCGCGCCCGCAGCGCCACCTGCAGCTCAGCGGCGGCTACACCATGAGCACGCTCGACTCCGACTTCGCGACCCTCGACGAGACCCGTCACCGGGTCACACTCGGGGTGCACCTCCTGCGCGGGCGCCTGGAGCTGACGCTGGAGTATGGCTTCTCGGCGGCGCGGCTGCCTGACGCCTCGGCGACCGGCGGTCCGCGCAACGATCGGGTCCATGACGGCAGCGCGGCGCTGGAGTGGGCGCTGCTGCCCAACCTCGAGCTGTTCACCCGCGCCCAGGGCTTCGTGCAGCGCAGCGACGACGACAGCAGCCAAGATCGCGTGCTGGTCCTGGCCGGCGTCAGCGCCCACCTCGAAGGCACCTGGGTGGCGCACCGCAGGCCGTCGCCCGCAGTGCAGCTGACGGGTCGGCGCGCGCGCTTCCACCTGCGCGCGCCCGGCGCCAGCAGCGTCGCCGTGGTCGGTGACTTCAACGACTGGGATGCCAGCGCGGGCGCCATGCAGCCTGGCGCGCGCACCGGCGACTTCGACCTCGAGCTCGAGCTGCCCCCCGGTCGCCACGCCTGGAGCTTCCAGGTTGACGGGGAGTTACGCGCTCCCGGCGGCGTGGAGCTTTCCCCCGACGGGTTTGGCGGGCAGAATGCGATACTGGTGGTCGACGAATGACGAGTATCCCGTCAGGCTCGGCACTCGTATTGAGGGTGATGAGGAAGCGCGCATCCATCTTCGGGCTGGTGCTGACGCTGGGGTTCTCGGCGCTTGGTCCTGGTCTGGCCTCGGCGCAGGACACGGCGCCGGCGGCTACGGCTGCGACCTCGCCCACATTGCCCGACGATCCCCGACTGGGGAGCGCGCGCGCCGAGCTGGAGGCCCTGGTCGCCAGCCTGGTCGCCGCCGGTCTGCCCGCGGAGCTGGTGGTCACCAAGACCCGCGAGGGGCTGGCCAAGCGCATCCCGGTGGCGCGCATCCTGGTCGCCGCGCGCAAGCTGGGCGCTGATCTGGCCGACGTCGATGCGCTGGTGCGCGCCGGCCTCGGCCTGCGCGGCACCGAGCGCGTCCCGCCTGGTCTGCTGGCGGCGTTGACCGATGCGCGCGCCGCGGGTGCGCCGAGTGACGAGCTCAAGACGCTGCTGGCGAAGTCGGCCGGCAAGGGCGCGGCTGCCGTTGCTACCCGCGCCGCCATCGCGCTGGCCGACCTGGCTGTGCGCGGGTATCCCACCAAGGGTGCTGGCGCGCTGCTGGGGTCGATGGCCCGGGCTGACGCCAGCGGGCGCAAGCTGCTCAGGCTGACCGCCGCCCTGGAGACCCTGCGTAGCGCGGAGGGCATGTCGGCGGCGCAGGCGTTCGACTCGGTGCGCGACGCGCTGTCGAATGGCGCCGATCCCGACAGCGCCGTGAAGAAGATCACCGCCGGCAGCACCCGCGGCAAGTCGACCGCGCCGGGGCAGAACCGCCTGAAGCTCCACGGCAAGCCCCGGTAAGCGTATCGCCCGCGCTGGAGTATCGTATTCCAGCCATGCGGAAGACCATCCTCGCCTTTGCCTGCGCTCTCATCCTGGTGGCTGGTTGCGGTGACGACGACAGCGGGGGCAGCGTGGATGCTGCCGCTGGTGACGGTGGCGGCGGCGGTGACGGTGGTGGCGGCAACCTGGACGCCGCCGTGGTCGTCCCGGCGCCGCAGCAGGATCCCACCACCAACAAGTGGATGTGCAGCGACGGCCTCGGCGGCACCCATGTGTGCGCCTGCAACGACGGCCTCGACAATGACAACGACCAGGCCACCGACGCCGCCGACATGGCGTGCGCCGGTGGACCCTACGTCGACACCGAGGTCGGCACCGGCGCCTGCGGCACCACGCAGTGCACCAACTGCACGGACGATGACGGCGACGGCAAGATCGACAGCGCCGATCCCGAGTGCACCGGCTCGCTCGACAACAGCGAGGGCTCGTACGCCACCGGCATCCCGGGTGACAACCGTGACGCCTGCAAGCAGGACTGCTTCTTCGACGGCAACTCGGGCAGCGGCAACGACGGCTGCGACTGGAACTTCAAGTGCGACCCGCTGAACCCGGGCGCCAACACCACCCCGGCGTGCCCGTACGACTCCACCTTCCGCAACTGCCCGGCCATGCAGTCGCAGCGCTGCATCGACTTCTGCCAGAAGTACACCCCGAACGGCTGCGACTGCTTCGGCTGCTGCACGGTGTTCAACGGCACCACCTCGGCCGACGTCTACCTGTCGCCGTCGTGCTCGGCCGCCAACCTGAGCGACACCACGGCGTGCCCGCGCTGCACCAAGACCACCACCTGCGTCAACACCTGCGACCCCTGCGAGTACTGCCTGGGCCGCCCGCCGCTGATGACCTGCACCCCGGTGGTCAATGACGGCGGCATGCCGGTCGATGGCGGCCCCATCGTCGGCCAGTGCCCGACCAACATCAACCCGTGCACCCCGGGCACCAACACCTGCGCCGCCGGCTACTTCTGCCTGACCGGCTGCTGCATCCCCAACATCAACTGACGCCGAGACCCGGCCGCGGTAGGCTCCCGGCATGAGCGCCGAGCGCTACGCCGACGACGAGCTCGACCGCATCCGCGCCCTGCAGCAGCTGGCCTATCGCTGCGCCGAGGCGGTCGCCGCCAGCCTCACCGTGGGCACCACCGAGCGCGAGGCCGCCGCCCGCCTGGGCGACGCGCTGCGCGCCGCCGGGGCCCAGGGCTTCTTCCACACCCCGTTCGCCTGGTTCGGCGAGCGCGCCGCCTTCGTCGACCACCCGGCGCCCAGCCTGCTCAGGCCCTGGCGCGAGGTCGCCTTCGTGCCCCAGTTCTTCCCCAGCGAGCGTCGCCTGGAGGCCGGCATGGTCGGCATCCTCGACGTGGCGCCGATCCAGGACGGCCTGTGCGCCGACATCGGCTATGCCTTCGCCGAGGGCGGCAACCACGCCCACCCCGGGCTGCGTGACGCCCTCGAGGTGCTGCGAGGCGTGCGCGGCCTGGTGCTGGCCGAGGTCCGTCGCGAGCGCACCATGCGCGAGGTCTACCAGGCCGTCGACACCCTGCTGGGCGACGCCGGCTATGAGAATGCGCACACCCACTACCCCTCGCACGTGCTCGGCCACAAGCTGGGCCGCCTGCCGCTGGGCCGCCTGCCGGCCGCCATGGTGGCCGGCTTCGACTGGCGCACCTACCTGTACTTCGGCCGCCAGCTGGCCGCGGCCGCGCTGCCTGGCGCCGGCCGCGTGCCGCTGTGGAACCAGAGCGCGCTGGCCGACGCCCGCCCGGATCCCGGGCTGTGGGCCATCGAGCCGCACCTGCGCAAGGGCGACCTCGGCGCCAAGTGGGAGGAGCTCCTGGTCATCACCGACAGCGACGCGCGCTGGCTCGACGACGACCTGCCCCACGTGCGCGCCGTCGCCCGCGCTGCCTGATCAGCCGCCCGGCACCAGCATGGCCCGGAGGTGCCTGGCCAGGGTCTCCATGTCGATGTAGTGCAGCGTCGGGAGCTCCACCTGCAGCTCGGCGCCGGTGATGCGGATCGAGTTGACCGAGCGCCCGAGCATGATGAGGTCGCGCTGCAGCACGTGAAAGCTGCCCACCGGCAGCCAGTGCAGCTTGGCCGCGGTCTGGATGGCGACCCCACGCTGGTACACCGCCACCGTGGGCATGCTGGCCAGCTTGCCGCGCACGAGGAAGCGGCTCAGCAGGCACAGCGCCACGCCGGCCACGAGCGAGCCGCCGATCGCGGCCGCCTTCAGCGGCGAGCCCGCCTGCGGCAGCAGCGCCAGCGCCGGCAGGATGAAGAACACCACGCCGATCACGCCGGGCGTGAGCTGCGCGCCCATGCCCTTGAGGGGGTGAACCTCGTGCACCGAGACCAGCGCGCCGAGCTCGCCCTGGGCGGGGAACCGGGTCGACATGGTCGCAAGCTAGCATCGCGGCCCGGCCGCGCAAAGCGCCTCAGGCCATGGCGGCCGACGACACCTGCATGTGTGCGCGCGTGAAGGCGACCATGACCTTGACGTGATCGGCGAAGCGCCCCGGGTGGATCCCCGCCGCGGCCAGCGCGGCGTGCGTCGCGCGCGAGTCGTAGTGGGTCGGGTGCTCCATGTAGTCGACCAGCTCGGCGGGCAGCTGCAGCAGGCGGTGCACGCCGGGCACCCGGCGGATGGCGGCGCGGGCCAGGCGCGGCGACAGCGGCACGCGCAGCACGCGCTTGTCCACCGCGGCGGCCATCAGATCCAGCACCTCCTCGCAGGTGGGCGGGTCGGGATCGGCCAGCGCGTAGGTCTGGCCCAGCGACTCCGGCAGCCCCGACAGGTAGGTGATGGCGTCGACCACGAAGTCGCACGGCACCATGTTGAAGCGGAAGCGCGAGGGGTCACCGATGAAGGGCAGCAGCGCCACGCGGCCCTGCCGCAGCAGCCACTTGATGAGGTAGTAGGGGCCGTCGAGCTTCTGGGTCGCGCCGGTGCGGCTGTCACCGACCACCACCGCGGGGCGGTAGATCGTCGCCGGCAGCCCGGCCGCCATGCGCTGGCGGACCACGACCTCGGCCAGGTGCTTGGTCGACTCGTAGTGGTTGTTGAAGCGCTGGCCCTTCTCGAGATCAGTCTCGGAGAAGATCCCGGTGTAGCGCCCGCTGACGTAGCAGGTCGACACGTAGTGCACGCGGCGCAGGCCGGGGCAGCGCTCGGCGAAGTCGAGCACGTTGCGGGTGCCGCCCACGTTGACCTTGTCGGCCAGCGCGCTGGGCACCGCCAGGTCGTAGATCGCGGCCAGGTGGTAGACGTCGCGCACCCGCGCGGCGGTGCCCGCGGGCAGCCCCAGGCCCTGCAGCGTGATGTCCCCGATGGCGAGCTCGATGCGGCCGGTCAGCGCGGGCGCGGCGGCGCTGAGCTCGGCCACCGCGGCGCGGGCCTGGACCATGAACTTCTGCTGCACCACGCACAGCGCGCTGAGCTCGGGCTCGCGGCCGAGGACGCGCGGCAGGAGCTCGCGTCCGAGGAAGCCCGGGAAGCCGGTGAACAGGATGACTGAGGCGTTGGCGTTCTCGTTGGCAGGACCGGAGCCGGAGCTGGAGCTGGACAGCGACATGAAGCACCTCGCACGAGTGACGGAGCCCGCAGCAACGACCGACCCACCTCGCGGGCCAGCCGCTATTGAACAGTCGGTCAATAACACAGTATTGAACACGCGGTCAATATGCGCCAGGATGGAGTTCACCATGCCAGGCCGGCGCGCCCCCGAGGCGGAACGACGCGAACAGATCCTGGCCGCCGCCTTCGCGGTGGCCTGCCGGCAGCGCCTGGAAGGGCTGACCATTCGCGCGGTTGCCAGCGAGGCCGGGCTGTCCCCCGGCCTGGTGCTGTTTCACCTGGGCAGCCGCGACGAGCTCCTGCTCGGGCTGCTCGACTGGCTGCTGGCGGGCACCATCATCGGCACCCCCGACCCCGCCGTGCAGGCGCGGCCCAGCGCGCGCGAGCGGCTGCTCGGCCTCATCGAGCAGGAACTCGTCCTCATCGCCGAGCGCCGCCCACGCCTGGAGCTGTTCTTCGACTTCTGGGTCGCCGGCATCAGCCACCCCAAGATCCGCGGCAAGATCCGCCGTGCCCTGGCGCGCTACCGCGACGCCGCCCTGCCCCTGGCCGCCGCCGCCATCGCCGAGGCCCCGCGCGCCTTCCGCGGCATCACCGCGCCCGCGCTGGCCGGCCTCGCGGTCGCGGTGATCGAGGGCTGCGTGATGCAGGCCGTGGTCGACCCGCACAGCCTCGACGTCGCCGCCGCGATGGCCACCCTGACCCCGAGGCTGCCGGCGCCGCCCCGCCCCCGAGCGCGCGCGCGCACGCCGCGGGTCAGAACACCCAGCCGAGCGTGAGGCCGATGGTGGCCCGCGGCACCACCGCGCTGGCCAGCCGCCCCGACGGATCGAGCTGGGCCTCGGCGCCCACGCCCAGCGAGGGCGTCAGCTCGACGCTGCGGATGCGCCAGCGCCAGCCCCGCGCCAGCGCCGGCGTGACGCTGACCGACTCGCCCACGGTGCGCTCGCTGTCGACCTCCGACACCGTGGTGTAGCCGGCCGCCAGGCGCAGCGCCGCGAAGGGCCCGCTCCAGCGCGTGCGCCCGAGGAACCAGTAGCGCCCCTCGACGGCCACGCCCGCCGCGAACGACGCATAGTCGCCGCCCGCGGCGCGCCGCCCACCCAGGCTGCCCGCGAAGCTCCAGCGCCGCGACGCGCGCTGCTCGTACTGCAGCCCGAGGCCGCTCGAGCCCAGCGACGGCACGTGCACCGACAGCGCGCGCCACGGCTGCTCGGCGCGCGCGACGCCGGCCCCGAGCAGCAGCAGCACGGTGACCACCAGCCCGCGCATCAGCGCACAGCCTCGGCGCCGACCGTCCGATCGAGGAAGTCGATGACCACCGCCCACGCCTCGGGTGACTCGGTCACCATCTCGCCGAACCACTGCCCGTTGTCGGCCCCGGCGTTGAGCAGATGTCCGCCCCCGTCGAGCGTCAGCAGCCGCGTGAAGACCCCGGCCTCGCGCAGCGCGCCGCGCATCATCGCGGCCTGCTCGGGCGCCGCGATCCAGTCGTCCTCACCCTGGATCAGCAGCACCGGCGGCAGCCCCGGGCGCACATGGGTGATGGGCGACGCCAGCGCATACAGCTCGGGCAGCTCCTCGGGGGTGCCGCCCATGAAGTCCTCGACCCACTGGTGGCGCCGGGTGCGCAGGTCGTAGGCGCCCGAGCCCGCGATCACCGCCGCCGGCGGACCGGTGCGCCCGGCGGCGCAGTCGGGCGCCAGCTCGTCGCGCTCGGCCGCGACCCCGACCAGGCTGGCCAGGTGCGACCCCGCCGAGTAGCCCATCACCGCGACGCGCGCCGGATCCAGCCCGTAGTCCGCCGCGTGCGCGCGCAGGAACGCCAGCGCACACAGGCAGTCCTGCACCTCGGCCGGGAACACCGCGGGCACCAGCCGGTAGTCGATGGTGGCCGCGACATAGCCGCTGTCGGCCAGCCGCCGCGCCGCCGCCTCGAAGTGGCCGCGATCGCCGCCACGCCAGGCGCCGCCATGGATCAGCATCACGCCCGGTCGCGCCGCGCCGCCGCCGGCCGGCAGGTAGACGTCCATCACCCCGGTCGCGAAGCGGGCGTCATACACCACACCTTGACGCACCTCCGGCGTGCTGCACCCCGACAAGCAAGCCAACATCAAGCCCAGCCAGCGCCCCCGCATACCCCTGTGCAAAGCCAGAACCGTGCCGCCCCCGAGGCGCCTGTGGTCGCGGACTTGGCGCGCGACCGTGACCATCCGTTCGCGGCCGTGTAGCGCACTTTCCACGCCGCGACGCTATCATCCCGCCATGTGCCGAAACATCCGGGTGCTGTTCAACTTCAGCCCGCCGACCACCGAGGCCGAGGTGCGCGCCGCCGCGCTGCAGTTCGTGCGCAAGGTGTCGGGCTCGAGCAAGCCGTCGAAGGTCAACCAGGACGCCTGCGAGCGCGCCACCGAGGAGATCGCCCAGGCCACCATGCGGCTGCTCGACGAGCTGGTCGCCACCACGCCGCCGCGCACCCGCGAGGAGGAGGCCGAGAAGGGCCGGCTGCGCTGGCAACGCCGCCAGGGCCAGGTCGGCTGAGCCGTGGCGTTCATCGGCCGCTCGCGACGCGTGCTGTTCCCGACCACCCTCGTCACCTATCAGCTGCCCGAGCTGGAGCTGGCGGCCCGGCTGACCGCGCTGGTCCTCGAGCGCAGCCAGACCGAGCCCTCGGTGTCGCGCGGCGAGCGCCACGGCGGCTGGCAGAGCGCGGCCGACCTGCTGACCTGGAACGCCGACACCCAGGCCTTCGGTGAGCTCCTGGCCCAGGCCCTGATGACCGCGCACGACGAGGCGCCGCTGACCGACCTGCAGCTGGCCGCATGGGGCAACCTGCTGCGCGCCGGCGACGCCTTCTCCCCGCACACCCACGCCAACGCCGCCTTCAGCGGCGTCTTTTTCGCCGACGCCGGCGACGCCGGCGAGCGCCACGGCGGCCTGCTCTGTCTGCGCGATCCGCGCGGCGGCGCGGCCATGGTGATCACCCCGAGCAACCGCTTCGACAGTGACTGCGTGGTCGAGCTGCTGCCCCGCACCGGCACGCTGTACATCTTCCCGAGCTGGCTCCTGCACTGGGTCAGCCCCTACCGCGGCGAGCGCCCCCGCGTCAGCATCAGCTTCAACGCGCTCTGAGCCCCCTACGGCAGGACCACGTCGCTGGCCGCCACCTTGATGCTGTCGCGGGTGCCGCCGCCCATGATGGTGACCTTGCCGCCCGGGCGCCACGACAGCACCGCGACGCGCGCCGCCGAGATCCAGTACGGGTCCTTCTGCCCCTTCAGGTAGACGAAGCCCATGTCCCAGTCGACCCGGTCCACGACGCCGATCGCCCACGGGTTCTCGAACACCGACATCTGGCTCTCGGGGTGCTTGAACTCGAAGGACAGCGACCACATGGTCGCGCCCGGCACCAGGTTCTTGCGCGTCGCCGGCACGGTGCGATACGCGGTGTAGGCCACCGTGCTGGGGCCCCAGCCACCATGGTGCGGCTCGACGGTGCCGCCGTCCGGGGTGAAGGCGAAGGCCACACCGCGGCGCACCCAGGTCGCGCGATCGTTGTCGCGGCTGCCGTCCTGCTCGACCAGCCAGAGCGGCCGCGTGAAGCAGTGATCGATGGCCGCGGTGCAGGCGTGCTTGTCGCGGCTGGCATACCAGTGGTTGGCGTCGTTCTCGGACAGCTTGCGTGGCTGGTCGCCATCGACGCCCGCCCAGGGATCCGCGACCCCGGTGGGATAGGGGTCGGGATCGAACTTGGGCGCCGGCGGCAACCCGGACTCGTCGCGGTTGGTTGGCGCGGTCTGGCCGGGCGTGCCCGACGACCCCGACGACCCCGACCCGCCGCCCGCAGCTGGCGACTTCGACGCGCTGTCGTCGCCCGCGCCCAGCCCATAGCTCTTGCCGTTGACCTTGACGCAGCCGCCCAGCAACGCCGCGGCCACGATGATGCTCCCCAGCTTCGCTGCAAACCTCATTGCGCACTCCCTGGCACGATGACCTCGCTGGCCGAGACCTTGATGCTGTCGCGGCTGCCGCCGCCCACGATGGCGACCTTGCCGCCCGGCCGCCACGACAGCACCCCGACGCGCGCCGACGTGATCCAGAACTGCTTGGGCTGCCCCTTGACGAAGACGAAGCCCATGTCCCAGTCGACCCGCTCGACCACGCCCGCGGTCCAGGTCCGGTTGAAGGCGTCCATCGCGCTGCCCGGGTGCTCGGTCGGGAACGGCAGCACGAAGACCTGCGCGCCCGGCTTCAGGTTCTTGCGCGTCGCCGGCACCGACCGGTACGCGGTGAACATGTCGGCGTTGAGGTGGCCGTCGCCGCGGGTGAACACCGGCAGCACCTCGTCGCCCTTGGGGTCGAGGCCGTGCAGCGCGGCCCGGCTGGTCGAGCGCTCGTCACCGTCCTGGACCACCAGCCAGGTGCGCTTCGGGAAGCAGTGATCGACCCTGGCGGTGCACGCGAAGGCGTCGTCGCGCACCCGGAAGTAGTGCTGCTCATCGTCGTCGATGGTGATGGGCTGGTCGCCCACCACCGCGGCCCAGGGATCGGCCGGCTCGGTCGGGTAGGCCTCGGGCTCCTTCTTCTTGTCGTAGGCCTGGCGCTCGGCCTCCTCGCGGGCGGCGCGCGCGGCGTCGCTCTCGCTGACCGGCGCCCGCGAGCCGCCGCTGGGGCCGCTGGCGCTGGCGCTGCTGCCGCTGCTGCTGCTGCCCGAGCTGCCGCGGGGCGACTCGGCCCCCGGCCCGTAGCTCTTGCCGTTCAGCTTCACCGCACAGCCGCCGGTCGCCAGCACCGCCACCCGCGCACCACCCCAGAGGCCGCGCATCACTTCACCACCACGCCGCCGACGAGCACCGGGGCCGCGGCGCCGCTCTTGGGGTAGGCCACCACCAGGACGTCCTCGTAGATGGTGACGAACATGCCGGGCTTGAGGCCGCCAGCGTACTTTGCGTTGATCTTCTGCGGCGGCGCCGGCGCGAACATCTTGGTCTCGGTCTTCTCGGCGGTGCAGATGTACTGGTAGATCACCGAGCCGCTCGAGGTGATCTGCACCACGCGGTTGGTCGAGTGCCCCTTGGTGCAGATGGTCTGCTTGACCTTCTCCTTCTTGAAGGTGACGGTCGCGACCTCGCCGGCGACCTTGACCGAGGCGACCACGCCCTCGCCGCCGCCGCCCGAGCTACCGTTGCCCTCGATCCAGGGGCGCTCGATGTCGGGGTACTCCAGGCGGGCGTCGCGGTCGTCGAGCTCGATGCCGGCCTGCAGGATCGCGGTGTGGGTCGCGGTGCGCGGGCCGCGGAAGCCCGGCCAGCGCGACAGCGCGCCGCCCATCACGCGCACCAGGTAGTCGTCCTTCTTGTTCAGCGCGTGGCACTGCTGCATGGCCAGGGTGGCCAGGTAGCCCGCAGGCTCGGCCGCGATGATGCCGGCGCCCTTCTGCAGGAACGAGTCGCCTGGCTCACCGCGCACGGTGCCCCACTGCTTGGCCGGGATGGCCGCGACGGCCTCCTGCCACGCGGTCCAGGTCTTGGCCAGGCAGGCCTCGCCCAGCTTGCGCGACGAGGTGATGCGGGCGTCGTCGACCTCGGCCATCAGGTCGAGGTACTTGGGCTTCTGCGCCCACGCGGTGTGTGTGGCCTTGGCCAGCGCGAAGATCTTGGGGTAGCCGGGATCCTTGGCCAGCAGCTCCTTGACCTCCTCGGCGTGCTTGGCGAGGCGCGGCCCCATGTCCCAGGCCACGAAGCGCATGGCCATCTTCCAGAAGCCGTCACGCGACGCGTCGGCGCGCAGCTCGGTCGCGAAGACCTTGGCATCCCACGCGTCGATGTCGGGCTGACAGATCCCCCAGCGCACGGCGTGGTCGCCGCTGTCCCCGGCCAGACAGCGCGTGATGAAGCCCAGGCGC
>JADYYK010000277.1 GCA_020853705.1 Deltaproteobacteria bacterium
CGCTTCCTTCAGCGCCAGCCTCACGGCTGGAATCATTTCGCCTTGCGGTTCGCGTGGGGTCCCTGCGACCGGGTTCCCCAGAGGACTTTCACCTCCTGATCACGCCCGTGCCGGGCGCACAAAAGACAACCGGGCGAGAGCTGTGCTCTCGCCCGGTCTGGTGAAGCTCGTTCCCTGAGGCTAGTTACCGCAGGTGAAGGCCGAGAACGTCGCGTTCGGCTTGCAGCGCAGGCCGGTGGCGCAGCGGCTGGTCTCCTGCACCGGGTCGCAGGCGGCGCCCGAGGCAGAGATGGTGCGCTGGGTGACGTTGAGCTTGAAGTTGCCCGCGCCGCCGGTGACGTTGGGCAGCACGTTGTAGCTGTCCACGATCACGAAGACGTTGCCGGCCGGGACGTTGGAGATGAAGCCGTCGGTCTTGAAGTTGCCGGCGTCGATGTTGACGTCGTCGGTGCAGCCGAGCTCGGTCAGCGTGGCGCCGCAGTTCGAGGTCACGTAGATGAGGCTGTCGATGTCGGTCTCCGGGAAGTCGGTGGAGACGCGCAGATCCGAGAGAGCCGGGACGGCCAGCGAGTACACCTTCTCCGAGCCGCCGCTGGCGGGGTTGTCGCACGACGGGCTCCAGCGATCTGGGCCGGTCGTGATGGTGCCGGTGACGGCGGTGCCCAGGGTGAGCGCCGGCGGCGAGGTGCACGCCGCGGTCTGCGCGGCGGCGAGGCTGCCGCAGGTGCCGGCGGTGCCGTTGCCGCTGCACACCTGGGTGGCGGCGGGCGCGCACTCGTCGAGGTAGCGGCGCGGGTCGCACGCCGCGGCGTCGGCCGGGGTCGGCAGCGCGTTGAACGACACGCGCACGGTGTTCGACAGTCGCATGCCGGCGTCGCGGACCTGGATGTCGGCCTGGGTGATGGTGCTGCCCGGCGCGGCGGCGAACAGGTTCATCGCCAGCTCACGACGGATCAGGGTCGGGTTCGAGCCCGCGCCGATGACCTGGCTGAACGGGAAGATCGAGGGTGACTCGACCGCGCCCGAGCCGTCGCCGTCCACCATGACGGTGGCGTTGGCGGCGTCGAGGAAGGTCACCACCAGGCGGCTGGCGTCGCCGTCAGCGTCGCTGGCGTTGACGACCAGGCGACGCGCGCCGCTGGCCAGGGTGAGCGCCACGGTGCCCGTCGCGTCGACGACCGGAGCCGCCGGGGTCTGGCAGGTCGCGCTGGGGGTGCCCTGGCAAACCAGGCCAGTGGTGCACACGTTCTCGCGACCGTCGGTCTCGCAGGCCAGGCCCGCGGCGACCATGGCCGGCGCCGACTTGGCGATGGTCAGCGGGTCCGACATCAGGCCAGCCGCGTCGAGCGCACGCACGCGGATGCTGGCCGTCATCGGCCCGAGGGTGGTGCCGAGGCCGAGCTGCTCCGAGCCGCGCCAGGTGGTCAGGCCGGTCAGATCCTGGTCGAAGCCGCGGGTGATCGAGGTGATGCCGCCGGTCAGGGCGATCGGGGTGCCGCCCGAGTTGAGCAGCTCCAGCTGGTAGCCGGTGACGTCGCCGTCGGTGTCGGTGCCCTTGAGGACGACGCCGGCGTTGTTGTTGCCGAGGTCGGTGAAGAGGACGCTGCTGAGAACTGGCCTCGCGCCGGTCATGCAGGTGCCGGTCAGCGAACCCGCCGCGCTGGGGCGGCAGGTCAGGCCTGTGTCGCAGCGGTTGGTGATGGCGCGGGTGTCGCAGCCCGCCGCCGCCGCCACGACCGGGCGCACGATGATGTCGAGCTGGTAGTCGGGCGTCATGGCCGCCTCGGCGTTGTAGGCGTCGACCACGATGAAGTAGTCACCGGGCGCCTGCGCTTCCAGGAACAGCTCGGAGGCGACGCCGTTGGCGCCGTCGTCGTTGCACTGCGCGGTCATCGCGGTCTGACCCAGCATGCAGCTCGAGGTCACGTACATGACCGAGTCGAGATCGGGCGTGCCCGCGTTGTCGAGCGTGATCAAGAGGTCGGCCTTCACGCCGAGGGTGTACTTGTGCACGCGGTTGTTGGCCATGCCGGGCGTGATCATCGAGCCGGCCAGGGCGCAGCCCATCGGGGGCTCGATGTCGCTGGCGCCGTCGTCGAGGGTGCCGACGAACGAGGTCACGAAGCCGTCCTGAACGCCCACGGTGTTCATGTTGACGATCTTGGTCGGGTCGCAGCTGTTGACCGGCGGCTGCAGGGTGCGGCACTGGGTCGAGCAGCTGTCGTTGTTGCTCTGGTTGCCGTCGTCACACTGCTCGCCAGTGTCGACGCGACCGTTGCCGCACAGCTTGGCGGCATCGACCGTCACATTGCCGTCGATGCTGACGCCACCGTCATCGCCAGGACCATCATCGTCATCGCCGCAGGCCGCCGCGCCGAGCGCCAGCGAGGCCGCCAGAAGCCAGTTCAAACGCGAATACTTCACCGCCATCGTCTCCTCCACAGCACAAAAAATAGGGTTCGGGACACGGCGTTATCGTCCATGCACATGTAGGTGTCAACCCAGTTCAGCCC
>JADYYK010000278.1 GCA_020853705.1 Deltaproteobacteria bacterium
CTACCACGCGTGTTTCGCACGTCCTGGTTGCGGCCTCTGCGCTGCGAAGGACGCTGCCGCGCGCGCAAACGACCCTCGAGGGCGCTCCGTGGCACCTCGACGCGCGTATGCGCTGGGAAGGGCCCTCGAGATCGAGGCTGACCATCCGTCGTCAGCACCCTGGTGTAGTCGTCAATAAAAAACGACGTCCTATCGCATAAATCTTCTCCGCCTGTGCAACGGAGGCGCAATGCACCCTGAGCGGCCGCGTCGGCGCAGCGGCGAAGAGCGGCCTCCTGCAGAGGCCGCCGCCGCGGAGCCCGCCGCCCGAGGCACCCAGCGTCCTCGGCCGCCAGGCCTGAAGCGCACCCGCCACACCGCGCCCAGGCTGGCTTCAGGCGTTGCGCGAGCCGGCCGCTGGAGGAGCCGGGCCTCGATGCAATCCGAGGCACCCCGATGTGACGATTCGTGAATCTGCAGGGCTAGGGCTGTGCCGTGGGCTGCGGCAGCGCCAGCAGGGCGGCGGCGCTGCTGGCGGGGCCGACCACCGGACCCAGGGTGTCGTCGTCGGGGTTCTGGTCGAGGGCCGGGCAGCCCGGGCAGGTGAACTCATGGGTCACCGGGGTGTCGTTGGCGGTGACGTCGTCGAGGAGCTCGCTGCGCAGGACGACCAGCTGGCCGGCGTGCAGCGCGAAGGCGGTGTGCTGGTAGCCGTGGTGGTGGCTCTGGGCGTGGCTGATGCGGGTCTCGGCGAGCTCCCTCCAGGTCGGCGGGGTGGCCTCGTCGACGCCGAAGGGGCTGGTGCGGCCGTCGTGCTCGAAGCGCACCAGCCAGAGCTGCTCGCCGGCGCCGATCAGGTAGGCGCCGTCGTCCATGCCGGGCGCGTCGGCGTCGAGCATGGTGGCGAAGGACTCCAGGCCGGGCTGGTCGTCGAGATCGAGGGCGCCCCAGCCGGCGACCACGCGCCCGGTGCGCGCGGCGACCTCGGTGGCGGCGCTCTGGAAGCGCTCCTCGGGCGACAGCGCCGGGGTGGCTGACGGCAGCGGCGACGCGGCGGTCGGGCGCGGGGTCGGCGCGGCGGTGGGCGCCGGCTGACGCTTCGACTTGCTACACGCAGGTGCGGTGGCGAGCGCCGCCAGCGAGCAGGCCAGGACCGTGCAGCGCACAGGGAACAGCATCCGCACATCCTACCGGAAGCCGGTCAGGGCATCGGGTCGCCGGTGCGCCGCGCAGTGCAGTCGCGATCCCGTTCACAGTCGCTGACCAGGCCGCCCAGCAGCATGACGCCGACCACGATGCCGACCACGCCGACCACGGCCATGGCCTCGCCGGCCGGGTTGCGCGGACCGGCGCCGTTGCGTGCGCCACAGCCAGGTGCGCCGACCAGGAGGCCGAGCAGCGCGAGCATGGCGACCAGCCGCTTCATGACCAGATGCTACGCAGGGCGCCTGCGAATCGGTCAGGCAGCCCCTGGCAGGCGCTCGGGGCGGTCAGGCAGCACACTGGCAAGGTCGCGTGCCGACTGGGCTCCTGCGGTCTGCGCGAGCACATCACCCGGCCGCGCGGGCGCCGTCCTCGCGGGCGGCGCCTGACTCGGCGGCGTGCAACGCGACCAGGTGGCGGCGGCGCGCGGGGGCGACCACGAGGTGCAGCGCCGCGGTGACCAGGCCGAGGCCGAGGCAGCCACCCCACAGGCCGTAGCTGCCGGCGCGCCCCAGCACGAAGGCACCCAGCATCGGGGCCACCATGGCGGCGGCGCCGAAGGCGATCTGGTAGACGCCCTGGTAGCTGCCGCGCAGCTCGGGCGGGGCCAGGTCGGCGACCACGGTGGGGCCGATGGGGATGAAGGCGATCTCGCCCAGGGTCCACACCGCGATCCCCACGGCGTAGCCGGGCGGCGTGTGCAGCACGGCGCTGAGGCTGAAGCCGAGGCCGGTGAGCGCGGCGCCCACGGCCAGCATGACGGCGCGACGGTGGCGCTCGATGACCCGCAGCGACAGCGGCTGCAGCACGATGATGAGGACGCCATTCAGCGCGATCAGGGTGCCGTAGAGCTGGCTGGAGACGCCGTGGGCCTTCATCTCCAGCGGCAGGGTGACGCCGCCCTGCTGGAAGATGAGGCCGGTCAGGAACTGCAGCGCCACGAAGGTCAGGAAGACGCGATCAGCGAACGGACGCGCCAGGCCGGCGCGCTCGGGGGGCTGGCCGGCGAGCCGGGGCGCGCGCGGCGGGCGGGTCTCGGGCACGCGCAGGAAGACGATGACGCCGAAGGCCAGCGTGGTCGCGGCGTCGAGCGCGAACAGCAAGAGGAAGCTCTGGCCGGCCAGCACGCCGCCGAGGAGAGCGGCGCCGGCGAAGCCGATGTTGACGGCCCAGTACAGGCTGCCGAAGGCGCGTGTGCGCTGCGCCGGGGACACCAGGTCGGCGACGCAGGCCTGCATGGCGGGGCGAAACAGGTCGTTGCAGAAGCCCAGCACCAGCGCCGACAGCGCGATGTGGAAGGTCGCGCGCGCCAGCCCGAGCTGCAGCATGGCAGCGGCGCTGAGCGAGAACGCCAGCAGCATGGCGCGCCGGCGCCCGATGCGATCGGCCAGCACGCCGCCGACCGGGCCGGCCAGCAGCGCACCGGCGCCCCACAGCGAGGCGAACAGGCCGGCGCGCTCGACGGTGAAGTGGCGCTCGCTGGTCAGGTACAGGGTCAGGAAGGTGAAGACGAAGCCACCGAGACGGTTCACCAGGGCGCCGGCCCACAGGTACCAGTAGGCGCGTGGCAGGGAGGCCCGGGCGGACATCGCGGGGCGTCATAACACGCGAGGGGAGGATCGGCGTGAGCTGGCGTAGACTGCAGTCACCGAAAGGAGGCTCGTCATGGCTGCGCACGCACATTCGAATTTGTCATCGGGCCTCGTCGGGGACGCCGCAGCGATCAAGTAGTCGCTGTGCAGCTTCCCGGGCCGGCCCTCGTGAGGGTTCGTTCCGTGTGGAGTGTGCATGCGATCCAGATCGAGCAGGCGTGGGCGCGGCGGAAGCCGGCGCTCGGGTAATTCGGACAGTGATGATGTGCGTGGTAGCGAGCAGGACGTGCTGGCGGCGGAGCTGTCGCCGCGCGGTGATCACAAGGTGATGCAGCTGTGCCGGGAGGTCGAGCGGACCCTGGCCAGTGTGCTGGCGGGCGATCTGGGCGATGGCAGCCTGGGTGGTCTGGTGGTGGTGTCGGTCGAACCGGCGCCGGATGGGTCGCGCTTGCTGGTGACCCTGGTGGCGCCGCGGGACGGCGATGCCGAGGTCGTGCTGGCGCGGCTGCGTGGGCTGGTGGGCTGGCTGCGCAGCGAGATCGCGCAGGTCGTGCAGCGCAAGCGGGTGCCCGAGCTGGCGTTCTGCCTGATCGAGGAGGCCGAGCCCGAGCCCGAGGCAGAGGGCGACGGCGAGGAGGCTGGCGATGACGGCGCGGAGTGAGCGCTGGCTGGCCGAGCCGCTGTCGCCCGAGGTCGAGGCGGCGCTGGCGCGGCTGTGCGCGGCCGACGACGTCCAGCAGGTGGCGGTGATGCCCGACGTGCACCTGGCGTCGGACGTCTGTGTCGGCGTCGCGCTGGCGACCACGCGGCTCATCTACCCCGCGGCCGTCGGTGGCGACATCGGCTGCGGGGTGGCGGCGCTGGGCTTCGACCTGGAGGCGGGCGCGCTGCGGGTGGCGACCGCGGCGCGCCTGTTCGAGGCGCTGGGGCGGGCGGTGCCGACGCGCCGGCACCCGCGTCAGGGGCCGGACGCGCTGCCAGCCGAGGTGCTGGCGGCGCCGCTCAGCCATCCCCGGCTGGAGGCGCTGCGCCGGCGGGACGGGGCCCAGGAGTTTGCCACCCTGGGCAGCGGCAACCACTTCGTCGAGCTGCAGAGCGACGACGACGGCCGGCTGTGGCTGATGCTGCACAGCGGCTCGCGCGTGATGGGGCAGCGCATCCGCGACCATCACGTGGCGCCGGGGCTGGTCGCGCTGGAGGGCGACGCCGCGGCGGCCTATGTCAGCGACGCCGCATGGGCGGTGCGCTACGCGGCCGCCAGCCGGCGCACCATGGTCCTGCGCGTGGCCGAGGTGGTCACGCGCACGCTGGGGGGCGCGGCCGAACTGTCGTCCTTCATCGACTGCGACCACAACCATGTGCGCGCCGAGGCGCCCGGCTGGGTGCACCGCAAGGGCGCCATGTGCGCGCACACCGGCGTCCGCGGGGTCATCCCGGGGTCGATGGGCTCGTGGAGCTTCCATGTCGAGGGGCGCGGGCTGCCGGCCGCGCTGGCCTCGAGCTCGCATGGGGCGGGGCGCGCGCTGAGCCGGGGCGACGCCCGGCGGCTGATCGCGCCGGCCGAGCTGCGCCGCCAGATGCGCGGGGTCTTCTTCGACCCGCGCCTCGAGCGTGCGCTGTGTGATGAAGCGCCGGGGGCGTACAAGGACATCACGCAGGTGATGCGGGCGCAGCGCGACCTCGTGCGCATCGTCAGGCGGCTGCGCCCGCTGCTCTGCTACAAGGGGCCGGGCTGATGGGGCGTTGACGGCACCGCGCGGCGGGCGGCAACATGGCCGGATGAAGCTTCGCCTGCTCGTGGTGCTGGGCTGTCTCTGCGCGTGTGCAGTCGGGTGTGGCGACGACGACGACGGCGTTCCGGCCGACGGCGGCGGGCGCAGCGATGGCGCCACGGTGACCGATGGCGGCGGCGGCAGCGACGGCGGCGACGCCGCCATCGGCAGCCGGCCGCACCCGCTGTATCCGGCGCTGGATCTGAACAGCCTGCCCAATGGCGGCAGCAGCGTGATGGGCCCCTACGAGGTGCCGATGCTGCCAGCCACCACGCGCTCGGTCACCGTGGCCGCGACCGGGGCCGCCGCCGCCACCGAGCTGCAGACCGCCTGCGCCAGCGCCGGCACCGCGGTGCGCGTGCCCGCCGGCGCCGGCAGCCTGGGCACCGTCAACCTGGGCAACGTGAACGACTGCGACATCACGCTCGACCCCGCGGTGCAGATCGGCTTCCTGTTCATCGGCAACCTGCCCGGGCCGACCCTCAGCCCGAGCCACCGCATCCGCGTGCGCGGCGGCCAGCTCGGCAACCTGTGGGTGGCCGAGCGCTCCTCCGACGTCGTCCTCGACGGCGTCATCATCAACAACGCCATCGCGCCGCCGGCGACCCGCGCGGGCACCGCGATCTACCTCATCAATGGCGTCGGCGTGGACGACATCGTCAATCGCTTCGCCATGGTCAACTCGATCATCCGCATGCTGCCGACGGCGCCCACGAACGGCGACACCGACGGCTGCGGCGTGCTGGCCGGCCGCGCGCGCAACGTGCTGTTCGCCAACAACAACATCGCCACCGCGGGCAACCGCAACAGCTGGGGCTTCCGCCTGGGCGGTGGCTACAACTGGATCATCATCGACAACACGGTGCGGGTGTCCTTCCACAAGCTGGTGCGCGTCAACGACGCCGACGTCGACTTCCTCTACATCAAGCGCGGGCTGTGGATGCGCCAGCTGACCATGACCTCGGGCGGGCTGACGCTGAACGACTCGTTCGCCAACCTGGGCATGAACACGGTGACCGACCACGTCTACATCCACGACCCGGTGGTCTACCTGCTGCCGCCCGGGCAGGTCTCGTTCGGCGCCGGTGGCGCGCCGGGCCAGGTCAACCGCCTGTGGGAGGCGCGCCGCATCGAGTGGCACGCGCTCAGCGACCAGGTCATCAGCGCCACCATCCTGGACGCGCGCGAGAGCGGCTGCCCGGTCGGCAGTCGCTGCGACTATGGCGCCCCGACCCACAGCTATCGCTACGACCCCGCGCTGACGCTGCCGGCGAACCCGTGGCGGCCGCTGCCCAACCTCCCGACCTCGGATCCCGACACGCTGCCGGTCGCGCCGTAGCGGCCGTCGCAGCGGCGGCGGCTCAGGCGCGCGCGTCGCGCCAGGCCCGGGCCAGCGCCTCGCGATCCTCGGGGTGCGCGATCGCGGTCAGCGCGGCGGCGCGCTCCGACAGCGTCTTGCCGTAGAGGTCGGCCACGCCGTGCTCGGTGACCACGAAGTGCACGTGCGCGCGTGTGGTGACCACGCCGGCGCCGTGGCGCAGCAGCGGGACGATGCGCGCCTGGCCCTTCGAGGTCCGGCTGGGCAGCGCGATGATGGGGCGCCCGCCCGGGGACAGCGAGGCGCCGCGGATGAAGTCCATCTGACCGCCGACCCCGGAGATGATCTTGGCGCCGATGGAGTCGGCGCAGACCTGGCCGGTCAGGTCGACCTCGACCGCCGAGTTGATGGCCACCACCTTGGGGTTGCGGCGGATGACCTCGGCGGCGTTGACATACGCGATGTCGAGCTGCATCACCGCGGGGTTGTCGTCGATGAAGTCGTACAGCGCGCGGGTGCCCATCACGAAGCCCGAGATGGTGCGGCCGGGGTGGATGCGCTTGACCGAGTTGTCGACCACGCCGCTCTTCAGCAGGGGCAGCAGGCCGTCGGACCACATCTCGGTGTGCACGCCCAGGTGACGGTGGTTGCCGAGCTCGGCCAGCGCGGCGTTGGGGATGGCGCCGATGCCCATCTGCAGGGTGGCGCCGTCCTCGACCAGGCTGGCGACGTGGCGGCCCACCGCGCGCTCGAGGTCGCTGAGCGGCTCGGGCGCCACCTCGGGCAGCTCGCTGGCCTCCTCGTACCAGTGGTCGATCTCGGTCAGCGCCAGCACGCCGTCGCCGTGCACGCGCGGCATGCGCGGGTTGACCTGGGCGATGACCAGATCGGCGACCTCGATGGCGGCGTGCGCGACATCGACGCTGGTCCCCAGCGTGCACAGGCCGTGGCGATCCGGCGGCGACACCTGCACCAGCGCGACGTCGAGGCGACGCCGGCCGGAGCGGAACAGCGCCGGGATCTCCGACAGGAAGCAGGGCAGATAGTCGACGCGCTCGTGGTCGAGGCGCGCGCGCAGGTTGGGGCCGACGAACAGGTTGGCGACCTTGAAGCTGGGCGCGTAGCGTGCGTCGGCGTAGGCCGCGGGCCCCGAGGTGTGCAGGTGGATGAGCTCGACGTCGCGCAGGCGGTCGGCCTGCGCCACCAGCGCGTCGACCAGGGCGACCGGGGTCGCGACACCGCCATGGATGAAGACGCGGTGACCGCTCTGGACGGCGGCGACGGCGTCGTGGGCACTGGCATGCTTCGGCATGGCGCGGATCGTGCCATAGTCGGGGCATGAACGCGCTCGACTTCCCCGTCGACAACTACATGACCCAGCCGGTGGTGACCATGCCGGCCGACGACGACGTCAGCGCCGCTGACGCCCTGCTGGCCAAGCACCGGGTGTCGTCGCTGCTGGTGGTGGGCCGCGACGGCAGCGCGGCCGGCGTGATCTCGCGCATGGATCTGCTGCGCCTGGGGCGGGTGCGGGCGTGGAACCGCATCGAGCGCCCGCTGCTGGAGCTGCCGGCGGCGTGCGTGGCCGACGCCATGTCGCACCCGGTGGTCTCGGTGCGCCCAGGGGCCACCGTGGCCGAGGCCGCGCGGGCCATGCTGGCGCGCCACATCCACCGCGTCTTCGTGGTCGACGACGGGCGCCCGGTGGGCGTGCTGTCGACCCGGGACGTGATGATGGCGGTGATGGAGGCGCGCATCCCGGGCGCGCTGTCGACCATCATGACGCCCGAGGTGCTGAGCATCGACGTCGGCCAGACCCTGGAGGGCGCCATGGCACGGCTGGCGCAGACCAGCGTGGGCGGCCTGGTGGTCACCGAGGATGACAAGCCGGTCGGCCTGTTCACCCAGGTCGAGGCGCTGGCCTCGCGCGGACTGCCGCCCGAGACCCGCGTCGAGGAGGCCATGACGCAGGCCCTGCTGTGCCTGCCCGACGACACCGTGCTGTATCGCGCCGCGGGCTTCACGGTGTCGACGCACGCGCGCCGCATCATCGTGGTGCACCACCACACCATGAAGGGTGTGGTCACCGGCTTCGACTTCGTGCGGCTGGCGGCGGGCGCGACGCCGCCGAAGCGCGACGCCGCGCAGAGCTGAGCTTCAGGCCGGGTCGCCGGCCAGCGCCGCGAGCAGCGTGGTCAGGGCGGCGGGCAGCGCGGCGGCCAGGTCGAGCGCGCGGTCGTCGGCGGGGTGGCGCAGGCGCAGCCGCGAGGCGTGCAGGCACAGGCGCGGCGCGGGCGGGCCGACATAGCGCCGATCGCCGAGGATGGCGTGGCCGAGGGCGGCGGCGTGCACGCGGATCTGGTGCTTGCGGCCGGTCTCCAGGCGGACCTCGACCAGGGTGGCGCGCGCGCCGAGCCCGCGCACGACCGTGAAGTGGCTGCGCGCGGGCTGCGCGTCGGGGGGCGGTCTGCGCCGCAGCGCGGCCCGGCCCTGCGAGCGCTCGCTGATGGGGCGGTCGACCACGTGGACCCCGGGCGCCAGGCGGCCGGCCAGGATGGCGGTGTAGTCACGCTCGAGGCTGTGCTGCTCGAGCTGGCGCTGCAGCGGGGCGTTGGCCTCGGGGCGCTTGCTCAGCAGCAGCAGGCCGGAGGCTTCGCGATCGAGGCGGTGCAGCAGGCCGACGTAGGGGCGGCCGACGCGCGCCAGCGTGAGCAGGTCGGGGCCCGGGCTGCCCTGCGCGGCGTGCGCCGCCAGGCCCGACGGCTTGTCGACCACCAGCAGCCAGTCGTCCTCGAACACGACCGCGAGGGCGTCGCGGTCCATGGCCGCTACTTCTTGGCCTGCAGCAGCGCAGGCTTGCCGCCCTGCAGGTTCTTGACGGTGACCGCGCTGGCCCTGGGCAGCGAGACTCCCGCGCCGGTGATGTTCTCGAAGGTGATGGCGTCGAGCGTGCCGGCGGCGGCGCCGCGGACCTGGACGGCGCCCTCGCTGGCCGACGACTCGGCGAAGCTGATGATGACGTGCTGCAGCTCCACGGCGCGCGCGCCGTCGTACAGGCGCACGCCGGTCCAGCCGCCCGGCTTCTGGTCGGCGGCGCCCAGGCGCACCGGCTTCTCGGCGGTGCCCAGGATGCGCAGCGTGCCGAGCTCGCCATAGCCGACCGCCAGCTCGGCGCCGGGCACGCTCTCGAGCAGCGTGCCGGCGGGGATGGTCAGCACCGGAGGGGCCTGCTCGGGCAGGATGCGCTCGACGCCGACGTCACCGAGCAGCAGGTAGTGGCCGGCGCTCAGGGTGGCGTCGCGGTGGGCGTTGCCGTCGCCGACCGCGATCGGGGTGGCGTCGCCGTGGCGATTTTCGCCCAGCCAGGGCAGCACGTCGCCGGTGACGCGCATGGCGCCGCCCGACAGGCGCTCGAAGCTGCAGCCCTGGATGGGGGCGCTGAGGCGCTGCTCGCCGCCGACGCGCAGGCCGAAGCCCTTGCCGTCGCGGAAGCTGGAGTCCTGCACCGTGGCGGCCTCGCCATCGATGCTCAGGCTGGCGCCGTCGTCACGACCGGCGAACTCGAACACGACGTGCGTGAGCTGCGACCCGCTGTTGCTGGCGCCGAGCACGACGCCCTGCCAGGCGCCGGGCTGCTTGTCCGCGCTGGTGAAGGTGATGGGCTGGTCGGCGGTGCCGCTGGCGAGCAGGCTCCCGGCGGCAGCGTCACCGACGGTCAGGCGTGCGTCCTTGCCGGCGGTGACGGTGACGCCGGGCTCGATGGTCAGCTTGCCGTCGACCACGACGTCGCCCTCCAGCGCGACGGCGCCACAGGCGGCCCGCAGGGTGACGTCGCCCACGGCGCTGACCAGCCTGGTGATACATCCGCCCGCGCCCCCGCCCCCGCCAGCACCGGTGCCGCTGCCCGCCCCGCCGCCGCCGCCCGCCCCGCCGCCGCTGCCCGCCCCGCCGCCGCTGCCCGCCCCGCCGGCTGCCCCGCCCTTTTCCTGCTTCTTCTTGCAGCCCGCACCCACGACGCTCAGCGTCACGACTGCGCTCACCGCCACGGCCACTGCCACTCGCGCGACTCGCATGAACCGCATAGTCGCCCAGCTGCCCACCCGGCGCGCCGCAAATCTTGCACTGGCAAGCTGAGGCGGATTCGACGAGACTGTTGGTTCGATGTCTGATCGGTGCTCGCGCTCACGCTGGTGGATTTTCGTCGTCGTCGCCTGCGTCAGCACCGTCGTCATCGACGGCAGCTCCGCACCAGACGCGCTGGCTGACCCGACCAGTCCGATGGTCACGCGTTCGCCCTCCCTGGCCGGGCGCGGCAACGCGCGGCAGGCGCGCCCCCACGCGGTCTACGCCGAGCTGCTCGGCAAGGGCGGCCTGTGGGGGCTGGGTTACGACTTCCAGCTGCTGCGTCATGTCGCCATCGGCGGCGTCGCGTCGACGTACACCGTGGGCTCGCGCGAGCAGGTCTTCACCCTGAGTCCCTACCTGACCGGCTACCTGGCCGGCGCGGCGCGGCACCGCTGGTTCATGCAGCTCGGCCCGCAGATCATCCACCTGCGCCGGCCGTCCCCGGTTCCCGAGTGGCCGGGCACCAGCTCGACGGGTCTGGGCGGTGAGCTGTCGACTGGCTACGAGTTCCGCGGCAGCGCGCTGTTTCGTGTCTTCGTGATGGGCGCCGTCGGCAAGGGCGGCGCCGCCCCCTGGCTGGGCATGAGCCTGGGGTTCACGCTGTGATCACGCGTCACGCCCTGGTCTGCGCCGGCGGCCTCGCGCTCGGCCTGCTGGCGGGCTGCACCTCCGAGGAGCTCGGGCAGACCCAGCCCTGGACCTCGGCCGCCGACATCACCGGCCCGCTGTCGCCCGAAACCGCGCCGGTCCCCGGCGAGGTCGCCTTCACCGCGCCGATGCGCCTGCGCGTGGTGACCTACAACGTGCACAAGGGCGAGGACGTCGCCGGGCTGGCCAGCGCCATCCTGGGCAACCCCAACCTGGCGACCGCCGACATCTTCCTGCTGCAGGAGATCGAGCACCACCCGGGCGAAGGCGGCTGTCGCGCCGCGCGCCTGGCCGCGCTGCTGGGCATGGGTCACGTCTATGCGCCCGAGCGGCTGCAGGGCGACGGCACCCACGGCACCGCCATCCTCAGCCGCTACCCGCTGGAGAACCCGCGCGTGATGGCGCTGCCGCAGGCCGATCTGGTCGGCAGCGGGACCCGACGCATCGCGCTGTATGCCGAGGCCGTGGTCGGCGCGGTGCGGCTGCACCTGGTCGATGTGCACCTCGACACCCGCCTCAACGCGACCGATCGCATCCTGCAGCTGCGTCCGGCCGTGCTCGACACGCCGTGGCCAACCGTGGTCGCGGGGGATCTCAACACCAACCCGTACCTGTGGGCCGACAGCTTCATCCCCCAGCTGGCGGTCGGCAGCGTGGCCGACTCGGATCAGGCGCCGGTGCTCGACGACTACATGCGCCACATCGACTTCACCACCCCGACCGCGCGGCTCGGCGCGACCTGGAGCGGCGTCGTCGATGCCCGCCTCGATGCCATCTTCACGCGCGGCGTGACCGCCGTCCCCGGCGCCGTCGAGCGCGGCGTCACCATGTCGGATCACTGGCCGGTCTGGGTCGACATCGTACTGCCCTGAAATGGATCGGCGGCCCACGGGCGCAGCACCGTCAGCGGCGGCGCATAGAGCTTCTGTACCAGGCGGCTGACCGAGCGCGCCGGCTGGTTCGAGCCGAAGACCAGGCGCTCCATGTTGAGTGACAGGCCGAGGAACAGGTTCTGGCGCGGCTGGTCGCGCTCGGGCAGGTAGCCGATGGCCTCGTAGCCGATGCTGACGTCGAGCGCGCGCATCCAGCCCAGGCTGCGCGCGGACTTCACGCCGGGCAGCTCGGCCAGGTGGTAGGACAGCAGCACGGTCTGGCCGCTGTAGTCCTCGGGCGAGTTGAACGGGCCATCCTCGACGGCGTGATTGATGAAGGCCTGAGACGGGAAGTACTGCATGCGCAGCGACAGCGAGCGATCCAGCGTCGGCGAGCGCTCCATCACGTTGGCCAGCAGGATGCCGATGCCGTTGGCGTACATGTCATTCACCGAGAAGCCGTAGCCGTGGTAGCCGTCCTGGATCTCCGACAGCGTGAAAAAGCCCGCAGAAAGCGCGGTGGACACCCACAGGCTGGCGCGGGCGTCCCAGCCGCCACCGCGCAGGATCTGCGTGGCGCCTCGGACCAGCGCATAATTTCCCCACAGGTGGCCCAGCTTGTCGGCGCCGCCGGCGTAGGTGTCCTTTCCGAACCATCCCTCGTCGCGCCACTGGAAGGTCGGTGACACTTCCTTGCCGAAATACCAGGCCATCGCGGTGTAACCGTAGAGCCCCGCGTACAAACCCGCGACCGCAATGGCCGAGCGCTCGCGCCCAGTGCGCTCGGCCTCCGAGGCACCTTGCCCCAGGACCGGCGTGCTGGCCGCAACCGGTGCGGCCAGGGCGGCCACGACACTCAGTGCAATCAGCTTGGAGTAACGCATGCCCACTGTGATTGCATCAGCGGGGCCAGGGTGACAGCAGTGTGATCCAGCGCAACCAGTGCGCTGATCTCGACATCCCAGTAATCATCACCACCTTCTGTGATCGGAGCGCATGCGCAAGCGATGGCTGATCCTGGGTCTGCTGGTGGTGGCAGCAGCCGCGCTGGTGCTCTGGCGCGTCCTGCGTCCGCTGGTCGTCGACTCGGCGCTGGTGCAGCGCGGCAGCGCGATCGACGCGGTGTACGCCAGCGGCACCGTGGAGGCGGCCGAGCGGGTCGACGTCAAGGCCCGCATCGCGGGGCCGGTCGCGGAGCTGCTGGTGCGCGAGGGCGACGCCGTGCAGGCGGGCCAGCTGCTGGCGCGCATCGACGCGCCGACCCTGGCCATCGACGTCACGCGCGGCCAGGGTGATCTGGCCGCGGCCCGCGAGCGCGCCTCGGCGGCGCCCCAGGTGGCCGCGCTGGAGGCGCAGATCACCGCGCTGCAGAGCCAGCTCGGCCAGGCGCGCCTGACCCTGGAGCGGCTACGGCGGCTGGCCGCGGCGGGGGCGGCGACGCCGGCCGAGGTCGACAGCGCGAGCTCTCAGCTGGAGGTGCTGGAGGCGCAGATCGCGGCGGCGCGCGCCCAGCAGCGCGACGCCCGCATCCTGCTGCGCGCCGAGGCCACCCGGCAGCAGACCGGCCTCGAGTCCCTGCGCGCGCGCGCCAGCGACACCGAGGTGCTGGCGCCGATGAGCGGCGTGGTGCTGTCGCGCAACGTCGAGCCTGGCGAGGTGGTCGGCGTCAACCACGACCTGCTGCGGCTGGGCGACGTGCGCAAGCTGCACATCGAGTCGCTGGTCGACGAGGCCGACATCGGCCGCGTCCGCGTGGGCACGCCGTGCGCGGTGCGGCTGTACGCCTTCGACGCGCAGCGCTTTCGCGGCCAGGTGGTGCGGGTCTTCCCCGATGCCGACCGGGAGCGCAAGGCGTTCAGGGTCGACGTCGAGCTGGCCGAGCCGCCGGCCGGGCTGCGCCCCGGCATGACCGCGGAGGTCAACGTGGTGACGCGGCAGCGCGATGACGTGCTGCTGGTGCCAGCCGATGCGGTGGCGCCGGATCCGGCGGCGCCACGGGATCCCGCGCGCGGGCTGGTCTGGGTCGTCGAGCACGGCCGGGCGCGTCGGCGCGCGGTGACGGTCGGCATTCGTGATCTGCTGCGGGTCGAGGTGGCGGGTGTCGCCGAGGGCGCCGAGGTCGTGCTGGGGGCGCCCGCCAAGTTGAAGGACGGCGGGCGCGTGCGCACGCACCGGGTCAGCGGGAGCCCCTGATGGGCCGCCTGCTCGAGCGGCTGCGCCTGGTCGGCTTCCTGGCCTTCCGACAGCTGTGGGACCGCAAGCTGCTCAACGGCATCGCGGTCTCGGGCGTCGCGCTCGGCGTGCTGGTGCTGATCGCGATGAACGGGATCATGCAGGGCTTCCAGGTCCGCTTCAAGACGGAGATCCTGAAGATCTCGCCGCACGTGCAGCTGTTCGCCAAGGAGGTCGAGGATCGCGGAGCGCTGCTGGCGGGCTGGACGCCGGGCCCCCAGGTCGCCGGCGTGCGCCACGAGCTGCCCGACGAGCGCACCACGCGCATCAAGCGGCCGTGGGATCTGGTCAGCGAGCTCGAGCGCATGCCCGAGGTGGTGGCGGCGTGCGGCAACCTCCGAGGTCAGGCCATCGTGTCGATCGGCGCCAAGGATCTGGCGGTCGACATGCGCGGCGTGCTGCCCATGCAGCAGGAGCGCTGCACACCGGTGTCGCGCTTCGTGGTGGCGGGCGACTGGCGCGCGCTGCCGGGGCGGGCGGTCGGCGTGGCGCTGGGCATCGGGGTCGCCGACACGCTGGGCGTCCACGTCGGGGATCGGCTGCGCATCGTCGCGCCGGGCGGACGGCCGATGGATCTGGAGGTCGTCGCCATCTACGACTCGGGCATCCCGTCGGTCGACAAGACCCGGATCTACGTCAACCTGACGCTGGCGCAGGCGGTGCTGCGCAAGCCGGACGTGGTCGGTCAGCTGGAGCTGCGACTGCGTGATCCGGGCGCGGCCTTCGCGGTGGCGGCGCGCGTCGAGCGCATGACCGGCTATGACGCCGAGAGCTGGCAGGAGACCCAGGCCAACTTCCTGTCGCTGTTCGACATGCAGAACATGATCGTCAACTTCGTCATCGGCGCCATCCTGGTGGTCGGCGGCTTCGGCATCCTGGCGGTACAGATCATGATCGTGCTGTCGAAGACCCGCGACATCGCGATCCTGCGCTCGATCGGCCTCAGACGCGGCGACATCCTGGCCACCTTCCTGCTCCAGGGGCTGGTCATCGCGCTGATCGGCGCCGGCGTCGGCGACCTCCTGGGCTGGCGACTGGTGAACTTCCTGAGCACGCTGGAGGTCAAGTCGGAGGGGCTGGTCAAGAGCTCGACGTTCCAGATCCACAAGGACTCGATGTACTACCTGTACGGCGTGCTGTTCGCGCTGCTGACGGGCGGCGTGGCCAGCCTGCTGCCGGCGCTGCGCGGCTCGCGGGTGGAGCCGGTCGATGTGCTGCGCGGGCAGGTCGGCTGATGGGCGCGACGGGCAGCGCGGGCGCGGCGCCGGTGCTGGAGACGCGGGCGCTGGTGCGCAAGCTGGGAGCGCTCGATCAGGTCATCCTGCACGGGCTCGATCTGCGGGTCGCGCGCGGCGAGTTCGTGGCCCTGGTCGGGGCCAGCGGCTCGGGCAAGAGCACGCTGCTGTACCTGCTGGGGGCGCTCGACCGGCCCAGCAGCGGGCAGGTGCTGATCGACGGCGTGGACGCCAGCGCGCTCGACGACGGCGAGCGCGCGCGGCTGCGCAACGAGCGGCTGGGCTTCGTGTTCCAGTTCCACTTCCTGCTGCCCGAGTTCAGCGCGGCCGAGAACATCATGATCCCGCTGCTCAGGCGTGGGCTGTCGCAGCGCGAGGCGCGGCAGCGGGCGCAGGCGGCGCTGCAACGCCTGGGCATCGCGGAGCTGGCCGGGCGGCGCCCGGGCAAGATGTCGGGCGGTCAGCAGCAGCGGGTGTCGATCGCGCGCGCCATCGCGGGGCAGCCGGCCATCCTGCTGGCCGACGAGCCGACCGGCAACCTCGACAGCGTCAACGGCGAGATCGTGATCGAGGAGTTCGAGAAGCTGTCGCGCGAGGGCATGACCATCGTGATGGTCACCCACAACCCAGACTATGCGGCGCGGGCGTCGCGCCAGATCGTGCTCAAGGACGGCAGGATCGTCTCGGACGTGTCGGCCCCGACGGATGACGGAACCGCCGCGGGTGCGGGCGCACACGCGGCGGTCGGGACGCCGCCAGGCTGACAGCGCTGGGGGCGCTCAGGGCAAGAGGGTCGTCGGCGCGGTCTGCTCGATGCGCGGGACGCGGATGACGTCGCTGGCGTTGAGGTCGAGGTCGAGGTCGCTGAGCTCCAGCATGCCGCCCCAGCTCCAGAACACGCCGGGCCGCGTGGCCGCGATGTGCAGGCCGACGTGGCTCGGGCCCATGGCCACGACCGAGATGTGCACCGGGATCTCGGTCAGGCGCTGCTGGGCCAGCTCATAGGGCTGCCCTTGCACCTGCAGCGACCAGTCGAGCAGCAGCGTGACGTCGCCGACGGCGTCGAGCGCGAGGCCGTCGTCGGACCACGCGGTGTGCAGCCGGATCGGCTGCTCGAGGCGGGCGCGCACATCGGTCAGGTGCAGCGGCACGCCGCCGGGATAGGCGATGACGTCGCCCAGCTCGAGCCTGACGGCGTTGAGGCCGAAGGTGCCCTGGGCGGTGACGCCGACATCGACGCTGCCTTCGAGCACCGCGACTGCGGCGGTGCGCGGCAGGCTGTGGCCGTCGAGGTAGCGCCCGGTGACCAGCATGGTGCTGCCGGTCGGCGCCACCGCCAGGGTGCGACCGTCCTCGAGGCGCAGGGCCAGGGGACGCATCTCGGGCTGATCGACGATGTCGCTCTCGTCGGCGGTGCCACACGCCGGCAGTGAGGCGACGAGCAAGGTGGAGAGGGCGATGAGGATGTTGCGCATGGTCAACCTCCGCGTGGCTGCATGTCTTGACGCAGTGCATCGGCCATGCCTGACGCGCTGGTCACTGCATCCCGGGGGTTGCACGAGGCCATGTAGGTGAGACGCGCAGCGCTGGCTGGCTGAACGGGGCCGGCCGCAGCTTCTTCGCGGGTGCGGGCGCGAAGCCGGCTCAGCAGATGCGAGGCAACAGCTGGCCGCTGGGCAGATCGAGGATGCGGCGCGTGCCCAGGGTGGTGCGCAGGACGACGCGGCCGGGGCCGTCGCCGGTGACGGTGCCGATGCGGGTGGCGGCGTGGCCGCCCGGGGTGGCGCGCAGGGTGGCGAGCGCGCGCTCGGCGTCGGCGGCGCGCACGGTGATGACCAGGCGGCCTTCGCAGGCGACGTGCAGCGGGTCGAGGCCGAGCAGCTCGCACACCGCGGCGACGCCGGGGCTGACCGGGATGCTGCTGGCGTCGACCTCGAACCCGACGTGGCCATCGAGGGCCAGCTCGTTGAGCGCGGCGGCGAGGCCACCACGGGTGGGATCGCGCAGGCAGCTCGGCACGACGCCGGCGCCGAGCAGGGCGGCGACCAGCTCGTGCACCGGGGCGCAGTCGCTGTCGATGGCGGTCTCGAAGCTGAGGCCGGCGCGCACGGTCATGATGGCGACGCCGTGCCGGCCGACGTCGCCGCTGACCAGGACCACATCGCCGGGGCGCAGCTGGCGCGGGCCGATGACGACGCCGGCGGGCACCAGGCCGACGCCGCTGGTGTTGATGAAGAGGCCGTCGCCCTTGCCGCGCTCGACCACCTTGGTGTCGCCGGTGACGATGCGGACGTTGCAGCGGGTGGCGGCGCGCTGCATGGAGGCGACGATGCGGTCGAGCTCGTCTAGCGGGAAGCCCTCCTCGAGGAGCAGCGCGCAGCTGAGGTGCGACGGGGTGGCGCCGGCGCAGGCGAGATCGTTGACGGTGCCGTAGACCGCGAGGCTGCCGAGGTCGCCGCCGGGGAAGCTGCGCGGGCTGACCACGAAGGTGTCGGTGGTCAGGGCGATCCGCGCGCCGCCGAGGTCGACCACGGCGGCGTCGTGACGTTCGGGGGCGGCCGGGGCAGCGGAGCCGCCGGCCGGTGTGGGGGCGTCGAGGGCGGGCAGGATGCGACGGGTCAGCAGGTCGTGCATGGCGCGGCCGCCGCCGCCGTGGGCGAGCTGCGCAGTGTCGGGAGGCGCGGCCGGGGTCGGGCAGGCCAGGGTCGCCGGGTCCGGGGCGACGACGGGTGGCTTCATGGTGTGGCCTCGGCGCGGCGGTAGCGATGGTAGGCGGCGCAGGCGCCCTCGCCCGAGACCATGGTGGCGCCGAGCGGGCGCTCGGGCGTGCAGCGCGTGCCGAAGGCCGGGCAGTCGGGCGGCGACAGCAGGCCGAGGAGGACGCGGCCGCTCTGGCACTCGGAGGCGGGCGCCGGGGCGGCGGCGGCGCCGGGCGTGGGGGCCAGCGCGGCGGAGAAGCGCAGCGCGGCGTCGAAGCCGGACCAGGCCGGACGCAGGGCCCAGCCGCTGCCGGCGATGGGGCCGATCCCGCGCCAGGTGCGATCGGTGATCTCGAAGACGTCGTCGAGCAGCGCCTGCGCGGCGCGGTTGCCCTCGCTGCGCACCACGCGCTGGTACTGGTTGCCGAGCTCGGCGCGGCCGGCCTCGAGCTGCTCGACCAGCATGAGGACGCCGGACAGGAGATCGACGGGTTCGAAGCCGGTCACCACGATGGGGACGCGGTGGCGCGCCACGATGGGGCCGTAGGCGGCGGTGCCCATCACGGTGCACACATGGCCGGCGGCGAGGAAGCCGTCGACCTGGCACTCGGGGCTGGCCAGGATGGCCTCCAGCGCGGGCGGCACCAGGACGTGGGACACCAGCATCGAGAAGTTGCCGAGGCCCTGACGGCGGGCCTCGACCACGGCGAGGGCGTTGGCGGGCGCGGTGGTCTCGAAGCCGACCGCGAAGAAGACCACCTGGAGGCCGGGGTTGTCGGCGGCGATGGCCACGGCGTCGAGCGGCGAGTAGACCACGCGCACGTCGGCGCCGGCTCTGCGCGCGGCCTGCAGGTCGGCGGCGCTGCCGGGCACGCGCAGCATGTCGCCGAAGCTGCACAGGATGACGCCGGGCTGGCGCGCGATGGTGATGGCGGCGTCGATGAGGTCGATGGGGGTGACGCAGACCGGGCAGCCAGGGCCGTGCAGCAGGCGCAACCGGGGCGGCAGCAGCTGATCGAGACCGAAGCGCACGATGCTGTGGGTCTGGCCGCCGCAGACCTCCATCAGCGACCATGGCCGGGTGGTGGCGCGGGTGATGGCCGCGGCCAGGGTGCGCACCGCGGCGGCGTCGCGGTATTCGTCGAGGAACTTCATGGCGAGGGCTCGGAGCCGGGGTCGGGGTCGGAGCCGGGGTCGGGGTCGGCCAGGCCGCGCTCGAGCTCGGCGACGGCGGCGAAGACGTCGCGCGCGGCGGCCTCGTCGAGGATCTGCAGGCCGAGGCCGGCGTGGACCAGGACGTGGTCGCCGACGCGGGCCTCGGGCAGCAGCGCCAGGCTGATGGGCTTGATGACACCGCCGAAGTCGACCCGCGCGCTGCGCAGGGCGTCGTCGCCGATGCTGAGGACCAACCCGGGGATGGCCAGACACATCAGGCGACTCCTGCGTCGTGGGCGGTGGCGCTCGCGGTGGTGGTGGTGGTGGTGGTGGTGGTGGTGGCGGTGGTGGTGGCGGTGGTGGTGGCGGTAGCTGCGGCGGCGTGGGCGCGGGCGGCGGCGACGGCCTGGCCGAGCGAGAGGGCGCCGTCGTTGGCGGGGAAGTCGGCGTGGCTGTGCACGCGGTGGCCGGCGGCCTCGAGCGCGGCGGTCACGCGCGCGGTCAGCAGGGCGTTCTGGAAGCAGCCGCCGGTGAGCACGACGTCGGGCAGGTCGGCGTGGCGGACCAAGGCCAGGGCCAGCGCGGCCAGGGCCTCGTGCAGCGCGAGGGCGAGCGCGCCGGGAGCAGCGCCCGCGCGCCGGGCGGCCAGCATGGCGCGGACCAGCGGTGCCGGATCGGCCTCGAGCAGGTCGGCGTGCGCGGTCAGCGGCCAGGCCGGGACGGCGACAGACGCGCCGGTGTAGGCGGTCGCGAGGTGCTCCAGCAGGGTGGCGGCCTGGCCCTCGTAGCCACGCTGGTGACGCACGCCGGTGAGCGCGGCGACGGCGTCGAACAGGCGGCCGATGCTGGAGGTGGTGGGCATGGCCAGGCCGGCGTCGCGCGCGCGGGTCAGGGTGGTGAGCTCGCCGGGGCTGAAGCAGGCGGTCAGCTCGGCGGGCAGGTCGTCGCCGCAGCAGGCCCAGGCCAGGCCGAGCGCGCTGCGGCGTGGTTCGCGGCTGGCGGCGTCGCCGCCGGGCAGCGCGAAGCGGCGCAGGCGCCCGACGCGGCGGTAGCCGGTCGACGTGACCACGAGGGCCTCGCCGCCCCAGCTGGTGCCGTCGTCGCCGAGGCCGGCGCCATCCCAGGTCAGGGCCAGGAACCGCCCGGCCAGGCCGCGATCGGCGGCACAGGCCAGCGCGTGGGCGTGGTGGTGCTGCACCCGCACCAGGCGCGCGCCGTGCTGCGCGGCCAGCGCCTCGGCCAGGCGGGTCGAGGCGTAGTCAGGGTGCAGATCGCAGGCGATCAGCGCCGGGCGCACCTGCTGGAAGGCCAGCAGATCGGCGGCGGCGCGCGCCAGCAGGTCGGCGCCCTCGGCGCTGCCCAGATCGCCGAGGTGCTGGCTGACCAGGGCGACACCGTCGGCCAGCAACGTGAGGGTGCCCTTCTGGTGGCCGCCCAGGGCCAGGATGGGCGGTGCGGGTGGTGCGACCGCGGCGGCGACGCGGTGGCCGGCGGGGGCATAGCCGCGAGCGCGGCGCAGCAGCGTGACGCCGCGGGCGTCGACGCGCAGGACGGAGTCGTCGACCGGGCGCACGATGGCGCGGTCGTGGTGCAGCAGGAGATCGGCGATGGCGCTCAGCCGGGCGCGCGCGTCGTCGGGCCGGGTCGCCATGGGCTCGTCGCCGAGGTTGCCGCTGGTGCACACCAGCGCGCGGCCGCTGTCGGCCAGCAAGAGGTGGTGCAGCGCGGTCGCGGGCAGCATGACGCCGAGGCGGGGCTGGCCCGGTGCGACGGCGGAGGCGATGGCCAGCCCGGTGTCGGCGGTGGCGGTGGCGGTGGCGGTGGCGGTGGCGGTGGCGGTGGCGGTGGCGGTGGCGGTGGCGGCGACGCGGCGCTGCAGCAGGACGATGGGGGCGCGCGAGGAGGTCAGCACGGCGCGCTCGGCGGCGGAGACCTGGCAGCAGGCGTCGAGCTGCGCCGGGGTCAGCAGGAGAGCGAAGGGCTTGTCGGGGCGGCGCTTGCGGGTGCGCAGGCGCTGCACGACGGCGTCGTCGCTGGCGTCGCACATGAGCTGGTACCCGCCCAGGCCCGCGACCGCGACGATGGCGCCGTCCTGCAGGGCAGCGGCGGCGGTGCGCAGGGCGTGGTCGGCGCGCGCCAGCACGGTGCCGGCGGGATCCTCGAGGCGCAGCACCGGGCCGCAGGCTGGGCACGCCAGCGGCTGGGCGTGGTGGCGACGATCGGCGGGGTCGTGGTACTCGCGCGCGCAGGCGGGGCACAGCGAGAAGTCGCCCATGCTGGTGCGGGCGCGGTCATAGGGCAGCGCCAGCGCGATCGAGTAGCGCGGGCCGCACGCGGTGCAGCTGGTGAAGGGGTAGCGGTGGCGACGTCCGTGGGCATCGGCGACCTCGGCCAGGCAGGCGGCGCAGGTCGCGAGATCGGGTGGCAGCACGGGGTGCTGGGCGCGGTCGAGGGCAGTGGCGACGCTGGCGACGATGTGGAAGCCGGCGGCGGCGGGGTCGGGGGCGACCGGCTCGGTGTCGACGGCGTCGATGCGCGCGGCGTCCGGAGCCTCGCTGGTCAGCGCGGACAGCAGCGCGCCGATGGCGGCGGCGGGGCCTTGCAGCTCGGCCAGAACGCCGTCGGGGTGGTTGCACACCCAGCCGGCCAGGGCGCGCTCGCTGGCCAGGCGATGGATGAAGGGGCGGAAGCCGACGCCCTGCACCGCGCCGCGCACGTGGAGGCGGGTCCGCGTCATCGCGCTGGCGCTGGCGCCGGCGTCGGCGTCGGCGGCCGGGCGCTGGTGGGCACGCGCGCGGCGGCCAGCCAGCCCAGCCAGTCGTCCATGCCGGCGCCGCTGTGCGCGCTGAGCGTCAGCGCGGTCAGGGTCGGGTTGACCAGGCGGGCCGAGGCCAGGCAGCGCGCGACGTCGAACTGCACGTGCGGCAAGAGATCGATCTTGCTGATGAGCACGAGGTCGGCGGCCGCGAACATGTCGGGGTACTTGAGCGGCTTGTCGTCTCCCTCGGTGACCGAGAGCAGGACGACCTTGTGGGCCTCGCCGAGGTCGAACAGCGCGGGGCACACCAGGTTGCCGACGTTCTCGATGAAGAGGACGCTGCCGGGGACGAGGGGGCGCCGAGGTCGTCGAGCGCGTGGCCGACCCCGTGGGCCTCGAGGTGGCAGCCGCGACCGGTGTTGAGCTGGATGGCGGGCGCGCCGGCGGCGCGGATGCGGTCGGCGTCGAGGCTGGTCTGCTGGTCACCCTCGATGACGGCGGCGGGGCGCTGTGGCAGCAGGCGACGCAGGGTCTCGACCAGGAGCGTGGTCTTGCCGCTGCCCGGGCTGGACAGGAGGTTGAGCGCCAGGACGTCACGGGCGGCGAGGCGGCGGCGGTTGGCGGCGGCGAAGCGGTCGTTGTGGGCGAGCAGGGAGCGCTCGAGATCGACGACGCGGCGGGCCGAGGGCACGTGGGCGTGCTCGTGCTCGTGCTCGTGCTCGTGCTCGTGCTCGTGCTCGTGCTCGTGCTCGTGCTCGTGGGTCGCGGTCGAGCAGCCGCAGGTGGCGCACATGGTTACTCGACCTCCAGCTTGCCGAGGGTGAGGGCCATGCCGCCGTGGGCGCGGCGACCCAGGGCGTTGCAGGCCGGGCACGGCTGCAGCCGATCGTGCAGCGGGGCGGTGTGGCCGCACGAGGTGCAGGTGCCCTCGGCGAGGCGCTCGATGAGCCGGACCTCGGCGGCGGCGGCCAGGGTGCCGGGCAGGATGGCGTCGAGGGCGAAGCGCAGCGCCTCCAGATCCACACCGGCCAGCACGCCGACCTCGAGCTCCAGGCTGCAGACCCGCGTGAACGCGTGGCGGCGCGCGGCCGCCTCCAGCTCCTCGAGCACGCCCTGCGCCAGCGACAGCTCGTGCATCAGGCCGCCTCGGCGCGGGCGCGCCAGGCCGCCGGCGACGGCGCGCGCACCAGCTGCTGCAGCAGGTGCCAGGCCAGCTCGAGGTTCTTGGCGGCCGCCGGGCTCAGCCCCTCGCCCAGCTCGAACGCGGCGCCGCGCACCGCCAGCACATAGGCGGGCGGCGCCACCTGGCCTTGCACACGCTCCAGCACCTCGAGCACGCCGCCCGGCGACAGCGCGTGTGTGGTCGGCGCGCGCTCGGCCCGCGCCGCCACCGGGCCGAAGCTGAACGGCGCCTGGGCCGACACCGAGGCATCGACGAACAGCACCAGCTTGCGCCCCACGATGTCGAGCGCGTGCTCGATCTGCAGCTGGAACCCCAGCACACACTCGACCGCCAGCGCCTCGTCGGCGACCAGCCGCTCCAGCCGCTGCAGGAGCTCGCAGCCCAGCGCATCGTCCCCCCGACTCGGGTTGCCACAGCCCAGCACGACCAGCCCTGCCCCGCCCGCGCTCATGGCGCACCTGGCCGGGTCAGCGTGCCATCGGCCGCGCGGCGCACCAGGTCGACCACCGCCCCGTCAGGCGCCAGCGCGCTGACCTCCAGCGGCATCTGCCCCAGCGCGTGGGTCGCGCACGACAGGCACGGATCATAGGCGCGGATGGCGACCTCGATGTGGTTGAGCAGCCCCTCGGTGATGGCGCGACCATCGAAGTATTCGGCGGCGACGCGCTCGACCGCGGTGTTCATCGCCTGGTTGTTGCTGGTGGTCGACACGATGAGGTTGCAGCGCGTGACCAGCCCCTGGTCGTCGGCCTCGTAGTGGTGGAACAGGGTGCCGCGCGGCGCCTCGATGACGCCGATGCCGGTGCCCTGGCGCTCACCCTTGACCACCAGCTCGCTGCCGCCCAGCTCGGGATCGGCCAGCAGCACGCGGATCTCCTCGGCGCAGTGCAGCATCTCGATCATGCGCGCCCAGTGGTAGGCCAGGCTGGCCCACACCGGGGTCGCGCCGCCGTGGGCACGGAAGCGCACTCGCTCGGCCTCGGCCAGCGGGGTGGTGATGGCGTCGGCGTTGTTGACGCGCGCCAGCGGCCCGACGCGGTACCAGCCGGCGTCGCGCCCGCGGCTGACGATGTAGGGGAACTTGAGGTAGGTCCAGCTGCGCACCTCCTCGCGCAGATACCGGGTGTACTCGACCGGATCGACGTGATCGAAGATGGTCTGGCCGTCGGCGTCGCGCGCGCGCAGCCCGCCGTCGTAGAGCTCCAGCGCGCCGTCGGCGCGGGTCAGCCCCAGGAAGCTGGAGCGGAAGCTGCCGAAGGCCTGGTTGCGCGGCTCGTCACGCAGGTAGAGCTCGCGCGCCAGCGTCACCGAGTCCTGACACCAGGTCACGATCTGATCGATGTCGCGCTGCAGCGTCGCCCGCGCCGCCGCGCCCAGCGCCTGGTTGATCCCCCCCGGCACCACCAGCACGCCGTGCACGCGCTTGCCAGTCAGGAGCCGCAGCACCTCCTGGCCGTAGGCGCGCAGCGCGATCCCCCGCCGCGCCACCTCGGGGTGCGCGGCCAGCACGCCGAGCAGGTTGCGCTGCCCGACCTCGGCGTCGAAGCCCAGCAGCAGATCCGGGCTCGACAGGTGGAAGAAGTGCAGCGCGTGGCTCTGCAAGATCTGGCCGAGGTGAGCCAGCCGGCGCACCTTGTCGGCGGTCGGCGTCAGCACCCGCGCGCCGACCAGCATGTCGACCGCCTTGCCCGCCGCCAGGTGGTGGCTGATGGGGCAGATCCCGCACAGGCGCTGCACCAGCACCGGGACCTCCCAGAAGGCGCGCCCGGTGATGAACTTCTCGAAGCCGCGGAACTCCACGATGTGCAGCCGCGCCTGGGTCACGCGCCCGGCGTCGTCGAGCAGCAGCGTGACCTTGCCGTGGCCCTCGACACGGCTGACCGGTTCGATGACGACGCGGCGCGGAGCGGTGGGCTGGACGTCGGCCATGGCGCCTCTCAGTCGTAGCGCAGCAGCGCCGCGGGCAGCGTGGGGTCCTGGCCCGCGGCCAGGCGGCTCAGGAAGTGGAAGAAGGCGTCCGCCGAGGGCGGACAGCCAGGCAGGTAGTGGTCGATCTTCACCACCTCGTGGATGGGGTGCACCTTCGACAAGAGCAGCGGGAGCTCGGGGTCGTTCGGGATCTGCGGGTTGTCGACGCCGACGCCGTCCAGGTAGGTGGTCTCGAGACACTCGCGCAGCGTGAAGTGGTTGCGCAGCGCGGGCACGCCGCCGCTGATGGCGCACTCGCCGACCGCGACCAGGATGCGACAGCGGGCCCGGAACTCGCGCAGGACGTGGACGTTCTCGGCGTTGCACACGCCGCCCTCGATGAGGCCGAGGTCGACCTCGGGGCCGACCTGCTTGAGGTCGGTCAGCGGGGTGCGGTCGAGGTCGACCCTCTCGAGCAGCGTCAGCAGCCGCTCGTCGACGTCGAGCAGCGACATGTGACAGCCGAAGCAGCCCGCCAGCGAGCAGGTCGCCATGCGCAGCTTCTTCATGGCTGCCCCGGCTTGCGCGCGGCGTGGCGGCGCAGCTCGACCGTCGCGATGGACTCCTGGGCGTAGCTGCGCTTGCCCAGCGGCACCAGCGCCGCGGGCCGCTTGGGCAGCAGCGCCCCCACCGGGCACAGCCGCACCGCGTGATCGGTCACGGCCAGCGCGCTGTCACCCAGCAGGCCGCTCGGCGAGTTGACCACCAGCTGGCTGGCGATCCCCCGCCGCGCGATGGCGAACACGTCCTTGCCGTCGAGCAGCCGGCTGCCGCGCACGCACAGCTCGCACAGGATGCAGCGATCGCGATCCAGCAGCACGTCGGGGTGCGAGGCGTCGCGCTCGCGCACCGGGAACAGCTGAGGGAAGTGGTTGTCCTGCATGCCGGCGGCGTAGGCGCTCGCCTGCAGCTTGCAGTCGCCGCTGCGCTCACAGCCCGGGCAGATGTGGTTGCCCTCGCTGAACAGGAGCTGCAGCAGCTGCCGGCGCGCGTCGCCCAGCTCGGGGCTGTCGGACACCACGTCGAGCCCCTCGGCGGCCGGCAGCGAGCACGCCGCGGCGGCGCGACCTCCGACCATGACGGTGCACAGCCGGCACGAGTCGTGCGGCGGCAGGCCAGGTTCGAAGCACAGGTGCGGGATGTAGCGTCCGGCGTCGAGCGCGGCCTCCAGCACCCCCTGGCCATCGCGAAACGGGATCTCGGCGCCGTCGAGGCGGAAGCACTTGCCGGCGGCGCTCATCGCAGGTGGGCCTCGGGATCGTCGCGCCCGGTCAGCGCGCGCGCCTCGGCCAGCGCGCCGTCGAGGTCGAAGCTGGGGCCGGCCTCGGCCGCCGCGCCCGCGGCCATGCGGCTGGTGAAGATGTGGGGGAACTTCTTGATGGCGTCGAGCACCGGGTTGGCCGCGGTCTGCCCCAGCCCGCAGTGCGAGGCCAGCTTCATCAGGCCGCCCAGGCGCTGCGCGTCCACCAGATCCGCCGGCGCCGCCGCCCCGCGCGCGACCTTGTCGCACAGCCGGCGCAGCATGGTGGTGCCGACCCGGCACGGCGTGCACAGCCCGCAGCTCTCGTGCTGGAAGAACTCGGCGAAGCCGCGCACCTGCTCGAACAGGTCGCGATCGGCCCCGAAGATCATCATGGTCCCGACCGTGGGCAGGTCCTCCCAGCACAGCCGGCGCGCGAACTCCGCGGGGCCGATCAGGGTGCCGCTGGGGCCGCCGACCTGGACCGCCTGGGTCGCGCCCGCGCCACACGCGTCGAGCAGCTCCTGCACCGTCAGCCCGTAGGCGTGCTCGTAGAGCCCGGGCCGCTCGCAGTCGCCCGACACGCAGAACAGCTTGCTGCCGCGCGACTCCGGCGTGCCCAGCGCGCTGAAGGCGGCCGCGCCGCGCGCGCTGATCAGGCTGGCCAGCGCGAAGGTCTCCACGTTGTTGACCACGGTGGGGCCGCCCCGATAGCCGTGCACCACCGGCAGCGGCGCGCGGTGGCGAGGCACCCCGCGCTTGCCCTCGATGCTCTCGATCATCGCGGTCTCCATGCCGCAGATGTAGGCCCCGGCGCCCCAGTGCAGCTCGACGTCGAAGCAGAGCGCGCTGCCCAGGATGGCGTCGCCGAGCAGGCCGGCGGTGCGCCGCGCGGCCAGCACCGCCTGCAGCGTCGCCTCCAGATAGCGATACTCGTGGCGCACATACAGCACCCCGCGGCGCGCGCCGATGACCAGCGCACACAGCGTCATGCCCTCCAGCACGGCGTCGGCCTGGCGCGACAGCAGCACCCGATCCTTGAACGTCCCAGGCTCGCCCTCGTCGGCGTTGCACAGCACGAAGCGCGCGCCGTCCGGGCCAGCCGCGGCCGCCGCCCGCGCCCCGGCCCACTTGCGCGCGGTGCGAAAGCCGGCCCCGCCACAGCCGCGCAGATCGGCCGCCGCCAGCTCGGCCAGGGTGGCGTCGGCCCCGCGCGCCAGCGCCGCCGCCAGCGCGGCCCCCGGCGCCGGTGCATCGGCCAGCAGCGCCCCCGCGCGGCGCACCTGGTCGTCGACCACGAACCACGCCGCCGGCCACTGCGCGACCGGCACGCGGCGCTCGACCAGATCGGCGATGGCGTCGACCCGCGCGACATCCAGCCGGGTCAGCGCGCGCCCGTTGACCAGCGCCGCCGGCCCCTGGTCGGCCATCCCGGTGCACGAGGTCGTGGCCACGGTGACGCGACCGTCGCCGCGCGGCTCGCCGGGGCTGACCTCGAGGTGACGGCACAGGCGCGCCAGCAGCGCCACGCTGCCACCCATGCGGTCGATGACGTTGTCGCTGAAGTGGATGACGTACTCGCCCAGCGGCCGCGCGCTCAGGAACGAGTAGAAGCTGCGCACCGCCTCGACCTCGGTCGCCGGCAGGCCCAGGGCCCGACCCAGCTCGGCCGCCACGCCCGCGGGCACGTGATGCAGGCGCGCCTGCACGTCGCACAACATTTGCAGTAGGCCGTGGCGGTCACCGCCATGCCGCGCCACCACCTCACCCACCAGCTGCGCGTCAGCGGCCGACATGACTCACCTTGCTACCACAACCCCGCGGTCGCCGTCCCTCGTCCTCGCGACTGCAAACTTTGCGCGACACGGGTGTATCGTCGCGCTGGAGGGCCGTGATGCCGCATCGCAGTCGCCACGCCGAGGTCTACGCCCGCTCGCTGGCCCAGCCCGACGAGTTCTGGGCCGAGGCCGCCGAGGCCATCACCTGGGAGCGCCGCTGGGACCTGGTGTGCGACGCCTCGCGCGCGCCGTTTTACCAGTGGTTCGCGGGCGCCAAGCTCAACGTCTGTCACAACGCGCTGGATCGTCACGTCGAGGCCGGTCACGGCGAGCGCGCCGCGCTGATCTATGACAGCCCGGTCACCGGGGTGTGCACGACCTACAGCTACGCTGAGCTCTGCGACCTGACCGCGCGCTTCGCCGGGGCGCTGCGCTCGCTGGGTGTGGTCAGCGGCGACCGCGTCCTCATCTACATGCCGATGGTCCCCGAGGCGGTCATCGCCATGCTGGCGTGCGCGCGCCTGGGCGCCATCCACTCGGTGGTGTTCGGCGGCTTCGCCGCGGCCGAGCTGGCCACGCGCATCGACGACGCGCAGCCCCGGGTCATCGTGTCGGCGTCGTGTGGCGTCGAGATCCAGCGCGTGCTGCCCTACAAGCCGCTGCTCGACGCCGCCATCGCGCAGGCCACGCACAAGCCCGAGGCCTGCGTCATCCTGCAGCGGCCCATGCTCGAGGCCGAGCTGGTGCCCGGGCGCGATCACGACTTCGGCGCCCTCATGGTCACGGCGCGGCCGGCCGCGTGTGTGGCCGTGGACGCGGGCCATCCGCTGTACATCCTGTACACCTCGGGGACCACCGGCATCCCCAAGGGCGTGGTGCACGACAGCGGCGGCTATGCGGTCGCGCTGGAGTGGTCGATGCACGCCATCTATGGCATCGAGCGCGGCGAGGTGTTCTGGGCCGCGTCCGACCTGGGCTGGGCGGTCGGCCACTCGTACATCGTGTACGGGCCGCTGCTGCACGGCTGCACCACCATCCTGTACGAGGGCAAGCCGGTGGGCACGCCCGACGCCGGCGCGTTCTGGCGCGTCATCAACCAGCACGGCGTGCGTGCGCTGTTCACGGCGCCGACCGCGTTCCGCGCCATCAAGCGCGAGGACTTCGATGGCGTGCTGCGCCAGCGCTACGACCTCGGCTGTCTGCGCACGCTGTTCCTGGCCGGCGAGCGCGGCGATCCCCCCACCATCGCCTGGGCCGAGCAGCAGCTCGGGGTGCCGGTCATCGATCACTACTGGCAGACCGAGACCGGCTGGCCCATCGTGGCCAACTTCGTCGGCCTCGGCCTGCTGCCGATCAAGCATGGCTCGCCGACCAAGCCGGTGCCGGGCTGGAACCTGCGCGTGCTGGGCGAGTCGGGCCACGAGCTGCCGCACGGCGACATCGGAGCGCTGTGTCTGAAGCTGCCGCTGCCGCCGGGCGCGCTGCCCACGCTGTGGCGCAAGGACGACCACTTCGTGAAGTCGTACCTGCACGAATACCCGGGCTACTACCACACCGCCGACGCCGGCTATGTCGACGACGACGGCTATGTCTTCGTGATGGCGCGCACCGACGACATCATCAATGTCGCTGGCCATCGGCTGTCGACCGGAGGCATCGAGGAGGTCCTGGCCGCGCACCCCGACGTCGCCGAGTGCGCCTGCGTGGGCATCGCCAACGAGCTCAAGGGCCAGCTGCCCATCGGCCTGCTGGTGCTCAAGGCCGGCTGCGCGCGGCCGCACGCCGAGATCTGCGCCGAGGTGGTGCGGCTGGTGCGGGACCGCATCGGCCCGGTGGCCAGCTTCAAGCTGGCGCTGGTGGTGCAGCGGCTGCCCAAGACGCGCTCGGGCAAGGTGCTGCGCGGGACCATCCGCGCCATCGCCGACGGCAAGCAGTTCCGCATGCCGGCCACCATCGATGACCCGGCCATCCTCGACGAGATCACCGAGGCGCTGCGGCTGGCCGGCCTGGGGCGCGCCGAGTGAGCGCCCCGGCAGCGACGCCCGAGGCCGCGCCCGCGCCGCGGCTGGTCCTGGTCATCCTCGCGGTGCGTGACCTCGCGGCCATGGTGGCCTTCTATCGCGACCTGCTGGGGGCCACGGCGACGGTCGAGGTCCCGGTCTATGTCGAGCTGGCGCTGGCGGGAGGCATGCGGCTCGGGCTGTATGTCGACACCGGCTTCGCGAGCAACACCGGCGTGCTGCCGCCGGCGACCGCGCCGGACGCGCTGACCCGCACCGAGCTGTACCTCGGCTGTGACGGCGCCGGCCTCGAGGCCGCGCTTGGCCGCGCCACACGGCTGGGTGCGCGCGTGCTGTCCGCGCTGGCACCGCGCCCGTGGGGCGACGAGGCCGCGTATCTGTGCGACCCCGAGGGCAACACCGTGGTGCTGGCGCGCCCGCTCGCGCCCACCGCGACCTGACCGACGCGCCGCTCGCGCCCGCCGCGACCTGACCCGCCGCGGCCGCTGCGCGCCGCCGCCGGCCCACGCAGATCTTGCGCGCTCGCCGGCCATGACGCGGCGCCCCCGTCGGCACGGCGCATGCTCCACCCCGGGGCATGAGGCGCGCACACCCCGAACAGGCGCTGTGGCTGCGCTGGACCGGCGCCAACGCCGCAGGTGAGCTGCTCGGTCTCGGCGGCGTCGCGCTGGCCATCGCGCTGCTGGCGCCGCACCTCGGCGGCCTGCCCGGCCCGCTGACCAGCCTGGGGATCGTGCTGCTCGGCCTGTTCGAGGGTGTCGTGGTCGGCACCGCCCAGTGGTGGGTGCTGCGCCGCCGCCTGCCCGCGCTGCGGGCGCGGGCCTGGATCGCGGCCAGCGCAGCCGGCGCCCTGGTGGCCTGGCTGCTCGGCATGCTGCCCAGCACGCTGATGGATCTCGGCGCCGTCGGCGGCGTCGCCGGCCCGCCGGTGGAGCCGTCGGCGCTGCTGCAGCTGGCGCTGGCCGCCGCGCTGGGCGCCATCGGGGGCCCGGTGCTGGCGCTGTTCCAGTGGCGCGTGCTGCGCCGCCATGTGCGCCGCTCGGGCTGGTGGATGGCGGCCAACGCGCTGGCCTGGGCCGCCGGCATGCCGCTGGTCTTCCTGGTCGCCGGGGGCGTCCCCGCGGGTGGGGTCACCGTGGGGTTCGTGCTGCTGGCGCTGCTGGCCCTGGCCGGCACCGGCGCGGTGGTGGGCGCCATCCATGGCATCGCCCTGGTGCGCCTGACCCGCGCGCCCGAGCGCCGCGGCGCCGGTCGGCCATGGCCATGGTGACGGCATGACCGGCGACAAGGACGCCTACTGGTCGCAGCCCGCCGCCGAGGTCGCGCGCGCCCTGGACTCGTCGCCGCAGGGGCTGACCGCGCGCGAGGCCGCGCGGCGCCTGCGCGAGCACGGCGAGAACGCTCTGCGCGAGACCCGCGCCGCCAGCCGCCTGCGCGTGCTGGGGCGCCAGCTGCGCAGCCCGCTCATGCTGCTCTTGCTGTTCGCGGCCGGCGCCTCCGCGGTCGGGCGCGAGTGGATCGACGCGGGCATCGTGGGCGCCATCGTGCTGGTCACGGTGTGGATCGGCTATCGCCGCGAGTACCGCGCCGAGACCGCGCTGGCGGCGCTGCTGGCGCGCGTGCGCATCCACGCCGAGGTGCTGCGCGACGGCGTGCTGACCGACGTCCCGGTGCGCGAGGTGGTGCCCGGCGACGTCGTGCACCTGTCGGCCGGCAGCGTGGTGCCCGCCGACGCCGTCGTGCTCGAGGCCACCGACTTCTTCGTCAGCGACGCCATCCTGACCGGCGAGAGCTTCCCGGTCGAGAAGCGCCCCGGCCCGGTCGCCGCCAGCGCCGGCCTCGGCCAGCGCAGCTGCTGCGTCTTCGCCGGCACCCACGTGCGCAGCGGCACCGCGCGCTGCCTGGTCGCGCGTACCGCGACCGAGACGGTGTTCGCCGAGGTCGCCGCGCACCTGCAGCTGCGCCCGCCCGAGACCGAGTTCGAGCGCGGCCTGCGCCGCTTCGGCTACCTGCTGGTGGTCGCCATGCTGGTCATGGTGATCCTGGTCTTCGCGGTCAACGTGCTGCTCGGGCGCGCGCCGCTGGAGACGCTGCTGTTTTCGGTCGCGCTCGCGGTCGGCCTCAGCCCGGAGCTCTTGCCCGCCATCCTCAGCGTCAACCTGGCGCGCGGCGCCGAGACCCTGGCCGGCTGCGGCGTGCTGGTGCGGCGGCTCGAGGCCATCGAGGACCTCGGCAGCATGGACGTGCTGTGCACCGACAAGACCGGCACCTTGACCGAGGGGGTGGCCTCGGTCGACGGCGCCTGGGACGCCGCCGGCGCCGCCGCACCCGCGGTCATGGAGCTGGCGACGCTGAACGCCGCGCTGCAGACCGGCCTGGAGAACCCGCTCGATCATGCCCTGCTGGCCGCGCACCAGCCCGACCTCGCGGCGACGCAGAAGCTCGACGAGATCCCCTACGACTTCGTGCGCAAGCGGCTGTCCGTGGTGGTGCGCCGCGCCGGCGCCGAGGCCGACGCCAGCACCGCGCTGCTCATCAGCAAGGGCGCCTTCCCGCTGCTGGCCCCGGTGTGCACCCGCCTGCGCGTCGGCGCGGCCGACCTCGAGTTCGACGACGCCGCGCGCGCCGACCTCGACGCCCGCTACGCCGCCTGGTGCGCGCAGGGCATCCGGGTCATCGCGGTGGCCACCCGCGCGCTGCCGGCGCGGCCCAGCTACGGCCACGCCGACGAGCAGGAGCTGACCCTGGTCGGCTTCGTGACCTTCCTCGATCATGCCAAGGCCACCGCGCAGCAGGCGGTGGCCGACCTCGCGCGCCTCGGCGTACGGGTCAAGATGATCACCGGCGACAGCCACCTGGTGGCCCGCCATGTCGCAGGCGCCGTCGGGCTGCGCCTGGGCCGCGTGCTGACCGGGCGCGACCTCGACGAGCTCAGCGACGACGCCCTGCCCCGCGCCGCCGAGGACACCGATCTGTTCGCCGAGGTCGACCCCAACCAGAAGGAGCGCATCATCCGCGCCCTGCGCAAGGGCGGCCACGTGGTCGGCTTCTTCGGCGATGGCGTCAACGACGCCCCCGCCATGCACGCCGCCGACACCAGCCTGTCGGCCGATCAGGCCGTCGACGTCGCCAAGCAGGCCGCCGACTTCGTGCTCATGCAGCCCGGCCTCGACGTCATCCGCCAGGGCATCGAGGCCGGCCGGCGCACCTTCGCCAACACCCTCAAGTACATCCTGACCACCACCAGCGCCAACCTCGGCAACATGGTCAGCATGGCGGTGGCCTCGGCCTTCCTGCCCTTCCTGCCCCTGCTCGCGAGCCAGATCCTGCTCAACAACCTGCTGTCCGACCTGCCCGCCATCGGCCTCGCCGGTGACGCCGTCGACCCCGAGCTGGTGGCCAAGCCGCGGCGCTGGAACATGCGCTTCATCGGCCGCTTCATGGTCGAGTTCGGCGTGCTGAGCTCGCTGTTCGACCTCATGACCTTCGCCGCGCTGCTGCTCCTGCTGGGCGCCGGGCCGGTCGAGTTTCGCACCGGCTGGTTCGTGGAGTCGCTGTGGACCGAGCTGGCGGTCGCCTTCGTGGTGCGCTCGCGCCGGCCGCTGGGCCAGAGCCGCCCGGGCGCGGTGCTGACCTGGACCAGCGCCGTGGTCGCGCTGGCCTGCGTGGCCATCCCGTTCATCCCCGGCGCCCACTGGCTGGGCTTCGCCCCGCTGTCCCCGCTGGTGCTGGCCACCTTGCTGGCCATCACGCTGCTCTATGTCACCGCCGCCGAGCTGACCAAGCGCAGCTTCTTCCGCCACAACGCCTGAGGCAGCAGCCCTTGCGCGGCCCCGCGCTGCAAGCGCCCCGCCAGCGCCCCCGGCAGCGGGCATGTCGGATGCAGCCACCCTGGGCATGACGCCCACCACATTGACAGCTCCGCAGGTCCGCCACGGCTACCCCGTGCACCTCGAGGTGGCCGAGCAACCTGCGACCTACGAACGCGTCCAGGTGCTGCTCCGTGTCCTGGTGATGGCCCTGCTGGGCTTCATCGGCTGGCCGCTCGGCTGGGTGGCGTGCGCGCTGTATCTCAGCTTGCCCATCGCCGCCGCGGTGCTGGCGTCACGCGACCCGGCACGCCCCTATCCAGGGCCCGATACCCGCGTGATGACGGCGATCCTGACCTGGGTCATCGAGGTCATCGCCTGGCTGGGCATGCTGGGCGACCGCTTCCCCGGCGGCACCACGCCGCCCACGGTGCGCTACGCGATCGAGCCCTGTGGCCGCGCCAGCACCGGCTCGGCCCTGCTGCGCCTGGTGACCATCCTGCCGCACGCGCTCGCGCTGGCGCTGCTGTCGATCGTGTCCAGCCTGCTGTGGCTGGTCGGAGCCCTGGGCATCCTGTTCACCCGCACCTGTCCCCCGGTGGTGTTCCGCTACCAGCGCGGCATGCTGCGCTGGATGGGCCGCGTCATCGCCTATCACGCCTCGCTGGTCGACCGTTACCCGCCCTTCGCCCTCGACACCGAGGCCGTCGATCCCGCCAGCGCGGCGAGCTGAGCCATGGACGGCGTGCTGCAAGCGCGCGGTCTGACCAAGACCTACCACGTCGGTGAGATCGACATCCGCGCGCTGTGTGGCGTCGACCTGACGCTGGCCCGCGGCGAGATGGTCATCCTGCTGGGCCCCTCGGGCAGCGGCAAGTCGACCCTGCTCAACATCCTCGGCGGCCTCGACGTGCCCAGCACCGGCACCGTGGTCTACCAGGATCACGACCTGACCCACGCTGGCGACGACGCCCTGACGCGCTACCGGCGCGAGCACGTCGGCTTCGTGTTCCAGTTCTACAACCTCATCCCCAGCCTGACCGCGCGTGAGAACGTCGCCCTGGTCACCGACATCGCGCGCCACCCCATGCGCGCCGAGGAGGCGCTGGCGCTGGTCGGCCTCGCCGAGCGGCTGGATCACTTCCCGACCCAGCTCTCGGGCGGCGAGCAGCAGCGCGTGGCCATCGCGCGCGCCATCGCCAAGCGCCCCGAGCTCCTGCTGTGCGACGAGCCCACCGGCGCGCTCGACAGCCAGACCGGGCGCCTGGTGCTCAGCGCCATCGAGACCGTCAGCCGCCAGCTCGGCACCACCACCGCGATCATCACGCACAACGCCGTGGTGGCCGACATGGCCGACCGGGTGCTGACCTTGGGCGACGGCCGCGTGGTCGCCGAGCGCCACAACCCGCGTCGCCGCCGGGTCGAGGAGCTGAGCTGGTGAAGGCGCTCAATCGCAAGCTCCTGCGCGACCTCATGCGCAGCAAGGGGCAGGTCATCACCATCTCGCTGGTCATCGCGTGCAGCGCGGCCGGCTATGTGGCGCTGACCGCGACGCACCACTCGCTGGCGGCGTCGCGCGACGCCTACTACGCGGCGCAGAACTTCCCGCAGCTGTTCGCCAGCGTGCGCCGCGCCCCCGAGTCGCTGGCCCGGCGGCTCGAGGAGCTGCCGGGGATCGCGCGCCTGGAGACCCGCCTGGCGCTGGCCATCCGCATCGACATGCCCGGGCTGCCCGAGCCGGCGGTGGGACGCCTGGTGTCGCTGCCGGGTGGCCACGCGCCGCGCCTGGACCAGCTCCACCTCGGCGCCGGGCGCAACGTCGACCCCACCCGCACCGACGAGGTCTTGCTGCTGGCGTCGTTCGCGCGCGCGCACGGCCTGCTGCCCGGGGCCTGGCTGAGCACCGTGATCGACGGCCGGCGCCAGCGCCTGCACGTGGTCGGCATCGCCGAGTCGCCCGAGCACATCTTCCCCATCGGTCCCTCGGGTTTCGGCGACGACCGGCGCTTCGCGGTGCTGTGGATGGCGCGCGCGCCGCTGGCGGGGCTGAGCGGCGCCGAGGGCGCCTTCCACGAGGTGGTGGCGTGGCTGCAGCCGGGCGCCTCCGAGGCGGCCGCGCTGGCCGCGCTGGAGCGCGTGCTCGAGCCCTACGGCAGCCCCGGCCCCTACGGGCGCGCGCTGCAGCTGTCGAACCGCTTCGTGACCGGGGAGATCGCCCAGCTCGAGGGCATCGCGCTCCGGGTGCCGCTGATCTTCCTGGTGGTGGCGGCGTTCCTGCTCAACATCTCGCTGTCACGGCTGGTACAGACCCAGCGCGAGCAGATCGCCGCGCTCAAGGCGCTGGGCTATCGGCGCCGCGACATCGCGCTGCACTACCTGGGCTTCGTGGCCGTGATGGTGGTGCTGGGCCTCATCATGGGCCTCGCCTTCGGGACCTGGTGGGGCCAGAGCATGGCGCGCATGTATGCGCGCTTCTTCCACTTCCCGGTGCTGCGCTACGAGCTCGACGCCCAGATCATCCTGACCGCCGTCGCGGTGTCCGCGCTGGCGGCCGGGGGCGGCGCGATGCTGGCGGTGCGCCGGGCGGCGCGGCTGCCCCCCGCCGAGGCCATGCGGCCGCAGACGCCGACCGCGTACCGGCGTGGCGTGCTGTCGCGCCTGGGGGTCGGCCGGCTGGTCAGCCACAGCGGCCGCATGGTGGTGCGCGAGCTGGAGCGCCGTCCGCTGCGCGCGCTGCTGTCGTCGCTGGGGATCGCGGCAGGCCTGGCCCTGCTGGTGGTGGGGCGCTTCTCCGAGGACTCGATGACGGCCATGTTCGACCTCCTGTTCGGCTCGGCGCAGCGCGCCGACGTCACCGTGGCCTTCCGCCAGCCGCTGCCAGCCAGCGCCGCGCGTGAGTTCTCGCGGCTGCCCGGGGTGCTGCTGGTCGAGCCCATGCGCTCGGTCCCGGTGCGGCTGCGCGCCGGCCACCGCAGCCGCGAGCTGGCCCTGGTCGGCCTGCCCGCGGGGGCCTCGCTGCGCCGCGTGGTCGACGTCCGGGGCCGGCCGGTCACGCTGCCGCCCAGCGGGGTCGTGCTCACCGACGAGCTGGCCCGGCGCCTGGAGCTGCGCGTCGGCGACGCGGTGCGCTTCGAGCTGCTGGAGGGCGACCACCGGCCGCGCACCACGGTGCTGAGCGGCGTGGTCAACGAGATGCTGGGCCTGAACGCCTACATGGACCTGGGCGCGCTGCACCGCCTGCTCGGCGAGGAGGCGCTGGTGTCCGCGGTGTCGCTGCGCGTCGAGCCCGGCGGCGCCGACGCCCTGTACGCCCGCCTGCGCGGCTACGCCGCGGTGGCGGCGGTGGTGCGCAAGGACGTCATGTTCGACGCCATGTTCGAGAGCAGCGGCAGCTTCACCGCGATGTTCACGCTGATCGTGGTCGCCTTCGGCGCCATCATCGCGGCCGGCGTGGTCTACAACAACGCCCGGGTGGCCATCTCGGAGCGCGGGCGCGAGCTGGCGACCCTGCGCGTGCTCGGCTTCACGCGCAGCGAGATCTCCGCCATCCTGCTCGGCGAGCTGGGCACGCACATGATGATGGCGCTGCCGCTGGGGCTGGCGCTGGGCAACGTCCTGGCCAACGCCATCCTGGCCACCATCGATCGTGAGCAGTACCGCATGCCGGCGATGATCTCGCCGGTGACCTATGGCTTCGCCGTGCTGGTGGTGCTGGGCGCGGCGCTCCTGACCGCGCTGTGGATGCGGCGCAGGCTCGATCGCCTCGACCTCATCGAGGCGTTGAAGGCGAGGGACTGATGCGCTGGCTCAAACGAGGACTCGTGCTGCTGCTCGGCCTGTCGATCGCGGCCGCCATCGCCTATGCCCTGTGGCCCAAGCGGGTGCCGGTCGACGTCACCACGGTGCAGCGCGGCGCCTTCCGCGTCAGCCTCGACGAGGACGGCCGCACCCGGGTCGAGCGGCGCGAGCTCATCACCGCGCCGGTGGCCGGCGAGCTGGCGCGGGTCGGGTTGCGCCCGGGCGACCCGGTGACGCGCGGCCAGCCGGTGGCGCAGCTGTCGTCGCTGGCGCCGCAGCTGCTCGACGCCCGCACCCGCGCCCAGGCGACCTCCAGCGCCCGCGCGGCCGAGGACGCCCAGACCCAGGCCCGCGCCGCGGTCACCCTGGCCGAGCGCGCCCGGGCCTTCGCCCAGGGCGAGCTGGAGCGTGCGCAGCGGCTGGGCGAGCAGGGCGCGCTGAACCAGCAGGCGCTCGACGCCGCCCGGCTGGAGCTGCACAGCCGCACCGAGGCCCTGGCCGCGGCGCGCGCCGCGGTCGACGTCGCCGGCCACCAGCTCGAGGGCGCCCGCGCGCTGCTCGGCGCCGGGGGCGCGGCGGCGGTGTTGCCGGTGCTGGCGCCGCTCGACGGCGTGGTGCTGCGCGTGCTGCGCGAGGACGCCGGCGCGGTGCCCGCGGGCACGCCGCTGCTGGAGGTCGGCGCGCCGGACAGCCTGGAGATCCTGGTCGATGTGCTCAGCGCCGACGCCGTCGCGGTCAGCCCGGGAGCCAGCGCCTGGATCGACGGCTGGGGTGGGCCGGGGACGCTGGCGGCGCGCGTCGAGCGCGTCGAGCCGGCCGCCTTCACGCGCCTGTCCGCCCTCGGCGTCGAAGAGCAGCGCGTCAACCTGCACCTCAGCCTGACCGACCCCGCCGAGCGCTGGCGCGGCCTGGGCGACGGCTTCCGCGTCGATGCCCACATCGTGACCTGGCAGGGCGACGACGTGGTCAGCGTGGCGTCCTCGGCGCTGTTCCGGCACGGCGACGACTGGGCGGTGTTCGTGATCGAGGACGGTCGCGCGCGCCGGCGCCTGGTGGTGCCGGGCCATGCCGCCGCGCTGAGCACCGAGATCGTCAGCGGCCTCGGCGCCGGTCAGCGCGTCATCGCGCACCCGGGTGAGCGCGTGCGCGACGGCGTCCGGGTGACCGCGCGAGGCCTGTGACCGAGCGCCGTCACACCGCGCGGCGACGCAGCAGCGGGAACAGCACCACCACGACGCCGGCCACCAGGGCGGCCACCAGCACCGAGATCCCGTTCCAGGTGTGCATCGAGTCACCCTCCAGCACCTGGCCGAGCAGCCCGCCGGTCAGGCCCCCCAGCGCGCCCGCGATCAAGATCTCCGAGCGGTCGTGCTTGCCCCCCAGGAACACGCTGCGCGCGGCCGCCAGGAAGAAGCCTACACCGAGCCAGATCATCACCAGGAAGGCCAGCATGGTTCACCTCGCACACAGTGCGCTTGCATGGGGCGCGCCGCCCCGAGGCGCGTTTTGCCCCGCGGGCCGGGCCGGCGTGACCCCGCAAGGTCTGCACCTCGGGTATGGCTCGCTGCATCAAGTGCGCGTTCATTGGTGGGGCGCCTGACAGGTCCCGTGACTTGCGGCGGGCATGTGGATTGCTGACTCACTGATCGTGGCCGCGCCCTTCCATCCCCAGCTCCTGCTCGCAGAGCGCTATGCCGTCGTCGAGAGCGCCGGCGAGGGTGGCATGGGCACCGTGTACCGAGGGCACGACCGCAAGCTCGACCGCCCGGTCGCCATCAAGGTCATGCGCCCCGAGTGGATGGGGGACGAGCATGTCACCGGCCGCTTCGCGCACGAGAAGCGCGTGCTGGCGCGGCTCGATCATGGCCACGTGTCGCGGCTGCTGGACGCGGGTGAGACCCCTGCGGGCCTGCCCTACATGGTCATCGAGTGGATCGATGGCCGCGAGCTCGGCCAGGTGCACGACGCCGAGGGGCCGCTGACGCTGGCGCGGATCGCGCGGCTGACCGGCCAGCTGCTGCGCGCGCTGGGCGCCACCCACGCCGCCGGGGTCGTGCATGGCGACCTCAAGCCCGAGAACATCCTCATCGTCGGCTCCGGCGCCACCGAGACCATCAAGCTCATCGACTTCGGCCTGGCCCACCTCGACGGCGTCGGGCCCGCGCTCGCCGCGCCGCGCGAGGGCGAGGCGCGCGAGCTGTGTGGCACCCCCGAGTACATGGCGCCCGAGACCATCAGCGGCGCCGAGCTGACCCCGGCGGCCGATCTCTACGGGGTCGGCGTGCTGCTCTACGAGCTGCTCACGGGCGACACCCCGTTCGGCGGCGGCCACCCGGCGCAGATCCTGGCCCGCCACCTGGCCGATGTGCCGGTGCGCCCGTCCCTGCGCTGCCCCGAGCGGGTGCTGCCCGCCGCGGTCGACGATGTCCTGCTGCGCGCGCTGGCCAAGCAGCCCAGCATGCGTCCGCACAGCGCGCTGGCGATGGCGGGCGCGCTGGCCAACGCCTTCGCCAGCGCCGGGGTCACGCCCGAGTGGCGCTGCCCGACCTGCGACGCGCCAGCCGCCAGCCCGGTCAAGGTCTGTGCCGTGTGTGGCAGCGACGAGGGCGCCGCCACCAGCCGCGTCAGCGCGGCGCGCCGCGAGGCGCCCACGCGCCCGCACGCCGGGCTGACCCCGGCCGCCGGCATGCCCAAGGTGCCGCGCGAGAGCCCACACCTGCTGCAGCTGCGCCGCAGCATCGGCGCGGCCATCGCGCGCGGCGACCTCGACGAGGTCGTGCTGGCCTACCACTCCCTGGCCGGCGCGCTGGTGCAGGCGCACCAGGACGAGGCCGCGCTGCGCGAGCTGGAGGAGGGCATCGACGTGGTGACCGCCGGCAGCAGCCCGGAGGCGTCGCGGCTCGCGGGCCTGTGGCGCCTGCTGCTGGCCCAGGCCCACCTGCTGTTCCAGCTGCACCTCCCGGCCAAGGCCCGGGCGCGCGCCAGCCAGGCCGCCGTGCAGGCCGGTCGGGTGGGCAGCATGCGCGGGCGCACCGCGGCGCAGCAGCTGCTGCTCGACCTCGACCACGGCCACCACCGCCCGGCCCAGGTCGTGGGCTGAAGCCGGGCGGCGGGCTGGCGATTCATCGAAGCTACCTCGGAGGGCATCGAGGCGTGGCGCCACTCCGAGCGGCGCCACGCCCGGAGCAGATTGCCGGGGTCGTGGCTGCCGGAGAGCGAGGGATGAACTGATGGCGCGGGCATGCTGGGCGGGTGGCCGCGTCGCTGCGTGCCCGGGCCGCGTCGCTGCGTGCCCGGGCCGCGTGGCCGATGCGCCGACGCGGCCGCGCTGCGCGACAACCCGCGGCGCCTCGTGTTGCTGCGGCTTCATCCGCCAGCGCTGCGCGGGGCGTCCGCTTGCCTCAGGCGGGCGCCGCCGCGCCGGCCGGCGCCGGAGC
>JADYYK010000279.1 GCA_020853705.1 Deltaproteobacteria bacterium
CGGTGGCGCCGTCGAGGCCGCACTCGCCGACGGCGATGGCGCGCGCGGCGGTCAGCGCGGCGGGCAGGTCGGCGAGGCGGGCGGTCTCGGCCGGGGTCAGGTCGGGCACGACCTGCGGGTGGATCCCCAGCGCGACGCGGACGCCGGCTGCTGCGGCAGCGGGCGCGGCGGCCCAGCTGACGAGCGCGTCCCAGGTCGACGGCCGGATGGCGGGCACCAGCAGCGCATGTACGCCCGCAGCGCCGGCGCGAGCCAGGACGGCGTCGCGATCGGCGTCGAAGGCGGCGACATCGAGGTGACAGTGGCTGTCGATCACGGCGGCTGGCGCAGGCCGTAGATGGAGGCGCAGGCCGGACACGCCAGCAGCCGCAGGGTCTCGCGCGCCTCGACGTACGTCTCGGTGAGCGCGAGCTCCTCGAGCGCGCCGATGTCGGTGCAGGCGGGGCAGGACAGGCCGCTGGCCAGCGCGCGCGGCAGCTTGCCGGGGGGCAGCGCGATCCTCAGGTTGTGCGCCGTGACCGGGGTCAGCGGCTTGCGTGGGGGCTCGGGCTCGAGTGGCTGCACGGAGGCGGGCGCGACCAGCTCGAAGGCGCGCTCCATGTCGCGCTCCGCGGCTTCCATGTCCGCGCTGGGCGCTCTGACCGGGGCGTCTTCGAGCAGCTCCTCGAGGATGGCGCCGCTGGACTCCAGGGGGGCCTTGAACAGCGAAGGCGGGGGCACATAGTCCGGTGGGGGCGGCCGCTGCGGCGCTGCGGCTGCGGCCTTCTCCGCCAGCTCCTGCTCGAGGGCGCGGATGCGCATCAGGGCGGCCTCCAGCGCGTCGCGATGCGGCATGGCGAGAGTCTAGTGCTCCTCGGCGAAAGTTTCGCCCGCGAAACTTCTGACGGGCGGAACCATCCGGAACCGGATAGTGCCGCTGCCAGAAGTTCCGCCCTTCAGGCAGACCTTCTGACGGGCGGCACTAGTAAAAGACCGAGCAGCCGCGACGCTCCAGCGCGGACGCCCACGGTGGGGCCTCGCCGAGGCCGTTCCAGCGCAGGTCGAGCCGCACCAGGTGAGGCAGGCTGCCCAGCGCGTGGGGCAGCGTCAGCAGCCGGTTGGAGCGCAGATCGAGGTGGGTCAGGCGGGCCAGGCGGTTCATGGCGTCGGGCAGCGCGGTGAGCTGGTTGTCGCGCAGCGACAGCTCGCTCAGCGACCACAGCGAGCAGATGGCGGGGTCCAGCGTGGCCAGCCGGTTGGCGGTCAGATCGAGCACGCGCAGGCTGCGCAGGCCGCCGATGCTCGCCGGCAGCGCGACCAGGCGGTTCGAGCCCAGGTGCAGCTCACGCAGGGCGGCCAGCTGGCCGAGCTCCGCGGGCAGGCTGCCGAGCAGGTTGTCCTGCGCACGCAGCTCCTCGAGCGCGCCCAGCTGCCCCAGCGACGCCGGCAGCGTGGCCAGCGCGTTGTGGGTGACATTGAGGTAGCGCAGCGCGCGCAGCTCGCCCAGCGACGCCGGCAGCTCGGTGAGGCCGAGCCGGCTGGCATACAGGAAGGCCAGGCTACCCAGGCCCGCCAGCGGCGGCAGCGCGCTGAGCCCGGGGTTACCGCTGAGATCGAGCACCCGCAGCCGGCCCAGGCGCGCCAGCCCATCAGGCAGCTCACCCAGCGCGTTGCGATGCACGAAGAGCTCCCCGAGTGTTGACAGCGTGTCAATGCTTTCAGGCAGCGCGGTGAGCCGGTTGTCGCCCAGCGTCAAGGTGCGCAGCCGGACCAGCGCGCCCAGGTCATCGGGCAGCGCGGCCAGGCGGTTCCCGGTGAGGTCGAGGTGCTCCAGCGCTGGCAGCCGCGCCAGCGTGTGCGGCACCCGGGTCAGCCCCGCCCCGCGCAGCGCCAGCCCGCGCACCGCGCCGCCCGCGATGTGCGCCCCGAGGTCGGGCCCGATGCGCACGGTGGCGCCATCACAGCGCTCCGTGTGCAGCAGCGGGATGCCACCCTCACGGCGGTCGACCAGCGCCGCCAGCTCGGCCAGCGCCTGCGCCTCCTGCGACGTCGGTGCGCCTGATGCGACCATCCGGGCCAAGATTCACACCCCACGCGCCGCGGGGCAACATCACAGCGCGGCGCCGACCAGCCCCCGACGCCCGGCGATCCACAGCACGCCCTGGCTGAAGGCCACCCCGGTCACGTCCAGCCCCAGGCCGCCCTGCCTCTGCACCCACGGCGGAGGGCCCGCCGCGCCCAGGTCGAGAGTGTGCAGCCCCTCCATCGAGGCCACATACAGCCGGTCGCCGCGGATGGTCAGCCCCCCGAAGTTGACGTGTGGCGGGCCCCCCAGCGGCACCCCGACCCAGGGCGACGTCCTGGTAGCCGTGCTCGTGCTCGTGCTCGTGCTCGTGCTCGTGCTCGTGCTCGTGCTCGTGCTCGTGCTCGTGCTCGTGCTCGTGCTCGTCTTCTCGAGCCTCACCACCCCGTGGGCATAGCTGCCCACCAGCACCCGCGGCCCATCGACCGCCAGCGCGGTCACCCAGTCATCCACCAGGTGGCCCGAGCCCACGGCAAGGCGCTGCCACTTCACCTTGGTGCGCCCCGCCCGCTGCTCGACCCGGTACAGCCCCCGGCTGGTCCCCAGCCACAGCTCGCCCAGCGCCCCCTCCGCCACCGCCCACACCGCGTCGATCTCCAGCCCCTGCTTGAGCCCGATCGGCGCGACCTCGATGCCATCGCCCACCAGGGTGACCCGCGCCGCCCCCTTCGCCGTCCCCACCACCACACCGCCCGCCCTGAGCGCCGCCAGCGCGTGCACATCCGCCGCCGGCAGCCCATCCCCGGTGCCGATGCGCCGCACCCGCCCGTCAGCCTCGATGACCGCCAGACCGCGCACCGTCCCGACCCACAGCCGCGCCGCCGCCCCCGCCCGCCCCGGCTCCACCGCCAGCGCGTTGACCCGGGCATCCAGCGCAGGGTCCCGCAGCGCCCGCAGCCGCCCGCCCTCGAGCACATACAGCCCCTGATCGAAGCTGCCAATCCACACCCGCGGCCCCTCGCTGACCACCGCCGCCACGTCACCCGACCCCAGCGCCCCGAGCTCGACCACCCTCCAGCCACCGGCGTGCTTCGACCACAACCCGTCCGGCCCGCCGGCACAGCCCGCCCCCAGCGCCGCCACGAAGCGCATCGCGCTGGCGCTCGTGCTGGTCATGAGCTTGCGCCCGTCGAGCTTCATCACGCCATCGCCGAAGGTGCCGGCCCACAGCCGCCCCTCCATCACCGCGAGCGCGCGCACATCCACCGTGGCCACCCGCTCGCCCGTCGCCACCTTCCACAGCCCCTCCAGCCCTCCCACCCACAGCGCCCCCTCGTGCACCGCCAGCGCCCAGACCATCTCGCCACCGACCGCGACCCGTGCCAGCGCCCCCGCATCAGCCGCAGCGCCGCTGCCGGCCCGCGCGACATCGCCGGTGCCCACGCTCCAGAGGCCATCGCCCGCGCTGGCCACCCACAGCATGCCGCCATGGGACAGCAGCGCGGTCACCCGCAGGGTCGCCGCCCGCGCCAGCAACGCGGGAGCCCCGCTCAGCGCCACCGCCTCCAGCCTCCACGCGCCAGAGACCTCGCGCAGGCGCTGCACGCCGCCACCCCACAGCCCGACCACGACCTCGTCACCGTGACGCGCCAGCGCCCGCACCATCGGCGCCGCGACGCGCGCCGCCACCTCCAGCTTGCCGCTCGGGCCCAGCTTGACCCGCGCCAGCCCGGCCTCGCCGCCGATCCACCACCCGCCGGCGCCATCCTCCAGCACCGCCGTCAGCAGCGTCCCGGGGAGCCCATCGCGCTCGGTATAGGTCGCGACCTTGACGCCCGACGCCGACACCAGCGTGAGTCCACCCGCCGTCGCCGCCAGCACCCGCGAGCCCTGCCCCGCCCCGCCCGGCGTCACCAGGCAGGCCCGCACATCCCGCTCCGCAGTCACCGCCGTCACCGCCCGGGCCGCACCACCCGCACCACCCGCACCGCCCGCACCACCCGCGCGAGCGACCACGGGCGCGGCCACGCCCAGCAGCGCCAGCGCCACTGCCGTCACCGCGCCCGTGCGCATCACTGCACCTCCACCGGCACCTGGTACACGCGCTGGTTCAGCGCACGATCGGTCACGATCACCGTCAGCATCACGGTCCCGCTGACACCCGTGCGCGGCCGCCACAGGCCCCTGAACTGACCCAGCTCGAAGCCGCCGAGCTGCAGCTCCTCACCGTCGGGCAGTCGCACCTCGACCCGCCGCGCATCGGTCAGCACCTGGGCCCGCGACAGATCAGGGATCTGCTGCACCGCCCGGATCCTGTAGTTGCCCTTCGGCGTGCGCTCGACCGTGATCTTCATGTCGGGCGCCACGGTGTCGACGTGGTAGCCGAGCTTCATGGTCTCCACGGTGCCGTCGGCGTGGGTCACCCGCACGGTGACGAAGTACTCGCCGTCCGGGGTGTCCTTGTCGATGAGGAAGCGCACCATCCAGGCCTGCGCCTCCTCGTCCCAGGTCGCCAGCTTGGTCTCGCCGAACGGGAACACCACCACCACTGCGCGGGCATCGCGCGGCGCCGGCACCCGGACCTCGGGATCGCCGGGCTGGATGTTGTTGGGGCTCAGGCTGGCGTCCTCGTCATCCGACGACTCCAGATCCTGACCGGTCACGCGCGGCCCATCGGCCTCGGCGAGCTCCTTCTGCTTGCGCTCGATCTGATATTTCGCGTACGCCTCCTCGCTCTCCAGCACCAGGAACGCCGTCTTGCGACTGAGCACCCCGAACGCCAGGCTGGCCTTGACCACCTCGGCGTCCTCGGCGCCGGTCGCCTCCAGCTCCGCGACCCGCTCGGCGCCCCAGCGCCGCGCCACATACTTCGCCGGCTGCGCGCCTGCCAGCAGCACCACCTGGCTGAGCTGCGCTGCCCCGGCTCCACCGCGCAGCACCAGCTGCCGGGGCGCCGCCATGCCCTTGGGCGTGAACACCACCACTCCGAGCTGGTCGCCCGGGAACAGCGTGGTCGCCCGCGCCGGATAGACCACGCTGCCCTTGGGCGCCTCGAGGTGCGCCCCCACCAGCCGCGGCCCGCCCCGACCACTCAGCACCGACAGCGCGAACCTGCGCACGTCCAGCCCCGACCCCGGCCGCATGGTCCGCCCGCCGCGCGCCCCGGTCAGCCCGCGCACGAGCTCCACGCTGCCGCCCTTGCCGACCACCAGCGCATGCAGCGCCCCGGTGCCGACCGCGTGCGCGCCATGCTCCGCCAGCGCCGCCGCCTCGGTGTCGCCCCAGGTCGGCAGCCCATCGCCGACATAGATCACATCCAGCGCCGCCGCACCCCAGCGCGCCCTCAGCGCGGCGACATGCTCGAACGCGCCGCCCAGATCGCTGGCGCCGTCGTACGACAGCCCCGCGACCCAGCGCGACGCCCCGGCCGCCATGTCCGCCCCCGCCGCCGCTGGCGCCGGCAGGTAGTCGCGACAGCCGAGATCACACGCGGTCAGCGCGACCTGCTCACCCGGCCGCAGCGTCTCCAGCAGCGAGCGCACCGCGTCCTCGGTCATGCCGCGCTCCTCCAGCGCGCTGCGCGAGCTGTCCACGATGATGACCAGCGGCCGCGCCGCCCGCGCCGTCGCCGGCACCCGCGACCAGTCCGGCGTGACCCGCGCGCTGACATAGGTGCCCTCCGGGCGCTCCTCGCGATAGGCGCCCGCGACCTCGCGCGCCGGCACGTCGATCACGATGTCCGCCCCCGGCAGCGCCCCCCGCGCGCTGGCCACCAGCTTGCCGTCGAAGCGCACCGTGACCTGGCCAATCGTCTGCGACTTCGCGTTGGCGATGCGCCCCGCCGCCGAGTAGACCCAGCGCTGTCCGCCCTGCGACGGCCGGAGCGGCGTCAGGTAGCGCAGCACGATCCGCTTCTGCTTGCGCGCCTCGATGGGGAACACGCGCAGCTTGAGCTCCTGACCCTGCTCCCACTCGAGCAGCGCCGGGTCCTGCATCTGATCGACGATCTCGTCGAAGATCTTGCGCGCCTGCTGGCGCTCGACCAGCTCGCCCTGCATCATGCGGCCGTCGATCTCCATCGCCAGCCCGGTCAGCGACGCCCCGTCCGGCAGCGGAAAGCGGAAGGTGCCCTCCAGCGTGTCCTCCGAGGCGTTGTCGAACACATGCTCGACCTCGGTCTCGACCTGGTCACCCGCGCGCCGCGCGTCCACCACCAGCGCCGCCAGCGACAGCTCGACCGGCTTGCCCCCGGGCCCGCGCGCCACCAGCGCGCCCACCGACGCCGGCGCCGGCTCGGCCTCCAGCTCCAGCGCCCAGTCCGCCGCCTCGGGCTGAGCCGCGACCATGCGCGCGCTGACATGGGCGCCCTCGCGCGCCAGCAGCACGTCGTCACCCGCGCCGAACAGGCTGACCCGCGCCTGCCCGGCCACCAGGCCAACCACCGGCGCCCCCGTGCGCTCCCCGAGCCGCACCTCGGCCCCCGAGGCCAGCCACAGCTTGCCCAGCGGCGCCGCGGGCGCACCCAGGGTCAGCACCGCCCCGCGAGCGGCCCGCACCCGCGTCACGCCCATCAGCACCTGCCCGGGCTTCGCGCTGGTCTCGCCCGCCGCGGTGGTGACCCGGACCTCGCCACGCGCGGCGATCACCGTCAGCCCCTGCGACAGCGGGCTCGAGCCCTCGACCCGGGCAACCTCCCAGCGCGCCCCGTCACGCGCCGCCGCGATGGCCGCGGGGTCAGCGCCACCGGCGCCCGCCCCGTGCTGCCCCCGCGGCGTCCCCCCGCAGCCCGCCACCAGCACGCCAAAGACCAACCACTTCGCGCTCGTCATCCAGTTCGTCCAGTTCATGCCGTTCATGGTCATTGTCTCCGTCACCGCACGTCGATCTTGGC
>JADYYK010000280.1 GCA_020853705.1 Deltaproteobacteria bacterium
GTCATCATCCGCAACGAGAAGCGCATGCTGCAGGAGGCCGTCGACGCGCTGTTCGACAACGGCCGCCGCGGCCGCGTCATCACCGGCGCCAACAAGCGCCCGCTGAAGTCGCTGTCCGACATGCTGAAGGGCAAGCAGGGCCGCTTCCGCCAGAACCTCCTCGGCAAGCGCGTCGACTACTCGGGCCGTTCGGTCATCGTCGTCGGCCCCGAGCTGCGCCTGCACCAGTGCGGTCTGCCCAAGAAGATGGCGCTCGAGCTGTTCAAGCCGTTCATCTACAACAAGCTCGAAGAGCGCGGCCTGGTCACCACGATCAAGTCCGCCAAGAAGCTGGTCGAGAAGGAGAAGGCCGAGGTCTGGGACATCCTCGAGGAGGTCATCCGCGAGCACCCGGTGATGCTGAACCGTGCGCCCACGCTGCACCGCCTCGGCATCCAGGCCTTCGAGCCCATCCTGATCGAGGGCAAGGCCATCCAGATGCACCCGCTGGTCTGCGCGGCGTTCAACGCCGACTTCGACGGCGATCAGATGGCGGTGCACGTGCCGCTGTCGATCGAGGCGCAGATGGAAGCCCGCGTCCTGATGATGTCGACCAACAACATCCTCAGCCCGGCCAACGGCAAGCCCATCATCATCCCGTCGCAGGACATCGTCCTCGGCCTGTACTACATGACGCGCGAGCGTCCGTTCGTGAAGGGCGAGTTCCGCGAGACCTCGATGAAGAAGGGCGAGGGCGCGCGGGGGATCTACTCGTCGCCGACCGAAGTGCGCATGGCCTATGACCATGGCGAGGTCGATCTGCAGGCCTCGATCAAGGTGCGCGCGCCCAAGCCGGGCGGGGCCAAGGGCACCGAGATCGTCAAGACCACGGTCGGTCGCATCCTGCTCTACGAGATCGTCCCGCGCGAGCTGCCGTTCACCCTGGTCAACAAGGTGCTCGGCAAGAAGCAGCTGGCCGACCTCATCGACGCTTGCTACCGCCTGTGCGGCCAGAAGAAGACGGTCATCCTGGCCGACCACCTGCGCTCACTGGGGTACCAGTTCGCGACCCAGGCCGGCATCTCGATCTGCATCGACGACATGCGCATCCCGGACGCCAAGAAGCGCCTGCTGGATGGGGCCACCAAGGAAGTGTCCGAGATCGAGGAGCAGTACACCGAAGGTCTCATCACCGACGGCGAGCGCTACAACAAGGTCGTCGATATCTGGGCCCAGGTCGCCGAGCAGATCGCCCAGGAGATGATGGGCGAGATCTCGAGCGAGATCCTGGCCGACGACGTCACGGGCGAGGAGAAGAAGGTCCCCTCGTTCAACCCGATCTTCATCATGGCGGACTCTGGCGCGCGCGGTTCGGCGCAGCAGATTCGCCAGCTGGCCGGCATGCGCGGCCTGATGGCCAAGCCGTCAGGCGAGATCATCGAGACGCCCATCACGACCAACTTCCGTGAAGGCCTCTCGGTGCTGCAGTACTTCATCTCGACGCACGGCGCTCGCAAGGGCCTGGCGGACACCGCGCTCAAGACCGCGAACTCTGGTTACCTGACGCGTCGTCTGGTCGACGTCGCCCAGGACGCCATCATCGCGGACTACGACTGCGGCACCCTCGAGGGCATCGAGATGACGGCCCTGGTCGAGGGCGGCGAGATCATCGAGCGCCTCGGCGACCGCATCCTGGGTCGCACGGTGGTCGACGATGTCGTGGATCCGTACTCCAACGAGATCCTGGTCAAGTCGAACGGCGAGATCGACGAGGACAAGGTTCGCCTCATCGAGAACGGCGGCATCGACAAGGTCAAGATCCGGTCGGTGCTGACCTGCCAGACCCGCCGCGGCATCTGCATCCTGTGCTACGGCCGCGACCTGGCCCGTGGTCACATCGTCAACATCGGCGAGGCGGTCGGGGTCATCGCCGCGCAGTCGATCGGCGAGCCCGGCACCCAGCTGACCATGCGCACGTTCCACATCGGCGGCGTCGGTCAGGTCCGTACCGAGCAGAGCACCATCGAGGCCCGCAGTGAGGGCGTGGTACGGCTGGAGAACTGCCAGACCGTCAACAAGAAGGACTACCTCGTCGTGATGAACCGTCACGCCGAGCTGATCGTGCAGGACGACTCCGGCCGTGAGCGCGAGCGCTACGGCCTGACCTACGGCGCCAAGCTGATGATCAAGCCGGGCGAGAAGTGCGTCCCGGGCAAGCTCCTGTCGGAGTGGGATCCCTTCTCGGTGCCGATCCTGACCGAGGTCCCGGGTATCGTGAAGTTCGGTGACGTCATCGAGGGCGTCACCATGCAGGAGACCCTGGACGAGGTGACGGGTCTGTCGCGCAAGACCGTGATCGAGAGCAAGGACGCCGATACGCGCCCGCGCATCTCGATCAAGGACGAGCACAACAAGACCAAGCGGCTGCCCAACTCGGAGCAGCACGCGCGTTACTTCGTGCCCGTCGGCGCCAACATCTTCGTGAGCGAAGGCGACACGGTCGAGGCCGGTGACATCGTGGCCAAGATCCCGCGCGAGACCACGAAGACCAAGGACATCACCGGCGGTCTGCCCCGCGTCGCCGAGCTGTTCGAGGCGCGCAAGCCCAAGGAGTACGCGGTCATCTCCGAGATCGACGGCGTGATCTCGTTCGGCAAGGACACCAAGGGCAAGCGCAAGGTCGTCATCACGCCCGAGATCGGTGAGGCCAAGGAGTACCTCATCGCCAAGGGCAAGCACCTGAGCGTCCGTGAGGGCGATCGCGTGCGCGCTGGCGAGCCGCTGATGGACGGCGCCGAGAACCCGCACGACATCCTCAAGGTGCTCGGCGAGAAGGCGCTGGCCAAGTACCTGGTCGACGAGGTCCAGGAGGTCTATCGACTCCAGGGCGTCAAGATCAACGACAAGCACATCGAGGTCATCGTGCGCCAGATGCTGCGGCGCATCGCGGTCAAGGATGTGGGCGACACCAACTTCCTGGTCGACGAGCAGGTCGAGAAGCACGTCTTCGAGGAGGAGAACGAGCGCGTGCTGAACAAGGGTGGCCAGCCTGCCAAGGGCGAGCCGCTGCTGCTCGGCATCACCAAGGCGTCGCTGTCCACCGAGTCGTTCATCTCGGCGTCGTCGTTCCAGGAGACCACCAAGGTGCTGACCGAGGCCGCCATCTGCGGCAAGGTCGACTTCCTGCGGGGCCTCAAGGAGAACGTCATCATGGGTCGCCTGATCCCGGCGGGTACCGGGCTGGCGGCGTACAAGCGGCTGACCGTCCACGTGGACGCGGCCGAGGGTGACGCTCCGGCGCGGCCGGTGGCGGCGCTGGTGGGCGCGGGCGCTCGCGAGAGCGCCAGCAGCCTGCACGGCGAAGTGTAAGCAGAGTCAACCGGCGCCCGCTCTGGCTTCGGCCGGGGCGGGCGCTCGGTATTTTCGGGCCACGACAGCCGGCGGGCCTCGCGCCCCTGTATCCACCAGGAATCGATCTTGGTGGATACAGGGGCAGCGGCCTGCGCAGCGAAGTCTGAGCCAGCTGTCAGCGGAGTCGCGGGGCTGGCACCTGGCCGCTTGATCTTTGGGTGCGGAGATGGAGACAGTTGGACATGGCGTGGCGAAGACGATGGGTGGGGACGGCGCTGGTGGTCGCAGGGCTGCTGGGCCTGGCGGCGCAGCGCTGGCCCGAGGGGCGGGCGCGGGCGTGTTCGCCGCCGCGGGGCGTGCACCTGCGATCCATCTGGCCGAGCGGTGGGCAGCTGCCCGCCAACGTGCGCTTCGTGGTCACCTTCGACGGTTTGCCGCAGTTCGCGGAGGAGTCGATCGCGATGCACGACCTGGCGCTGCGACCGCTGGATGGGGTGGGGGCGGGACAGGCGGTGCCGGCGCTGGTCAACGAACTCGCCGGCGGCGGGCCGCTCCAGCGCTCGCTCAGCGTGCAGGCCACGACGCCGCTCGACGTCGGGCGCGACTACGAGCTGGTGGGGCGCTTCGCCGATGACGCGCAGTGTGGGACGCGCTGCCTGATCGTGGCGACCCCGGTGCAGCTGGGGCGGTTCCGCACCGGGCCCGTGGACCTGACGGCGCCCGTGTTCGCGGGAGCCCAGGGCGCGACGTTCAGCGGGTCGCTGTGTGACAGCACGGCATGTTGTGGGCCCTACAACGGCTATTCGGTCACCTTCGCGACGGCGCCCGTCGACGAGCCGGTGCTGTATGTCATCAGGGCGGCGGCGACCGGGCAGCTGGTCGGCCTCGACAGCCAGAGCGGGTTCTTGGCCTGCACCGGGACCAGCCCTGCGCAGGTGCAGCTGACGCCGGGCGAGTACGTGGTCCGCGCGGTCGACCAGGCTGGCAACGAGGACGCCAATGACCACCGGGTGCGGCTGGCGCCGAGCTGTCCAGCCAGCAGCGGCGGCGACGGCAGCGCAGGCGGCGGCTGCACGGTGGCGCCGGGTGGTCGGACCACTACCGGCTTTTTTGCGGGGGTTTTGCTGGGGATCGTGGTGGTCGGGCTTGTGTGGGCGCGCCGGCGTGGTGTATGGCGGAGCGGGTGAATCGCCATGGCGAGTGACGAGATCAAGGACAGGGCGTACCGGGCGTTGACGTCGAAGACGGGCAACCGGCTGTTTCCGGTGCGCTGGGCCAAGGGGGCGCTGCTGGCGCTGAACTCGCTGGCGGGGCAGCCGCTGCTGGAGAAGGACGAGCTGGTGGCGCGGCGCGAGCGCGATGCCATGGAGCGCGAGCGGGCCAAGGAGATTGGCAAGGGGCTGGGCACGGTGGGGGCGGCGGCGGTCGGGCTGGCGGCGGCCAAGGCGGCGCAGGCCAAGCAGGACGCCGATGTGGCGGCGGCGGGCGTCAAGGTGAAGGACGCCAAGGATGCCAAGGATGCCAAGGATGTCGCGACGGCGGCGGTCAGTGCCGCGGCGTCGGCGGCGGCGGGGCGCGAGGCGGCGCCGGTGATGCTGTACATGGACTGGAACTCGCGCCATGACCTGAAGCGCATCACCGAGGTGCTGATCTCGGCCGGGATCAAGTGGCAGGAGCTCGACGTCACCGAGGACGAGTCGACCCGGGCGTGGGTCAAGGCCAATGGTGGGGTCGAGGATCTGCCGGTGCTGTTCGTGGCCGGCGAGGCCATCGGCGGCTACCAGGAGGTCGCGCAGGCCGACGTCACCGGCGAGCTCGGGCGCAAGGTGTTCGGCGCGTGAGCGGCTTCACGCACTTTCTCGCGGTGGCGGCGGGGCTGCCGGGTTGTATTGAGTCGCCATCCAATTGTGGCAACGATATATCGATTCACTTGACGCTCGGAAAGCGCGATATCCGCAGGCAGGAGGCACGTGATGCGGAAGCGGTTCCAGGCAGGACAGGTGATGAAGCAGGGCGGGCTGAGCCGGCGCGAGCTCATGAAGGTCGGCTTCCTGGGCGGGGCGGGGCTGTGGCTGCTCGGTTGCGGTAGCGACGGCGGCGGCGACATCGACACCGGGCTGCTGATGCCCGACGGGTCGGCGCCGGTGGTCGACGGCAGCCTGATCACCACGGTCGATGGCGCGACGCCGTCGTGCGACGACGACACCGACATCAACATCGAGGGGCCCTACTACCGGGCCGGTGCGCCGGTGCGCAACGTGCTGATCGATGGCGCGACTCCGGGCGTGAAGATGTCGCTGACCGGGACCGTGCGCGGGCTGGGCACCTGCGGTGCGCTGGCGGGGGCGACGGTGGATCTGTGGCAGGCCGACACCAACGCGCTGTATGACAGCGTGGGCTTCGCGTTCCGCGGCAAGACCATGACGGACGCCGACGGCAACTACAGCTTTCAGACCGTGGTGCCCGGCCACTACCTGAACGGCGCGCAGTACCGGCCGGCGCACATCCACGTCAAGGTCAGCGCGCCCGGCTACCCGCTGCTGACCACGCAGCTGTACTTCGAGGGCGATCCGTACAACGCGATCGATCCCTGGTACCTGCCGACCCTGCTGATGAAGCCGCGCGGTGGCGGGGGCGGCGTGCTCGGCCTGGGCTTCGACTTCGTGCTCAAGCCGGCCTGATGTGAGGTAGCGTGAGGCTGTGCCGAAGATCCCGCGCTGGCTGATCGTGAGCCTGCTGCTCGGCGGCGCGCTGGCGCTGGGGCTGGGCTGGGACACCTACACCACCCTGCGCGACGGTGGCAGAGCCCGGTTGCACTGGTTCGAGTGGCCGGTCTGGAGGCTGGGCGGGGCGACCGGGGTCCTGGTGCTGTACGTGCTCGTCGCCGCGGTGCTGGCAGGCAGCGGGGTGGCGTTGCTGGTGCTGCGGACAAGGCGCAGGTAAAGGCTGGGTCAAACTGCGCGCGGAGCGGCATGGTCGCGCGGCCGGGCAGGGTAGTCTGAGGCAGGAGGTCTGGATGACCCGACACGAGCACGAGCACGAGCACGAGCACGAGCACGAGCACGAGCACGAGCACGAGCACGGGGTCTCGCGCCGTGTCTTGCTGGGCGCGGGGGTGGGGGCCATCGGGGCCTGGCTGATCGGGTGCGGCGCGGGCAAGCGCAGCACGGCGACGCCCGATGCCTCGCGACCGCCGCGCGCGCCCGACCCGCTGTCGAGCCCGCCCGGGCCGCCGCCCGGCAACCCGTACATCGCCGGCTACGAGCCCGAGCGCGCCACCCCCGAGCGCGCCACCACGCCCACCTGCGCCGAGACCGAGGACAACATCGAGGGGCCGTTCTACAAGCCCGGTGCGCCCGAGCGCGGCGTCCTGGTCACCCCCAGCACCAAGGGCACCCACCTCATCCTGACCGGCCAGGTGCTGGCGGCCGGGGCCAGCTGCGCGGCGCTGGGCAAGGCCGAGGTCGAGATCTGGCAGGCCGACGCCAGGGGCGGCTATGACAACCAGGGCTATGGCCTGCGCGGCAGGGTGCGCACCGACGGCACCGGGGCCTACCGCTTCGAGACCGTCATCCCAGGCCACTACCTCAATGGTCCGCAGTACCGGCCGGCGCACATCCACGTCAAGGTCCACGTCGGCGGTAGCGAGCGCTTGACCACGCAGCTGTACTTCGAGGGCGACCCCTACAACGACGTCGATCCCTTCATCAAGAAGGCGCTGATCATGAAGCTCGACGACACCGGCAGCGGGCGTGCCGCCAGCTACGACCTGGTCGTCGCTGCCTGAGGCAAGCGGCCGAAGAACAGCGTGTGCATCGGGCCGCCAGCGCTGCCGCGCGCCGGCACCTCGCGCGCCTCGGCCACGAAGCCGGCCTTCTTGAGGCGCTTCTCGAAGGTCTTGTCGGGCGAGGCCGACCACACCGCGAGCACGCCGCCGGCGCGCAGGGCGCGGCGCGCGACCTCGAGGCCGGTGTCGCCATACAGGGCCTGGTTGGCCTTGCGCGTCAGCGCCGCCGGCCCGTTGTCGACGTCGAGCAGGATGGCGTCCCAGCGTGGACCGCTGCGGCGCAGCACCGCGCCGACGTCGTGCGGCTCGACCACCACACGGGGATCCTCCAGCGGACGGCCGGCCAGCGCGGCCAGTGGGCCGCGGTTCCAGGTCACCACGGCGGGCACGATCTCGGCCACCACCACGGTGGTGCCGGCGGGCAGGGCATCGAGCGCCGCGCGCAGCGTGTAGCCCAGGCCGAGGCCGCCGATGAGGACACGCGCCCCGCGACCGAGGCCGGCGCAAGCGGCGCGCGCCAGCTCCTCCTCGCTGCCGTGGGCGCGGCTCGACATCAGCTCGCGGCCGCCGACCCGGATCGAGTACTCGCCGTTGCGGTGGTACAGCACCAGCTCACCGCCGTCGGGGGCGCGCTCCTTGCCGAGGATCTCCCAGGGGATCACCCCCGAGCCATACCGCGGTCAGTGCCGTTTGCGCCAGCGCGGATCGGCCGGGTTGGTGAAGGCGCCGCGGATCTTGTTGGGATCGCGCTTCTGTCCGGCGGCGTACTGCTCGGTGGCGGTGGCGCGGATCTGCTTCAGGTTCTTGCCCTCGGCGAAGGCGCGCGCGGCGCCTTCGTAGGCGTGCGTCCCGGCGAACATGAAGTCGCTGGTGAAGAGCAGGGGCACCCGGTCGGCCGCGGGCACGTCGGCGCCCAGATAGTCGTCGGTGTGGCAGGCCACGGTCACGGTGCCCTTGGGCCGTGGCGCGCTGCCCCCGGCGCGCGCGGCGGCGGCGAAGTCGTAGGCGTCGCGGTCCATCCAGCGGTTGTGGCCGACATAGCCGACCACATGGGCGGCTCCGCCGGCGTGCAGCACGGTGCCGCCCGGCAGCTCGACGTCGCGCGCGGTGTGGCCGTAGAGGTCGGCCACATAAGCCTCCAGCATGCGGTCGATGGCGGTGCCGCGCCAGGCGCGCGCGACCAGGTAGACGTCGAAGGGCTGCTTGACGCCGCGGGCCTGGAAGGCCTCACCCGGGGTCATGCGGCGGTGCCAGACCCGCAGCTCGAGCACGTCGGCCTCGGCGCCGCTGCCCTGACCGCGCTTCAGGACCTGCTTCCAGCCCGAGCCCTTGCGGCTCATCCAGCCCACCATGCCGCCGCTGGTCGCCCAGTACAGGTTGCGCTCGGGGCGGTCGCCATTGCCCAGGTTTCCGCAGGGAATGATGCGGTTGTCGCACAGGGCGACGTGGGTCTCGATGACCAGTGGGCGCCCGGCCAGGAGGTCCTTGGCGACCCCGTCCTGCAGGCCCGCCAGCCAGGCGGCGCCGGCGTCGCCTGCCGAGGCGGCCTCGCGGGCGGCCGCGCTGCTGGCGCTGGCCAGGAGTGCCAGGGCTGTCCAGGTGGCGTAGCGCATGGGCGTTGTTACGCGGCATGACCACACAATCTCTTGCTACATTCCGCTCGATGAAGTGGCCCATCGAGATCGCCGACGTGGAGGCCGCTGCGGCCCGGCTGGCGCCCCACCTGAAGCCCACCGCGCTGCGCAGCTATGCCCCACTGGACGCCGAGGTCGGCGCGGGGATCCGCCTGTTCGTCAAGCACGAGAACCACCAGCCCACGCAGTCCTTCAAGGTGCGCAACGCCCTGTCCGTGATGACCCGGCTCGACGACGCGGCGCGCCAGCGCGGGGTCCTCGCGGCGACCCGGGGCAACCACGGCGCCGGCCTGGCCTGGGCCGGGCAGAAGCTGGGCATCCCGGTCACCATCGTGGTCCCGCACGGCAACAGCCCCGACAAGAACGCCGCCATGCGCGGCCTGGGCGCCGAGCTGATCGAGCACGGCAAGGACTATGACGAGGCCCTGGCGTGGTCGCTCGAGCTCGAGAAGGAGCGCGGCCTGCGCCTGGTGCACTCGACCAACGACGCCGACGTCATCGCGGGCGCGGCCACGCTGACGCTGGAGATCCTGGCCGAGCAGGAGCTCGACGCCCTGGTCATCGCGGTCGGGGGCGGCTCGCAGGCGGTCGGCGCGCTGACGGTGGCGCGCACCCGGGCGCCCGAGCTGCAGGTGTTCGGGGTGCAGGCCGAGGGGGCCTCGGCCATCCATGACTCGTGGCACGCGCACACGCCGCTCAAGAAGCCGTCGGCCGACACCTTCGCGGATGGTCTGGCCACGCGCAGCACCTACGCCATGACCTTCCCGGCGCTGCGCGCGGGCCTCAAGTACTTCACCACCGTCAGCGACGACCAGATCGCCGAGGCGCTGCGGGTGCTGCTCAGCACCACCCACAATCTGGCCGAGGGCGCCGGGGCGGCCGGCCTGGCCGGGGTCTTCAAGCTGCGCGACTTCCTGCGCGGCATGCGGGTCGGCATCGTCCTCAGCGGGGCCAACATCGATCTGGCCACGCTGCGCCGGGTGCTCGGATGAGCGCGGCGCGCGACCGCGAGCTGATGCAGCGCGCCCTGACGCTGGCGGCGCGGGCCCGCGGGCGCACCTCGCCCAACCCGATGGTGGGCGCGGTCATCAGCGACCGCCGTGGGCGCGTGCTGGCCGAGGGGCTGCACCGGCGCGCCGGCACCGACCATGGCGAGGCGGCGGCGCTGCGCAAGCTGGGCTGGCGCGCCCCGGGCGCCACCCTGTACGTCACGCTGGAGCCGCACGATCACCACGGCCGCACCCCGCCATGCACCGAGCGCATCATCGCGGCCGGCGTGCGCCGCGTGGTGGTGGCCATGCTGGATCCCAACCCGGCGGTCAACGGGCGTGGGGTGCGCCGGCTGCGTCGCGCGGGCGTCATCGTCGAGGTGGGCCTGCTGGGCGAGGCCGCGGCCGAGCTGAACCGGGCCTGGGTGCACTTCATCACCACCGGGCGGCCCTGGGTCATCCTCAAGGCGGCGCTGACGCTGGACGGCTTCCTGGCCACGCGGACGGGGGACTCGCGCTGGATCACGGGGCCGGCCGCGCGCGCGTCGGTGCATGTGCTGCGCGATGAGGTCGACGCCATCCTGGTCGGCGCCGGCACCGTGCGCGCGGATGATCCGGCGCTGACGACCCGGCTGGCCGGGACCGGCGACGGCACGGGCCAGGGCCAGGGCAAGGGCAAGGGCAGGGGTGTGGGCGGCGGTGGGGGCGGCCGCAAGGCCGGGCGTGACGCGCTGCGGGTGGTGCTCGATGGGCGGCTGTCGATCCCCGCCCGCGCGCGCCTGCTGCGCGAGGGCGACTCGCGCGTGCTGGTGCTGACCTCGGCGGCCGGCGCGGCCACCGGGCGGCGCCGGGCGGCGCTGGCGGCGGCGGGGGCGGACATCGAGGTCCTGGGGCGCGGGGCGCACATCTCGATCGACGCCGTGCTACGGGCGCTGGCGGCGCGCGGGGTGGTCAGCCTGCTGGTCGAGGGTGGCGGCGCGGTGCACGCCGCCTTCCTGGCCGCGCGGGCGATCAGCGAGCTGCGCCTGTACCACGCCCCGAAGTTGCTCGGGGGCGGCGATGGCGTGCCGCTGTTTCGCGGGCCTGGACCGCGCCGCATGGCGGGTGCGCTGGCCCTCACGGTGCGCCAGCGGGTCAACTTCGAAGGTGGTGATATGATGACGATCGCAACTCCGGAGTGGTCCTAGATGTTCACCGGGCTGGTCGAGGATGTCGGTCAAGTGGTGGCCGCCGAGCACCACGGTGACTCGGTCCTGCTGAGCATCGCCCCGAAAAGCTTCGCGGTGGCCGAGCTGGCGCTGGGCGACAGCGTGGCCATCGACGGCACCTGCCTGACCGTGACCGCGCGCGGCGAGGGCCGCTTCCAGGCCCTGGCCGGGCCGGAGACGCTGTCGCGCACCACGCTGGGGCTGCTGGGCGCCGGTGCCAGCGTCAACCTGGAGCGCGCCCTGCGCGCCGGCGACCGCCTGGGCGGCCACATGGTGCAGGGCCACGTCGATGGCGTCGGGGTCATCACCGCGCGCACCGCCAACGGCCCCGCGGTCAACATCGCGGTCGAGGCCCCGGCGGCGCTGGGGCGCTACATGATCGAGAAGGGGTCGATCTGTGTCGATGGCATCAGCCTGACCATCAACGCCATCATCGACCCCAGCGACACCGCCAGCGGCTGCACTTTCGAGGTCTCGCTGATCCCGCACACCCAGGATGCCACCACGTTCGCCGGCAAGCCGGTCGGCGCCAAGGTCAACCTGGAGGTCGACCTCATCGCCAAGTATGTGGAGCGACTGGTGGAGCCCCACAAGCAGGGCAGAATAGGCTAGGACTCAGTCATGAATTCCATCATCCCGTCCGAGGGTCAGGACGCCCGCCTGCAGCGCGTCGAGCGTGCCATCGAGGACATCCGTCGCGGCCGCATGGTCATCCTGGTCGACGACGAAGATCGCGAGAACGAGGGCGATCTGACCATGGCCGCCGGCAAGGTCACGCCCGAGGCCATCAACTTCATGGCCCGCTTCGGGCGCGGCCTGATCTGCCTGACCCTGACCGAGGAGCGCATCCAGCAGCTCGCCATCCCGATGATGGTGGCGCAGAACAAGGCGCCCATGGGCACCGCCTTCACGGTCTCGGTCGAGGCCCGCGCCGGGGTCTCGACCGGCATCAGCGCGGCCGATCGCGCGCACACCATCCGCACTGCGGTGCAGCCCGACGCGCGGCCCGACGACCTGGTGTCGCCCGGCCACGTGTTCCCGCTGCGCGCGCGCCCGGGCGGCGTGCTGGTGCGCACCGGGCAGACCGAGGGTTCGGTCGACCTGGCCCGCCTGGCGGGCCTGGAGCCGGCCGGCGTGATCTGCGAGATCATGAACGAGGACGGCACCATGGCCCGCATGCCGGACCTGGAGAAGTTCGCCGCCGAGCACGACCTCATGATCGTGTCGATCGCCGACCTCATCGACTACCGGCTGCAACGCGAGCGCCTGGTCGAGCGCGTCGCCGAGCACGAGCTCAGCCTGGGCATCCCCGGCCTGGGCAAGGACTGGCGCGGGATCCTGTACCGCACCGCGGTCGAGGACACCGAGTACCTGGCCCTGGTGCTGGGCGATCCCAGGGGCAGCGAGCCCTGCCTGGCGCGGGTGCAGACCGCCAACATGGTGGGCGACGTGTTCGGCGTCGCCACCTGTGACAGCCGCAACCAGATGGTCGAGGCCATGCGCATGATGGAGGCCGCCGGGCGCGGCGTGCTGCTGTACGTCTTCCCGCGCGGGCGCGCCAGCCTGGTGCACGACTTCAAGACCCACGTGGTCAAGGCCGCCGAGAGCGAGGGGCTGGTGTCGCGCGGGCAGCCGCTGCTGCGCGATTTCGGCCTGGGTGCCCAGGTGCTGGCCGACCTGGGCCTGACCAAGATCCGCCTGGTCACCAACAACCCGCGCAAGATCGCCGGGGTGGCTGGCTATGGCATCGAGATCGTCGAGCGCGTGGGCATCGAGGGCGGCCAGAGTGGCAGCGTGGCTTACCTCCCGGGTGCGATGCCGCGGCGCGGACGGCCAGGTTGAGCCAGATGGCGCTGGGCATGAGGCGAAAGGCGCGCGAGAGCGCGCTGCAGGTCCTGTATCAGCTCGATGGCGGCAGCCAGATGACCGTCGAGCAGGCCCTGGCTTATTACTGGGACAGCTTCGACGGCGACGCCGAGGCGCGCGCCTTCGCGGACCGGCTGGTGCGTGGCACCCAGACGCAGCTCGCGGCCATCGACGACATCATCACCAGGTCGTCGAAGAACTGGCGCCTGGAGCGGATGGCGCGCGTGGATCGCAACATCCTGCGCCTGGCGGTCTACGAGCTGAAGTACGAGAGCGAGATCCCGCCGCGCGTCACCATCAACGAGGCCATCGAGGTGGCCAAGCGCTTCGGCACCGCGGAGTCGTCGGCCTTCGTGAACGGCATCCTCGACCGCATCGCGCAGGATCTGGGCGCGGACGGCAAGCGGGGATAGCGTGGCGTCGTCCCTGCACTTCACGCAGCCGGAGCTGGTGCGCTGGGACGCGCTGGTGGTGGACGCCGCGGCGGTCGCCTTCTTCGAGGACGAGCGGCCGCTGCGCGGGGCGGCCGGGCTGCTCGACTGGCGGCTGTGCGGGCGGGTGTCGCGCTGGCTCAGCGCCGGGGTGCTGAGCGGGCGCGTCGGCGAGAGCGTGCTGACCACGGCGCCCGAGAAGCTGCCCTTCCAGCGCCTGTACTTCTATGGCCTGGGGCCGATGCAGGGCTTCGACGAGCAGCGCTACCGGGTCGCGCTGAAGGCCATGCGCGACGCGCTGTGGCTGATGGGGGCGCGCAAGTCGATGCTGTCGCCGCCGGGGCGGGACGTCGGGCTGATCGCGCCGCGCCGCGCGCTGGAGCTCCTGCAGGAGGAGGCCGAGGCGGCCGGGCGCATCGACGAGGTGCTGATCTGTGACAGCGGAGCGGCCCAGAAGGAGATGGCCGAGGCGCTGCAGCGGCCACGCAAGAAGGAGCACGGGCGAGCGGGGACCCAATGAGCGAGCTGGGGGGCGGGCGCGGCAGCGGTGAGGGTGGACGCAGCGGCGGCGGGCTGGCGTCGCTGGCCGAGGGGGATCCCGAGGCGCGCGCGCTGGCGCGCGTCGAGGCCGAGACGCGGCTGGCCGCGCTGGTCAAGGTGCTGCCGGCGCTGGCAGGTAACGCGAAGCAGGATGAGGTGGCCACGGCGCACCGGGCGGCGCACTCGCTGAAGGCGCTGGCGGCGCCGTGCGGGGTGCCGGCGCTGGCCGAGGTGGCGCGCGCCATGGAGCTGGCGCTGGACGGGGTGCGGGGTGGGCGGCTGGCGGGCGCGGAGGTGGTGGAGGCGGTGGCCGAGGCCGTCGAGTGGGTGGGCGAGTCGCTGAGCACGAGCACGAGCATGAGCACGAGCACGAGCACGAGCGACGCGCGGGTGGTGGCGGTGCTGGCGAAGCTGCGGCCGTTTGCGCAGGGCGGCACGGGGACGACGGGGCAGTTCTCGGCGGCGCAGAAGATGGGCGGCGTCGGAGGCGGGGTCATCGGCGTGGGGGCGGCGGCGCAGAAGCTGGATCCGACCACGCGGCTGCCGCGCGCGGTCACCGCGGCGCTGACCGAGCACGAGCTGTCGCGGGTCGCGGTCGCGCTGCGCGCCGGGCAGGCGCTGGCGACGGCGCGGGTCGGGCTGGCGCTGGCTGCGATCGATCGCGAGCTGGAGCAGGCCCGCGCCGTGCTGTCGGAGCAGGGCGAGGTGATCGCCTGCTTGCCCGCGCTGGACATCACGGATCCCGCGCTGCTGGAGCTCGACTTCCTGGTCGCGGTCGAGGCCGGCGTGCTGGAGCGCGCGCTGCGCGGCCGGCTGCGGGCGACGGTGGCGGCGGTGCCGCTGTCACCGTCCGCGCCGGGGCCGACCACGGCCGGACGGGGGACCCCGTGAAGCGCGCCGGGGGGCTGCAGCTCACACCGCTCTCGGTCGGCGGACAGGACTTCTGTGTGGACATCATGTCCATCCGCGAGGTCATCACGCCGCTGCCGGTGATGCGGGTGCCGACCGCGCCGGCCTTCGTCGAGGGCGTCATCGAGCTGCGTGGGCGGGTGCTGCCGGTGCTCGACCTGGGGCTGCGCCTGGGCCTTCCGGCCTCGAAGGCGTCGCGCACGCAGCGCTATGTCATCGCCACGGTGGCCGGCTGGACCGCGGCGCTGCGCGTGGATGGCGTGGGCGAGGTGTTGCGGGTGGCGCCCACGGAGGTGCTGCCGGCGCCCGAGCTGGCGGTCGGGGTGCCCGCGCCGGCCATCTTCCGCGGCCTGGTGCGCCACGACGGGCGCGCCCTGGTGGTGCTCGATCTGACCGCGCTGTTCAGCAGCGCCGAGGCCAGCGCGCTGGCCAGCCTGCCGGCGGGGGCGTGACATGACCATGCCCCCCGACATCCGCGTGCTGGTGATCGACGACTCGGCCTACAACCGCCAGACCATCACCACCATGCTGTCGACGGTGGCGGGCATCCGCGTGGTCGCGCGCGCGGCCGACGGCGACGAGGGGCTGCGCCGGGTCTTCGAGCACGCGCCCGACATCATCACGCTCGATCTCGAGATGCCCAGGATGGACGGCTTCACCTTCCTGCGCATCCTGATGCAGCGCAAGCCGACCCCGGTCATCGTGGTCAGCTCGTACGCGCGCAAGGAGAACGTCTTCAAGGCGCTGGAGCTGGGCGCGCTGGACTTCATCGCCAAGCCGGCGCACGGGGTGTCGGGCGAGCTGACCGGCATCGAGGCCGAGCTGGCCGGCAAGGTGCGCCTGGTGACCCGGCTGCGCGTGGTCGCGCTGGCCGAGCGGGCGCGCGCGCCGTCGCCGGTGGCGCCACCGCCGCCCATCGTGATCTCACCCGCGGGGCCGACGCTGCGCATCGTCGTGCTGGGCGCGTCGACCGGCGGGCCGCCCGCGGTCCAGCGCACGCTGAGCGCGCTGGATGCGCGCTCGGGCGTGTGCGTGCTGGTGGCGCAGCACATGCCGCCGGCCTTCACGACGACCTTCGCGGAGCGCCTGGATCGCCAGAGCAGCTTCGAGGTGCGCGAGGCGCGCGACGGCGACGCGCTGCGCCCGGGGCTGGCGCTGATCGCGCCCGGGGGCAGCCACCTCGAGGTCGACTGTCCGCCGGGCGGGCTGCCGCGCGCGCGGGTGCTGCCGGCGGGCACCGCGGATCGCTGGGTGCCGTCGCTGGATCGGCTGCTGGGCTCGGTCGCCAGCGTGGCCGGGCGGCGCGCCATGGCGGTTGTGCTGACAGGGATGGGCGACGATGGCGCCCAGGGGGTGCGCTCGATCAAGCTGGCCGGGGGGCGGGTGGTGGTCGAGTCGGCCGACACCGCGGTGATGACCGGGATGCCCGAGGCCGCGCTGGCCACCGGGCTGGTCGACGAGGTGGTGCCGCTGCACGGCATGCCCGCGGCCATCACACGTTTTGCCGCAGAGGAGCGTTGAGAGACATCATGACTGGCGCACACGCGACGGTGCTGGTGGTGGAGGACAGCCCGACCATGCGGCAGCTGCTCACGTATGCGTTGATGCGGCTGGGCGACATCGAGGTGCTCGAGGCCGAGGATGGGCTGGACGCGCTGCGCAAGCTGGCGGCGCGCACGGCGCCGGTCGAGCTGGTCATCACCGACATCAACATGCCGAACCTGGACGGGCTGAAGCTGATCGCGCGGCTGCGCGCCGATGACGCCACCCGGGACGTGCCCATCGTGGTCATCACGACGGACAGCGGCGAAGGCGATCGCGAGCGGGCCATGGCGCTGGGGGCGACCAGCTACATCGAGAAGCCGCTGCAGGCGCCCAAGGTGCTGGAGGTCGCGCGGCGGCTGCTCGGGCGCGAGCCGGCGCCGTAGCCACCCTCGCCCTACGGGCGCGGGGGGATCGGAGCCGGACACCCTCGCCCTACGGGCGCGGGGGGATCGGAGCCGGACACCCTCGCCCTACGGGCGCGGGGGGATCGGAGCCGGACACCCTCGCCCTA
>JADYYK010000281.1 GCA_020853705.1 Deltaproteobacteria bacterium
CATGCCGGCATCCTACACCGGCTCTCGGGATCTGCTAAGGTGCGCCCGCGAACTCGCCATGACGATGACGTCCCGCGCGGCCCCGCTCGTCGCCCTTGCCGTCGCCCTGGTGCTGCCGCCCAGCGCGGCGCACGCGGGCGGCTTCTACGTGCCCGAGATCGGCGGCCGCGGCCTGGCCATGAGCGGCGCCATGACCGCCCAGGCCGAGGACACCACCACCATCTTCCACAACCCGGGCGGGCTGCCCTTCGTCAGCGGCACCCGGCTGCAGCTGTCATCCGCGCTGTTTCTGCCCCACGTCGAGCACTTTCGCCGCCCCGTGGTCGACCCCGCCAGCGGTGACACCATCCGCTTCGCCCGCGTCACCAACACGAACGCCATCGGTGCGGTGCCCTTCGCGGGCGCCATCCTCGACCTCGGCATCCCGAAGCTGACGCTGGGCGTCTCGCTGGCGGTGCCCTTCGGCGCCACCCTGGAGTATCCGACCGACGGCGCGCAGCGCTTCGTGGTCACCGCCATCGCGCTGCGCACCATCTACGCCGGCCCCGCGGTCGCCTACCGCGTGCACCCCACGCTGGGCGTCGGCGCCAGCCTGAACTACGTCTACTCCGACATCCGCCTCGAGCAGGAGAACGCCCTGCAGTTCGTCACCGGGGATCCCGAGCAGGCGCCCAACCCCGATCCCGCGGTCGAGGGCTCGAACGCGATCGACGCCAGGGACAGCGCCAGCCTGTCGGCGAGCTTCGGCGTGCGCTGGACCCCGACCCCGCGCGTCGCCGCCGGCCTGGCGCTGATGACCCCGACCACGCTGCGTTTCAAAGGCGACATCGACGTCCGCAACGCCGGGATCGCCGAGCTGCGCGACGGCAGTGGCACGACCATCCAGCCAGCGGGCCGCCGCACCGACGGGGTCGCCTTCGAGTTTCCGCTGCCGCTGGTGGTCCGGCTGGGCGCCCTGGTGCGCCCGACCCCGCGCCTGGCGCTGGCGCTCGACCTCAACTGGCAGCGCTGGTCGACCTTCGAGAAGCTCGAGCTGCGCTTCACCAACCACCACGAGCTCCTGGCCACGCCGGGCGCCAACCTGTATGACGTCACGCTGGAAAACGCCTGGAAAGACACCTTTTCTGTGCGTGCCGCGGCGGCCTACCGGGTGCCCTGGTCGCGCCCGCTGGAGGTCCGCGGCGGCCTGGTGTTCGACCAGAGCCCGATTGACGATCGTCACTTCGACGTCCTGACCCCCGACTCCGACAAGCTGGGCGTCTCGGCGGGGCTCGGCACCCAGGTCTGTCTGGGCGGGCGCCGCCTCGACATCGACCTCGGCTACATGCACCTGTTCCTGGCCGAACGTGACATCGCGCCTGGCACCGGCGGCCAGTCGGGCAGCGACCGCACCATCCTGAACAAGCCCGCGCCCAGCTTCTTCCACGGCGTGACCCGGGCGCGCTTCGACCTGTTTGCGATCTCCCTCACGATGCATTTGCAGGATTGAAACATGTTCTAGCGGTTGCTATGGTCCGCGCGCTCGCCCACGGAGGTTCCCATGCGGATGTCGCTCGGTCTGGCTGCTCTGGTGCTGGTCGCTGGTTGCAACTCGAGCTCGGATCCCTTCGCTGGTGGTGATGGCGGCGCGGGACGCGACGCCGGCGCAGTGGTCGACGCCTCGACGGGTGGCCCCGACGCCAGCGGCCCCGAGAACTGGCCGAGCACCCCCGAGCCCAGGCCGGCGCGCCTGGTCATCCTGGGCGACAGCATCGCGGCGTGCTCCACCGTCGGGGGCAAGGACAACGCCGACTGCGCGGCCAAGAAGCTGCACGTCGCGCTGGAAACCAGCAATCCGGGCCTGGTCTACCAGAACCTGGCCGTGGGTGGCGCTGTGACCGCCAACGTGCCCGACAGCCAGCTCGCCGGTGTCACCACCGGCCCGGGCCACGTCCTGGTGGTGCTGACCATCGGTGGCAATGATCTGTCGCCCTACATCTTCCAGTCCGACGCCACCACGCAGGCCGGCTATGACATGAAGCGGCCGACGCTGCTGGCCGACTGGGAGCGCATCTTCGCGTTCTTCGCCGACACCGCCAGGTTCCCCGATGGCGCCACCATCCTGATGAACACCCAGTACAACCCGTTCGACGACTGCACCGCCTCGCCCTACAACCTGAGCGCGCTCAAGATCGAGCTCCTGCACAATTTCAACCAGGAGCTGGTCAACCTGGCGCGCAGCCACGCCCATGCCTTCATCGCCGACCCCTACCGGCGCTTCCTGGGCCACGGCCACCACTACAACGTCGATACCTGCCCGAACTACATGGCGGGCGCGGCGTACTGGATGGGCGACCTCATCCATCCCAACGTGACCGGCCACGACGAGCTGTCCAAGGTCTGGACCGACGCCACCGACCACATCTTCGCCACCAGTCCGTAAAACAACATTCGCGGCGCGGAATGGATCCCCAGACCGGGACGTACGTCCAGGAGTCTGCGGAGGTGATCCATGACGCGCGCGTCGCTGTGGGCGATTGTCCCGGTCCTGATCCTCGGGTGCGGGCAGCCGCCAGAGCCATTCCCGGACCAGGCCACCGGGGCCGCTGAGCCGGCGGCGACGCCCGAGGTGGCGCCGACCCTGGTGCGTGACGCCTTCATGGGCGGGCAGCTGGTGGCGGTCGACGTCCCGCGGTCGTCGCCGGGCAAGCCGCAGAGCTTCGTGGTCGGCCACGAGGGCGAACACCGCGGCTGGGTCGCCACCCTGCCCGAGCGCGAGACCCTGGCCTCGGTGGCCTATGGCGACGGCAAGATCTTCGTCGGCGGCGGCTTCGGCTCGACGTCGATGTATGCGCTCGACGCCAGCACTGGCAAGCGGCTGTGGCAGAACCAGAACCTGGAGGACGCGGGACCGACGCCGGCGGTGTACGAGGACGGGCGCATCATCTTCAACACCTTCAGCTGCACCATGTTCTCGGTCGACGCCGACACCGGCAAGACGCTGTGGTCGAAGTGGATCGGCAGCGAGACCCCGACCCAGCCCGCGCTGGTGGGCGACCTGGTGCTGGCGTCGCACCCGGGCGAGAGCGGCGGCTACCAGCTGTCGGCCTACAAGCAGCGCTCGGGCAGCCAGGTCTGGTCGACGGGGCTCGACGCCGAGATCCTGACCACGCCGGTGATCGCGGGCGACTCGGTCTATGTGTCGACCACGGCGGGGTCGGTGTACCGTTTCGGGCTCGACGGCAAGCGACGCTGGCGGCAGCAGCTGGCCGCGGCCAGCGCGCCGTTCGTGGTGCTGGGCGACGACGAGCTGCACCTGGCGCGGCGGGCGGGCGGGCGCGAGGAGCAGGTGGTGCTGGCGGCGGCCGACGGCTCGCTGCGTCGCACCGTGACCAGCACGCCGGGCGGGCGCGACCTCCCGGGCAGCAGCAGCTTCGCCGACTTCTGGTCGTTCGAGGGCTCGCGGCCGGTGATCGTCGGTGGGGTCGCCTATGCCGGCATGTCCGACCGCGTCGAGGCGCGCGAGGCGGTCAGCGGCAAGCTGCTGTGGGTGCGCCGCCACCCAGGGGGCGTGTCGGGGCGCGCGGTCGGGTCGGTGGTGGTGGTCGATACCCAGGTCATCTTCGTGACCCGCAAGGGCGAGCTGTACGGCCTGGATCGCGCCACCGGGGTGCAGCGCTGGGGCTTCGACTTCGGCCAGCGCGTGACCGCGCAGCCGGTGGTGGCCAAGGGCTGGATCTACATCGCGGGGCAGCGCGGCAAGGTCATCGGCTTCGAGCTCGGCGACGAGAAGACCATGGACGGCTGGCACATGTGGGGCGGCAGCGCGGGGCACAACGGCGCCTTGCTGTAGACAGTCGTGATAGAGATCGAGGGGTGAGCACCGTCTACACCCTCCCTGATGGACGCGCCGTGCTGCCGGTGCGGGCGCTGGCGGTGGAGGTCATCGCGGGCCCCGACGCCGGGCGCGGCGTGGTGGCCAGCAGCGAGACGCTGACCATCGGCACCGCGCAGGGCAACGACCTGGTGCTCAGCGACCCGCGGGTGTCGCGCTTCCACGCCGAGCTGGCGCCGGCCTCGGCGGGCCTCAGCGTGATCGATCACGACTCGACCAACGGCACCTTCGCCAACGGGGTGCGCATCGAGCGCGCGGTGGTGCCCGCGGGCACGGTGCTGATGCTGGGCAGCACGCAGCTGCGCGTGGGCGACGGGCGGCCCATCGATCTCGAGCTGGCGGATGGCGCGCCGGCCGGGCTGGTCGGGCGCTCGCCGCTGATGCGCCGGCTGGTGGCGCGGGTGCAGCGCGCGGCGCAGAGCGACGCCTCGGTGCTGATCCATGGCGAGTCGGGCACCGGCAAGGAGCTGGTCGCGCGCGCGGTGCACTCGCTGGGGCCACGCGCGGCGGGGCCCTTCGTGGTGGTGGACTGTGGCGCGCGGTCGCCCACGCTGGTGGCCTCGGAGCTGTTCGGGCACGAGCGCGGGGCGTTCACCGGGGCGGAGCGTCAGCACCAGGGCGCCTTCGAGCGCGCCCACGGCGGCACCCTGTTCCTGGACGAGATCGGCGAGCTGCCGCCGCCGCTGCAGGCGGCGCTGCTGGGCGTGCTGGAGCGGCGCGCGTTCCGGCGCCTGGGCGGGCAGAAGGAACTCTCGGTCGACGTGCGCGTGGTGGCGGCGAGCATCCGGGATCTGCGCGCGGACGTCATCTCCTGCTCGTTCCGGCTGGATCTGTACTACCGCATCGCGGTGGCCACGCTGGAGCTGCCGCCGCTCAGGGCGCGCGCCGACGACGTGCCGCTGCTGGTCGAGCACTTCCTGCGCGAGTGTGGCCACGCCGGGCCGGTGGAGGCGCTGATCTCGCCGGCCGCCATGGAGGAGCTCGGCAAGCAGCGCTTCCCGGGCAACGTGCGCGAGCTGCGCAACCTGATCGAGGGGGCGCTGGCGCTGGGCGAGCCGCTGCAGGCGCCGGCGGCGTCAGCGGGCGCGGCGGGCGCGGGCGGCGCGGGTGCGGGCGCGGGCGCGGGCGCGGGCACAGGCGCGGTACCGACGGGGTCGTACAAGGAGGCGCGCGCGAGCGTGCTGGCCGACTTCGAGGCGCGCTACCTGGGCGCGCTGATCCAGCGCACCGGCGGCAACGTGTCGCGGGCGGCGCGCGAGGCCGGCATGGACCGGTCGCACCTCATCGATCTGCTGCGCCGCCACGGGCTGCGCGGCGGCGACTGAGACGCCGCGCGTCAGTTGCCCTGGAAGTCGGGGCTGGCGCAGGTCCACACCGCCTGCTCGCACATGCGGCTGAGCGTGGGCAGATCGAGCAGGACCTCGCCGTGCACGGTGTCGAGCACGATGGGGCAGCTGAAGGCGCAGCCGAGCAGCTTGTCGCGCTGGTAGGGCTCGTTGCAGCCCTGGGCGGCGGCGCTGAGGCGCACCAGCACGGTGCCCTCGGGCGCGGTGATGTCGAGCAGGTTGCCGCGCAGCGCGCCGAGGCGACCGGCCATCACGGCGCGCGCGTCCATGCCGGCGGGGATCGGGATGTGGGTGAAGTCGACACACTGGCGATGCTGCGGGCCGGGCACGCGCTGGCAGGTGTGCGTGCTGCACCAGTTGTAGAGCTCGGTGGCGCGGCAGCTGGGTACGCCCTCGATCTGCACGAAGTCGACCGTGATCGAGAAGTTGAGCTCGGTCGGGCTGATGGCGCGCTGCAGCAAGGGGACGTCGTCCTGGATGCACTGGAAGCCGATGGGCACCGAGATCCCCATGCCGACCGGGGTGTTGCCGAGCTCGATGGTGATGGTGTTCTCGCGCGCACAGCCGGCGCCCACGCCGAGGCCCAGCGCGAGCGCGAGCGCGGCGGCCAGACCGCGGCGGACAGGGGTGGCGCGGGTCATGGCTTGATCCTCAGGCGGGTCTCGATCTCGGGTTCGAACACGATGAGCGCGCTGACGGTGGCCGCCAGCGCGGCGGCGCCGGCGACCACGACCCAGAACGCCGGGCGCCGGTACAGCGGGCGCTCGCCGGTGACCAGCTTGCCGCGCACCAGCAGGTCGCGCAGGGTGCGCTGCGGCTCGGGCGCGCCCAGCGGCCACTCGGCGCGCGCCACCACGCTGCCGTCGAGCACCAGCGCGCCGCGCAGGCGGTCGCCGCGCGAGCGTGGCAGCGCGGTCAAGAGCACCAGGCTGCGGCTGCGCAGCGCGCTGGCCAGCAGCGCCAGGGTGCGGGGATCGTCGGGCGCCAGCGCGGCGCGGCGCCGCCACTGCGCGCCGGCCAGCGCGGGTGACGCCGGCGGCAGGGTGAGGTGGACCTCGCCGCGCGGGCCGCTGGGCTCGACGCGGATCACGCGGTGCGCCGGGGTGCGACCGTCGGCCTCGACGCGCACCACGTGGTCGCCAGGGCGCACATCGACGGTGCACGGGGTCACGCAGCCGCGCCGCCGGCCATCGACCGAGACCTCGGCGGCGTCGGCGTCGGCGTCGATGAAGAGTGGGCGCGCGGGGGCGCCGGCGGCGCGCTCGGCGGCGGTGACGCGGGCCTCGACCTCGGGGCTGACACCGTCGACCTCGGCGGGCAGCGGCAGCTCGAGGCTGACCAGGGCGGCGGCGTCGGCGCGGGCGGCGGCGTCGTCCTGCGCCGCGACCTGACAGGCCAGGCGCCAGAACAGCAGGCGCGCCGCCAGCTGGACCTCGCCTTCGGCCAGCGCGACGGTGGCCTGATCGCCAGCCAGCAGCTCCAGGCAGCGCGGCAGATCGGCATCGACATAGGCGGCGCGGGCGTCGGCCAGCAGGCGCGTGGTGTCGGGCCGGGTGGTGGCCACGGCGACGGGCTGGTTGGGCAGCTCGGCCAGGCGCAGCTCCAGCGGTAGACCAGGCTTGTCCAGGCGGCTGCGCAGCGGCGCGGTCAGCGCGGCCGGGCCGGCCAGCGCCACGGTGAGGGTGAGGCCGCTGGCGGCCGAGGTCCGGCTGGGCCCGCCGCCACAGCTGGCCAGCAGGAAGGGGAGGCCGAGGGCCAGCGCTGCCGGCAGGGCCAGGGGGTGTCGTCGCACGCCGCCAGCATAGCTCAGGCGTCGCCGGGGACGCAGCGCCTGCGTGCTACGATCCCGCCGTGCAGAGCGCGCGCTATCGCTACGTCCGTCGCCTCGGGCGCGGTGGCATGGCGGAGGTCTTCGAGGCCATCGCGGTGGGCGAGGGTGGCTTCGAGCGCCGCGTGGCCCTGAAGCGGATCCTGCCCGAGCTGACCCAGGGCGTGCACGGCGCGGCCTTCCTGGACGAGGCCCGGCTGGCCAGCCGGCTGCACCATCCCAACGTGGTCGCGGTGCTGGATTTCGGGCTGCTCGACGGGGTGCCGTTCCAGATCCTGGAGTTCGTGGACGGCCTCGACGTGGGGCGCCTGCGGGCCCAGCTGCCGGCGCGCCCGGCGGGTGGCCAGCTGTCCGGCGCCGGGGGGGCGGCGCGGGAGCCCGCGCTGCCGCTGCCGGTGGCGCTGGCGCTGTGTCTGCAGGTGGCGCACGCGCTGGGCGCCGCGCACGAGGCCAGCGACGACGGTGGGCGACCGCTGGGGATCGTGCATCGCGATGTCAGCCCCGGCAACGTGCTGGTGGGCTGGAGCGGCGTGGTCAAGCTGGCCGACTTCGGCATCGCCTTCGCGCGCGACCGGGTGGCGCGCACCATCGACGGCGCGGTCAAGGGCACCCCGATGTTCATGGCGCCCGAGCAGCTGGTCGGTGGCGAGGTCGACGCGCGCACCGATCTGTTCGCGCTCGGCTGTCTGCTGGCCGAGCTGCTCGGCGCTGGCAGCCCGCTGGCGCGCGAGGGCGCCATGGCGGATCTGCTGGCGGGGCGCACGCTGCCGCCGCCGCAAGGGCTGCCGCCGGACGTCACCGCGATCATCGTGCGCGCCACGGCGCCGCGGCGGGGTGACAGGTATCCACGGGCGGCCGAGCTGGCGGCCGCGCTGGGGACGGCGCTGCATGCGCGCAGCAGCGCGGATCCGGTGGCGGTGGTGCGCGAGTGGGTGGCGCCGCTGCGGCCGCGGGGGGCGGGCGCGGAGGCTGGCGCGGCGACGCCAGCGCGCGGACTGCTCGATGGGCTGCTGGGGCTGGCGCTGGTCGGGGTGCAGGGCGGGGATGGGACGCGCAGGTTCAGCAGCCAGGCGATGGCGGTGGCGGCGCCGCCGGAGGACCCGGAGTCGAGCCCGAGTACGAGCACGAGCCCGAGCACGAGCACGAGCACGAGCACGAGCACGAGCCCGAGCACGGCCGTTCCAGCGCGGCGCGGGCGCACGCTCTTGGCGGTGGTCGTGCTGCTCCTGCTGGGTGGTGGAGGGGTGTGGCTGGCGACGCGCGGGGGCGGCAAGGGGAGCGCGGTGGCGGCGGCACAGCTCGACGCAGGCGCGGTCGCGGTCATCAGTGAGGCCGACGCAGCATCGCTGTCCGTGGCGCCGCGCGCTGACGCCGCGCTGCTGGTGGAACTCTCGCCGACGCCGACGCCGACGCCGACGCCGACGCCGAGTCCGAGCCACTCACCGTCGCGGAGCCCGAGTCCAGGTCCGAGCTCGAGCAAGAGCCCGAGCCCGAGCGCCAGCCCGAAGGCGAGCGCCAGCCCGGGTCCGAGCGCCAGCCCGACGCCGGGCCCGGCCGGCGCTGGCGAAGGTTACATCGCCATCGGCGGCGAGCGCGTCACGCGCGCCGAGATCCTGCTCGACGGACGCTCGCTGGGCTTCGCCCCCAAGCGGATCTCGACCAGCACGGGCAGGCATCGTCTCGAGCTGGTGCTGCCCGACGGCAGCCACCTGGGGCCGCTCGAACTCGAGGTCACCGCGCTGCACACCCCACGAGCGCCGCTCCGACCCAGCTTCTGAGCTGCAGGGCGCGCCCTACAGTGCGGGCGCCACCCTGCAAGCTCCTGCTTGTAACCCCGGGAAACCACGCAGCGCAGGCCTGGACACGCGCTTGCTAAAGCCCCATGCATGCGCACAACACTGACGCTCTCCGCCGTCCTCGCTCTGCTCGGTCTCGCTGGCTGCAACGGTGACGGTGACCCCAGAGGTGGCGACCCGGGCCAGGACGACGCCGGAGCCAGCGCCAGCCCCGACGCCTCGACGACCCCGACCCCCGACGCCGCAGTGGCGCTGCCCGACGCCAGCACCGCGACCGTCAACGTCGCCGGCAAGCGCACGCACACCCTGAACCTCGGCGGCCCCCCGCGCGAGTTCATCGTCTATGTGCCGGCGCTCGCGGTCGGTCGCACCGCCCCGGTGGTCTTCATGTTCCACGGCACCAGCGGTGATGGGGAGAAGTTCTTCAACATCTCGGGCTGGCGCGAGAAGGCCGACGCCGAGGGGCTCATCGCGGTGTTCCCGTCGGCGCTGACCTACTGTCTGCACGAGGACGAGAACGGCGATGGCGACTTCGACGACCCCGGTGAGGACAAGCTGACCACCAAGTGGGCGCACGGCGAGCTCGGCACCCCGACCATGCCGCTGTGCACCCCGGCCGAGCTGGCCATGCTGACGCCGGCCAACCGCGCCCTGGCCGACCACCCGCTGCAGGACGACATCGCCTTCGTGCGCGCCATGCTCGACGTGCTGGCGCGCGAGCACGTCACCGACGCGCGCCGGATCTATGCCAGCGGCTTCTCCAACGGCGCCGGCCTGACCTCGCGCCTGGTGGTCGAGATGGCCGACCGCTTCGCCGCCATCCACGCCGGCTCGGGCACCCTGCAGGTCACGCCGACGCCGGCGCTGCGCGCCATCCCGGTCACCGTCAGCGTGGGCGAGCTCGACGATCGCTTCCTCACGGCGCTGGGCCTGACCGCGCTGCCGCTGACCTCGACCCTGATGACCGACGTGCCCGCCATCAAGCTGCGCGCGGTCAACCCGATGCTGACCACGCTGGGCCTGGCCGACAGCGCGCGCTACGACGAGCGCACCATCGCGGGCGAGAAGGTCATCCGCTTCAGCTACGACCAGCGCGCCAGCGGCGGCACCGCCAGCAACCTGCTCAACTTCATCGTCATCGAGGACCTCTACCACCAGTATCCCAACGGCATCAATCACCCGCTGGTGGCGGCCGACCTCTTGTGGGACTTCTTCCGTCAGTACTCGCTGCCCTAGTGCACCGATCGCCAGATCCGATCAGTGATCCAACGCGCCTCGACGACGATCTCCGCGTTGGGACTCCTCGAATCACGCCCAGTAGTCCTTCGTCGTCCCGCCTTGCGCTCCCCGCCGATCCACGCCGCCTCCTTGGCCCCATCTGGCGATCGGTGCACTAGCCCCTACTTGCCGGACTTGCCGGCGCTGGCCTTGACCCTGGGGTGCTCGCGCCAGGCTGGCATGGTCGCCATGTAGGCCAGCGTCTGCTGCTCCAGCTCGGCCCGCGACGCCTGCGGCGCGCGGCGCGCCTGCCACTGCACCATGCGCTCGAAGCGCTCGTCGAACGGCTGCAGCTTGCCGGCGCCATCGACGCAGTGCTGGCAGTACGGCCCGGTCTCGATCGGCATGCCACAGCTCTCACACGGCTGGTTGCTCATCGCTTGCTCTCCTTCACTGCGGGACGGCCCTCGAGCTCCGACGCCCGCAGCAGCGCGAGCATCCCGGTCAACAGGGCCTTCTTGTCGGCAGCGCGCAGGCGGCCGGCGACCTCGGTCAGGCGCGCCACGTCGAGCACCTGGCGCTCGCGCGCCAGCACCTCCTCGGCGTGCGTCGTCAGCCACACCAGTACGCGGCGCCGATCCCGCGCGTCGCGCATGCGGGCCAGCAGCTCGCGGCGCTCCAGGCCATCGACGATGGCGCTGACGACGGACTGGGCGCGGCCCAGGTGGCGGGTGCACTCGGTGATGGTCAGCGGCCCGGTCAGCGACAGGTGCTGCAGCACCGACCACTGCTGCGAGGTCAGGCGCGCCTCGCCGCGCGCGCGCCGTCGGTGCAGGCGCAGGTACAGCGCCGAGTACAGCTCGGTGAAGCGCAGCGCCAGCGCATGATCGCCGCCCGTCCTGGTCATGCTCCACAGGTAGGCCCGGCCCGATGCATCGTCAATCCCGATGCATTGGGCCTGCGGCCTGCGCTAACATCGTCGCTTTCCCCGGCCTGGAGGTCGACATGCGGACGACACGCGACAACGCACCCAGGTTCCTTGCGGCCCTCGCCCTGCTGTGGGTCGCCGCCCTGGCCGCGACGGGGTGCGGCGAGGGCGACCCGGTCAAGACCCAGTTCAACCTGCAGATCGAGCGCGGCAACGCCGTCGGCGCCATCACGCGCATCGAGGTCCTGCTCGACCACGACGGCACCGCCTTCAGCCTGCCCATCGAGGCCGACGTCGGCGCCGAGATCGTGCTGCCCCACCTCGAGCCGGTGACGCTGCAGGCAGATCAGCGCGGCGCCGTGCTGGTGCACGCCACCGCGTATGACGCCAGCAACCTCGAGGTCGGCGCTGGCAGCACCCGCGGCACCATCATCCCCGGCGAGACCCTGCTGCTCACGCTGCAGTTCGGCCAGTTCGCGGACGGCGATGTCGACGCCGGGGTCGAGGCCGACGCCGCCATCGAGCTGCCCGACGCGGCCCTGCGCGAGGCCCAGCTGGAGATCACCCCGACCAGCGCCGACCTCGGCAGCGTGGTCATCGGCGGCCAGGCCATGGCCAGCTTCACCGTGCGCAACGTCGGCGAGCAGTCGGCCGGCGTGCTGGCGCTGGCACTGGCGGGCGCCGACGCCACCGCCTTCGCCATCGATCCGGCGACCACGTGCAGCGGCGCGGCGCTGGCCCCGGCGGCCAGCTGCGATCTCACCGTGCTGTTCCAGCCCAGCGTCGAGGGCGCCCGCAGCGCCACGCTGGAGGTGTCGGCCAGCCCGGGCGGCGCGCTGTCGGTGCCGCTGATGGGCCTCGGGTTGCGCCCGGGGCTGCTGGCGCTGGCGCCGGGGATGAACGACTTCGGCGGCGTGGTCACCGGCACCAGCAGCGCGCTTCAGACCTTCACGGCGTCGAACAGCGGCCAGGTCGCCACCGGCGCCATCACGGTGGCGCTGTCGGGCACCGGCGCGGCGCGCTTCAGCATCGTCAGCAACGGCTGCATGGGCGTGATGCTGGCCCCGGCCGCGACCTGCGCCATGACGGTGCGCTTCAGCCCGACCGCGGCCGGCGTGGTCAACGCCATGCTGGCGGTCAGCGCCAGCCCTGGCGGCGCGGCGACCTCGGCGCTGACCGGGCGCGGCCTGCTGCCCGCCGCGCTGGTGATGACGCCGGCCAGCAGCGACCTCGGCACCGTGGTGCAGGGCGCCACGTCGACCGCGACCTTCGCGGTCGTCAACAACGGCGGCGTCGCCAGCGGTGTGCCGGCGGCCGCGCTGGCAGGAGCCGCCGCGGGCGACTACGCCATCATGGCCAGCACCTGCACCGCGGCGCTGGCGCCGGCGGCGCGCTGCTCGATCACGGTGCGCTTCACCGCTGCCACCCTGGGCGCCCGGGCGGCGACCCTGACGCTGACCGCGACCCCTGGCGGCGCGCCGGTGTCGACGCTGACCGCGAACACGGTGGCCCCCGGCGCGCTGTCCATCGCGCCCGCCAGCCGCGCCTATGGCAACGTACTGGTCGGGGCCACCTCGGCGACGCAGGTCTTCACCGTCACCAACACCGGCGGCGCCGCCACCGGCGTGGTCGCGGCCCAGCTGGGCGGCTCGGGCGCGAGCCAGTTCGGGGTCACCGCCAGCACCTGCACCGCGGCGCTGGCCCCGGCCGCGACGTGCAGCATCACCGCGCGCTTCGCGCCCACCAGCGCGGGCACCAGGACGGCGTCGCTGAGCGTCAGCGCGACCCCGGGCGGCACCGCCTCGTCGGCGCTGAGCGGCAATGGTCAGGATCCCGCGCTGCTGGTCGGCGACGCCACCAGCCACGCCTTCGGCGTCATCGACGTCACCCGCAGCGCCAGCTTCACCTGGACGCTGAGCAACACCGGCGATGTGCCCACCGGGGTGCCGGCGCTGACCTCGACCGGCGCCACCACGCAGTACAGCGTGACCAACGGCTGCACCGCCGCGCTGGCCGCCGGCGCGTCGTGCACCGTGGTGGTGCGCTACGCCCCGACCGCGGCCGCTGCGCACGCCCTGACGGTGTCGGTGACCGCGACCCCCGGCGGTACGGTGACCCTGGCGGCGACCGGCAGCGGTCGCGCGCTGGTGCCGCTGATGGTGACTCGCGCCGGCAATGGCGCTGGCAGCGTGGCCTCGGCGCCCGCCGGCATCAGCTGCGGCGTCGACTGCAGCGAGAGCTACGTGCAGGGCACCCCGGTGACCCTGACCGCGACGCCGAGCACTGGCTCCACCGTGGCCTGGACCGGCTGCGCGACCGCGATCGGGAACACCTGCAGCGTCACCCTGGCCGCGGCCGCCAGCGTGACCGCGACCTTCACGCTGAATCGCTACACCCTGACCGTCAACGCCAGCGGCAACGCCATGGGCGCCGCCGATGTGGTGTCGAGCCCGGCCGGCATCAGCTGCACCGGCGACTGCAGCCAGCCCTATGACCACGGCACCACGGTGACCCTGACCTACGCCGACGCCTTCCCGGGCCTGACCACCATGACCTGGACCGGCTGCACGACCGCGACCGGCGCGACCTGCACCGTCACCATGACCGCCACCACCACGGTGGCGCTGGTGGCCACGCTGCCGGTGCGCACCCTGACGGTGACCGCGCCGCGGACCGGCAGCGGCACCGGGGTGGGGACCATCACGGGCACCGGGATCTCGTGTGCCGCGGGCAGCACCGGCGACTGCACACAGACCTTCGTGCACGGCACCACGGTGGCGCTGACGCGCTCGCTGAGCGTGGGTGGCTTCACCTGGACCACCTGCCAGAGCCCGAGCGGCGCCACCTGCACGGTGACCATGACCGCCAACCGCACCGTGACCGGGACCTACCGCGCCGAGCGCCTGACCGTGACCCCGGCGCCGGCGCGCTGCTACATCACGGGCACCGGCATCAGCTGTGGCAACGGAGGGCGCACCGACTGCACGCAGGACTTCGCGGCCACCGCCGTGGTCACCCTGACCGTGACCAACGTCAACGCCGACTGGGCCTGGTTCGCGACCTGCCCCGGCGGCACCGCGCGCCAGACCACCTGCACCATGGCCATGAGCCAGGCGCGCTCGGTGGCGGCCGACTGCGGGATCCTTCGTTAGCTGATCAGCCAGGCTTGCGCGTCGCCTTGGGCAGCCCCAGCGCGGGCGTGGTCGCGGCGTGCGCGGGCGGCGGCAGGCCGGCCAGCCGCATGCGCGCCTCCATCACGCTGCCGCCGATGCGGACCTCGGACAGCTGCTTGACCTGACGCAGCACCGCGGTCAGGGCGTCGGCGAAGTGCTGCGCGCTGGGGTAGCGGCGCTGCTGCTCGGGCTGCAGGGCGCGGTGCACCGCGGCGACCAGCGGGCGCGGCAGGTCGTTGCGCACGTCGAGCAGCGACTCGATCTGGCCATTCATGATCTGGCGCAGCACCTGGGTGGTCTCGCCCTTGAACAGCGAGCGCCCGGCCAGGGCCTCCCACAGCACGACGCCCATCGAGAACACGTCGCTGCGCACGCTGCCGGGCTGGCCGATGGTGCGCTCGGGGGCCAGGTAGCCGACCTTGCCCTTGACGGTGCCCGGGCGGGTCAGGCGCGCGACGCGATCCTTGGCGCGCGCCAGCCCGAAGTCGGTCAGCTTGGCGATGCCGTTCAAGCCGACCAGGATGTTCTCGGGCGACAGATCGCGGTGGATGACCGGGGCCGGCTGGCCGCCGTGGCTGCGCGCGTGGGCGGCGCCCAGGCCACGCAGCGCGTCGAGCACCATCGCGGTGACCATGATCCACGGCGTCGGCACCTTGTGCTGCGCATAGGCGTGGACATAGGTGGCCAGGCTGAGGCCGTCGATCCACTCCATGACCAGGTAGTGGGCCTGGCGCTCGTCGACGCCGAAGTCGAAGACCTGGACGATGTGGGGGTGCATCAGCTCGGCGCCGACGCGAGCCTCCTCCACGAACATGGCGACGTAGTCGGCGTCGGCCTTGAACTCGGGCCGGATCATCTTGACCGCGACCTGGCGGCTGAACCCGGCGGCGCCGCGCGCGACGCCGCGCCAGACCGAGGCCATGCCGCCCTGGCCGGCCAGCTCGAGCAGCTCGTATCTCCCCCCGATCACCACCGCGCCATTCCCGACCTCGCCTGACGACCCTCCTCCGCATCTTGGGGCCGGGGCCGGGAGCGGGTCAAATTGCGCTACTCGACGCAGGTCCTGGCGGGGGCCAGGGTGCGCGCGCGCAGCTGGCGGCGCGCGGCCGCGCGGAAGGACCGGTGCTGCCTGGCGTCGAACCAGGCGCGGCCGCTGCCATACGACATCAGGTTGTCGGGATCGGCGTGGTGGCCGGCGCCCAGGAAGTGGCCCAGCTCGTGCGCCAGCGTGGGCGCGCCAGCGTCGAGCTTGACCAGGAGGTAGACGTCGGGGCGCTTGCCCTTGGCGGGGATCTCGGCGCCGCGCAGCCAGCCCGACGGCGCGCGGTTGACCCGGGCCAGCGCGCGCAGGGTGGACTCGGACGCCGAAGGGTCCTTGATGGTGCGCAGCAGGAAGATGTTGATGGCGCGCGCGACCACGAACTTCTTGAGCGCGCGGCGCTCGCGGTAGGTCGTGAAGTCGGCGCTCTGGGCGTGCTCGCGCACCTCGGTGACACCGAAGCAGATCCCGGCGTCGGCATAGATCCGGTTGACCACGCTGACCATGGCGTCGATGTCGTCGGCGCTGGCGATGGGGACACCGTCGCCGTGCAGCACATGGACGACCAGGGGCAGCTTGATGTCGGGCTCGGGCGGCGTGGTGCCCGACGCGTTTGCCACCCCCGTCAGCGCCAGGCTGACCCCCACGACCCCGAGCCACAGTGCGCGCATGGCGGGTGCTACGCCCGCTGTCGCGATTGTCTGCCCGCGGTACCATGCGGCGTGCGCCGCTGCCTCCTCGTCGTGACGTGGGTCATCTGTGGCTGTGGGTCGCCGCGCAAGCCGGCGGCTCCGAGCACGAGCACGAACACGAACCCGAGCACGAGCCCGAGCCCGAGCACGAGCACGAGCACGAGCACGAGCACGAGCACGAGCACGAGCACGAGCCCGAGCCCGAGCACGAGCACGAGCCCTGAACCCGAGCGCACGCCTCCGCCGGTCGTCGCGACCACCGACCTCGTCCTCATCACGGATCCCGCCGTCCTCTCCGCCATCGAACCCCCGCAGAGCCTGGTCGCCCGCCTCGGCGGCCCTGCGGCCTACGCATCGATCACGCGCGTTCTCGACCAGGATCTGCGCGAGTTCGCCCGCGCCGACCCCAAGGCGGGCGTCGGCGTCGCCGGCAACGATCACCGGCTGTTCGACCGCCGCTGGCTGGACCTCGCCGCGGCACCCGGCCGACCCGCCACTGGCTTCGACCTCATCGGCATCTCCAACCGACTGGACCGTGTGCCCTTCACCTCCAGCAGCTGCGGTGACCTCCGCCTGGTCTACCGCCTGGCCTACCGCGCCACCATCTCCAACACCGCGGTCGCCTCGCGTCTTCCCATGACCATCAGCCTGGTCTACCCGCAGCCGTCCCCGTGCGACGCCGCCGCCCGGCGCTGGCGCGTGGCAGCCAGCCTCACCGGCCCCGCGCTGGCCGCGCTCCTCACCAGCCCCAGCGGCCCCCTGGCACCCGCGCTGCTCGGCCCCGCGCAGCTGACCGAGGTGCAGACCAACCTGCAGTCGATGCGCTGGCCCGCCGCCGTGCGCCCGGACCTCGGCGGCCATGCCGAGTACACCCTGCGCTCCTTCATCCCCGCGCCGGCACCCGCGCCCGCCGGCACGTTCCGCCCCGGTCCGCTTGCCAACACCCCCGACGTGGCCCGCCTGCGCAAGCAGCCCGCGCTGCTCGCCGAGCTCACCACCTGGCTGCGCGACCCCGCCACGCTGGCGCGCATCGACGCCGGCACCGCCGTGCTGCCGCCTGGTCTGGCAGCCACCCGGGCCATCTCGATCTCGCCACGCGGCCTGGCGCGCCGGGCCAACCGCCCCTTCCTGCAGCTCTTGACCCCGGCCACCCTGGGCAAGCTCGAGCCAGCCCTCGCCCTGGCCGGCCGCGGCACCATCGCGACGCCCGCCGCGCTGCTGCGTCGCCTCGACGACTTCACCTGCATGGGCTGTCACCAGTCGCGCGGCCTGGCCGGCTTCCACCTGCTCGGCGTCGATGCCCCGGGACAGCCCGACGCCCTCGCGGTCGCCGCGTCACCCCACCTGCTGGCCGACCTGGCGCGCCGCCGCGCCATCGTCGCGAGCTACGCCGACGGCGGCAGCCCCGACCTGTCACGACCGCCGTCCGATCGCGCCGCGCATGGCGACTCCGGCCCCGGCGCGCACTGCGGCCTGGGTGACCCGGGCTTCGCGAGCTGGACCTGCGACCCCGGCCTGACCTGCGTCAGCCACGACGCCCCGAGCGACGACGCCAGCGTCGGCGTCTGCGCCCCGACCACACCCCAGGTCGGCGACGCCTGCGAACACGGCGCCATCCGCGCCAATCCCGACCCGCGTCGCGATCGCCTGTCCGGCGCGCGCCAGAGCACGTGCGCCGCGGGCTCGGTGTGCAACACCAGCCCGGTGGGCTTCCCCGGCGGCATGTGCACCGCCGACTGCAGCAGCCTGCCCGCCGGCGCCACCTGCGGCGCCATCGCCATCCTGCGCGACTTCAACGCCTGCCTGGCGCGGCGCACACCCTTCCCACGCTGCCTGGCCGACAACGTCACTCCCGCCGGCCTGCGCAGCTGCGACGACGCCACCCCGTGCCGCGACGACTACGTCTGTGCGCGCACCCCGTCAGGCCCTGGCGCGTGCATCCCGCCTTACTTCCTGTTCCAGCTCCGCGTCGACGGCCATCCTTGACCAGCCCGATGGCGTATGGTTCCCGGATGAGCCTGGCCAGGTCCCTCGTCGGCGCGCCCCTGCGCGAGCTGCGCGCCCGCATCATCGGTGGCCACCCGGTCGACCCCCGCGCCCTCGAGGGCTGGGCCTATCGCGGCACCAGCCTCGGCCTCGCCGTGGTCGAGCGCCTGACCTGGAAGACCTTCCAGAAGACCTTCCACCGCGACGTCCGCAGCGGTCGCCTGATGGGCTGGAACGTGCGCCTGCACCAGGACGGCCTTGACGCCCCCAGCCGCCCCATCGTCGAGCACGGCCGCCCGCGCTGTGTGTGGCACTACGAGGTCATCGAGCCACGCGGCGTGGCCTTCCCGCGGGGCTTCGATCGCGGCCTCATCATCGACTACGGTCGCGCCACCAACCCGCGCTTCGATCCCATCAACTGGGTCAAGGATCCGCTGGTGGCGCTGCAGCCCGGCAACATGGATGAACTCCTCGGGGTCAGCTACTCGGTGGTGGCCGGCCTGTGCATCGAGACCCCGACCTACTTCACGCTGGTGCGCGAGCAGCGCATCGACTTCGTCCCCGAGGTGCTGTGAGCGCGCTCGCCGACCTGGCGCGCGCCCACCTGGGGCGTCGCGAGCGCGCCTGGGCCGAGGCCATCTTCGCCGCCATCCTGGCGCCCGAGACCGCGGGGCTGCCGGCCTTCGCGTCGATCGATCGCGACGCCTTCTGGCGCTGCCTCGAGCACGCGCCCGGCGTCCTGTTCGGCCACGGGCTGCGCGCCATGATCCACACCGTCACCTTCTTGCCGCTGACCGATCGGCGCTACCGGAGGCCGTTCTTCGCGCTGCCCGAGGAGGCGCGCCTGACCCTGGTCGCCGAGCTCGACCACCACCCGCGCTTCCTGCTGCGCCAGACCCTGGAGACGCTGAAGCTCCTGGCCTGCTTCGCCTACTTCGACGACGCCGCGGTGCGCGCGCGCTTCCCGGGGCCGCGGCCATGAGCGCCGCGCTGGTCCACCTCGACGGCCGCGACGTCCGGCGCCGCCTCGCGCTGGCGTGCGACGTCGCCGTCGTCGGCTCCGGCCCCGCGGGTGCCACCGTGGCGCGCCACCTGGCCGCGCACGGTGTCCGCGTCGCCGTCCTCGAGGAGGGCCTGCACGTCACGCCGGCCGAGTTCGGCCCCAGCGGCATCCGCGCCATGGCCAGCCTGTATCGCGAGATGGGCACCTCGGTCGCGCTCGGCCCCAGCCCCATCCCGTACCTGCAGGGCGTCGCCGTCGGCGGCACCTCGGTGGTCAACGGCGCCATCAGCTGGCGCTTCCCGCGCGAGGTCCACGCCGCCTGGAGCGCTGACGATCCCGCGCTGGCCGACGCGCTGCCCTGGGACGCCCTGACCGCCGCCGAGGCCGCGCTGGAGGCCCGCCTGTCGGTGCACGACACCGAGCCCGCGATCGCCGGCCAGAAGAACCTGCTGATGGCGCGCGGCGCCGCCGCCCTGGGCCTCGCGCATCGCCCCATCCGGCGCAACGTCAGCGGCTGCCAGGGCTCGGGCCGCTGTCTGCAGGGCTGCCCGCACGGCGCCAAGCTGTCGATGGAGCGCACCCTGCTGCCCGACGCGGTGGCCGACGGGGCGCACATCGTGGCCGGCGTGCGCGCCGAGCGCGTGCTCATCGACGCCCGCGGCGCCTATGGCGTGGTCGGCCGCGCCCGCGGTGGCGGCGCCGTCGAGCTGCGCGCTCGCCGCGCCGTGGTGCTGGCCGCCAGCGCGATCCAGACCCCGCTGCTCCTGCGCGCCAGCGGCCTTTGCCAGGGCCCCGTCGGCGAGCAGCTGTCGGCGCACCCCGGCGTCTCGGTGACCGGCCGCTTCGACCAGGCGGTGCACAACCACGTCGGCGCCACCCAGGGCCACGAGGTCATCGGGCTGCGCCACGAGGGGCTCAAGCTGGAGGCGCTCGGCTTCGACCTCGCCATCCTGGCCAGCCGCCTGCCTGGCGCCGGTCGCGAGCTGGCGCGCCGCCTGGCCGAGGCCGAGCGCTACGCCGTGTGGGGCGCCGCCATCCGCGCCAGCGCGCGCGGCACGGTCCGCCCGGGCCCCGCCGGCGCCCTGGTGCGCTATGCGCTGACCCCGGCGGACATGCGCATCGCGCGCCGCGGCGTGCGTCGCCTGGGCGAGGTCCTGCTCGCCGCCGGCGCGCACGAGGTCTATCCAGGCGTGGCCGGCTTCGACCCGGTGGTGCGCGACCCGGCCCGCCTGGCCGCGCTCGACGCCGACGGGCCGCTCGATCCGCGCGCCTATGCCTCGACCATGACGCACCTGTTCGGCACCGCGCGCATGGGCAGCCGGGTCGGCAGCAGCGTGGTCGGCCTCGACTTCCAGCACCACCACGCGCGCGGCCTGTATGTCGCCGACTCCAGCGTGTTCCCGGGCAACCTGGGCGTGAACCCGCAGATCGCCATCATGACGCTGGCCCAGCTGTGCGCCGCCGGCATCCTCGCCACCGCCTGACCGGCGCCGGGGCTACACTGACGCCATGGTGCTCGAGACCTTCACGCTGCGCGATGGCGACACCCTGGTCGAGGTGGTGCCCGCGCGCGGCGCCCTGGTGACGCGCCTCAGGGTGGCCGGGCGCGAGGTCCTGTACCTCGATCGCGCCACCCTGGAGGATCCCAGCAAGAACGTGCGCGGCGGCATCCCGCTGCTGCTGCCGTTCGCGGGTCGCCTCGCCGGCGACCGCTTCGTGCCCGCCGGCACCACGATGAAGCAGCACGGTTTCGGCCGCAACCTGGCCTGGTCGGTGCCCAACGACCACCCGCACAGCCCCGACCAGCTGACCATGGTGCTGGAGGCCAGCGCCGCCACGCGGGCGCAGTACCCCTACGACTTTCGCGCCCAGCACACCGTGCAGGCCCTGCCGCGCGGCCTGCAGCTGACGCTCACCATCGACAACCGCGGTGACACCGCACTCCCGCTGACCCCGGGCTGGCACCCGTACTTCAGCTGCGCCCCCGCCGCCAAGGCCGCCATCCGCAGCGACGTCTCCGGCCTCGAGCACAGCCGCTTCACCGACGAGCGCGAGTTCGACTTCGGCCTGCCGGTGCCGCCCGCCACCTTGGCCACCTTCCAGGTGCCCGGCCTCGGCGCGGTCGCCCTCAGCTTCGGCCCCGCCCTGGAGTACCTGCAGCTGTGGTCGCTGCCCGGCCGCGACTTCGTCTGCCTGGAGCCCTTCGTGGCCGCGCCCGACACCATCAACACACCAGCCGCGCGCGCCAGCGACCTCGCTCCGGGGGCCACCCGCAGCTACAGCTTCGCCATCGACGTCCGCGTCAGCCCCTGACCCGCAGGGCCCGATCGACCTGGCCGACCCGCCGGACCCGAGAGCTCAGGGCTCAGTCGGCCTTGGCCGCCTTCTTGTTCTTGCGCGCGTGGTCATAGACCGCCTTGCCGAAGGGATCATTGCGGCAGTCGAAGTGCATGAAGTCGCCGTTCTCGTTGCCCGACATCTCGACGCCGCCCCAGGCCAGGCCCGCCGCATCACGCAGCGCCAGCAGCAGCTCCTCGGAGATGTTGGTGATCGACTTGGCCTCGGTCTGCTTGCGACTCGGGTTGTGGAACACCTTGCTCCGCGCCTTGACCTTGCCGATCTCGGCCTTGACCTCGCTCGGCTTGTAGCCGGCCTTGAGCAGCGTGGCCTCGATGGTCTCGTCGTCCTTGTGCGCCAGCTCGAGATACTGCCGCGTCGCCTCAGAGGTGGCGTGGATCTTCGCGAACAGCTCCTCGGTCGACATCTCCTTGCTCCACGCCATCATGTTGGCGGCCGTGATCGGCTCGCCGCCATAGACCTTGCAGGCGTGCTTGAAGAACTTCTCGTACCAGTCGTCGGCCTCGTCGCCGTCGTGCTTGGTCTTGCCGCGGAAGATGTACGGGTTCTGCGCCTTCTCGACGTCGATGGCGAGGCCCATGGTGTGCTGGTGCGACTCGCCCTTGGCGGCGTCGGTGTCATAGGCGCCGTTGCCGCTGCCGTCCCAGCCGATGGTCTTGCGGATGGTCGCCACGTCCATGCCGGGGTGGCGCTCCTTCAGGAAGGCGTCGGCGGCGCGCACGCGGGCGGCCAGGTGGGGATGGCCGGGGCCCAGGGTCTTGCCGAGCAACGTGATGTCGACCCAGGTCGCCTTCCACGCCGCGTGGCTGGCGTAGCCCATGTCCTGCGCGGTGCGATCCGCCGGGGTGTTGGCGCCGGCCTTGGGCGCCTGGTGCTGCTTGCCCAGGATGTCGCCCTCCATGTAGGGCTCGCCCTCGTGCAGCCCCTGCAGGAAGGACTCCTTGAGGATGGCGGCGGCGCTCAGCTTGGGATCGCCCGCGGCGCCGCGCACGGCGCGCAGCGTCTCGGTGTTGAACACCCCGGTTGCGTTCTTGACCTGCAGCTTGGCCTGCATGCCGAGCACCCACTTGGGATCCAGCCGCTTGACGCTGGCGCGGATGCCGTTCAGGACCCCGGCCTCCTCGGGCGTGGTGTCGATCGACTTGACGTCGACGTGCTCGGTGGTCGGCTGCGCGGCCTGCTTGGGCTCGGGCGTCGGCTCGGGGGTTGGCTGCTTGTCGACCGCGGGGCCCGCCTGCGCTGGCCCGCCGCCGGTGGTGTCCGGTGCCGGACCTGCCGGTGCGGTGGCCACCGAGGGCGCGGGGGCCGGCGGCGGCGCCTCGTGCTTGGGTGGCGCGGTGGGCGCCGGCTCGACCTCGGGCGGCGCGGACGAGCGCGGCGGCGGCTTGGTCGCAGGCGTCGGCGCCGCCTCGGGCAGCGCCGGAGCCGGCGGCTGCGGCGGCGTGTGCGCCACCGCGGTCTCGGGTGACGGACGCGACTCCACCAGGGCAGGGCGCACCTGCTGGTTGCGCACGCGCAGCCACTCCTGCGCCTCGGGCGAGCCGGCCTTCAGCTTGATGCCGCGCTGCGCGGGGTAGCGCCGCCAGTACACCTCGTTGGTGAGCTGGTTCTCGTCGCTCATGCCGCCCGCGATCAGCTCGCGCGCGGCGCCGCCCTCGTCGACCTCGACCTGCATCATGGCGGGCGCCACGACCTCGGCGCCCGGCGGCGGCGCCGGCGGGGCATCGACGATCTCCGCGGCCTGCTCCGGCTGGCGGGTGCGCTCGGCGAAGATCTGGCTGACGAAGGCGTTGCCGAGGTGCTGGTGCACGTGCACGACCATCGCGGACTGCTCCGCGGGGTACTGCAGCAGGAGCTGGTTGACCTGCTGCGGGGTCGGTCGTCCCAGCGCCAGCAGCTGCCGCATGCCGGGCCCGGCCTGCGGCTGCGGCGCCTTCTCGGGCGCGGCCGGCTCGGTGGTCTCGTGCTGGGCATGCTCGGCGCGTGGCTGTGGCTGGAACCCCATGATGGTCATCATACGCCGCCGGCCGCCGGGAGGATCCCCGCCCGGGCAAATGGCGTACCAGGTTTGCCAACTGGCGCCAGTGTAGGTCCCGACCCGTCGTATCGAGTCGCCATGCGCAAGCTTGCCCTGACCGTGGTGTTGCTGACCGTCGCCGGGTGTGGTGCCGCCTCCGAGGGCGCTCCCGACGCCGCGGCTCCTGCCCAGGACGCCACCTCTGCAGAGCCCGACAGCCGCGGTCCCGACCGTCCCGACCAGGTGCCGGACGCCGCGGTGGATCCCCGCTTCGTCGATGGCCGGTTCAGCGGTCCGGGCTGGTGGCTGCGCACGCTGGCCATCCGTGACGGCAACCTGGGCTGGAGCGCGCTGACCATCGATAGCGACGGCCACATCCAGGTCGCCGGCGGCGGCGCCACCATCGCCGACGCCCAGGCCGGCTTCGAGATCTACGATCCCATCGTGCAGGGCTACGACCTGGATGGCGTCCCGCTGCGTCGCCTGGGTTCGATCGACGTGCCCGGCGCCACCTGGGTCGGCGGCATGGCCGCGGGCGCCGAGGGCAAGCTGTGCCTCGCCGGCGGCCACATCGAGGCTGGCCTCCACCCGTCGGGCAACGCCGATCCGTGGGCGCGCTGCTACGACCGCGCCGGCAGCGTCACCTCGGAGTGGGTGCGCCCGGCGCAGTACGGCGACTACGCCTCGGGGATCGCCATCGACGCCACCGGCGTGGTCGCGGTGGCCGGCCACTCGCGCACCCCCGATCCCTACACCCAGGGCTTCGTGGCCAGCGGGCTGGATGGCGGGCAGCTGGGCTGGATCGACGACTTCGATGACGGCGCGCGCGGCGACGATCTGGCGTTCTCGATCGTGGCCGGCGCGCACGGCGGCTTCTTTGTGGCCGGCTCGTCCGACACCTCGCAGAACCCCGGCACGATCTGGCTGCGCCACTACGGCGTCGACGGCCGCCTGGACCTGACCCGCACGCTGGACCGGCGCTCCGGCGAGGAGCTGGTGGCGACGCCCGACGGAGGCTTCCTGACCTATCTGTTCAGCGCCGACGTCATCGCGCACGACGCCAGCGCCGTCGAGCGCTGGCGCTACCGCTTGCCCACGCTGCCCGGGCGGGTGTTCTCCGCCAGCGCGGTCGCCGCCGCGCCCGACGGCGCCGTCCACGTGCTGCTGGTCGACACCGGCGACAGCAGCAGCCCCGGCTTCCCCATCCTGGTCGAGCTCGACAGCGCCGGCCACGAGCGGCGTCGCCGCAACCTCGACATGCTGCCCTGGTCCGACTTCTGGGGCGCCGGCGTGATGCGCGTCGATCCGGCCGGTGGCCTGGTGCTGGCGGGTGGCCATGGCCATCCCTGGGGCGAGGGCATGGTGCTCCGCCTCTTGCCCGCCGCCCGCGGAAACCCCTGAGCCTGAGAGTGACCCGCGGCCCGGCCCGCGTGGTACTGATGGGCTGATGCCGGCCCAGCCCGCGTTCGAGTGCACCCGCTGCGGCGTGTGCTGTGTCGCGCCCGACATCGCCGCGCTCGACAAGCCGCTGGGGCAGCGCTGCGTGCACCTCGGCGCCGACAACCTGTGCGCGGTCTATGACGATCGCCCCGCGGTGTGTCGCGGCTACCGGCCCGACGAGCTGTGCGCCCGCGTCGCCGCGCCCACGCTGGACCAGCGCGTGGCGCTGTACCTGGCCGAGTTCGGCCTGCTCGACGAGGCCGCCCGCGTGGCCCGGGGCGCGCCCGGGTCGATGGCCGCCGCGCGCCGGCTACCTGTGGTCAGATAGGACATCGAGGGAGGTCGGACATGGCGACTGGGGAGCTGGCTGGCAAGACCGCACTGGTGACGGGCGCCTCGAGCGGGATCGGCCGCGCCTTCGCCCAGCTGCTGGCCGCGCGCGGCGCCAACCTGGTGGTCGTCGCGCGCCGCCAGGCCGAGCTCGACAGGCTGGCCGCCGAGGTCACGGCAAAACATCAAGTAAAGGTTGAAGTCATCGCGCTCGACCTGTCGAATCCGGCCGCGCCCGCGGAGCTCCACGCGCGCACCGAGGGCGCCGGCACCGCCATCGACATCCTGATCAACAACGCCGGATTCGGCACCCACCAGTACTTCCTCGAGCAGCCCTGGGACAAGGTGCGCGAGCAGCTGCAGCTCAACATGATCTCGCTGACCGAGCTCAGCCACCGCTTCGGCGCCGCCATGGCCCAGCGCGGCCGCGGCCACCTGCTCAACGTGGCCTCGATCGGTGCCTACACGCCATGCCCGACCTACGCCACCTACTCGGCCGGCAAGGCCTACGTGCGCGACTTCACCGAGGCCCTGGCGCACGAGCTGGCCCCGCGCGGCGTGCGCGTGTGCTGCCTGTGCCCGGGCGGCACCGAGAGCGAGTTCCACCAGGTCGCGGGCCAGACGGTGCCCGGCTGGATGCGCGCGGTGGCCTTCATGAGCGCCGACAAGTGCGCCCGCATCGGCCTGCGCGCGCTGTTCGGGTGGCGCCGCAACGTGGTCAGCGGCATCTCCAACAAGATCGGGATGTGGTTCCTGCGCTTCATCCCGCGCCGCATGATCGTCTGGATCGGCGCCCGCTCGATGGGCCAGCCCCGCCTCGCCGCTCCGGCCGCCCCGGCCGCCCCGGCCGCCCCGGCGGCCAAGGCCGACGGCGCCTGACGCGCGGGCGAGAGCTCTGCGGTCAGTGTCCCGCGTGCGCGCCCGCGGTGGCGTGGACGTGCTCGGCGAAGTGCAGCAGGCTGACGTAGGCCTCCACGAAGGCGCGGCCGGCGGCGACGTCGGCGGCGGCGTAGCGGCGGGTCGCGGTGATCCGCGCGAAGCGCTGCTCGAGGCCATGCTTGACCGCATGCAGCAGCAGCTTCTCGAGCTGCTTGGGTGACGCGGTCGCGATGGCCCGGTCGGCCGCCGGGATGGCCGGACCGAGGTCGCGCCCGGCCGGCTGCAGCCCGGTGTAGGGCTCGCCCTCGCCGGCGCGGTGCAGGCGCACCAGGGTCTCCAGGAACCAGCGCTCGGCCAGCTCCTGCGCCGACCCGCCCAGCTTGCGCACCTCGAGGCTGCGTGTGAAGGCGGCCGCCAGCTCGGCCTCGCTGTCGGCCTTGACCCAGATCCGCGCCAGGTCGAGGTTGCCGGCCTCCAGCGCGCGCTTGCCTGCGCTGGCGACCGGGCCGTCGACGCCGTCGCAGTGGGCCTCGGCGCGGCGCATGGGCAGCGCTGCGGCGAGCAGCAGTGACGAGATGATGATGATGGGCAGGCGGCGCACGCTGGGTCGGGTCATACCCCCTGGATTAGCAAGTCCCGGGCCGCCTGCGTGGCCCTGGCTCGAGCCAGGGCTTGTTGTCCGAATGACATGGATCCGGTGGTCAATCCGACACGCATGTGTCATATTGACAGCATGTCCCAGGTGCCCGCCCGCGCCCTCATCCGCTCCGCCGTCGAGCTGGCCTCGCGGCACAACCGTGACGCCGTGCTCGACACCATCCTGGGCGAGCTCGAGCGCCTGGTTCCGTTCGACACCGCCTCGGTCATGCTGTGTGACGGCGACTGGCTCAACGTGGTCGCCGGGCGTGGCTTCCGGCGCGACACCGACGCCCGCACGCTGCGCTTCGCTCGCGGCAAGAGCCCGCGCCTGGATCGTGCGCTGGCCGCCCGCGACACCCTGCGCTTCACCGATCCCAACGAGCCCGATCCCTTCGACGGCCTGACCCAGGGCAAGCTCGACCACCTGCACTCGTGCATGGCCGCGCCGATGCGGCTCGACGGCGCCGCCATCGGCCTCATCACCGCCGACGCCCACGACAAGGCGCGCTTCGACGAGGTCCACGCCGAGGTGCTCGAGCTGTTCGCCGCGCTGGCCGCGGTGGCCATCCGCAACGCCGATCAGGTCACCGAGCTGGAGCACAGCCGGGCCCGCCTGCAGGGCGAGGTGCAGACCCTGGCGCAGGAGATCCGCACCGTCTCGGGCGGCACCGAGATCGTGGGCGAGTCGGCCCAGGTGCGCGCGCTGCGTGACGAGATCGGCCTGGTCGGCGCCACCGACACCACGGTGCTCATCCTGGGCGAGACCGGCACCGGCAAGGAGCTGGTCGCGCGCGGGCTGCACTCGGCCTCGGCGCGGCGCGAGCGGCCGCTGATCCGCTTCGACGCCTCGGCGGTGGCGCCGGCGCTGGTCGAGGCCGAGCTGTACGGCCACGTCAAGGGCGCCTTCACCGGCGCGCTGGCGTCGCGCCCCGGGCGCTTCGAGGTCGCCGATGGCAGCACGCTGTTCATCGACGAGGTCGGCGAGCTGCCCCTCGAGGTGCAGCCGCGCCTGCTGCGCGCCCTGCAGGAGCACGAGATCGAGCGCGTCGGCGAGACCAAGGTGCGCCGCTTCGACGTCCGCATCCTGGCCGCCACCAACCGCGATCTGGCCGCCGAGGTGCGCGCTGGCCGCTTCCGCGCCGACCTCTTCCATCGCCTCGCGGTGTACCCCATCCAGGTGCCCGCGCTGCGCGAGCGCCGCGCGGATCTGGGCCCGCTGGTCGATCACTTCACGCGCAAGCTGGCGCCGCGGCTGCACCTGGTCTCGGTCAAGGTCGACCCCGGCTTCCTCGAGGTGCTGGCCGACTATGACTGGCCGGGCAACGTGCGCGAGCTCGAGAACACCGTCGAGCGCGCCCTGGTCCGGGCCCGCACGCTGGGCCGCAAGGCGGTGCGCCTGGACGCCGAGGCGGCGCGCTCGCTGGGGCTGGGCGTGGCCACGGTCCCGGCGGCAGGGCGCGGGCGTCGCGCCGTGGCGCCTGCGGCGGCCGAGCTCGGCCCGCTGCGCGAGGCCACCGACCGCTTCCAGCGCGGCATGATCGACGCCGCGCTCGCGGCCAGCGCGGGGAACCTGGCCGCCGCCGCGCGCAGCCTGGGGCTCGATCGCTCCAACCTGCTGCGCCTGCGTGCCCGCCTGCGCTCGCGCTGACCGGGGGTTCGCGGCCGCCCGCGGGGGGCTGGCACCGAAGCTGCAATGACGAGCTGTAGCGGGCGCGAAACGGCGCCGCCAGTGAGGAGGCAGCCGCCATGTGTCCAGCCAGCGCAGTCGAACCCCGCGTGCCGGTCGTGCTCGACTTCGAGGCCATCGCGCGCGAGTTGCAGGGTGACGCCCAGTGGACCCACAACGGCCACAGCGCGCGCACCCTGGCCAAGGACGGCGACCTGCGCGTGGTCTTCGTCGCCATGCGCGCGGGTGGCCACATCCACGAACACCAGACCGCGGCGCGCTTCACCATCCAGGCGCTGTCGGGCCACATCCGCGTGCGCATCAACGGCGAGCTGACCGAGCTCACGCCCGGCAAGCTGCTGGTCGTCGATCGCCTGCTGCCCCACGACGTCGAGGCGGTGCAGGACAGCAGCTTCCTGCTGTCCCTGTTCTGGCCCCGGCACTAGCCCCTGACCAGGAGAACACGAATGTCCGAGACCAGCCCCAGCAGCCCCAGCAGCCCCGCAGCCCGCGCCGACGTCGGCGACAGCCTCGATGTGCGCCCGCTCCCGGGTCGGGTCAAGCACAGCACCATCTTCGGCAAGTACCACGCGCTCGGCGCCGGTCAGTCGTTCACGCTGCACAACGACCACGACCCCAGGCCGCTGTACTACCAGTTCGCCGCCGAGCACGCCGGCCAGTTCGAGTGGGAGTACCTGGAGAGCGGCCCCGCGCTGTGGCGGGTGCGCATCGGCAAGCCGCCCGCGTAGGCCGCGTGCCCAGGTGATGCCCAGGTGATGACATGACCGGCCGCCGCGCCATCGCGCTCATGACCCTCGCCGGCACGCTGCTGTTCCTGGGCGCCGGCGCGGTCAACTTCGCCGCCCAGGCGCGGCGGCGCGGCGGGCCCACCTCGGTGCCGGGCTGGCTCGCGGGCGCGGTGCGGCCGCCTGGTGCGCTGCCCAGCGGCCGCGGCGCCGCGCTGTTCCAGCGCTACGCCTGTCGCTCCTGCCACACCCTCGACGGCGCGGGCGCCCACGTCGGCCCGGTCCTCAACGGCGTGCGCACGCGCAAGACGCGCGACGAGATCATCCGCTGGCTCGACGACCCGGCCCGCATCAAGCCGGGCACCAAGATGCCGCGCTACCACCTGACCCCGGTCGAGGAGCAGATCCTGGCCGACTTCCTCTTGACCCGATAGGAGCCGCCATGTCCGCACCGTCATCGTCCCCGCCGTCGTCCCCGCCGTCGTCCCCGCCGTCGTCCCCGCCATCGTCAGCGCTGCCGGCTGTCGTCGCCGCCGCCGGCAGCTATCGCGAGCGCCAGCTCGATGTGCGCCCGGTGCTGGCCAAGGGCGGTGATCCCTTCGACCTCATCATGACGACGGTCGGCGAGCTGGCCCCCGGCGAGGCCCTGCACCTGCTGGTCGGCTTCGAGCCCACGCCGCTCTATGTCGTCATGCGCACCGCCGGTCGCCTGGCCCACACCGAGGAGCGCGCCGGGGTATTCCACGTGTGGTTCTATCACGACGCCACCGCAACGCCGGTGCCGCCCCAGGGCGCCGCGCGGACCGCGTTGTTGCCGCCGGTCGACCTCGACGTGCGCGGCCTGGAGCCGCCCGCGCCCATGGTGACCATCCTGGAGAAGCTCGCCGAGCTGGGCGCCGGTGCCCAGCTCCGGGTCAGGCACCACCGCGAGCCGGTGCTGCTGTACGACAAGCTCAAGCTGCGTGGCTATGCGGCGCGCTGCGAGCGTCGGGGCGAGGGCGACTACCTGGTCCACATCGCGCCCGCCTGGGCGTTCGACGCCACCTGAGCCATGGCCGGCCTGGGCACGCGGCACGCCCCGTCGTTCCGCCTGATCAGCGCGCACTTCGCGCTCGGGCTGGTCGGCATGCTGGGCTTCGCGGCCGCGCTGCTGTGGCGCGGCGCCGCGGTCGAGGGCCACTTCTTCCAGCCCACGCTGCTCGGGCTGACCCACCTGTGCGTGCTGGGCTGGCTGGTGCCGGTCGCCATCGGCGCCATGCACCAGCTCATCCCGGTGGTCTTCGAGGTCCCGGTGCGCTCGGAGCGGCTGGCCTGGCTGGCCTTCGCGCTGTATGTGCCGGGCGCGCTCGGCTTCATGACCCGGCTGTGGGCCTTCGACCTGGGCTGGCTGTTCATCATCTCGGCCGGGCTGCTGGTGACCGCCATCATCCTCTATGCCGTCAACCTGCTGGCGACGCTGGCGCGCGCCGCCCACGTCAGCCTGACCGGCGCCTATGTGATCGCGGCGCTGGGCTACCTCATGCTGGCGGCGTGCCTGGGCTTCGCGCTCGCCTACAACCTGCACCGGCCCTACCTCTACATCGATCATGTGCGGGTGCTGCGCGCGCACGCCCACGCCGCCGGCCTCGGCTTCTTCGGGCTGCTGGTCATGGGCGTGGCGTATCGCCTGCTGGAGATGTTCCTGCTCAGCCATGTCAGCGCGCTGGGGCCGGGCTGGGTCGCGCTGGGCGCGCTCAACCTGGCGCTGGCGGCGCTGCTGACCAACTTCGTGTTCGGCCAGGTCGCGGTGCTGACCTGGTTCGGGGTTCTTGCGGCGCTGGTCGGGGTCGCGGCCTTCCTGCTGCAGGTGCGGCGCCTGTACCGCGCGCGCATCAAGCGCAGCACCGACGCGGCCTGGCTGCACTCGCTGGCGGCGTTCGGTTACCTCGCGCTGGCGGCCGCGGTGGGCGCGGCCATCGCGCTGGCCGGGCGGCCCGAGGCGCTGCGCCAGCGCCTGGAGCTCGGCTATGCGGTGCTGTTCCTGCCCGGCTTCGTGGGCAGCATCGTGGTCGGCCAGCTGTACAAGATCGTGCCGTTCCTGATCTGGTTCCATCGCTTCAGCGCCTATGTCGGGCTCAAGAAGGTGCCCTCGGCCAGCGAGCTCCTGGCGCCGCGCCCGCAGTGGGCGCAGCTCGGGCTGATGCACGCCGGCCTGGCGCTGCTGGCGGCCGGCGTGGTGGCGCCCAGCGCGCCCGCGCGCCTGGCCGGAGCGCTGCTGTTCGCGGCCTCGGCCGCGCTGCACGCGCGCAACCTCGGTGTGCTGTATCGAAGGAGGCCGTGATGACCGCTGAGCTGCCCAGCCCGACGAGCGCTGCCCCGCTGGAGGCCGCGGCCCTGGAGGCCGCGCTGCACGAGGTGCTGGATCCCGAGACCGGCGTCAACCTGGTCGACCTGGGGCTGATCTACCGGGTGACCGCCGATCCGGCCACCGGCGCTGTCGCCGTGGTCATGACCTTGACCACGCCGGCGTGCCCCGCGGGCGACGTCATGGTCGCCGGGGTCGAGCGGCGCCTGGGGCGCGTGCCCGGCGTGACCACGGTCGAGGTGGACATCGTCTTCGACCCGCCCTGGACCCCGGCGCGCATCAGCCCCGCGGGGCGCGCGCAGCTCGGGGGCTGAGGGCGCTCAGCGTGGCCGGGGCACGCCGTGGAAGAAGGTGGCGCGCCCGCCCAGCGGATAGGCGAGCTCGCCGTGCTCCCAGTCGTAGTCGGCGCCGAGGCCGCGACCCAGCGCCTCCAGCTCTTCGCGCTGGTGCGTGCGCGCGACGCTGACCAGGAAGTCGAACAGCCCGATGGCCGGGATGACGGGCACGAGGTAGGTCAGCGCCGCCTTGGCGGCGCGGCGGCGCGGCGCCCGCAGCGGGTTGACCAGCAGCGCGGCCGTCAGCGCGGGCAGGAAGCGCAGCGCGGTCGGCAGATGGCGCGGGAACGACTCCAGGATGACGATGGCGGAGCGGCTCTGCACCGCATCGGCCAGGATGGCGCTCACCAGCGCGGGCGGGAAGTGGTGCAGCGCATTGATGAAGGTGCGCACCGGGCGTGACAGCTCCGCGGGGACCCGGGTGGCGTCGACCGGCGCGGGCGCGAAGCTGACCCGGCCCGGATAGCGCGCGGCCACCCGGGCCAGCGCGGCGCGGTTCGGGAACAGGTCGCTCATCATCACCTCGGGCAGCGTGCCGCCCTGCGCGGCCAGGGTGTCGAGCAGCACGCTGATGGGCTCGCCGGCGCCCGAGCACAGGTCGAGGACGCGGTCGCTGCCGACCCGCTCGAAGACCCGGCGCAGCACCGGCGCCATCCCGGCGAAGACCCCCGACCAGCGCACCCCGCGGCTGAGGATCTCGGTGATCGACTCGTGCAGCACTCCGGGGAGCCAGGGCTGGTCGTTGAACTCGAAGGCCTGCACGCGCTGCATGGCGTGATTGTAGTGCGCCGGCGCCGGCAGGTGCAGGGCGCCCGGCGTCGCCGCGCCGGACCTGACGGTCGTCAAGGGCGCGCGCGCAGCGCCGGAGCAGGCTGCTGGGATGACCCCCGCCGTCACTCCGCCGCCCCAGCTGTCGACCGCGCAGCGCACCCTGCTGCTGGAGCTCGCCCGGACGTTGCTGCCCGAGGGCGGCCGGCTGCCTGGCGCCAGCCCGGCCTCGGTGGCCCGCGCCGAGGACTTCGTGCGCGAGATCTCGGGCGGCGCGCTGCGCGGCCTGGGCCTGATGACGCGCCTGCTCGACGGCGCCGCGCTGCTGCGCACCGGGCGGCGCTTCCCGCGCCTGAGCCCGGCGCGAAAGACCGCGCTGGTGGAGCGCTGGCAGCACGACCCGGTGCTGCGCTGGCCGCTGGCGGCGCTCAGCTTCCTGTTCAAGATGACCCACTTCGACGACCCGGGGGTGTACCAGCGCCTGGGCTGCCAGTACGTCAAGGGCGGCCCCGCGACCCCGGCGCGCTGGCTGGGCCGGGTGCGCCGTGGCGCCGAGCTCGCCGCCAACGAGCAGCTGGAGTGCGACGTGGTCGTGATCGGCACCGGCGCGGGCGGCGCCGTGGTCGGCAAGGAGCTGGCCGAGCAGGGGCTGGCGGTGCTGTTCGTGGAGGAGGGCGAGCACCACCGGCGCGACGCCTTCCGGGGCAGCGCGGTGGAGGCGCACCGCAAGTTCTACCGCGACAAGGCCGGCGTGGTCTCGCTCGGGAACACCGTGATGCCGGTCCTGATGGGTCGCCTGGTCGGCGGCTCGACCGCCATCAACACCGGGACCTGCTTCCGCACCCCCGACCGCGTGCTCGAGCGCTGGTGCGAGGGTCTGGCCTCGGACGCCCTGGCGCCGGCCCAGATGCAGCGTCACTTCGAGCGGGTGGAGCAGACGCTGGAGGTCGCCCCGGCACCCGAGCGGCTGCTCGGCGGCGCGGCGCGCGTGGTGGCGCGCGGCTGCGATCGCCTGGGCTGGCACCACTTCGCGTTGCGTCGCAACGCGCCCGCGTGCGACGGCCAGGGCGTGTGCGACTTCGGCTGCCCCAGCGAGGCGCGCCGCAGCATGGATGTGTCGTACCTGCCCGCGGCGCTCGGTCGCGGCGCCCTGATGGTCACCGGGCTGCGCGCCACGCGCATCCTCAGCGAGGGCGGACGCGCGGTCGGCCTCGAGGCCCGCGGCCAGGACGGGCGCCTCTTCCAGGTGCGCGCGCGCGCGGTGGTGCTGGCCGGCGGCGCGGTGCCGACACCGGCGCTGCTGCTCGAGCAGGGGCTGTGCAATGGCAGCGGTCAGGTCGGGCGCAACCTGTCGCTGCACCCGGGCACCCTGATGTCGGCGCGCTTCGACGAGCGGCTCGACAGCTACAACGCCATCCAGCAGGGGCAGGGCTGCGACCAGTTCCAGCACCAGGGGATCTTGCTGCTGGGCGCCAACGCCCCCATCAGCATCGCCGCCAACCTGTTCGCTCTCACCGGGCGCGCCCTGATGGACGTCATGGACGCCTACGATCAGATCGCCAGCTTCGGCGTCATGATCCAGGACGAGACCCGCGGCCGGGTGCGCCGGCTCGGGGGCCGCACCACGCTGAGCTACTGGCTGGAGCCCACCGACGTCGCCCGCCTGCACGCCGGCATGGTCCGCATCGCCGAGATCTTCCACGCCGCCGGGGCGCGCGAGATGTACCCCTTGCTGGCGCGGCTGCCACGCATCAGCGGCCGGCAGGGCATCGACGCCCTGCGCGCCCTGCGCGTGGGCGCAGGCGATCTGCGCCTGACCAGCTTCCACCCCCTGGGCACCTGCCGCATGGGGCGCGATCCCAAGCGCAGCGTGGTCGACCTCGATCACCAGGCCCACGAGCTGCCCGGTCTGTTCATCGTCGATGGCAGCACGGTGCCGGGGCCGCCTGGCGTCAACCCGCAGCTGACCATCATGGCGATGGCCACGCGCGCCGCCGAGGGGATCGGCCGCCTGCTGGCCTAGGGCCAATGCCGGTCACTTAAGGGCCGGACGTTTGCGGGGGTAGTTGCTCATCTTGATCTTCACAGCGCGCGGGTAGCTCCGTTCTCGCCGTTCTGGCAGAACGAAGTGGCTGATGTCCGCGCGTAGTTTGCGGAGCCTCTCCGGAGTTTTGCCGGCGTTCTCCAAGGACCAGGTGCGCAATGCTGTTTCGACCAGCGCCAGGGCAGCGGAGAAGCTGATGCGGGTGGGCGGTAGCCGTAGTTCGCGGGCGACTTGCTCTGCTTCCAGTCTCACGAGGTTGTAGGCGAGCGCGAGTCCCCAGAGCTCTTGGGCCACACCCCGTGGACTCTTGCTGCGCGTTGTCTCTTCGCGGCGAAGCATCACGCGCTTGACCTCGTTGTAGCCGAGTTCGATCTCCCATCGTTCATGGTAGAGGGCGATGATCTCCGCGGCCGGGTACCGCTTCGCGTCGACCAGTGAGGTCAACAGCGTCTGCGGTTGAAAGCCTCGACGACGGTACTTGATGGCGCGCATGGGCCACTTCTCAGGCAGCGTAGGATCCTTGGCACGCGCTCCGTCCGAGACTGTCATCTCGACAAGCTCATCACCTGGCGCGATGCGCTTGAGCCGCTTCCACCTCGAGACGATCTTGGCTCGCGTCAACCAGTGCCGCTGGCCACCCATGCGCTCGATTCCTAGCAGCGTTTTCGCATTCAGAAAGCCCCGGTCGAGCAGGGTCACCGACTGCTCGGGCAAGTGCTTCCACAAGCCGGCGGCATATCTGCCCTCGTCGATCTCGAGCGGCCCGAACTCCGCACCGACGAGGAGGTGCGACCTCAACGCCATCAGGGTGACCATCCTCGCGAGGGGATATCCGCTGATTCCGTCCCAACGCCCCTTCTGGCTGCCAAAGTGCGCACGATTCTCCTCAGAGTCGGGCACGCGTAGCGTCGTGCCGTCCGCGCCGTAAAGCGCCAGGCCGCGCCACGCCAGCCGCCGCGCGCTCGCATGCGCCCACGTGGGTGCAGTCCGCTCGAACAGCCAACGCACCGGGTCGTCGCCCAGCCGCTCCCGGGCCTGCACGATCGTGCTGGGCGCGACTCGGACGCCGCGCTTGCCTGGCAACGCCAAATCCATCGCGGCCACGATCTCGGTGAGCGGCTGGTCGCGCATGATGCCCATCCCCAATACCAGCCAGATCACCTGTTCAGCAGGCAGCCGCCGTCGGCGAATCGTCGCGGTGCCCGTAGCGGCCAGCGCTTCCCCGATCCACTCGGGATCGATGCTGGCGCGAAAGCGCGGGAGGAAGTCATCGTGGGACGGGAGGGAGAGAACACGGTCGGCAACTCGCGGCATGACGCCATCGTGATCCTCGACCGCGACCGAAACAAGAACCTCAGCGGGTGCGCCGGCTTCCAGCTAAGTGATCGGCATTGGGCCTAGGGCGCAGGCGGGCTTGATCAGCGTCAAGCCCGGGGGCATGAAACGCGCGACAAGGGGAGGGCGATCGATCGCGGGACCGTACGATCAGGCGAACGACGCGGGGGGCGGACATGGGCCATGATCGCGGGCAACGCTTCGAAGCCGACGGGTACCGGCGCGACGTTAGCCGCGACGACGACGAGGCCGGCGCACCCGAGCCGCGCGCGCCCGGGCGGCGCGCCCTGACCGACGGCATGACGCGGGCGACCGCGCCGCGGCTCGACGCCGAGCTCTTGCAGCGGGCCAGCGCCTCGGCCGGTGCGCCGCTGCCCGCGGCCCAGCGCCGCAAGTTCGAGGGCTCGCTCGGGGTCGACCTCGGCTCGGTGCGGGTGCACCGCGGCCGGGACTCAGAGGTCGCCGCCGCCTCCGTCGCGGCGCGCGCCTACACCCTCGGCCAGGACATCCACTTCGGCCAGGGGCAGTACGATCCCGACAGCGCCGAAGGCGAGGCGCTGCTGGCGCACGAGGTCGCCCACACCGCGCAGCAGGCCAGCGACGGCGTCGCCGCGAGCACGCCGGCTTACCAGCTCGAGGTCAGTGCGCCAGGTGATGCGCAGGAGCTGGAAGCGGATCGTGCGGGGCAGGCCATGGTCGCGGGCGCGCCGGCCCAGGTCACGCGCGGGCAGGGGCTGACCCGACGCGTGCTGCGCGCGCCACCCGAGGGCGGCGCCGCGGCGCCCGCGCCCGCACCCGCGGACGACTCGACGACACCGGGCTGGGTCGGCAAGAGCCTCGCCTTCGACGTGCTCGGCAAGCCCTTCAAGCTCAGCTTCGAGGACGGTGCCCGCGCCGAGCTCGAGACCGGCAAGGTCGGGTACCCCAGCAATGACGGCTTCGAGTACAAGAAGACCTACTCGGTCAACGTGCTCGGCCCGCTGGGCTTCACCGCCAGCGCCAGCGTCAAGGGCGGCATCTTCGCCTCGCTGAGCGGCTTCCTGCAGTCCAAGCAGTTCGAGGTGTCGCCCGGCAAGAAGGCGCTCTCGCTGTCGGCCGGCGGCGCTGGCAAGCTGAGCTTCGAGGCCGCGGGCTCGCTGTCGGCGGGTGCCTTCCTGGGCGCGCCGTTCGCCAACCTGGCGCTCGAGGGCTACCTGCAGCTCGCCGCCGAGGCGTCCTCCAGCGTCAGCCTGTCGGGCGGCGGCGTGGTCACGCCCGATGGCGCGGTGTCCGGCAGCATCGGCATGAACATCGATCTCGGCGCCACCGTGAAGGCGTCGGGCGGCGTCAAGCTGAGCTACACCGCGCTGATCTTCTCCGGCGACATCGCGACCTGGGAGCTGGCGTCGTTCGATCTGGCCACCGCGACCATCGGCATCCCCATCCTCATCGACCTCGCCACCGGGCAGGGCATCGAGCAGCCCATCTCGACCAAGTTCGAGTTCATGGACTTCCCCATGCCGAGCCCCAGCTACCGCCCGCTGACCGACGCCGAGCGCGAGCGCCTGGCCGAGATCAAGCCCGAGTACCGGCAGTACTTCCTGAGCGACCTGCGCAACATGGACGGCGCCAGCGGGGCCAGCGCCGGGCTGCCCCCGGAGGCGTTCGAGGGTGGTCCGGCCCCACCGGCGGCCACCGAGGAGGCCGTGGCAGGCCCCGGCATCGACACCAGCTCCAGCGCCGCCGGGCCCGGCGCGACGACGCCCGCAGCGGCCGAGCCGCCCGCGTGCGAGCCGCTGCAACAGTCGAGCGAGAACCCGCTGCTCGACGCCGGCATGAGCATCCCGTGACCCGGAGGCCATCATGAAGGATCCGTCCAGCAGCGACGCCCCGGCGCCCCCTGGCCCCGAGCGCGTCACCATCGAGGTGCCGTCGATGCCCATCGACGCCGTCCAGGTGGTGCCGACCGCCTTCACGATTCACCTCAACGTCGGCACCTCGCTGCCAGACGGCCGCGTCGTGCCGCGGGCCCACCTGGCGCTCGGGATCGCCTTCGCGCGCCATCTGCACCAGCAGCTCGCCCACGCCATCGCCTGGGCCGAGGCCCGCGCGGCCAGCGCGACCAGCAGCAGCAGCGACGTCGACGTCAGTGATAGCAGCGATCCGCGCAGCGCCGGCGCCGGTCGCAGCGGCCACTGATTCACTGTGGCCTCCGCGCGTCGCTGTCGCCGAGTGTGGCGCGGCGTGCGTCACACGTCGGGTTGTGGCTCGAGCAGGGGAGCTGACTGCACCACCTGACATCGATTCGCGCCAAGTATTTGAAATCACGCGTCTCAGCCCTTGAAAAGCAGGGGGGGCCCTCACTGTTGGCTGGTGGTAAGATGGCCGCGGCATAACTGCTCTGGCCTTCGTCAAGGGGGGAGGACGCCAGAGCAAGGTAGAGCAGCGGGCACAGGAGGCGGCTCCATGAGCGACACCAAGGCGATGCTGGGTCCGACGGAAGCAGGATCGAAACCAGCCCCGGTGGAGTGCCCCGCCTGCTCGACCCCGTGCGCCGCCACGCTCACGTTCTGCGGCAACTGTGGCGCGCGCATCGCCAGCCCGCTGCTCCGCGTGGGCAGCGTGGTGGGCTCGTATCGGCTGGTCAGCTTGCTGGGCGAGGGCGGCATGGGGCTGGTCTACCTGGCCGAGCACACCCGCCTGGGTCGCAAGGTGGCGCTGAAGATGCTGCGCCCCGAGATGGCGCGCGACGTCGCGATGGTGCGCCGCTTCTTCGCCGAGGCCCGCGCGGTCAACAAGATCCTGCACCCCAACATCGTCGAGGTGACCGACTTCGTCGAGGACGCCCGCGGTGACAACTACATCATCATGGAGCTGCTCGCCGGCGTCAGCCTGGACAAGGTGATCGCCCAGGGCGTGCCGCCGCTGTCGCGCAGCCTGCCCATCGCCATCCAGATCGCGTCGGCCCTCGGTGCGGTGCACGACGCGGGCATCGTCCACCGCGATCTCAAGCCCGAGAACGTCTTCTTGCGCGAGCGCACCAACCAGCACGACGTCGTCACGCTGCTCGACTTCGGCATCGCCAAGCTGATGGACGGGGTCAACGGTGTACCGGTGTCGCGCACCGCGGCCGGGATGATCGTGGGCACCCCGAGCTACATGTCGATCGAGCAGGCCGCCGGCAAGGACGTCAACCACCTGACCGACATCTACGCGTTCGGCGTGGTGCTGTACGAGATGGTCACCGGGCGGCTGCCCTACAGGCCACCGGCTTCTTCGAGCTGGCCATGCAGCACTCCAGCGGCACGCCGGAGCCGCCGTCCGCGGTGCCCGGGCTGCCCCACCTGGTGCCGGCCACGCTGGAGGCGCTGATCCTCGAGTGTCTGGCCAAGGAGCGCGCCGACCGGCCGCAGTCGATGCGCGTGATCGAGGAGCGGCTGCGCGCCATCTCGGACGAGGACGTCATCGAGCTCGACGTCATGGAGATCCCGAGCGGACGCCACCAGGCCGCCACGCCATCTCCCGCCGTCACCGTCACTCCTGCGTCGACCGACAGCACGCCGGTGCCGCTGGTCACCACGCCCACCTCGGGCCTCAGCAACTTCTCGGGCTCGACGGAGCGCATGCTGGCGGCGCCGCGGTCGCGGCGGCTGCTGTGGACCGGCGCGGGTGTGCTGGCGGTGGCGGCGGCGGGCGCCGTGCTGCTGTGGTCGCGCAGCGGCACCCACCGGCACGCGGTCCCGGCGCTGGTCAAGCCGCCGGCGCCGGCGACCGTCCAGATCTCGTTCGACTCCGACCCACCGGGCGCCGAGGTCTTCCGCAAGGGCGACTCCGCGCCGCTCGGCCAGACGCCGTTCACCCGGAGCTTCCCGGCCAGCGACGAGCGCTCGGGCTTCGTGTTCCAGCTGCGCGGGCATGGCAGCCTGGAGCGCGACGTCTCGCTGGCGCGCGACTCCAACCTGGCCGTCGTCCTCGCGCTCGCGCCGGAGCCCGCGCCCAGCGCGGTGCCCGCGGTCGCGACCGCGCCAGCGCCAGCGCCGCGGTCCAGCCGCGCCAAGGTTCGTGAGCGCACCAGCAAACCCGCGCGCGCGCCGAAGTCCGGTGCCGGGGGCCTCGACAAGGGCGGCGTGATTGACGCGTTCGGCGATTGAGCGGCAGGAGAGGCCCATGACGACGACGCGATGGCGAGCAGCGTTGGCCTTCATCCTGGTGCTGGGAACCTCGGTGGCCACGGCGCGGGCCGACAAGGCCAGCGCCAAGGCCCGGGCCAAGCAGGCCGATGTGTTCTACAAGCTGGGGCAGTTCGAGCAGGCGCTGGCCGTCTACAGCGCGGCCTACGAGGACTATCCGGCGGCCGGGCTGCTGTTCAACATCGGCCAGTGCCACAAGAACCTGAAGCACTGGGAGCGCGCCCGCTTTTTCTTCGAGGGCTACCTGCGCGAGCGCCCCGACACCGCCAACCGCGCCGTGGTCGAGGAGCTCATCGCCGAGGCCCGGCACCAGGAGGAGCTCGCGCTCGAGCGGGCCCGCGAGCTCGAGCGCGTGCGGCGCGCCGAGGCGGAGCGGCAAGAGGCCCGGGACCAGCGCGCAGCCGAGGAGTCCGCCCGCGCCAGGCTCCTCACCACGCCACCGCCGGTGCCCGCGACGGCCGCAGAGCAGGGCAAAAGCCCGCGCCCGCACGACCCGGGGCGCCGACGTCCGGTGTACAAGCGGTGGTGGTTCTGGGCCGGGGTGGGCGCGGTCGCCGTGGGCGCGACCGCCTTCGCGCTGGTGCGGTCGGACGGCAGCAACGAACCCGACACCCACTTCGGCACCCAGGGCTTCTGATGAACGCGATCGCAGCGACGCCACGCCCCGTCCGCGCCCCGCGCGCGACCGCACACCTCCTCGGCCGCAGCCTCGGCCTCGTGGTGGCGGCGGCGCTCGCCGTGATGGGCTGCGGCGGCAAGACCGGCACCTATGTGGTGGTCCGCGTCGAGGGCACGGTGCCCGGCACCATCGCCAGGATCGAGCTCGCGTTCACCTACCAGGGCAGCACGCGCCAGCACAGCTTCGCCGAAGCCTCGGGCCCCGTCACGCTGCCCAGCGACGGCGCCTTCAAGATGACCGGTGTCGGCCCCATCATGGTCACGGCGCGCGCGCTGGACGGCGCTGGCGACGAGCTCGGAAGGGGCAGCGCCAGCGGCACCGTGCGTGCCGACGAGGTGGAGACGCTCACCATCACGCTGGGCGAGGCGGTCGACGGTGGGCTGCCCGACGGCGGCGGCTCCGACGGCGGGCTGCCCGACCTGGCCGTGCTGCCCGCGAGTCACGACTATGGCGTCGCCGCCACCGGGGCGCCGTCGCCCGCGTACGAGCTGGTGGTCAGCAACCCCGGTGTTGCCACGGCGGCGCCGCCGGTCGTCGTGCTGGCGGGGACCGATCGGCCCGACTTCGCGCTGACCGCCAACGGCTGCACCGGCGCGCTGCTGAGCGGGGCCAGCTGCAAGGTGTCGGTGGCGTTCTCACCGCTGACCCAGGGCCTCAAGAGCGCGCGGCTCGAGGTGCAGGCCGCGGGCGTGACCGCGACCGCCCAGCTGACCGGCGTCGCGGTGCCCCCGGCCAGTCTATCGCTCAGCCCGCTGCTGCACGACGCTGGTCGTGCCGTGGTGGGACAGAGCGGCAGCGTCGTCAGCTTCATGGTGCGCAACAACGGCGCCGTGCCCACCGGCGACCTGGTCGCCGCGCTGCAGGGCGACGACGCGGCCCACTTCACGCTGGCGTCGCAGAGCTGCGGGGCGCCGCTGGGCCCGGGCGACGGCTGCACCGTGTCGGTCCGCTTCACGCCCACCGGGAGCCCCGGGCAGCGCACCGCGTCGCTGACCGTGACCGGCGCGCCAGGTGGCACCGGCGTGGCCGCGGTCACCGGGATGGCGATGGCGCCCGGCACGCTCACCGTCAAGCCCGAGACCTCCAACCTGGGCGCGCGCGGGGTTGGCCTGGCCAGCACCCCGCTGCTGTTCACCGTGACCAACACCGGCGCGCCGACCAGCCCGCTGGTGACGGCGCTGACCGGCACCAACCAGGCCGACTTCGCCATCCGCAACGCCGGCTGTCAGGGCGTGGCGCTGGGCAGCGAGCTGAGCTGCACCCTCGAGGTCGTCATGACCCCCTCGGCGGGCGGCACGCGCACCGCGTCGCTCACCGTGGCCAGCGCGTCGGGTGGGGCGGTGGCCGCGCTGAGCGGTGTCGGGCTGGCGCCGGCGGCGCTCGACCTCGAGCCCGCCAGCCACGACTTCGGCAGCCTACCGGTGGGCGCCACCGCGGCCCAGCTCTTCACCATCAGCAACACCGGCGGCATGCCCAGCCAGCCGGTGGTGATGGCGCTGAGCAACGGCGCCGCCGATCTGGCCATCGGCAACAGCACCTGTGGCGTGGCCCTGGCCGCGGGCGCGAGCTGCACCGTCAACCTGGTCTTCACCCCGCGCACTGCCGGAACCCGATCGGCGCAGCTGACGGCGACGGCGGCGTCCGCCTCGGCCACCGTCACGGTGTCGGGCGTCGGTGTGCCCGCCGGTGCCCTGGTGGCGATCCCGACCACGCGGACCTTCGCCGACACCCTGGTGGGGCAGCAGGGCGAGTCCTCGGTCATCACCATCCGCAACGACGGCCAGGTCAGCAGCGGTGCGCTGGCGGTGCAGCTGACCGGCACCGGCGCCGCCGACTTCGACCTCGTCACCACGGACTGTGGCGCGCAGACGCTGGCGGCCGGGGCGACCTGCATGCTGACGGTGCGCTTTCGCCCGCAGTCCGCCGGGCTGCATGCGACGTCGCTGCAGGTCGTCGCCTCACCCGGCGGCACCGCGATCGCGACCCTGAGCGGGCGCGGCCTGGCACCGGCGCGCCTGGAGCTGGTGCCGCCCTCCTACGACTATGGCAGCGTGGTCACCGGCCAGCAGAGCCCCGATGTCGCCTTCACGCTGGCCAACCTCGGTGACCTCCCGACCGACCAGGTCACGGTGCAGACCAGCGGCACCGACGCGGCCAGCTTCGTGGCCAGCGGCTGTGGCGGGCAGGTCATCGCGGCGCACGCGAGCTGCACCATCCAGGTGCGTTTCGTCGCGCAGGGCACCGGCCAGCGCACGGCGTCGCTGACGGCGAGCGCGACCATGGGCGGCACCGTGACGTCGTCGCTGACGGGCAGGGCAGGGGCGCCCGCGGTGCTGGTGGTGACGCCGCTGCAGCGCAACTTCGGCAGCGTCGCCACCGGGGCCGAGGCGACCGCACAGGTCCGGGTCCGCAACAGCGGCGAGCTGCCGACCGGACCGCTGTCGTTCAGCTTCGGCGGCGCTGAACCGGGCAGCTATGCGGTGGTGGTGCCCTCCGGCGCCGGGGAGTGCGCGGTCAACCAGGTCCTGGCCGGCGCCGAGGCGTGCAACCTCAAGCTGCGCTTCCGGCCCACCTCGGCCGGCGCCAAGGACGCCACCGTCACCGTGTCGGCGACCCCGGGGGGCAGCGTCCCGGTGTCCCTCAGCGGCACCGGCCAGTAGTCCATCGACTGAGGGTGTGCAGCCGGGCCGCGCCGCAACGCCCACGCAGCGCGGGTGGTCGAAGCCACGCGCCGGACTGTAGCCGGTCCACGCTGCGGTCCATGGACCGCAGCCGGCGGGCCAGCCGGCGCCATGCGCAAAGCGCTGGAAAGCTGTGCTGCGCGGCTGGCGCGGCCCTTGCTGACCGGGCGCACATGAAGGTCGCCACCGCCGTCACCGCCGCCGCCGTCCTGCTCTGCCTGTCCACCTCCGCGCGGGCCGAGGCCTACTTCGTCTCGCAACCTGGCAACGATGGGCCGGGCACCCTGCGCTGGGCCATCGAGAGCAGCAACGCCCTCGCCGGGCCCCACGAGATCATCATCGGGGTGTCCGCGGTCACGCTGTCGAGCTGCCTGCCGCCGCTGCTGCGCTCCACCGAGCTACGCAAGTTCAGCAGCAACGAGGGCGCCGCCATCATCGACGTCAGCCTGGTGCCGGCCTCGGCCTACTGCTGGGGCCTCAGCCTGGGCGGCTACGGTCAATCGGGCGGCCAGACCTTCGTGGTCACCGGGGTCCACGTGCGCGGCGGCTGGGGCGGGATCTGGGTCCAGGATAACCACCTCACGCTGCGCGACTCGGTGGTCGAGACACGCAGCTTCGCGCCCGGCAGCTACGGCGGCGGCGCGCTCAACGCCTACCACAGCACGCTGGTGGTCGAGCGCAGCACCATCAAGGCGGGCAGCGGCTACGTCGGCGCCGGGGTCGCCTTCGACGGCGGCGCGCTCAGCATCAGCGACTCCCGCGTGAGCGGCAACGTCGCCTACTGGGGCGGCGGCGTCTACGTGCGCACCAGCGCGGCGTCGAGCATCAGCCGCACCACCATCGACGGCAACCGCGCCGACCTGGGGGCCGGGATCTTCCACGAGCCGGCGGCGCCCGGCGCCACCCTGCTGCTCGAGAACGTCACGCTCAGCGGCAACCAGGCCGGCACCGCGGGCGGCGGCCTTCAGCACCAGGATCCGTTCGCGGGCGGCACTCCGGCGCAACCGCGCCTGCGCCTGCGCCACGTCACCGCGTACCTCAACCAGGCACCCACGGCGGCGGGGCTGCGCACGTCCAGCGGGAGCCTCGCGATCGACAACTCGATCCTGGGCGGCGACTGCGGCTTCCTCGGCGGCGCGGCGGCGACCGGCAGCAACAACCTGAGCAGCGGCGGCTGCGCCATCGCGGGCAGCGCCAACCTGGTCGCCAGCGACCTCCGCCTCGGCGCCCTGACACCGCGCGGCGCCGGCAGCTTGCCGCTGCACAGTCCGCTCTCGCACAGCCCGGCCCTGGGTCTCGGGCGCGCCTGCGCGTCGCTCGATGGCAACGGCTCCACCCGCTTGCTGGGACGCTGCGACGCCGGCGCGGTCGAGGACGAGACCCTGGGCGAGCAGCGCACCCTGGTTGTCACGCTGCAGTTCTCCGGCGCGCTGTGCCACCAGGGCGACTCGCCAGCGCGGAGCGCCGACCACCTCGCGCACCTCGACGCCTTCATCAGCGAGAACTCGTACGGCAAGACCAGCGTCGTCGGCCAGGTCATCGGCCCCTTCGCGGTCGACGGCACCGGCTGCGATCCCGACAACGGCCTGTCGGGCTCGCAGCAGAACGCCCAGGCGCTGCTCGCCAAGGCGCTCACGCTGGCTCAGGGTCAGGTCGACCTGACGCAGTTCGAGCGCCTCATCATCGCGCACAACGCCACCCTGGGCTGCGCCTGTCCCGACAACAACCACGCCAGCTTCGGCTTCGTGGCGCCCAGCGCGGTCACGCCGGGCAGCCTGTACGAGCAGACCGGCTTCCGGGGCTCGATCTTCTGGCAGCCCGATCTCGGCATCAACTACCACATCCTCTACCACGAGTTTGGCCACAACCTCGGCCTGGCCCACCTCGATCCGCTGCTGTGTAACGACGCCCAGGGTGCGCGGGCTTCGCTGTCGTCGAGCTGCGTCTACGCCTCGAGCTGGGGCGATCCCAACCACACCATGAGCAATCTCGTCCGCCCGGTGCACTACGCGGCGGCGCAGAAGTGGAAGCTGGGCTGGTTCGAACCCGGCCAGGCCCCCCTGGTGGGCTACGGCGAGTACGACCTCGAGCCGCTGTCGACGCCAGGCAACGGCCTCAAGGCGCTGCGCATCAGCACGCCCTACAGCTTCGGGGTGTTCGGGCTCGACTATGTGCTCGAGCTGCGCAAGCCCATCGGCCTCGACGCCCACGTGGGCGAGCCCACCTGGGGGCAGGTCCCGCTCGATGGCGTCTTCCTGTTCGCCGAGGGGCGCGTGGCCAGCGACCAGACCTTCTCCCTGGCGCCGCCGCCATTTCCGGCCGGTAGCGCGTTCCAGTCCGCGCCGCTCGCCGTCAACACGCCGCTGGGCGACGTCGGGGCGGGCGTCAGCATCCGTGTGCTGTCGGTCGGCGCAACCAGCGCGCGCGTGCGCATCTCGCCCTTCCTCCCCGATGGTCAGCCCTGCGCCCAGGCGGCCGACTGCGCCTCCGGCCAGTGCACCACGTCCTACGGCGATGGCGACGGCGACGGCTACGGTGTGGCGGCCAGCGCGCTCGCGACCTGCGGCCCGGCGCCGGCGGGTCGCGTCACGCTGAGCGGCGACTGCTGCGACGTCGACAGCCGCGCGCGCCCCGGGCAGACGCAGTTTTTCACCAGCACGACCGCCTGCGGCGGCTTCGACTTCGACTGCAGCGGCGCCGCCACACAGCAGTTCCCGCCGCGCTCGACCGGCGGCTGCACCAGCACCGGCATGTGCTCGCTGCGCACCCGTCGCTGCAACGGCCCGTACTGGACCACCGCCAACAGCGCCCCCGCCTGCGGCCTCGCCGCCAGCTGGCGCGACTGCTTCGTGCAGCCGGCATGCGCGCGCTCGAGCAACACCGAGTGCGGCCCCTACGCGACCCTGGCGGTCACCCAGGCCTGCCGCTAGCCGCACCCACGCCACGCATCGTAAAGCTCGCGCTTACAGTGCTGCGTGGAAAATGAAGTCGCGTCCGAGGGCAGCGGCTCGTCGGCCGCTCCGTACCAGGCCCAATAGTCCAGCCTGGGAGGTCGGAGATGGGGCGTGTCCTGCGGAACTGTGCGTTTCTCTGGGGGGTCGTGGCGGTATCGGGGTGCGGCGGCAGCACCAGCGGGGACGACGACGACGGCCCCGACAGCGGCGCCCTGACCGACGCAGCGACCAGCGTCGACGGTCAGGTCGACCCACCTGACGGCGCGGTCTCACCCGACGGCGCGGTCACCACGCCCGACAGCGGGCCGCCGCCGCTGCTGGCCGAGCTCGGCGACGGCACCGTCACGCTGGCACACAACCACCCGTGCGCACCCGCGCTCGGCCTCGCCAGCGGCACCAGCGGCGCGCCGATGATCGTGCACACCACCATCGAGCAGGGCATCCGCGTCGCGCGCCTCAGCGGCAACACCTGGACGCCGGTCGGCGGGATCCTGAACGGCGTCGGCGAGAGCCCCAACGTCAACATCTGCCCGGCGCTGGTGGTCACGCCCGCCGGCGTGCCCTACGTCGCCTACGCGACCGACATGGCGAACACCGCACGCGTGCGCGTGCGCCGCTTCGTGGCCGGCAACTGGGAGGACGCCCTGGCGCTCGACGCCGCGCCCGGCCAGTTCGCGCCGGCCCTGGATCTCGACCTGGTGCCCGACCAGAACGGTCTGCCCGTCGTGGTCATGGGCGAGTTCTCCAACAACACCTATCGCCTCACGGTGCGCACCCTGGTCGGCAACGCGTTCGTGCCCCTCGGCGGCACCTTCCTGACCCAGGTGTTCACGGTGCGCGCTGCGGTGCGCCCCGACGGCTCGGTGCTGGTGTTCAGCATGTCGAGCCCGACCCCAGGCCGCGTCCTCAAGGTCTCGGTCAACAGCGCCGGGACCTGGAGCGAGCTCCCGGACGTCACCTCCGACGCGGTGCGCCAGCTGGTGCCCACCAACATCGACGTCACCGCGTCCAGCATCTTGCTGTCCTACTACAAGACCGGCCCCGGCGAGCTGCACACCGCGCGCTTCGACACCGGCAGCTGGACCGAGCTCAACCCCACCACCGACCAGGGCCAGGACACCAGCCTGGTGCTCACCGGCGCGACCTCCTTCGTCCACGTCTTCGAGCTGCCCCCGACCCGCGTCGACGTCCGCCGACACAACGGCACCAGCTTCGCCGCGCCGGTCACCATCCCCATCGCCATGGCCAACGCGCACCTGGTCCGCGCCGGCAACGGCGACCTCTTGATGGGCTACGCCGCCAACGCCAGCGCCCACGCCGGCCGCCTCAACCCGCCATAGCCCACACCGCCGGCCCGGCGCCCCGCCTACTCGCGCTCGTCGTGGAGGTCGCGGGCGCGCGCGCGGACGAGGTCGAACACGTGCGACTCGATGCCGCAGCGCGCCTGCCACACCAGGTGCTTGCAGGCCTGCGCCCAGGCCAGGTCGTCAAGGCTGGCCCAGTCGGGCGGCGGCTCGGCCTCCTGGGTGCGGAAGAAGTCGGCCTGCGCGGCCCGCAGCTGGGGCGCCGCGCCGCGCGAGGCGGGGTAGGTCGCCATGTCGTAGGTCAGTGGACGCAGGATGGCCATGACGTCGCCCGAGGCGTCGTTGAACATGACCTGGTTGAGCGCGACCCAGAACAGGGGGGCGCAGGCCGGGTTCACCAGCGGCTGCACCGCGAGCAGGTTGAAGAGCTGGAGCGTGCTGGGCCACCAGCCGTTCGGGGCCAGCGTGTCCGAGACCAGCCAGGACAGCACGTCGATGGCGTCGTCGCCGAACAGGCAGCGCGACTCGCCGCCGTAGAACTCGAGCGCGCTCTCGGTGTCGGCGCCGACGGGCAGCGTGGTGGCGCCGGGGCAGCTGTCCGCGTGCCTGGCGTCGAGCACGAGCCAGCGCTCCTGATCGACCCAGCGTCTGTGGCCTCCCCACTCGAACGTGTTGCCCGCGCCCGGGCGCACGCTGGCCGAGAACAGCGCCCGCATGCGCCCGACCTCGGCGCCGAGGACACGGCGCACCTCCGCCGAGTCGGGGTGCTCCTGGAAGGGCAGCTCCATGGCCACGGTGCGAGTATCACCTGTCCGGACGACCCTGCTCAGCCCTTGACGCCAAGTTTGGCGATCTCGTCGGTGGCCCGCTTCAGGCGCAGTCGCGCCAGACCGAGCGCCGAGACGCGGCGTGTTCGCACCACCAGCGCGACCCCGGGGGCGACCAGCTTAGCCACGACCGCCCCGCCGTCAGCGCCGCGTGCGAAGAAGCCCCGGCCCTCGAACAGGCCGAGGACCGAGCTCCAGAGCTGATCGGTCGTGCTGCCCGGGTCCGGGTCGTCCCCGTCGTCGTCGCGCTCCTTCGCGGACTCGACCGTGATGGCGGGCTGGTTCCAGACGCAACACGACGCCCGCGACCCGGGCGGAAGACGTTGATCATGCGCTCGAGGATCTCGACGATGGCGCGCTCGGTTGCACCCAGGGTGGACACCTCGCCACGCGCTAGTTGCGCTATGCTCGGAACATGTCTGGTGGTCCTCACGGCGACCCGCGCCGAGGTCGTGCGCCCGGAGCCGTTCGAAGCCACCGAGCTTCGCGTCGGGCTGCTTTTCGGGGACGACCCGGACGAGTAGCGTCGACACCGCTGGCGGGCCGTCGATCATCCGCTCCAGGATCCCGACGATCGACCGCTCGGCACGCCCTGGTCGACATGGATGAACGCGGCCGCATCGTACTTGTTGACGCCCACGAAGCGCAGTGAGTCAGGCAGCTGTGCCCGTTGTACGTCCGCTGGTCGCGGCTACCAGCGAATGCCGTCGAAGATCGTCCGCAGCTTGCCCCCGCGCGCCGGGTTGACCTGCTCGGCCCAGGCCACGCGTCCGAGCAGGTGGGCGCGAAAGCCCGCGCCGAGACCATCGCGATCGTGCGCTTGGGCGCCATCGCGGCGGCAGTTGTGCAGCGTGGCCTTGAGCTGGTCGAAGTCGCGCCGCGCCAGGTTGGGATGGGCGTTGACCACCACGCCGGCCAGGCGCTGGCGCATCCCCTGGCCCAGCAGGCGCGTCTTGCCCGCGTTGAGGCGGAAGCCCTCCTCGAAGATGATCTGCGCCGCCAGCGAGAACAGCCGCTCGGCGCCCCGCGCGAAGCGCTCGCCGCCCGAGAAGGCCAGGTCGTCGGCGTAGCGCGTGTACGTCGCGTCGGCCGCGCGCGCGAGCGCCGTCAGCCGGAGGTCGAGGCGGAACGCCGCCAGGTTGGCCAGCGCGGGCGAGGTCGGCGCGCCCTGCGGCAGGTGCGGGCTCTGGAAGAAGCGCCCGGCGTGGAAGCGCGCCGAGGCCTCGGCGGCGTCGCGCGGCGGCGGTGCACTGGCCCAGACCAGGGCTGACACCGTGTGCGTGGCCAGCCCTGTCAGCAGACGCGCGGTGGCCTCCGGATAGCCCAGGGTGCGAAAGATCGCCAGCACGCGCGAGGCCCGCACCGAGGCGAAGAAGTCGCGCAGGTCGAGCGCCATCACCAGCCGCTGCCCGGCGTGCGGGGCCGCGTGGCTGAGCACGCCGCGACCGCGGCAGAAGCCGTGGGCCGCCGGATGCACCGGCACCTCTGCGAGGATGCCATCGAGCACGCGTCGCTGCAGCGCCTTGAGGCGTGCCTTGGGCGCCTCGATCAGCCGGTAGCCGCCGCTGGCCTTGCCGGCCCAGCTGTAGGTGTAGTGCCCGAGCGGCCCGGGGGGCGCCCGGCGCGCGCGCCCATGGGTGCCCGCGAACCACTCCAGCGCATCGACATCGAGCCCGAGCCACGCCGCCAGCTCGGTCGTGGTCGGCAGCGCGGGCACCGGCCAGCTCGTCGGCGCCCCCGCCAGCGGCGTCATCACCGGTGAGCGCAGCCAGGGTCGCCACACCCGCAGCCGCTGCGCGCGCGTGGCCTTGCTGAAGCTCCGGCTGCTGGCGATGACCTCCTCGAGGTCGCGTCGACGCAACGGCGGTGTCGCCGGGAAGCGGCCCAGCACCAGCTTGATCAGCGCCCGCAACGACTGTCGCGGCGCCGGCTCCGCCACCACCTCGAGCGCACGCTGCAGCAGACCGTCCGCCGACCAGTCGCCGCCCAGGAACGCCTCGGCCAGGATGGCTCGTGCTGCCTGCGGCTCGATCATGAAGGCAAGTGCGCGCGGCGGGCTCGCGACCGATCTCGTCCTGCGTCGACCGGATCTGCGTGAAGCGCAGCGAGGGTCACGCGCCGTCTTGCCCTGTCCGCGAAGTTGCCCCGGGGGAACCCCGGAGAGGTTCGGTCTCCATCTCGCGATGGCGACCTCCCCAGCTCGCGATCCCGCCGCACGCTTCCTCAGCGTACGCGCCCGCTCGACCGGGCACAACTCCGGCACGCCTGCGGTACCATGGCTCCGTGGCGCGCTGGCTTGCTAGCCTTGGGGTCTGCGCCTGTCTCGCGGTCACCTCAGGCTGCGGTGATGGCGACGTGGAGGCCGACGGCGGCTTCGCGCAGGACTGGGCGCCATGCGGCGACGAGCCGGCCGGAAGCCAGCTGTGCCCGGACCGCGCGCTCAGCTGCAACGAGATCGGGACCGGGCTCTCGTGCGTGCGCTGCGAGAGTGCGGGTTGGCGGACCGTGGACATGCACTGCGAGCGCCGCCCCGATGCCGGGACCGCGGACGCCGGCACGTCGTGCGACCCTCTGGCGCAGGACTGCGGCTCTGGCTCGAAGTGCGTGGTCGGCTACATCGCGCCGAGCTGTTTCCCGGTCACCAGCAGCAAGGACGAGGGCGCGCCCTGCGACGCCATCGCACCCGTGGACGAGTGTGCGGCGGGCCTGGTCTGCGTCGCCGAGGACGGCTCGGCCACGAGCCGGGCCGCGCATTGCCGGCGCTACTGCCGCGGCGACGCCGACTGCTCGGGAAACCCGCGGGTGCGCTGTGCGGCCTGGATCGGTGGCATCGGTGTGTGCCGGCCCGTATGCCGGCCGTTCGCACAGGACTGCGCCCCGAGCTCCACCTGCGGTCAGCCCCGCGAGCCCTTCTATCTGGCCACGACTCTCGTCCCCGACATCCTGGTCTGTCGACCGGCGGGTCCAGCGCAGCGCGGTGGCTCCTGCACTCCCTACCTGTCCGACTGTGGGGCAGACCTCTTCTGTGGCTCCGCCTATGCGCCGGGGATCTGCGTCCCGGAGTGCGACGCCGCGCATCCCTGCGATCATGGCAGCTGCTGGCTGAAGTGGGGCACCGCGGGCTACTGCAAGTAGCCGCCCGAGGCCGCCTCGACCTGCGGCGGCGCGACGCAGCTATCTGGCGCTCGGCGCCCCAGCGGGTGGTCATGAAGTCGAGGGCGAAGCCATCCGTCAGGCAATTCAGAGGAGATGGTGCAGGGGCCGCTGGTATGTTTCACTGCAAGCGGGCTCATCATGGCTGATGTGCACAGCCTCATCGGCGACCGCGCTGGCGAGCATCTGCAGATGCGGCGCGGCAGATACCGTGCCTGGATCCACGTCATCATCGGCTTCTTCTGGGCGGCTCTGCTGCTCGCCTTGACCTCTGGCCTCGCGGTGTCCGCCCTCACTGCCTGGGTGGCCATGGACGTCTGTGGCCTGCCCGGCGACGACCTCGATCTGGTCATGATTCCCAGCATGGCCGTCACCGCGCTCATCATCGGGTTGCTCGCGTATGCCGATCGCTGGCGCTGCAACGAGGCCTTCAGCAGTCGCTTCTCCTCCGGCCTGCTCAACCTGTCGCTGACCTACGTGCCCCTGGTCTCCGCCTGGTACGGCCTCGCCCGCGGCCTGGCGAAGCTGACCCGGGAGCGCAAGCGCCGCACAGCGAAGTGACGACAGCAGCGCGAACGCGTCCCCGAGGGCAGAGTCTGGGGTGCCCGCGCGGTGGAATACGGACGGCAGAGTGTTGGGGGGCCGACGCCGCCGAGCCCAACCTGCTGGAAGGCTTGGCGCCGGCCCTTCGGGCACGCGGCTTGCTCAATCGCATGGCATGAAGCGACTCGCGTGGATCGTGGCTGTGCTGGCAGGAGCTGCCGGCTGTGCCGATGGCTGGCGCCGAGAGGAGACGGTGACGGACGGGGCACCGACCGCCGGCGCGTCCGGCCAGGAGCTGTTCGTGCGCCAGACCCACGTGTTCGAGACCTGGACCGAGTCCGATTGCTGGAGCAATTGCGAGACCCGGACGAACACGCTGCATCGTGCAACCGAGCTGTGGCGGCGCGATCACGGGGTCGAGCGCTTCGAGGCCGACCTCGGTGGGCTCGACATCCCGCTCGAGATCGCAGAATGGCACCACGAGCTCGGCTACGTCGTCTTTGCGCAGAGCTGGAGCAGTGACTTCCGCTTCGTGGTGATGGAGGACGCGGACGGGCACCGGCTGGTCGATCTGCGCGTGGCCCCGGAGACCCTGTGCACGAGGCCGCGACTGGTCGCGCAGCCAGGCACACGGATCATGGCTGCCGTGTTCTCGTGCTGGGACGGCGTCGATGTGCACATCATCGACCGCGGCAACATGAAGGCGATCGGGAGCATGTTCCACCCGGCCGCACACCCGACGTGGACGAACGCGCGCTGGGAAGGCAACTTGCTGGTCATCCCGACGTCGACCGGCGAGACCTTCGAGGTCGAGCTGGGGCCGGCGCGATAGGCGTCACTGCCCCGGAACGCCCGCGCTGGTCCCAGGATGAGCGAGAAGCCCGGCATCTCGCGATCTGCTGAGCAAGCATCGGACACTGCATCGCTGCGGAGTGCCGCACGACTGAGTTCGGTGACGAGCCCGACGGCTGACACCGCCGCCGATCAGCCCTTGGCGACATGCTTGGCGATCTCCTCGGATGCCCGCTTCAGGCGAAGTCGGGCCACACCGAGCGCGGAGAAATTGCGCGTCCGGACCACCAGCGCGACCCCGGGGGCGACGAGCGTGGCGACCACCGCCCCGCCACCGGCGCCACGTGCGAGGAAGCCCCGGCCCTCGAACAGGCCAAGGAGCGAGTCCCACAGCTTGTCGGCCGTGCCGCCCGGGTCCGGGTCCGGGTCGTCGTCGCGATCCTTCGGGGACTCGACCGTGATGGGAGTCTGGTTCCAGATGCAACACGACGCCCGTGACCCTCGCGGAAGACCGTCGTTCATGCGCTCGAGGATCTCGACGATGGCTCGCTCGGTCGCACCCAGGTCGGACATCTCGTCAGGGTACGCCGGGTGCCGAAATGCAGAAGGCCCGGTATCGCTACCGGGCCTTCTGTCCTCTCTGGTGACCCCAGCGGGATTCGAACCCGCGTTTTCGGCGTGAGAGGCCAACGTCCTAACCGCTAGACAATGGGGCCAGTGCTGCGTGGTTCCTGATTGCTCTGACCAACCTGCAAGACCTGGTTCGGGGACTAGGATTCGAACCTAGATAGTACGAGTCAGAGTCGTACGTCCTGCCGTTAGACGATCCCCGAGTAAATGGGCGCTCCCGAGTGAAAGTCCGGTGGTTTATGCGGCATCACCCCGGACCCTGTCAAGTCCATTCCGACCGCCCGCAGCGCGATCCGCGTCACAACGCCAAAAATGCACGCATCCCGCGGGTTGTGCCACCGGAAACCGCCTGCCAAGATGGCGGGATGCGGCCCTCCCGCCCTGGCCTTGGCCTCGCAGTCCTGCGCACCCTGATTCCCCCGGCGCTGGCCGCCGCCATCCTGTGCTTCGCCGGCAGCGCCCACGCCCAGGCCCGCCGCATCAACGCCATCGACGTGCTCGAGAACAGCAAGACCAACGACGACACCGTCATCCTCATCGCCGGGATCTCGGTCGGCGACGACTTCTCCGACGCCGACCTGACCACCATCGAGAACCGCCTGATCTCGTCCGAGCTGTTCAAGGACGTCAACGTGCAGGCCATCCCCGAGGGCGATGGCGTGCGCGTCATCATCAATGCCAAGGACAAGCACAGCTGGGTCATCGCCCCCACGGTCTACCTGCAGCCCGGCAACAAGGGCGGCGGCTTCGGCTTCGGCGAGAACAACCTGTTCGGCGCCAACAAGAAGCTGCTGCTCTACGGCCAGGTCGCCACCGCCGACTCCATGTTCATCGCCGGCCTGCTCGATCCGGCCATCGGCGGCAGCCGCTTCTTCTTCCGCGGCGACGTCTTCATCCGGCGCGAGATCGTCACCGAGTACGGCCCCCACGGCAAGGGCTTCGGCAACGAGTCCGGCGTGCGCGACTCCACCATGTGGTACCTGAACGGCGGCATCCTCCTCGGCGTCAACTTCATGCGAGGGCTGTCGCTGGACGGCCGCCTGCGCGGCGCCAAGGTCTTCTACGAGGACGCCGAGCTGCACTCCGGCGTCGATCCCGCCGAGGTCTTCCAGGTCGCTGGCGAGCCCATCAAGGCGCCCAGCACCGACGGCTATGACGTCTCGACCGAGGGCAAGATCACCTACGATCGCCGCGCCAACTACTACGGCGTCACCCATGGCGACATGTTCCAGCTCGCCTTCGAGCACAGCCTGACCGCGCTGGGCTCCGACTTCGACTACTGGGTCGGCAGCGCGCGCGCCATCATCGCGCGCCGCATCCTCAGCGAGCACAACCTGGTCATCAAGACCAGGTACGCCCAGGGCGACAACCTGCCGTTCCAGCAGGAGTTCACCGCCGGCGGCGTCGACCTGCGCGGCTTCGTCAACCGCCAGTTCCGCGGCGATCACCAGGCCCGCGCCACCGTCGAGTACTCGGTGCCGCTGTTCAAGGCCGGCTCGGTCGCCTTCCGCGGCCTGGCCTTCAGCGACAACGCCATCACCTGGTTCGACAAGTACCAGCAGTCGAAGAAGGTCGGCGACGACGCCACCCGCAACTAGGTGCAGTGGCACGGCGACGACGAGCCGCTCGACCAGCTGGCCAACGGCGTCGGCGGCGGCTTCCGGATCTACATGCGGTCGATCGTGATGCCGCTGCTGGGCGTGGACGTCGGCTATGGCCTGCAGTCGGGAGCAGTGAATGTTTATTTCGCGGTGGGCCTTACCGAACTCTAGTTCTCTAAAGGTGTAGTATTATTAGACAATCTGTCGTTTTCCGTTGGCGGCCCCCATTTCAGGGCGTATCGTCCCCTTCGTGTCGCGGCTGGATCTCTTCATCGGCAAGCTGGTCAACGTGTTCGGGCCTCCCGATCACGAGGACGACGGCTTCCTCGGCGGCGGCTACGTGACCGACGTGGTGGATGGCTTCGTGTTCGTGGCCGACGCCCCCGGGGAGACCCCGGTGATGGCCTTCGCGCTCTCACACATCGCCGTCATCGCGGTGACCGACGAGGTTCCGGATCTGAAGCCCATTCCGGGCGGCAAGGTCCACAGGCTACGACCGAGCGATCGCGACAAGTAGTAACCCGAAGCGGAGTGGTGATCGATGAAGCGAGCTCTCCTGACCTTGGTAGTGGTGGTGGCGGGGTGTGGAGGCAGCGGCGGCGGGGACGACACCGGGCCTGATCCGTTCCAGGATGCCGGTCCCGAGAAGCCGAAGGATCCACCCGCGGTCGACATCGTGGTCGACGCCAACCGCAACGGCGTGCTGGAGCCGACCTCGCCGTCGGAGCAGGCCGACGACAGCTTCACCACCACGTCGGGCGCCATCTTCCTGGCCAACGCCGACGACGACGACGGCGACAAGAAGCGCGACTCCGAGGACGAGATCGTCAACGGCGCCGACGACGAGCTCGACCTGGCTCGCCTGCAGATCCACCCCTGGGCCAAGGCGCCCGAGGGTGCCACTGGCGTGCTCAAGGTCGACACCGCGTCGCAGCCGCGCGTGCGCCTGTTCCGCATCGCCCCCGAGGGCACCACGGTGGTGCCGACCGAGGGGCTGGCCCTGGCCGCGGCCGACCTGCGCGCCGGCGTCGAGCTCGGCATCGAGTCGAAGAGCTTCGCGCTGCCGACCTGGAACGGCGAGGTCACCGTCGAGCTGGTGGTGACCAGCGCCGCCGGCGCCGAGCTGGGCAGGGACAGCGCCGTGATGCGCGTCGCCCCCTTCATCCTGCAGTCGGACGTGCAGGCGCCGCGCACGGTGTACTTCGCCGATCTGCGTGACACCGGCCACCGCCGCTTCCAGGCCCAGGTCACCGAGGGCGTGGTCGCTGGCGGCGCGGTGGCGCGGCCCATCGACTCGTTCAAGACCGAGTACACCCAGCGCGGCCAGCCCGACCAGTGGACCCAGGATCACTGGACCATCGGCTACACCTCGATGCCGGTCGCCGGTGGGGTGCAGCGCGTGATGGACGTGGTGCTGCGCGCCGCCACCGAGCCGCGCCCGGCCGCCGACTTCGCCAGCGTCGAGCTGCTCGGCCACGATTTCGGCTACATCCACCCGCGCGCCACCGATGATCCGCAGACCCACGACGTCAGCATGGACTCGCACGGCAACCTCGACGTGGTGCCGCCCTACACGCTGGGCACGGCGAGCTACCCGCTGGGTCGCATCCTGGCCGGCGAGGGCGAGTTCAGGAAGCCCGACCAGACCCTGAAGGCCTACCTCGAGGCGCAGCGCGTGCAGCCGGTCATCAACATCAACACCGAGTGGCTGGAGGTCGGCCACGTCGACGAGATGGTCAGCTTCGTGCGCACGAATGGCAACGCCCGCGGCTGGAAGCTGTTCGTGGCCTCGCCCAAGCTGGCGCGCCAGATGCTGATGACCGCGGCCGCGAGCAACGGCGGCGCGACGCTGTTCGAGGGCAAGAGCTGGGTCGACTTCCGCACCGGCCGCGAGATCCCGGCCATGACCACCATCGACGCCATCCTCGCCGACGCCGACCTGATGCAGGCCAACCAGGAGGCGCAGCAGTGGATCGACGACGCCCTGGTGATCTTGAAGCGCGAGGTCGGCCTGACCGACGACGACATCGTCGAGGTGCCCTTCCTGTACAAGAGCGAGCAGTTCGGCGACGGCCAGGGCGGCTCGGTCTCGCTGTACATCGCGTACATCCCGGGCACCGTGAACCAGCTGGTGGTCGGGCAGCACACCGTGCCGCCGGATCCGTTCGGCCCGGTCATCAACGGACAGGACATCTTCAAGGCGGACCTGGTGGCGCGCTATGCGGCCCTGGGCGTCACGCCGCACTTCGCCGACGCGTGGGACGACTACCACCGGCTCTCGGGGGAGGTGCACTGCGGGACCAACACGCTGCGTGACGCGCCCACCACCAGGTGGTGGGAGCTCGGAAAGTGAAGGCCAGGACCATGTCGATGACCAAGCCGAGCAAGCTGATGATGATGAAGAGCGCGACCCTCGCGCTGTGCCTGGGTGTCGCGGGCGCCGCGTGGGCCGACGGTGCAGGGCAGGTGACGACCCCGGCGGATCTCGCGCCGGCTGCGGCGCGCAGCCTGAAGGAGGGCATCGCGGCGGCGCGCAAGGCCGACCCCGGCGCCTTCGCGGCGCTGGCGGCGGTGCGCGGCTACCGGCCCGAGGCGTACATGACGACGCGGGCGCGCAAGCCCAACCTGGCGCCCGAGCTGGCCGGCCTGGGCAAGCGCGGCCTCTGGCCCATGCTGGAGGCGTTGACCGAGGGGTTGCCCGGCGCGGGCGCGGTCAGCGCGGCCGAGCAGCAGGCCATCGAGGTTGGGCTGCTCGACGCGGTCGGTAAGCTCGGCGACGCACGCGCCGAGGCGGTGCTGGCGGTGGCCTTCAGCAAGGCCGGGCAGCCAGGCCATGTCGTCGCGACCGCGGCGCTGGGGCTGGGCCGGCTGTGCTCGGGCGAGCTCGACGCTGCGCTGACCGGCAAGCGCGGCGCGTTCGCGGCCAGCGCGGCGCTGCGCGGCGTCGGCGAGTGCCGCCGTCCCGCCAGCATCGACAGGCTGACCACGGCGGTGAGCTCGCGCTCCTTCAGTGACGCTGAGGTCCAGGCGGCCGCCGAGGCGCTGGGCAAGCTGGGCGGCTCGTGGGCGCTGGACGCCGAGGTGGCGGCCGGTACCCGGCTGCGCGCCGAGGCCGACGCCATGAAGGCCGCGGCGGGTCAGGCGCTGACCGCGCTGGAGCGGGCCGCTGGCCGGCGCGCCGCCACCGCCACGGTGCGAGCGCTGCGTCATGCCCGCGCCATGGTGTCAGCGAAGTAGGCGGCGCAGGACCTCGCCCCAACCGCTACTTCTTGCGGCCGCCGAGCAGGCCGCGCACCGTCTGCCGTGCGCCGCGCATCAGCGCCGGCGTCTGACCCACCGTCCGCACCAGCTTCCACAGCAGCTTGATCGGCGAATCGGCCTCGACCTTCAGGTCGACCCGGGTGCCCTGCTGCACGTCCTCGACGGCGCCGCGCGCGATGGTGTGGCTGCCGTCGGAGCGGATCTCGATGACCATGCGGGCGACCACCGGGGGTAGCTGGGCGTCCTCGGCAGCGCTGCTGACGAGCTCCGCGGGTGTGGACTTCTGGGCGGCCAGGTCGTGGCGGTCGTCGCGGTCAGTCACACCGTCAAGCTACGGCCCGGGACGCGGCCACGCAAGCAGCGGCGGCACAGGGCGACCACGCCGAACGAGATGGCGAAGCCGGCGAAGACGTCGATGACATAGTGCTGGCGCAGGTACAGCGTGGACAGCCACAGCGCCACCACGAAGGGCAGGAAGATGAAGAACAGCGCGCGCGGGCGGCGCGGCCACAGCACCGGGCCCAGCGCGCCGGCGTACAGCAGCGACAGCGTCGACACCCCGGTGTGCAGCGACGGGAAGGCGTCGTAGGTGATCATCTGCATGGCGTCCCAGGTGCGCTCCGAGAAGGCGTAGAAGCCGGTCACGCCGGTCAGGTGGCGCGGCTCGTAGGCCAGCGGGTAGACCAGGCGTGGCGACTGCGCGGGCACGAAGATGTAGAGCAGAAAGCCGATGAAGAAGATGGCCAGCAGGGCCAGCACGACCTCGCGGAACAGGTCGCGGCGCTCGCGCACGTGCAGCAGGACCAGGATGATCAGCGGGTACACGAACATCAGCGCATAGGCGAAGGTCATGATCTCGGTCAGCCAGGGCGACGAGAACTGCTGGATCCAGAAGGTCGGCTCGGTGCCGAACAGGCGCTCGCCGATGCGCACCAGCAGCGGCTCGACGCTGCGGATGGACAGCACATCGGTCATGCGGCGCAGGCTGCGGTAGATGATGTACAGCCAGACGAAGGGCGCGAAGTCGACCGCGCCCTGGTACAGCGCGCGAGCGTAGGCACGGCGCGCCAGCGGGCTCCACGCGCGCAGCAGCGCGGGAGCGCGTACGCAGGCGATGACGGCCAGGAAGGCGCCCAGGATCTGGAACGGCTGCCCGAGGGCGTCCATGGCCACCGCGGGGCGCACCCCGTAGGCCGCCATCAGGCCGAGCACGGTCAGCGTGGCCAGCACCGAGAAGGCGAGATCGGGGCGGCGTGCGGCCTGGGCCAGCAGGTTGCCGAGCAGCGAAGGCGCCGGCGCCGTGCTGGCAGCGCGTGGCAGCGCGAGGCTCGAGGTCGAACGGATGTCTGACATGTGCCAGGGTAAAAGCAGCTTTGGTGCCGCCCGGCGGGGCCTGGCAAGCGCTGGCAGTCCGGGGCCAGGCGACCTGGGATCGCGCGGTTGCGCCCGAGGTAGGTGTTGGTCGCTGTCGAGTTGCTGACGCCGCCTCGGCGCGCCGCGCGTGGCGTTGGTCGATTGACGGGTTGGCGCGCGCGCGGTTAGCATGACGTCGGGGGAGCGGGATCGGACCAGTGCGAAAGCGGCTCACAGAGCGCGCGTGTGGCGCGGCGGACGGAAGGCCATGAAGCTGCGGGTCGCCACGCTCAACATCTGGAATCGCCAGGGGCCCTGGGAGTCGCGCCGCGATCTCATCAAGCGCGAGCTGGCGGCGCTGGCGCCCGATCTGTGCGGTCTGCAGGAGGTGCTGCGCTTCGTCGCGCCGGCTGGCGCCAGCGCGCAGGCGGTCGCCGACGCCAGCACCCCGGCGGCGGATCAGTCGCGCGAGCTGGCCGAGGGGCTCGGCTATCACACCGCCTATGCCACCGCGTGGAACATCGGGGGCGGGCTCAGCTTCGGCAACGCGCTGCTGTCACGCTGGCCGGTGCGCGAGACGCGCACGCTGGAGCTGCCCACCGGGGGCACCAGCGAGTCCCGCTCGGCGCTGTATGCGCTGGTCGAGGCGCCGTTCGGCGCGGTGCCGGTGTTCGTGACCCACCTCAACTGGAAGTTCCACCACGGCTACGTGCGCCTCGAGCAGGTGCGCGCGCTGGCGGCCTGGATCATGGAGCTGGCGCCGACCGGCGCCGGCTTTCCGCCGGTGCTGCTGGGTGACTTCAACGCCGAGCCCGACTCCGACGAGATCCGCTATCTGCGCGGGCTGTCGGTGCAGCACGGGCGCAGCGTGTACTTCTGTGACGCCTTCGCGTATGCCGGCGACGGTGGCCCCGGCGCGACCTTCTGCCGCAGCAACGGCTACACCGCGGTCGCCCACGAACAGAGCCGGCGGATCGACTATGTCTTCGTGCGCGGTCCCGACCGCGATGGCCGTGGCAAGCCGCTGAGCGCCCGGCTGTGCTTCACGGCGCGGATGCGTGGCGCCGGTGGCGAGGTCTGGCCGTCGGATCACTATGGCGTGGTCTGCGATCTGCAGGCCTCGCCGATCGCGAGCGGCTGACCCATGGACGGCAACCGCAAGTGGCCACGCGTGCCGGTGCGGCTCGACCTGCAGCTGCGGGTCGGCGGCGACACCTTGCTGGCGCGCACGCTGAACGTGAGCCGTGAGGGCCTCTTCATCGTGATGGATCCGCCGCGCCCGCTGGGCACCGAGGTGCGCCTGCGCATCGAGGAGGCCGCCACCGGCGAGGTCTTCGCGCTGGAGGGGGTCGTGGTGCACACCGTGCCCGACCTCGATGACCCCGACGACGTCGGCAAGCGCGAGCCGACCGGGATCGGGATCTTCCTGACCAAGGCGTGCGACGGCTGGGTTGGCTACTGTGAGCGCGTCGCCGAGGCCGCGGCCATCCGGCTGGGGCCGCCCACGCTGGCCGGCTCCCGCGTCGAGATCGAGCTCGAGGTCGGGCACGACGAGTTCGCCGACAACCTGCCCACCGAGCGCGAGCTTCAGCCGGTGGCGCGGCGCGACGACAAGTAGTCGCGCCGAAGCCGACGCCGGGCAGGTCGTGCCGGGGTACGGCGGCTACCTGCGCGTGCGCGCCGCCGCCAGCATGATGCCCTGGCGCACCGCCTCGCGGCCCTCTTCGGTCGACATGACCTCGAAGTAGACCTCCATGCCGCCGTCCCCGAAGCGCTGCTCGACCTCGGGCGGCAGCACGTCCTGCAGCTGCACCTCGAGCAGGTGCACGGCGAGGAACACGGCGGCGTCACCGGCCTTGTAGGCGTGCGGGATCATCGCCAGGGTGGCCGACTTGGGCAGCAGGGTCTGATCGTCGACCAGGTCAGCCAGACACGCGATGGCGTCGGGCGGGTACATGGTCAGGTTGCAGAAGTCGTTGGAGGAGTCGTCCTTGAGCGTGCACTCGAGGTGGGTCAGCGCGCGCAGCTTGGGCAGCAGCTCGTTCTTGAGCGGCTCGTGACAGGGCGCGACCTCGTGCTGGCGGCGCGGACCGCTGGAGCGCTTCTGACCGCCGCCACAGGCTCCCAGGGCGAGGGCGACGGCGACGGTGAGGGCGGGCAGCGAGCTGCGAAGGGCGAGCGAGAGCGGGCGCTGGGGCATGCCGGCAGGATACACCCGAGCCCCGGCAGCGCGGGCGCCCCCAGGTTCAGGGCGCGGCGTTGCGCCAGACCGGGCAAGACGGCGGACCACCATCGGGCCCAGGCGGCGGCAGGTAGGGCTGACCATCCTGGGTCACCGGGAAGTCGGGGCACATGGCGACGCCGCTGCGCGGATCGTAGCTGGCGTCCTCCCAGCCATCGCCGTTGACGTCGATGTTGGAGCGCCTGAACACGCACCAGCACACCGTCTTCTGCGCGGCCGGCGGCGGGCCCCACACCGTCTGCGGCACCGGCTGGTACTCGATGGCTTGGTAGTCGCCGTCGACATCGTCGTAGATGTAGATCCTCCCGCCCGGGGCGCGCTGGTAGTCGACCGTGGTGGCGCGGGCCATGGTGGTGGCGACGCGCATGGTGGCGTGGCCGGCGGCGCGCGCGGCCAGCGGGACGGCCTGGGCCAGCCCCTTGCCGACACCGCTGGCGATGGCGGGGGCCGCCTTGGCCAGGCCGCTGGCCATGCCGACCCCGACCTTGCCGATACCGCTGGCCAGCCCGCCTGCGAAGGAGCCGAGGCCGCGGCATCCTGACAGGGCCAGGGCGGCGGTCAGCACGAGAGCGGACAATGGGCGGCGCATCGAGCCGGTGCTGAGCAACTTTGGCGCCAGCCGGGCAGGCAACGATCCCGGGAGGTTCGGGGTCGCGGGCGGCGGCGGCACGTGGCGCATGCGCCACACTTCGACCGATTGTCGATGGATGACGACAGGGTGTAGCCTGCGTCGGTGGCCAGCCGCAAAGTCATCGACGCGGTCGTCGAGCAGCTGGCGACGGATCCCGGCTATGGCAGTGGGCGCAAGGTGCACCCGCAGGGGCTGCGTCCCGAGGAGGCCGGCGCGGTGATGGCCGACCTGTACGTCGCGCACGCCGACGCGGCGCGGCGGCTGCCCATGGCGGCGCTCGATCTGGGGCGGGAGATCGCCTGCAAGCGCGGCTGCGATGCCTGCTGCCACGACCTGGTGCTGATCAACGAGGCCGAGGCGTTCTTGCTGGCGGAGGCGCTGCTGGAGCCGGGGGCCGAGGACGTGCTGGCGCGCTTCGAGGCGCGCGCGCCGGGCTGGCAAGAGGTCGTCGGCGAGGTCGCGGCGCGCGCGGCGGCGGCCCACGCCGATGGCGATCGGGTGCGCTACCTGGCGGCGCGGCACGAGCACCAGCAAGCCCAGCTCATGTGTCCGCTCAACCAGGACGGCGACTGTGCGCTGTACCCCGCGCGGCCGCTGAGCTGTCGCGAGGGCTGGGTGGTCGACACCGCCGAGCGCTGCGGCCCGCAGCCGGACGACGCGCCGCCGCCGCAGCGGGTGTCATATCCGGGCTACGAGAGCTTCCTCGGCATGGCGCGCCGGGTCCAGATCGGCCTGCAAGGCACCCTGGGCCGGCCGCCGCTGGCGCTGACCCCGCTGCCGACCGCGGTCAGCGCCGCGCTGGCGCGCCTGCGCGATGTGTAACCATCGGCATTGACAGCAGATCGAACGCGGGGCAAACCTTGGCCCCGATGCGCTTCCTGCTCGCGATCAAGTGCTTCTTCCGGGTCTGGTTCGGCAACAAGCTGCCCGACGACCCACGGCTGCTGCCGCTGTTGCCCGCGGCTCCCGCGCCGGCGCAGGCTGCGGTGAAGGAGCTTCCCGCGCCCGCGCCCGTGCCAGCCGCGCCGGTCGTGAAGCAGGGGCCCGAGGGGGCCGCCGCCGTCCAGCTGCTGGCGCTGCTGCAGCGCGAGGGGCGCCTGCTCGACTTCCTCGAGGAGCCCATCGACAGCTTCACCGACGCCCAGATCGGCGGCGCGGTGCGCTCGATCCACAAGGGCTGCAAGAAGGTGCTCGACCAGGTGCTGGTGCTGGGCCCGGCGCTGGCCGGGGCCGAGAACGCCGCGGTCGAGGTCGCGGCGGCGCCCATCGCGCGCGGCGCGGTCAAGCTGGTCGGCAACGTCGCCGGCGCGGCGCCGTTCAAGGGCGTGCTGCGCCACCCCGGCTGGGCCACCACGCGGATCGAGCTGCCGGCGGCCGCCACCGGACAGGACCCGCTGGTGATCGCGCCCGCCGAAGTGGAGCTGTCGTGAGCGCTCGCTTCGTGGTCGGCATCGACCTCGGCACCACCAACACCGCGGTCGCCTTCGTCGATACCCTGGGGCTCGACGAGGGTGATCTGCCCGAGCCGCGCATCCTCGAGATCCCGCAGCTGGTGGCCCCCGGCCAGGTCGAGGAGCGCAGCGCGCTGCCCTCGTTCATCTACCTCCCCGCCGCCGGTGAGCTGGCGCCCGGCGCGCTGGAGCTGCCCTGGGGCGGTGGCCGCGACTTCGCGGTCGGCGAGTGGGCGCGCAGTCGCGGCGCCGAGGTCCCGGCGCGCACGGTGTCGTCGGCCAAGTCCTGGCTGTGTCACGCCGGAGTGGATCGCACCGCGCCGCTGCTGCCCGCGGTGCCGATGGGCGCGGAGGCGCCGGACCTCGAGAAGATCTCGCCGGTCGAGGCCTCGGCGCGCATCCTCGGCCACGTCCGCGCGGCCTGGGATCATGTCATGGCCAGCGGCGAGCCCGAGGCCGCGCTGGGCGAGCAGGACGTCTTCCTGACCGTACCGGCGTCGTTCGACGCGGTGGCGCGCGAGCTGACGGTGCGCGCGGCGGCGGCGGCCGGGCTACCCAGGGTGACCTTGCTGGAGGAGCCGCAGTCCGCCTTCTACTCGTGGCTGGCCACCATGGGCGACGGCTGGCGCAAGGCGCTGGCGGTGGGCGATCTGGTGGTGGTCTGTGACGTCGGCGGCGGCACCACCGACTTCTCGCTGATCGCGGTCGGCGAGGCCGAGGGCAGCCTGACGGTCGAGCGCGTCGCGGTCGGTGATCACATCCTGCTCGGCGGCGACAACATGGACCTGGCGCTGGCCTACCGCGTCGCGGCGCGCCTCGGCGAGGCCGGCACCACGCTGGACGCCTGGCAGCAGCGCGCGCTGACGCACGCCTGTCGCGCCGCCAAGGAGGCCGTGCTGGCCGGCGCGGCGTCGGCGCCCATCGCCATCCTGGGGCGCGGGCGCAGCGTGATCGGCTCGTCGGTGCGCGCCGAGCTCTTGCGCGAGGACGCCGAGGCGGCGCTGCTCGAGGGCTTCTTCCCGCTGGTCCCGGCGGCTGCGCGCCCGCAGAGCAAGCGCCGCGTCGGCCTGCGCGAGCTCGGCCTGCCTTATGCGGAGGACGCCGCGGTGACCCGCCACCTGGCGCGCTTCCTGGGCGGCTATGCCACGCGCCCGACCGCGGTGCTGTACAACGGCGGCGTCATGAAGGGGCCCGCGCTGCGTGCCCGGGTCTCCGAGACGCTGACCGCGTGGGCCGGCGAGACCGGCGCGGCGCAGCCCAAGGTGCTGGACGGCACCGACCTCGACCTCGCGGTGGCGCACGGCGCGGCTTACTACGGCCTGGTGCGGCGCGGCCGCGGGGTGCGCATCCGTGGCGGCACCGCGCGCGCCTATTACATCGGCATCGAGCGCGCCGCGCCTGCGGTGCCCGGCATGGCGGCGCCGCTGTCGGCGCTGTGCGTGGCGCCGTTCGGGATGGAGGAGGGCAGCGAGGCCGAGCTGCCCGGGCAGGAGTTCGGGCTGGTGGTGGGCGAGCCGGCCGAGTTCCGGGTGCTGACCTCGAGCACCCGGCGCGCGGACGCCGTGGGCACGCTGCTCGACGAGGTCGGTCCCGGCTCCGGCGTCGATGTGGAGGAGGGCGCCGCCATCGAGGCCGCGCTGACCGGCAGCGAGGGCCAGCTGGTGCCGGTGCGGCTGCGCTCGCGGGTCACCGAGGTCGGCACCCTCGAGCTGTGGTGTGTCGCGCGCGACGGCCAGCGCTGGAAGCTGGAGTGGAGCGTCCGCGAGGCCGGCGCCGCATGAGCGCCCGCTACCTGGTCGGGATCGATCTCGGCACCACCAACTCGGCGCTGGCCTACATCGATCTGGCCGCGCGCGAGCAGCGTGTCATCGATCTGCCGCCGCTGCAGCTGGTGGCCGCCGGCGAGGTGCAGCCCCGGCTCACGCTGCCCTCGGCGGTGTACCTGACCGGGGCCCACGACTTCCCCGCGGGCGGCACCGCGCTGCCCTGGCGCGCCGAGACCACGCCCCCCGGGCCGGTGGTCGGCGAGCTGGCGCGGCGGCGTGGCGCCGAGGCGCCGGCGCGTCTGGTGACCTCGGCGAAGTCCTGGCTGTCGCACCCGGGCGTCGATCGCAGCGCCAAGATCTTGCCGTGGGGCAGCGCGGCGGGGCAGGGTGGCGCGGCGGGCAGCGAGAAGAAGGCCGAAATTGCGCCGATCTCGCCGGTCGACGCCAGCGCTCTGATCCTCACCCACATGCGCGAGGTCTGGGATCACGTCATCGGCCAGGGTGATCCGGCGCGCATGCTGGCGGCCCAGGAGGTCGTGCTGACGGTGCCGGCGTCGTTCGACGCGGTGGCGCGCGAGCTGACCCTGGATGCGGCGCGGCGCGCCGGGCTGCCGATGGCGCAGCTCACCTTGCTGGAGGAGCCGCAGGCGGCGTTCTATGCCTGGCTGGCCGAACCCGGCAGGGAAGGCGAGCTGTGGCAGGCGGAGCTCGGCGACGGCGGCCTGGTCCTGGTCTGCGACGTCGGCGGCGGCACCACCGACTTCACGTTGATCGATGTGCGCCCCGGCGCCGCGGGTGCGCCGCCCACGCTGGAGCGCGTCGCCGTCGGTGATCACCTGCTGCTCGGCGGCGACAACATGGATCTGGCGCTGGCGCGGCGCCTGGAGGGGCGCCTGGCCGGCGGCGCGGGGGCGCGGCTGGAGGCGCAGCGCTTCCAGGAGCTGGTGCAGAAGTGTCGCGCCGCCAAGGAGACGCTGCTCCAGGATGGTGACGACGGGCCAGCCTCGGTGCCGGTGCACGTGGCCGGTCGGGGCACTCGCCTCATCGGTGGCGGCGCACAGACCGAGCTCGCGCGCGACGAGGTCCTGGAGCTGGTGCTGGGCGGCTTCTTCCCCGAGGCGCTCAGCCACGCCGCGCCGGCACGGGCGGCGCGCGCGGGGCTGGTCGAGTGGGGCCTGCCCTACGCGTCGGATCCCGCCATCACGCGCCACCTGGCGGCCTTCCTGCGCCGGCACGGGGGCGGCGGGTCGATCGTGCGGCCGGCCTATGTGCTGTTCAACGGCGGCGTCATGCGCGTGGCCGCGCTGCGCGAGCGTGTGCTGGCGGCGCTGCGCGGCTGGGCCGGCGAGGAGGCACCCGCGCTGGGCGCCCTGGCGCGCGAGCTGCCGAACGCGTCGCCCGATCTGGCGGTGGCGCGTGGCGCCGCCTACTACGGCCTGGCGCGGCGCGGGCGCGGGGTGCGCGTGCGCGCGGGCGCCGCGCGGGGCTACTACGTCGAGCTGGATCCGCCCGGCGGCAAGGTGGCGGGGCAGGTCACCGCGCTGTGTGTGGCCCCGCGCGGCATGGATGCCGGGCACGCGCTCGAGGTGCCAGGGCGCGAGTTCAAGCTGCTGATCAGCCGGCCGGCGCAGTTCCGGCTGCTGTCGGCCAGCGCGCGCGCCGACGCGCTGGGCGCGGTGGTGACGTTGCCCCACGGGGATGACGCGGCGGGGCAGGGGGGCGCCGCGGGTGGCGGCGAGCTGAGCGACCTGCCGCCGATCTACACCGCGCTGCGCTGGGCGCGCCCGTCCCCCGAGAGCGAGGCGCGGGTGCGGCTGGAGGCGCGCGTGACCGAGCTCGGCACCCTGGAGCTGGCGCTGCGCAGCCAGACCACCGACGATCGCTGGCGGCTGCAGTTCGACCTGCGCGTCGACGGTCGCGCCGCCGAGGCGGCCGCGGGCGGCGCCGACAAGGTGGCCGCCGCCGCGCAGGCGGTGGCCCAGGCCGCCACCGCGGCGGGCGCCGTGGCCGGTCCCGCGAGCGGCGAGACCGCCGCCAGCGAGCTCGGGCGCGAGGTGGTGGCGCGCGGCGCCGCGGTGCTGCGCCGGGTGTTCGGCACGCCAGGCGGCGGCGCCGGCGCTCTGCCGCCCACCAGCGTGATGAAGGAGCTCGAGCGCGCCATGGAGGCCGAGCGCACCACCTGGTCGAGCTCGACGCTGCGCGCGCTGTGGGACACCCTGCGCGACGCCCGCGGTGGCCGTGGGCGGTCGCCCGAGCACGAGCAGCGCTGGCTCAACCTGGCCGGCTTCTTCCTGCGCCCCGGCTTCGGCGTGGCGCTGGACGACTGGCGCATGAAGGAGATCTTCCGCGTCTTCCAGGCCCCGCTGGTGCACGAGAAGGACGATCACTGCCGGCTGGAGTGGTGGATCCTGTGGCGCCGGGTCTCGGGCGGCCTGCGCTCGACCCAGCAGGAGGAGGTCTTCAAGCGGATCGCGCCCTACTTCGTGCCCGAGGGTGGCAAGCGCGCGCAGTGGCGCAAGGCGCCCGCGCAGCAGGAGGAGATCGAGATGTGGCGCACCGCGGCCTCGCTGGAGCGGCTGTCGTCACAGCAGAAGGTGCAGCTCGGGCAGGCGCTGGTGCCGCGCCTCGACAGCCGGCGCGGCGCCGAGTTCGCGTTCTGGGTGCTGGGGCGCCTGGGCGCGCGGGTGCCGCTGTATGGCCCGATCAACTGCACCGTGCCGCGCGCCATCGCCGAGGGCTGGCTGGAGAAGATCCTGGCCATGGAGTGGCGCGACCCGCGCCAGTCGGCCTTCGCGGCGACCCTGCTGGGGCGGCGCACCGGCGACCGCGCGCGTGACGTCGATGACGGCCTGCGCGCCCGCCTGATGGAGCGCCTGAGCAAGCTGCCCGACGGCGAGCGCCTGATCGAGCTGGTGCGCGAGGCCGGCGCGCTGAGCGCGAAGGAGGAGCGCTTCGTGTTCGGTGACGCGCTGCCGGCGGGGCTGGCGCTGATCACGGATGACGAGCGGCCCGCGGAGCCGGAGCCGGCTCCCGAAGGCTAACGCTCGCGCGGTCGTCGTCGGGTCGTCGTCGGGTCGTCGTCGGGTCGTCGTGGGGTCGTCGTCGGGTCGTGGTCGGGTCGTCGTCGGGTCGTTGTCGGGTCGTCGTCGGGTCGTGTCAGGGTCGCGTGGTAGGACCCACCCGTCGATCGTCAGGGGG
>JADYYK010000282.1 GCA_020853705.1 Deltaproteobacteria bacterium
GCGACGGCCTGCCCAGCACCAGCACCGACCCCACCGGCAACGTCAGCACCATGACCCGCGATCTGCGCGGCCTCGTGCTGCGCGCTCGCGCCCCCCGCGTCGAGCGCGGCCAGCCCGATCTGGTCTCACAATTCGTCTATGACCGCCGCGGTCTGCTGACCGATCTGCGCGACCCGGGCGGCGTCGTCACCCACTCCAGCTACGACGCCACCGCGCGTCTCGTCGAATCGACCTACGCCTTCGGCACGCCCGAGGCCAGCACCACCACGCTGGCGCTCGACGCAGCAGGCCGGACGCGCACCACGACGTTGCCCGACGACTCGGTCATCACCCACGCCTACCTGCAGGGTTACCTCTCCAGCCTCACCGCAGTGCATCGGACCACCGGCGTGGCACGCGGCAGTCGGACCTTCACGCGCGATGGCCTCGGCCGTATGACCCGCGGTGTCGCGACCACACCACGCGCGACCGGCACGCCCGATGTCGTCACCACCGATCTGGTGTGGGACTCGCGTGGCGAACCGGTCGACGAGACCACGACCTTCCGCGGCCGCGCCCTGCACACCGGCTACCGCCGCGATAGCCGCGCGCTGGTGCGCGGGATCGAGTACCCCGACGGCAGCCTCGTCATTCGCGACGTCGACACCCTGGGCCGCCCGCAGTCGGTCGGCTTCTCGGGCGGCGCGACCGCCGAGTTCTCCTGGCGCCTGGGCCAGCTCCGCGGCCAGCTCATGCGCAACCCGGCTGGCACCCTGGTCCACGCTGCCGACCGCACCATCGACGCGCTGGAGCGCACCACCGGCCAGCGCAGCTTCGCGGCCCCGGGCCAGATCGGCGACGAGCGCCGCATGCTCGACGACTCCGGCCGGATCCGACTGGAGACGCTGCAACTCAGCACCCCGGGCTTCGCCCCCGTCGCGCGCACCCGCGGTGCCCTCTACGGCGGCGCCGGCTGGGTCGATGCCGTTTCTGAAGCGCGCAGCCTCAGCGCCGCGCCCGCCACAGCGCCGACCACCAACCTCGAGGTCCAGGCCTACCTGGCCGCGCAGCTCCCCGCCGCGGTGACCACCACGCTCGGCCGCGACGACGCCGGCACCCTCGCTGCCGAGACCCGACCCGGCTTCACGCCCTACGCCGCCACTCTCAGCACCCGCTCGCACCGCATCTCCACCTACCGCGTGCCCTTCGTGGCCGGCGACCAGACCGCGACCTACGACGGCCTCGGCCGCGTCACCTCGGACGCCACCAACCGCGCCGAGTGGGACGCCTTCGGCTTCCAGACCTCCTCCGAGAAGGTCGCGATGCCCGGCGCCACCCACTTCGACTATGTGCCCGACGTGGCTGGGCGGCGGATCGCCAAGCTCGGCCCCACCACCCAGCAGCGCTTCGGCCTGGCCGGCTGGGACGTGCTCACGGTCGACAACGGCTCGGCTTTCACCTCGCGCATCCTCTACGGCGCCCAGTACGACCAGCCGCTCCGCGTCGAGCCGGCCACGCTGCCGCCGTTCAACCTCGGCGCGAACCTGCGCGGCGACACCGACAAGACGATCGACGACGCGGGCGTCGTGCTGGAGTTCGCGGAGTATTCACCCTACGGCTCGCGCACCCTGACCAACGCCGCTGGCAGCGTATGCGACGAGGGCACCGGCGCCACCTGCCCGCCCATCAGCCTGCCCCGCGACCCGTGGAGCGGCAGCCCCTTCGGCTTCGGCGGCCAGTGGCAGGACTCCGAGACTGGCAACTACTTCAGCGACCACCGCACCTACTCGCCGCGCCTGCGCGGCTTCACCGGCCCCGACCCCCTCGGCTTCATCGACAGCTTCGACCTGCACGCCTTCGCGGCCGGCGACCCTCTCAACCACACCGACCCCTTCGGCCTGTCCATGCAGGACGGCGGCATGCGCAACCGCGGCTTTGACCCGGGCCGCGGGCTGTTTGGCAACATGGGCGACCACGCCCACTCGATCATCAACGGCGATGAAGGCTTCGGGCCGGTCTCGCCGGTCATCCGCCCACACGCCGTCGCCGACTGCCGTTTCTCGACCGGGAAGGGCGCCGCCTGGTGCGCCGAGATGGTCGACCAGTACGGATGGTTCCAGGGCGCCGACCCAAACCTGAACTGGTTCGAGCGCAACATCGTCGAGCCCTGGGGCGCCCACGTCTTCCGTCCCGTCGCGCGCAAGGCGTTCATGGTGGTGCAGGGCGGCATGATGGCGCTGGGCGGCAAGATGGCCCTGCGCCCCGAGACCTTGGGTGACGCCATCGCGATGGGGCTCGGCTCGGCCACGGCGACCGTCTACACCGGGGGGGCCGCGGCGGGCGGCGCCGTCGCGGGGCCCGAGCTGGTTCTCGCGGGGGCCGGGACGGCAGCGGTTCCGGCTAGCACGGCGGCAAGGGCTACCGCCGCGGCGACGCTCGCTGCGGTCTCGAACAGTATGAAGGAGGGCGACGCGTCCGCCCAGGGGGACAACCCTGGTGCCGGCGGCAAGGAGAAGGAGCCGCCGGAAGGCGGGGCCTACAAGGATCTCAGGGGTGAGGGCGCAGATAGACACCACATGCCTGCGGACTCAGTAAGCCCCCTGAGCAAGGGAAAGGGGCCGGCAATCCGCATGGAGCCCGCGGACCACGCCCGAACGGCGAGCTATGGGTCGAGAGCCGATGCCAAGGCGTACCGAGCGGTGCAGGAACAGTTGGTCAGCGCCGGGCGCTCGGGAGAGGCGTTGATGATGGACGTCATCGACGTGCGCAACAAATTTGGGGCGAAGTATGAAGCGGCTATCGAGCAGGCAGTAGAATACGCGAAGTCGATTGGCCTTTGGTGAGGTGACATGATGGAGATCCGTTCGTACGACGGTGCGGGTGCCCTCCGCCTTGGGATGTCGAGAGCATCGATCCGCGCCGCGCTGGGAGTCGAGCCGGAGACATTCATGAAGACGACGGCCGCCGCGCTGCCCACAGACGACTTCCAGGGCCTTGGCGTTCATGTCGAGTACGAAGGCGCAGACGTCTGCGCCTCGATCGAGATGATGCCTCCCGCCGAGCCGACCTTTCGGGGAGTCGCCCTGATTGGCCGGCCGTACCGTGAAGTGCGCGACCAGATCCTCGCGCTCGACCCCGGCCTCTCGGAAGACGGCGCGGGCTTCACCTCCGACGCGCTCGGCTTTGGTGTTTACGCGCCGTCCGCCCGTAAGGAACCCGACGAGCCCGTCGAGTCAGTGATCGTCTTCCGTCGCAACTACTACGATCAGGTGGCAGGGTTGGTGGAGAAGCTCAAGGGGGGGCTCTGAGGAGATCCGCGTTGATGAACGAACTTCGCGACGATCTACGGCTTGGCGACTCGGGGGGTGAGATCCGAGTGATGACCCTTCCGCGTTTCGAGAAGGCGTACGCGATGTCGCGCATGCGACCTCTCTCCGAAGAAGAGACCGCGGCCTCGGCGCTGCCCGACCTCGGGGGCCTGCGAGAGTTCGCGCGTTCGTACGGGGGGGCCTCGTTCGGCGGGGGGGTCTACAGAACCCACTCGGCCCTGGAGATGGAGAAGTGGACGGCGCTGGTTGGTGAAGCGTTTCCCGAGCAGCGGGACCACATCGTGTGCTTCGCATTCGACTGGATGGGCCGCCAGTATGCGATCGACTCATCGCGTCGAGTCGGAGGCACCCCTGGAGTCCTCCTCTTCGACCCTGCAACCGTCAAGTCGTTCGAGGTCCCCGCCACGCTGGAGACCTTGCACGAGGAGGAACTCGCGGACCACGGTGTCGAGGATCTCGCGGTCCCGTTCTTCCAGGAGTGGATCGCCTCGGGGGGATCCGCGCCTCGTCATGATCAGTGCGTGGGGTACAAGAAGCCTCTCTTCTTGGGCGGCGATGACGATGTCACGAACTTGGAGATCACGGACATGGAGGTCTACTGGGCCATCAGCACGCAGATCTGGGAACAGGTGAAGGGCTTGCCACCCGGCACCAAGATCGGATCCGTGTCGTTTGGGAACGAGTGAGTTGGGCGCAGGGTGGCCGCCCGACGCCATGGGCCCGAAGGGAGTCACGTGTCGATGAACGAGGCCGACACGTGTAGAAAGTGCGTCGTCCCGACAGCAGGGCCAGACGCGCGCACAACGGGGGCGCAAGGTCTGGCTCCCATCACAGGACCCTGGAAATGACCGAACTCGCGCACGCCGGCCTTCACCACGCCGAAACCTTTTGGCAGGGTCGGAGGATCAACAAGTTCTCCTGGGATCTCGGCCCGATCAAGGACAGCATCCCCGGCTTCGTTGTCGGCAGGGTTGACCAGGGCGGATCCGATGACGCCTGGAACTACTTCTCGATCGGTGCCTGCGATGTCGAGCGCGAGGGGCGGCACGAATTCGTGCTTGCCTCCCCGGTGGAGTCGCCACGTCATGTCGAGACCCTCGCGATGGTCGCACATGCGTACACGGACCCGAGGCAGGCCGTCGGTCTGGGCCGCGTCCTCAACCTCGGTCAGCCTTGGCTGGAGGGCTCAGAAAGCGCTCACCTCCTTGTCTCGGTGCCATACCCGTTCGGTCCGAAACTCGAGTGGTGCCGCGCGCCCCTGGGGACCATCCACTATCTCTGGCTTCTGCCCATCACCGCCAGCGAGGCCGCATATTGCGAACAGCACGGCGTAGAGGCCCTTGAGCAGCGGCTGGAGGAGCGCGAGGTCAACTACTTGAGTCCAGACCGCCCAAGCGTGGTGGCGTAGGGCGTTCTTGAAGATGCAACCGATGCAACCAGATCAAGGATGCTAACATGCCAAGCCTGGAGCCTGGGCCACGTAAGTTTGTGCCAGGCAACCCGACCAACACGGGGAATCGGTGGTCACAGATTCGGGACCTGTCTCGCCAGTATCCGAGCAATCCCATCTCGTTTGACACCACCTCAAACATCCTCCGAGCGACGATCACGCTTTCACCGGTGGACCGATGATGGGCCGCATTGCCGTGCCCAGCAGCGGGTCTCTTCGATGACGAGAAAGGATCTCACGCCGCACGACTTGTTGCCTGGCCTGGAACGCGACTGGCCTAGAGGTGTCTTGCATTTGGCATGGTCCACGGATCAAGCGAAGACGCGCACGCTCCTGGCTGCGTGGGTGGAGCTGCTTCCCAGGGAGATCCCTGCCCCTCCAGAGCAGCGCGAGATTGAGGTGAAGCTGCCCGGCCGCCGTCATCGTCTATACGTGCGCCACATTGTCGCCACGAGTACGCGGCTCCTGGAGTGGTACCTGGAATGTCGCAGAGGTCTTGCTTCACGGCCACTGGCCGGAAGCATTCCCCGTCCAGGCGAGAGCGGGGCGGCCAATTTCGTTCTCTCACTGGCCGAGGAGCCGCAGTTGCCAGCAATGGCCTGCCTGCCGCTCGACGCCGGCGATCTCCTGCCCTTCCGCTTAAAGTGGCACGACAGTCCTAGGGTGCATCATCTTCTAGCGGTCGATCCGAAAGCGCTTCGGGACTCGTTGGAAGGGGCCGAAGCTGCTGCCGCTTGGCAAGTGGTGAGCGACGAACTGGGAATCGACTTGGAAAGGAATCCCCAGCTTCTGGGATCAGTGCACCTGATAGTCCCCAATCCCACATTTCGGCGAATTCACCTCGGGTGTTCGGGCGACGGAAATGAAATCCTGTCGGTCAGACCAATCCTGAGAGCTGGCGCCTCCATGGAAGGCCTTGAACTCGTCGTCTCTGCGTGCCGACCGATGGGGCGAACGAAGATGGTGCGCTCCGTGCTTGCGGAGTACCAAGAGGTCGATATGGGCGGCGACGTCGACCGTGTCGAAGTGCACGTCTTCGACGCCAAGGGAGCCGTCGTCTATCACATGGAGCCGGTCGGTTTCATCGACTCGATATCCATGGTGATGAATGTATCGGACACTCTGAGACGCGTGGAGGTTCCTGCTAAGGGTGCGAGGGAAGCGGAGTCCTACTCTGTCTCGGTCACAAGTCATCCCAGCGTTCACGTTGTTGGAACTCCACTGACCAGGCTGGCACTCGGCATGGTCGCAGAGTGGCGAGCGACTCGGAAGCGCGAGCGCCTCACCGAGAGGCTTGGACAGCGTTGGTTCTCGCGAGACCTGCCGGCCGCTACCGCCCATATCCGTGAGCTACTCCGAGGGGCACAGAGACGAGTTCTCATCGTGGATCGCTACTTCGCTGCCCTGGAGCTTCAGCGGTTCGCGATGGCGGTTTCCGTCGCAACCGTGCCGATTCAGATTGTCTCCTCGGGTGAAGTGCTGCGCAAGGGTCGGGAGGCTGCGGCTCTGGCGGATGCGATTCGAATCTACCAGACAAGCCGCGGCGCAAATCCCGTGGATGTTCGCGTCATGGAGGGCCTTGAGGTGCACGACCGGTTCATCTTGCTAGACGACACGGTCTACCTGCTCGGGTCCTCCCTCAATAGCTTCGGGGACCATGGAACGATGATGATCGCCCTTCCGAGTCCTAACATGGTGGAGGCCGAACTGTCGGCCACGTGGGACCGAGCGAAGCCTTTGTCAGAGTGGATAGCTTTGCGCACGAAGGCTCAGGAGCGTGCCCGCGCGAAGGCTGGGCGGCGGGGCTTGGTCGCCGTTGCAGGTAGCCTCGGCCGCGCCATTCGTCGCGCTCTCGGGCGCTAGCGGTGGAAAGCGTGTTCGATCGTGCGAGTGAGCGCCGCGTGTATTTGCGCAAGTGCGTCGCCGATGCCGAAGGGGTCCTTGCTCACAAGCAGACGGGTGAAGTCGCGGCCCAAATTCGCGCCTGGTGGGACGGTTCCGCACCGCACCGCGTGGGCGCCGTTGGACATGAGCCAGGGTTTGAGCACGCCGTCGCCCGTTTGTTGGCCGCTGGAACCCCCGATCGGGCGAGTTCCCAAGGATGGGCAGCTCAACTGCTTTTGTGCAGGGTTGTCTCCGCAGCAATGGCGAATGTCGGACCAACGCTTCAAGCGGTGGCAGGCGTGGTTGCTTTGGCCCAAGCGTACGATCTTTTTTTGAGCGAGTTTGCCAGAGCAGTAGCGGGCGACGCGAAGGAGGAGTGGGCTGTGGCGCTCCTCGGCGACACACCTGCGCTGTCGTGCCTTCTGGCAGAAGGCCGCCTGTCCAAGGCCGAGGCGGCCAGAGCAATGTCAGCCGTTGCGGACTGGGGCCGGGCCACCGAACCGGGGACGTTGCTTCTTTGGGACGACCGCCATTCGCGCTTGGACCTGCCACGTACTCTTGCCGCCCGGATCTGGATCGCTGGCGAACTGGATGGTACCCGCGCCGTTGAATATGTGGTGCGCCTCCAGTCGCCAGGGTTGGTCTGGGCCGCCAGCCGCTCATTGCATCGGCTTTGCGAGAGTGAAGAACGCCTACTCGAAGTCCTTGCTCAAACCTCCTCGGATCCGCTCGCAGGAGCGTGGGCGCTTCGCCGCCTATTCGAGCATGCAAGTGAGAAGTCTTGGACCCTCGAACGGCTTGCAGAGGTCGAAGGAGAGGCCGAACTGCAGGACTGGCAGAACCAAGGCATGCTAGCCCTGTTCGAGCGTCTTCATGCGGCACTGCGACGCCGGCCTGACGCGGAGGTCCTGCTCGGGTCTTGGCTCGTATTTCTAGGCGATATGATCTGCATTGCACCGTCGAGTACTGTCAGGGAATGGCAGCCGCACGTGGCCCGAGTCGCGCTCGAATCAGCGATGAAAGTCTGGGGAGGTGTCGGAGGTGTCCAGTCGTCAGCGGTCGCCGGCGGTGGACGTCGGTACGGTGCCGCGTACGCGAGGGTGTTGCTCGCGAGCAGGCGGCCTTCAGCTGACGCGCTTGCCGAGTGGCGCTGGTGGGTGTCGAGCGGAGTGGGGTGGGATTCAGAGGGTGACTGGGTCCCAATTCCCTTCTATGACCTTTTGGGTGAATTGGTCCGAGCGTGCCCGGATCCGCTGAGTGCTTGGCGCGAGAGCTACACCGCCACCGAACCCCAACGACGGCGTGCGGCCAGGTGTCTCAGCCAGGTCCCGGATCCGGCTCCATGCCTCGTCCGGATCGCGTTCCACGCGATCGACAGAAGCGCAGGGGGCGCATGGCCGAGGGATCTTTGGGCGGACGCCTTCGCCGCGTCATGGCGGCACCATCTGACGAGAGACTCCATGCGGGAGGCCCAGTGGTCTCCCGGCGTGCTGTTCGCAGGCTATTGCGATGCGCGAGGAGTTGATCAGAATGACTGTGCGCAGTTTCTCTCGCAAATGGACAATGACTACGAGGTCCAAGTGTGCGCTGCCGTGAACCTGTTCCGCAACCTGCCGGCAACAATCGAGCGGGACGATTGGATTCGGTCTGCCTTTCAGGCGGCCAAGTTGGATTTGGGGCTGGCCCTTGCGAGGACTGCCGATCAGTGGAAACGGAGCGCAAATGACCTGCCCTTGCATCTGCGCTATCCACCCGAAGACGCAATGCCAAGCGACCAGGACCCGGCCGGCAGATGATGGGCGCCAGGAGGGCTAATGGGTCGAAAGCGGCCGGTTGAAGAAGCGGAGGCCAGTGGCTGGTCCCGCGCACCCTCGCTGGTGAGGTGTGCCAGTCGCTGCCTCACGATCGGGTCCAAAAGTGATGATAGGCGACATCTCCGCAACACCAGATGTCCGCCGAGGGTCACTTGCGCGGTGATCGCCGTCGTCGCCCGATGGTGATGCCTATCGCGGCGTGACCTCGTTGCCCTCGCCGCTGGGGATGTTCGGCAAGGTGCGTGGTAACGAGCGGCCCCAGGTCAAAAAAACGGTCAAACGAGGATGGGAGAGTCCTGGGGTCATCTATCCGGAGGGGATGTCGGTCTTGGCGAAACTGAAGTACGAAGAGTCCCTGCGGCTTGAGGATGCGGTGGATGTTCCTAGCGTACGCTGGAGTAGCGGCCGGATGATCGACGCTGATGTTGTTCCAGCAGAGACTGTCGATGACAACGTTGAACTGCCTGGGATGGAAGCACCGGTGAAGCCGGGTGATGGAGTCGCAATGAAACGCGAAGGACTGCGATCCCGGGAGGCGTAGCCGAGCAGCGAGCAGCTGGGCTCGACGATACGCCTTGTTGACGTGTTCCTGTTCAATGTCGATGCCATGGACCTCTTGTACGCCCCAAGCAAGAAGCGCGAGACAGTCGGTGCCATCGAAGCAACCGATGTCGAGGACTGATGCGGCGCTGTCGATGACGCCCGCTGCAAAGAGGCCGGCGATTACGGGAGACGCGCTCGGACGGCCTTGGTAGCTCATGAAATGCCCATTGCCGCATTGTCGCAGGTTCGACTTCAGAGACATCACTTTGTTGGTGGCTTTGTCACGCCGCGGTCGGTGGTGTCGGTGGGTTCCGCCTCCAACTGCTCCAGGATGGCCACGAGCGCAGCTTGCAGGGCGCGGGGGTCGCGGTATGACTTCCAGGCACGGGCAGCGCTCCGCAACGCGCGCGCTATCTGCTCGGTCTCGCCAGCTGTGACAATGTTACAGCCAGGATCCACTTCCCTCCGCAACTCTCCACCACCTTCCTCACCCTCGACACCGCAACCCCGCGAACCCAGCTCCGATCCTGCACCCGGATCCACATGGATGCGCATGCTGGTCCGTTTTCGAGTCCCGTCCACCCCGCCAGCAAGTTCAAAGAAAGCCGCGAATTCGTTCGCGGCTTTTTCTGTTACAGGGCTCGGTACACCCCCCTCCCTGATCTCGCGGTTGGCTCGCTGCCTGCTGCCCTATGGAGCGGCTCGCATCGCGCGTCAGGCTTGTCCCGCTTCGGGATCTGGCGGTTCCCAGAGCGTACGGCACGCCTCGCAGTAGCTGCCGGTGTGGGTGCGATTGTCGCGGCCCAGCGAAGCGCCACAATGGGGACAGGTCTGGAGGGCCCGTGCATCGGGGCGGACCAGGGTGCGAAGCGAGGTGTCGAGCTCCTGGTTGCGCGCTTCCTCCTCGGCGATCTCGGGATGCTCGAGGCGAACAAGGCGCTGCGAGAGCCTGAATCCTCGGGCCGTAGCGTTCATGAGCTGCACGAGAGCGGCGCGAATTTCGCGAGCCAGCTCCACTTCATCGGTGGCCGCATCCCCCGTGCGCCCGACGAGGTCGAGGGCATGCGTACCGCCAGCCCGGATCTCTTCGAAGGCCTGCGCGATCTCCGCCGCCAGCCTGGTTGGTTCGGTCTCGCTGGACGGCGGGAGGTCCCAGACGGTTGACTCGACATCGGGCTCACCAAGCAGTGCCTGGGCGTGGTGAGTGGCGACATGATCCGCTGCAGCGAGCATGCCCGCGAGCGCGCTCTCGCGGATACGCTCGTCTGCGCCTGGCGGAACGCTGTCTAGCTCCGCGATCTCGGTGCGCAGGTGGTTGCGGATCTGATCCTTGTGGAATCGGATCTCTGATGCGGCCAGCCCGGTGCGTGAGTTGGTGGTCATGGTGGCGGGAGGAATGTGGGTGGCAGTTGGCCCATCTTGGTGGCGGCCTCAATGAGCTTGGCCTCGATCTCGAGGATCTCTTGCTCCGTGAACTTCTTCAGAAGCTCACGCATGACTTGCTTCCGCGTTCCGCCGCAAGCTTGTTCGACTGTCCCTTCCTTGCGCAGTCGGATCCAGCTCGTTCAGGGCCACCGCAGCCGTGTGGCCGCGGCCTCTGCTGTATGTTGGCACCATGCGCGTGCGCCTGGAGAGCGACTCCGACATCCCCGAGCTTGCGTTGGCTGATGCCGCCATCAACTCGCGCGTGGGCGCGGTCGACTACGGCGGCGAGGGTCCCCGCTCCGTGGTGGTGCGCTTGCTCGCCAAACCGTCGCGCGGTCGCGCACTCAAACGGGCTCGCAAGTATGCCGGCAGCTTTGCCGAGCACCTCGTGATCGAGGGCCCGGCGCCCGCCCTTGGCGATGCCCGCGCGCTGATCGCCGCCGCCGCCGACAGCCTCGACGGCAGTCCGCTGTGCGGAGTCGATCTCGCGCGATTGGCCCGCGACGTGCGCGCCGCCGGCCGCGCTGTCCCACTGGCGCAGCCGATCGAGGAGGTCGTCAAGGACAACCAGCTCCGCCATGTCACCTTCGACGAGAAGCGCCGCCGCCGTCTGCGCCGGCCGCTGGTCAAGGCCCTGGTCGGCATGCGCTCCTACGCAGCGCCCGCGCTGGAGTCGCTGCTGGGCGCCGACGCGGACGCGCTGGCCGAGGTGCTCGGCAACCTGCTGTGCCACGAGGGGCTGCGCACCCCCGGCTACACGGAGATCTACTGCAACATCGCAGCCAGCCCCGAAGGCGCTCGCCAGGACCGCGCCGCAATCGAGGACTGGCACGAGAACGCCTATGTCGTGCTCGACCCGGCGGCCTACCGCCGCGCCGCGCAGAGCAAGCGCCGCGCCATGCTCGCGGCGGCCTATCGCGACGGCCTGCTGGCCCTCGCCGCGGTGGACGGCCTCGATCGCAAGCTCATCGATCGCGTGATCAAGCTGGTGTCCGCCGAGGGCAGCCGGTCCGAGCTCCACGGCCCGTGCGCCGAGAGCTCCACTCACCGGGCCGAGGTCCGCTTCCGCCTCGAGCCCGGCGCTGGACGCTGCCGCGCAGCGTTCACCCTCGCGGTGACCGACCTCCGGTCCCGGCAGCGCGCCGACCACGGCCTCGGCGTACACGACACCTGGTGGTGGCCGTTTCGCTTCGCCAAGGTCTCGCTGACCCGCACCACCGTTCGCATCGACGCCGCCCGCAGCGAGCGCGCCGAGGTCTACCTGAAGTCGACCCCGCGCCGCATCGAGCTCCGCCTCACCGACCTCTTCGCAGCCCCGAGCCCCGGGAAGCGCTGACCCCGTGCGGCTCCAGGCGCCGAGCTGGTGGGGCTGCTCGCGCCTGGAGCAGCGCGAAGAAGTCGCGCAGAATGAGGCATGATCAAGAGTCCTGTTGCCGGGCGTGAAGCTGAGCTGGAGCCTCGCTGTCGTCGCGTGGGGCGTGGGCGGGGCATGGTGGTTGCTGTGGTGGTGGCAGGGATCGGCCTCGTGCTGGCCAGCGCGAGCGCCCGCGCAGGGGCTGGCAGGGCGCCGCGGCCCAAGCTGGTGGTCGGCAAGCAAGGGTCGGTGATGAGCCTGGACAGCGACGCGACCAGGCTGGTGTGGACCTCGGAGGAGGGCGTCTTCGTGGCGTCGCAGCTCGGCAAGGGCAAGCGCAAGCTGTCGGCCGAGGAGGCCATGGCCGTGAGCCTCGATGGCGACGCCGTGCTGGTCGCGCGTCGTGGCGTGGTCGAGCGCATCGTGCTGGCCAGCGCTGCCGTGACCCAGCTGGCCAGCCCGCGGTTCGCCATCGCCATCGCCGCCGACAGCAGCCACGTCTACTGGTCGGGCGGCGTCGCCGGGGTCATCGAGCGGGTGGCGCGCACCGGTGGGACGCCCGAGCCCGTGGCCAAGGTGCCCGAGGCGGGCATCGGCGAGATCGCGCTCGATGGCAGCCATCTCTACTTCGTGGTGCTGCGCAAGCTCGGCGAGGACGGCGCGCTGGCGCGGGTGCCGCTGAGCGGTGGCGCGGTCGAGGTCCTGTACACCGGGGGCAGGGTGCAGGGCCTGGCGCTCGGTGAAGGCCAGGTGTTCTGCACTGTCGATGGCGGCAGCGAAGGCGATGGCAAGGTCGTCCGCGTCGCCAAGGTCGGTGGCAAGCCGGAGACCATCGCGGACGGACTGACCTCACCGTGGGCGCTGGCAGCAGTTCCGGACGGCGTGGTGGTGCTGGCGCAGGGCAAGGTCGGCAAGCGCGCCGGCAAGCTGCTGCACTTGCGCGACGGCGCGGCGCCGGTGGTCCTGGCCGATGGTCAGGCGGTGCCCTGGGCGCTGACCACGACCGCCGCGCAGGTCTACTGGAGCAGCTGGGGCGACCGCACCATCAAGGCGACGACGCTGACACGCAGACCCTGACGGTCGAGGGCTGGCGGGTGTTGCGGGGCGCCCTGGTTGATGGCCATCACGACCGGCTGAGCGACGGCCATCATGAGCGTGCGCGGGCGCATGCAGCATGACGATGGCCATCGTGTCGTGGAGGTGGCGGTGCAGGCACGGCGA
>JADYYK010000283.1 GCA_020853705.1 Deltaproteobacteria bacterium
ACATGAAGGGCTTCGCCGGCGACTACGGCCTCGAGCGCTACCCCTGGTTCGAGGCCTACAACCTGGGGTCGCAAGTGCCCAACACGGAGCTCATTCGTCGCGCCCAGGAAAAGAAGGCCGACGCCATTCTGGTCAGCCAGGTCGTCACCCAGCGCGACGTGCACAAGGACAACGCGCGCCAGCTCATCGAGCTGGCCAAGCGCTCGCAGGTGCGCGACGTCCTGTTCATCCTGGGCGGCCCGCGCATCGATCACGCCCTGGCGCGCGAGCTGGGGTTCGACGCCGGCTTCGGCCCGGGCACGCGGCCCGAGCAGGTCGCCAGCTACATCGTGGACCGGCTGCTGGCGCGCCAGGCCGGCGTCGAGGGCACCGGGCGCGAGGGAGGTCAGCCATGAGCGCCGCGCCACGCCACCCGGTCGAGCTTTTGCCGCGCGCCACGCTGCGCGTGCGCATGGGGGCGCACGACGCCCACTACGGCGGCAACCTGGTCGACGGCGCGCGCATGCTGGCGCTGTTCGGCGACGTCGCCACCGAGCTGCTGATCCGGTGTGACGGCGACGAGGGGCTGTTCCGCGCCTATGACAGCGTGGAGTTCCTGGCCCCGGTGCGCGCCGGTGACTACATCGAGGTGGTCGGCGAGATCGTGAAGCAGGGCGCCACCTCGCGCACCATGCGCTTCGAGGCGCGCAAGGTCATCAGCGCGCGCGGCGACCTCGGCCCCTCGGCGGCCGACGCTCTGGCCGAGCCGGTCGTGGTCTGTCGCGCCAGCGGCACCTGCGTGACCCCGAAGGCCGAGCAGCGCCTGGCCGCGCGGCCGCCGCTGATCGTGACCGCGGCCATCGTGGGCGCCGAGACGACGCGGGCCCAGAACCCGCATCTGCCCCACACCGCGGCCGAGCTGGGCGCCGAGGCGGCACGCTGCCTGGCCGCGGGCGCGTCGATCGTGCACCTGCACGCGCGCGAGGACGACGGCCGGCCGTCGCAGTCGCGCGAGCTGTTCCGCGCCGCCATCGCCGAGATCCGCCGGCTGGCGCCCGGCCTCATCGTGCAGACGTCGACCGGCGGCGCGGTCGGCATGTCGATCGACGAGCGCACCCAGCCACTGACGCTGGACGGCGAGGTGCGCCCCGAGATGGCGACCCTCAACGTGGGGTCGATCAACTTCGGTGACGACGTCTTCGTCAACGCCCCGCGCGACGTGGTCGAGGTGGCGCGGCGCATCCGGTCCGCCGGCATCATGCCGGAGCTCGAGATCTACGACCTCGGGCACCTCGACATCGTGCGCAAGCTGGTCGAGGCGGGCGAGATCGCGCCGCCGCTGCACCTGCAGTTCGTGCTCGGGGTGCGCGGCGCGCTGGCGGCCAGCGAAGCGAACCTTGGTGCGCTGGTGGCGGCGACCCGGGATCTGCCCGCCAGCACGACCTGGGCGGTGGCCGGGGTGGGGCGTCACCAGCTGGCGCTGGCCGAGTGCGCCGCGCGCTGGGGCGGCCACGCGCGTGTCGGCCTGGAGGACAACATCTACCTCGACAAGGGCGTGCTGGCCGAGGGCTCGGCGCCGCTGGTGGCGCGCCTGGTGGCGGCGGCCGGCGCGGTCGGGCGCAAGGTGGCGACCCCGGCCGAGGCGCGCGCGCTGCTCGGGCTGATGGTGGAGGCCGGGGCCTGATGAGCCCTGGGCGCAGGGCGCTGCGCGCCGCGGCGCTGGGTCTCGTGCTGGTTGGCGCGGCCTGCTCGACCTCGGTGCGCTACCGGCTGCCGCTCAGCAACAACCCGGCCGCCGACGAGGGCCAGCAGTGCTACCTGGTCTGCAAGTCGCGCGGCCATGACGCTGGCGAGCGCCGCGCGTGTATCCGCAAGTGTCCGGGCTGGATCATCACCGAGGGCGCGTCGTGCAAGGACCGCCCTGAGGACCAGGAGCCCGAGGCCCTCTGTGACACCTACACCGAGGTCACCCGGCGACGGATCTGGTGGGGCCTGGCTGGCGCCGCGGCGGTCGTGCTGGTGGTGGTCGTGATCGGGGCGCTGTAGGTCAAGTGCCGACCAGCCGGGCTGGCCGGCACCTGTTGACACCGCTCAGGCGCCTCCGTAGCATCGTTGCTCTTCGCACCTGCAGGCACCTGGGAGGGGGGCGGCCAGTGACCAAGCGTGAGTTGATCGAGCGGGTCTACAAGGCGCGCGGGCTGTCGCAGCAGGCCACCAAGAAGACCGTGGGGCTGATCGTGGACCAGGTCTTCGCGCAGATCGGCGACTACTTCATCAAGGCCCGTGGCACCCGCGGTGCGCAGCCGCGCTTCACCTACCCGGGCTTCGGCACCTTCGCGCGCAAGCGCCGCGCCGATCGCCAGGGGCGCAACCCGCAGACCGGAGAGCCCATCACCATCCCGGCGCAGACCACGCTGACCTTCGCGCCCGGTCAGGACCTGAAGAGCCTGCTCAACCGGAAGTGAACGGGGCGTCCATGCCGGCCTTGGGTGCGCCCTTGGCCTCGGCGCCCAGGACCTGGTTGCGTCCAGCCCGCTTGGCCTGGAACAGCGCGCGATCCGAGCCGTCGAGCACCGCGGCGACCGACTTGCCGTCGTCAGGATAGACCGCGACGCCGACCGACAGCGTGACGCGGCCCTCGCCGGCGTCGGCGCCGCTCTGGGCCGGGAAGGGAAACCGCGTGGCCTCGCAGGCAGCGCGCATCTTCTCGCCCACCGCGAGGGCGTCCTTCTTGCTGGTGCCGGGCAGCATGACGACGAACTCCTCGCCGCCCCAGCGCGCCACCAGGTCGACCGCGCGCACGCTGCCGCGCAGCAGGGTCGCGACCTTGCGCAGCACGTCGTCACCGGCGGGGTGGCCGTGGGTGTCGTTCCAGTCCTTGAAGTGATCGATGTCGACCATCAGGACCGAGAGAACGCCGCCATAGCGCTGGGCGCGCTCGAACTCGGTCTCGATGCGCTGGGTGAACAGGCGGCGGTTGGCCAGGCCGGTGAGCTCGTCGTGGGTCGACAGCTCGCGCAGGCGCTCGACCATCTGGGCGTTGGCGAGCGCCAGCGCGGCGGCGTTGGCCAGCGAGGTCAGCAGGCGGATGTCGTCGGGGGTGAAGCCACCGGAGTCGCCGCTGCGCGGGCGCAGCACGTTGAACAGGCCGATCAGGCGCTCCTGGTAGCGGATGGGCACGCACAGGAACGAGCCGTCGACCATGTGGCGGCCCTTGTAGTGCAGGTAGCGGTCGTCCTTGCTGGTGTCGGCGATGAGGCAGGGCTCGCCCGAGCGCGCCACGATGCCGCTGATGCCCTCGCCGGGCGAGAACTCCATGCCCTCGATCTCGGCCTCCCTGGGGAAGCCGAAGGTGGCGCGCACGCGCAGGCAGGCGCCGTCATCCTCCATGATGAGGATGGCGAACTCCTCGAGGCCCAGGGCCTGGCTGGCCTTCTGGGTGATGGCGCGCAAGACCTCGGCGAACTCGAGCTGCGAGTTGATGGTCTTGGTGATCTCGAACAGCAGGGTCAGCTCGCGCAGGCGGGCCTCGAGCTCGGCCTTCATCTCGAGCTCCTGGCGGGTGTGCGACAGCTCGCGGCGGTCGTCGACCGACTCGACCTGGAGGTCGGTGATCTTGGCCAGCATGCGGTTGAACTGGCGCGCCAGATCGCCGAGCTCGTCGGAGCGGTCGGTGCGCGCGCGGGTCAGGAAGTTGCCCTGCTCGGCCGCCGCCATGGTGCGCGACAGCTCGCCCAGCGGGGCGCCCAGCAGGCGACGCAGGGTCAGCCACACGGTGCAGACCACGGCGAACACGGTGAGGGCGCCGGCCAGGATGGCGACCACGGCGACGCGGGAGCGCAGCTCGCGCGCCTCGTCGCCCAGCACGGCGCCCACGATGACCAGTCCGACCACGGCGGCGAGCGCGGCGCTGACGCCTCCGGCCACGACCGCGGTGCGACGGGCCAGGCTACGACGGAGCCACTGTTTCAAGCACACCCCGCCCCGGGTCTTGCGGTCCCGCCAGCGATGAACGTCGCAAACACGCCACGGCAAGGTACTTTCGCGGCGGGGCGAAGTCAACGCGGGCGGGGCTTGCGCGCGGGCAGTGGCGGAGCGCAAAGTCGTGCGATGTCGCGCGCGTGCGCCGTGGTCGGAGTGGGCGTGGCGGTGGCGCTCGCGGTGGCGGCGGCGCTGGGGGCGGGGGCGGTCGGGGTGGCGGTGAGCGGGTGCCGGACCATCGCGCCAGCACCCGATGTGATCGAGCGTGACGCGCTGGCGGTCGAGCTGGGCCAGGACCCTGACGCCGAGGCGCGCGACTGGGAGGCGCGCGGCGAGCTCGAGCAGGCGCTGCGCTGGCGGCGGGCCATCGCGCTGGCGCGGCCGGCGGACGCGGGGGCGCGGCGCGAGCTTCTGCGCGCCGGGCTGCTGGTCGGGCGCGGTGACGAGAAGGCGGGCGCGGTGCGCCGGGCCATGGGGCTGGATGCGGTCGACTATGTCTGGCTGGCGGCGGACAAGGCGGCGGCCAGCGAGGAGGTGGCCCGGCTGTGTCTGGCGACGGGCGTGCCACGGCTGGGCGTGGAGTGGGGCCGGCGCGCGGTCGGGTATGGCGGGCAGGATGGGGCGGCGCTGCGGCGCCGGATGCTGCTGCTGGGCCGGCTGGCGCTGGCGATCGGGGATGGGGTGGGGGCGAGGGAGGTGCTGGGCAGGCTGACGGGGGGGAGCACGAGGACGGGCTCGGGCATGAGTCCGAGCACGAGTCCGCGCACGGGTCCGAGTCCGAGTCCGAGCACGAGTCCGAGTCCGAGTCCGAGCATGAGCACGAGCACGAGCACGAGCACGAGCACGAGCACGAGCACGAGCACGAGTCCGAGTCCGAGCACGAGCACGAGCACGAGCACGAGCACGAGCACGAGCACGAGCACGAGCACGAGCACGAGCACGAGCACGAGCACCAGCACCAGCACCAGCACGGATGTGATCGCGCTGCTCGGGGAGGTGGCGCGGGG
>JADYYK010000284.1 GCA_020853705.1 Deltaproteobacteria bacterium
CAGACCGAGCAGCACCACCGAGAAGGAGGCCCTCATGGCCGGCCGACAAAGCAACCGTCGTGCCTGAGGTGGTCTGAGCCTTGCTCTTGGCAGCCGTCATGAAGAGCGAAGAGGATGAGGTCCCATCGATTCCCGCCGAGGTGACCGAGGCGATCTGGACCGCGCTGCAGCGCGACCCGGCGACCGCGGACCCAATGAATGCGCTGCTCTTGTGGACCGAGCTCGGTCGCGGACTGGCCGGGACGCTGGAGCGCAAGGGCGCGGATCTCGGGCTGCTCAGGCGCACCGTGCTGGCGCACTGTGGGCCGTCGCCCGAGCCCGCCGCGCTGGCGCGCTGGTTCTACCGAGTCGAGCCGGAACGCCGGCTTGCCCGTGACACCGTGGCCGCGTCCCTCGCCCGCATCGAGCAAGCCATCGAGAAGGCGTCGGCGCCGCTGGCGCACCAGAGCACCGGCGGCGAGGGCCAGCGCAACCTCTTCATGGCCATCGTCGCGGGCTGGTTTCCCGTGGGTCCCAGCATCCTGCGCTGTCTGCCCGAGGGTGCCAGTGCGACCGAGAGCCAGGTCATGGCGGCGCTGGGCGGCTGGTGCAGCAAGTACCTGCCCGAGGACCCGTCAGGCGCGCGCGATCTGGGTGTGCGCGTGACCCGCGGCGGCGAGGCCGGCGAGGAACACCCCGCACGGCTTGCGGCAGCCGTCGCGGCGGCTGCAGATGGTTCGCGATCGTGATCTGGCACCAGGAGCCACGCCCATGATGCATGGGAGTACATGAATTCGATCCATGCCTTCCCACGTATCATTTCATTGGGTTCCCACGGATCACCACGACGAGGTGCAGCAATGATCCAGATCGGCTCACGCCCGCAGAAATCGACCTCCGAGCCCGATGCGGTCGATCTCCTGCTCGGCTGTCATGACCGCATCCGCAAATTTGTCGCGCTCGGGCTGCGCGTCGCCGAGCCGGGCGGCGCACCGGCTGCGGAGCGACGCGAGGCCGCGCAAGCCGTGCACCGCTACTTCACGGTCGGCCTGCCGCGTCATTCGCATGACGAGGATGAGCTGGTGGTGCCGCGCCTCCTGCTGGCGCATCCGCCGGCGGCGCTGCCGCGTGTGCTGGCGACGATGTCGGGTCAGCATGAGGATCTGCATCGCCTCATCGACCGCCTGACGCCGCGCTGGGCTGAGCTGGCAGCCAGCGCAGATCCCGATGGCTGGCTGCAGGGTGCGGGCGCGGCGCTGGCGGAGGACACCCGGCGCCTCCACGCCATGTTCGTGACCCACCTCGAGCCCGAGGAGACCATCATCTTCCCGGCGATTCGCCTGCTGCTGCCGGCGCACGTCCAGCGCGAGTTGCTCAGCGAGATTCGGGCCTTCCACCTGCGCGAGTGAGAGCTGGCGCGGCACTTGCTCGTGCGAGCGTCGCGACACTCTCAGTCCTGGAGGCTGGCCCATGTCCCGCGCAACGTTCCGCGTCGTCCTCTCGCTGTGCACTCTTCAACTCGCTGGTGCTGGTGTGGCGTGGGCGCAAGATGCCGAGCCCGCGCCCGACGAGGCGACCGCGACTCCGCCCGACGAGGGCGCCACCACGCCGCCCGACGAGGGCGCCACCACACCGCCAGACGAGACCACGCCGGTCGACGACGGCGCCGCCGCGACCGAGCCGAGCGGGATCGGAGGCCCGGCCGCGCCTGCGCCGCCCAGGCCGCGCCTGACGCTGCCCAAGGGCAAGCTCGGCATCGCGCTCAACATCGAGGCCAATCTGTCGAAGGATCTCGCCTTCAAGCCGCTCTCGCTGGCGCCCGACATCTCGTACGGTGTGACGCCCAAGCTGACCGTGATGCTGGTGCACTCGCGCTTCGCGACCACCGGCTTCCGCGGCGCCGCCGGCAGCGGTCTGTGCATCACCGGCAAGGACAACGGCTGCCCCAAGGCCTACAACAACCTCGGCTTCGAGGCGCTGTTCGCGCTGCTCGAGAACGACCTCAAGGTCGCGGCCAACGGCGGTGTGCACGTGGTCGACCTTGATCAGACCTGGATCGACCTCAAGGTGGGCGCCAAGATCCGCCATGACGTGGGCAAGCTGTTCGTGACCTTCCTGCCCGCGGTCTACGTCGGCCTCAACAAGCGCGACGAGGGCAACAAGGGCTCGCTGTGGGCCCCGGTCGCGCTCTGGTACAAGGTGATCCCCAAGCTGGCGCTGTTCGTGAGCTCCGGCATCAAGGGCCCCATCAGCAAGTTCGAGGACGGCTTCACCATCGCGGCCGGCGGCGGTGGCCAGTACATGGTCAACAAGCAGGCCCACGTCGGGGCGTCGCTGATCTACCCCAAGGTCACCGGCGCCGACGCCGTGCCCGCCAAGGGCGCCGACGCGCGCTACGTCCAGCTCTGGGTCGGCTACACGCTGTACCGCCCGCTCGCCGTCAGCCCTTCACGGCCTCCCGCCCCTCACAGCCGTCAGCCCTTCGCGGCCGCCCGCCCCTCACAGCCGTCAGCCTTCACAGCCGCCCGCCCAGCCCGAGCCCCAGCAGCGCCAG
>JADYYK010000285.1 GCA_020853705.1 Deltaproteobacteria bacterium
CACCGTCCTGCTGCACGAGGCGGTGGACGCATTGGTCCAGCGCCCGGACGGTATTTTCCTGGATGGCACCTACGGGCGCGGCGGCCACAGCCGCCTGATTCTGCAGCGCCTGTCCCCCACTGGCCGCCTGCTGGCGACCGACCGCGACCCCGAGGCCCTGGCCGATGCCACGACCGGGGCGCAGCGCATCGACGACGCGCGCTTTTCGATCGCGCACGCCCGCTACGCCGACTTCCCGGCCGTGCTGGACGCCGCCGGCGTGGCGCAGCTCGACGGCATCTTGCTGGACGTGGGTGTGTCCTCGACCCCGATCGCCAACCCCGAGCGTGGCTTCAGCTTCCGTTTTGACGGGCCGCTGGACATGCGCATGGATCCCACCCGCGGCGAGAGCGCGGCCCAGTTTCTTGAACGCGCCGACGAGCGGCGCATCGCGGAGGTGATACGTGATCTCGGAGAAGAACGGTTTGCTGCTGCGATTGCAAAGGCGCTTGTCGCTCGCCGCGAAGCTGGGGCTCCAGTTCGGCGTACCGCCGAGCTTGCCGAGGTCGTGGCTCGCGCGGTCAAGACCCGCGAGCGCGGCCAGGACCCTGCAACGCGCACGTTTCAGGCTCTACGGATTCTCGTCAACGCTGAACTCGAGGAGCTCGAACAGGGCCTGAATGCGGCGCTGGCGCGCCTGGCACCCGGTGGGCGGCTGGTGGTGATCAGCTTCCACTCGCTGGAGGACCGCATCGTCAAGACCTTCATCACGCGTCATTCGCGCGAGGCCTATGACCGTCGTATGCCGCTGGCCGTGGGGGCGGCGCCACTGCTGCACGCGGTGGCACGCATCAAGCCGGGCGAGGCCGAGGTCGAGGCCAACCCACGCTCGCGCTCGGCCATCCTGCGCGTGGCCGAACGCAGCGACGCACCGCTGCCTGCGGTGCCGGTGGCCCCGTCGTCGCGGAGGCGCGCATGACCCGGCTGAACCTGCTGCTCCTGGTGGTGCTGGTGTGCAGCGCGATCTACCTCGTGCAGACTTCCTATGAGTCGCGTCGCCTCTACGCCGCGCTGGAGCGCGAGCGCAACGCGGCGCACCAGCTCGACGTCGAGGCCGAGGGCCTGGACGTGGCGCGCCGCGCCCACGCCACCAGCCTGCGCGTCGAGCGCGTGGCCCGCGAGGAGCTGCGCATGCGCGCTGCCACTCCGGCGGTGACCGAGTACGTGACCGACCCGGCCCGCACGGCCGCTGCGGCGCAGGGAGGTCGGCCATGAAGGGGTCGTTCCTCCAGCGCCTTGTCGCCGGTGTCCGCAGCCGCCTCGCCCCCGCGGCGCGCAACCGGGCCGGCGCGCGTCGGCGCGAGCGGCCGACCGCCAACGAATCCCAGGCGGTGCGCTATGCCACCAGCCCGCTGCTGGCGGCCAAGACGCCGCCGCTGCGTTCGCGCCTGCTCGTGCTCGGGCTGGGCCTGGGCTTCTGCGTGCTGGCGGGGCGGGCCCTTTACGTGCAGGTCATCAACCCGGCCTTCTTCCAGAAGGAAGGCGAGATCCGCTACGGCCACACCTTTGCGCTGCAGGCCAGCCGTGGGCGCATCGTCGACCGCAATGGCCAGATCCTGGCGGCCAGCGTGCCCGCGCCGTCGGTCTTTGCCGTGCCGCGCGAGGCCAAGGTCAGCCCCGAGCAGCAGCGCGAGCTGGCCAAGCTGCTGGGGCTGCCCGCCAACGACCTGGCGCGCCGCCTGTCGGGCAAGAGCGGCTTCGTCTGGCTGCGCCGGCAGGTCGATGAGGTCGTGGCCGCGCAGGTCAAGGCGCTGGGCGCCAAGGGCGTGTACGTGCAGCGCGAGTTCCGTCGCCAGTACCCAGAGGGCGAGTCTGCGGCGCACGTCGTGGGCTTCACCAACATCGAGGAGCGCGGCCTGGAGGGCGTCGAGCTGGCCTTCCAGAAGGACCTGCAGGGCCGTTCCGGTAGCCGCAGCGTGGTGCGCGACCGGCTGGGGCGCGTGGTCGAGGACGTCGGCGAGATGGTCGACGCCGAGGACGGTCGCGACATCGCGCTGGCCATCGACTCCAAGGTGCAGTTCTACGCTTACCAGCGCGTGCGCGACGCGGTGGTGGAGCACCGTGCCAAGTCCGGCAGCGTGGTGGTGCTCGACACCCAGACCGGCGAGGTGCTGGCGCTGGCCAACTACCCCAGCTACGTGCCGGGCGAGCGCGCCAGCATGAGCGGGCCGCAGCTGCGCAACCGCGCGGTGACGGACACCTTCGAACCCGGCTCGACGATGAAGCCCTTCATCGCCGCGCTGGCGCTGCAGACCGGCCGGGTGCGGCCCGACACGGTGATCCAGACCGCGCCCGGGCGCATCAGCATCACCGGCTCGACCATCCATGACGCCCACCCGCATGGTGCGCTGTCGGTGGAGCAGGTGATCCAGAAGTCCAGCAACGTCGGCACCGTCAAGATGGCGATGCAGATGCAGCCGCGCGAGATGTGGGAGACCTTCAGCGCGGTGGGCTTCGGCCAGAAACCGGCGCTGCCCTTCCCGGGCATGGCCTCGGGCCGGCTGCGCCCCTACAAGAGCTGGCGGCCGATCGAGCAGGCCACCATGAGCTACGGTTACGGCCTGTCGACCTCGCTGTTCCAGCTGGCACGCGCCTACACGGTGTTCGCCCGCGATGGCGACGTGGCACCGATGACGCTGCTGCGCGCCGAGCACGCCGCTGGCG
>JADYYK010000286.1 GCA_020853705.1 Deltaproteobacteria bacterium
CCGCCGCGTCGCCTTCGAGCCGACCTCGTTGTCCGTTGCCACGACCGCCATCATCATCGTTTCCAGGCTCGCCCTCGACACTAAACTTCGGAGCAGCCGGTGTCTCAGCTACGTTGGCAGAGAGGGGGGCGGCCCGAGTGGGAATGGGCGCGCGAGTGATTGAATACCCGCTGTGCGTAAAGCACACAGCGTTCGGTGCGTCGGTTGAGAGCGCCGGCTTGCAGATCGCAGACATCATCGCAGGGGCGCACGGGCATCTCTACCGTGCAGTGAGCACGGGGAAGGAAGATGAGTACTCCAACAAGCTTGAGCAGCTCCTCACACTGAAGCTGCCGGAGATCAGTGTCTGGCCCTCCGAGGATATTGAGCGCTGGCCGGACACACCTCCTGGTGTTGAAGATCCCCTAATGTACACTGCGGAGATCATCGCGAAGTTGCCGGGAACGAAGACCTAGCTGGTTAGATCGCGACCAGCTTGGCGGGGCGGGGTTCGGCCAGGCGGCCGCCGGCCATGGTGATGGTGCGGTCGCACAGGCGGGCGGCCTCTTCGCGGCGGTGGGTCACGATGAGGGCGGGGATGCCGAGCTCGGCGATGAGGGCGCGCACGTCGTCGCCGAGGGCGCGCGCGAGGTCCTCGTCGAGCGCGGCGAAGGGCTCGTCGAGCAGCAGCACGCGCGGGTCGCGGGCGATGGCGCGGGCCAGGGCGACGCGCTGGGCCTCGCCGCCCGACAGCGTGACCGGGGCGCGGTCGGCGGCGTGGGCGACGTGGAAGCGCTCCAGCATGACGATGGCGCGGGCGCGACGGGTGGCGCGCTCGCCGTTCATGCCGTAGGCGACGTTCTCGGCCGCGGTCAGGTGCGGGAACAGCGCCAGCGACTGGAACACCAGGCCGACGCCGCGGCGCTCGGGCGGCACGAACACGCCGCTGTCGGAGTCGAGCCAGACCTCGCTGCCCAGGGTGACGCGGCTGTCTCCCGGGCGCAGCAGGCCCGCGATGACGCCGAGCACGGTGCTCTTGCCGGCGCCCGAGGGGCCCACCAGCGCGGTCAGGCCGGGCGCCACCTCGAGGTCGATCGCGACCGTGAAGCCGGGCACCTTGCGGGTGCCGCGGCGCTCGACGCGGGCGCGCACGGACAGGGTGCGGGCCGCCTTCATGCCGCGCGCTCCCGGCGCACCAGCTTGGCGACACCATACAGCGCGAACAGGCCGATCGCGGTCAGCAGCAGCACCATGCCCAGGGCGTCGTCATAGCGGTCGGCGTTGACGGCGTTGTAGATGGCGATCGACGCGGTCCGGGTGTCACCCTCGAGGTCACCTGCGACCATGTAGGTCAGGCCGAAATCGCCCAGCGAGCGCGCGAAGCCCAGCATCAGCGCCGCCGCCACGCCGCCACGCGCCAGCGGCAGCCACACCGTGAAGTAGGCCCGCGTGCGCGTCGCGCCCAGCGTGCGGGCGGTCGCCACCAGGGTGGGATCGACCGCGTCCAGCGCCGCACGCGCGCCCTGCACCACCAGCGGCAGCGCGCCCACCGAGGCCGCGATGACCGCGCCAGTGCGCGTGAACACGATGGGCGAGCCGAAGATCGACTCCCAGGTCTGGCCCAGCCAGCTGCGGTGGCCCAGCGCCACCAGGAGGTAGTAGCCCAGCACCGTTGGCGGCACCACCATCGGCGCCGTCACCAGCGCGCCCAGCAGGTCGCGCCCCGGGAAGCGCCGCGACACCAGCAGGGTGGCCAGCGCGACCCCGACCACGCCCGCGATCAAGGTCGCCATCACGGCGATCTGCAGCGACAGCCAGAACGGCGCCCAGCTCATGGCAGCCCCCTCGAAGCGAAGCTTCGAGGAGCGCTGTTCCGGCTCCGGCTCCGGTCAGTCATGACGCCGACCCGCACAGGGCGATTGTCGCACGGGTGTATGCTCCGGCCATGGAGATCAGAAGTCTGGGCCGCTCCGGGCTGCGTGTCAGCGCACTTTCGCTCGGTGCCATGACCTTCGGCGAGTCGCAGACCTTCATGCGCGGGGTGACCTCGCCCGATGACGAGGCGCGTCGTGTGTTCGACGCTGCGGTGGACGCCGGCATGAACCTGGTCGACACCGCCGACGTCTACAGCGAGGGCCGCTCCGAGGAGCTGACCGGCGCGTGGATCAAGGGCAAGCGCGACCGCGTCCTCTTGGCCACCAAGTGCCGTTTTCCCATCGGTTTCGGCACCCGCCCGGTGGGGCCGCACGACTCCGGGCTGTCGCGCAAGCACATCATGGAGGCCTGCGAGGCGTCGCTGCGGCGCCTGGGCACCGACGTCATCGACCTGTACCAGACCCACATGCAGGACCGCGCGGTGCCCATCGACGAGACCCTGCGCGCGCTCGACGACCTGGTCACCCAGGGCAAGGTCCGCTATGTCGCGTGCTCGAACTACACCGGGTACCGGCTGACCGAGTCGCTGTGGCGCGCCGAGGCCCTGCGCACCCAGCGCTACGAGGCGCTGCAGCTGCAGTGGTCGCTGGCGGTGCGCGACTGCGAGCGCGAGATGATCCCGGCCTGCCGCGCCTTCCAGCTCGGCGTGCTGGTGTGGTCGCCGCTGGCGCGCGGCTTCCTGTCGGGCAAGTACCAGCGCGGCCAGCCCGCGCCCGCGGGGTCGCGCTTCGAGAGCTGGAAGGACAGCTACAAGCAGTTCGACAACGACCGCGGCTGGGGCATCCTGGCCGCGGTGACCGAGGTCGCGCAGCGCCGCGAGACCACGCCGGCGGCGGTCGCGCTGGCCTGGCTGCTGGCGCGCCCCGAGGTCACGTCGATCATCGTCGGCGCGCGCACGGTGGCGCAGCTCGAGGACAACCTGAAGGCGCTCACCGTCAAGCTGAGCGCCGACGACCTGCGCCAGCTCGACGACGCCTCGCGACCGGCGTGGGGCTACCCCTACGACTTCATCGCGATGCGCGAGCCCTGGTAGCCGCCGCGTCGCGCGGGCCCAGCAGCGCCTCGGTGTCGGCCAGCGACAGCAGCATGCGGCGCAGCGCCTTGCCGGGCAGCTTCAGCGCCGCGCTTGCGTTGTCGGCGAAGCGCTCGATGGGCAGCACGTGGAAGCGCACCTTGTCGCCGTCGCGCTCGCCGTAGGTCCAGATCGGGGTGTAGCTGACGTCGGTCGGCACCGTGACGCCGGCGGCGTCGCGCACCAGCGAGAAGTGCAGGATGGCGCTGCCGTCGGCGAAGCGCATGCGGTAGTTGGACACGAAGTTGCCCAGCGACCAGGCCACCAGGCGCGGCTTCTCGCGTCCGAAGCGGTCCTTGATGGTGCGCAGCTCGTAGGGCTGCAGCACGTGTGGGTGGCTGCCCAGCACGACGTCGGCGCCCTCGCGGAAGGCCAGCTCGACGGTGGCGCGCTGCCGGGCGTTGGGCGCGCGCTGGTACTGCTCGCCGAAGTGCAAGAACACCATGATGACGTCGGGCTTCTTGCGCCGCGCCAGCGCGAGGTCCTCGGTCAGCAGCGCGGGTGAGATGCGGTTGACGTAGACCCCGGCCGGGGTCGGGATCATGTTGGTCATCTCGGTGTACGCCAGCATGGCGATGCGCAGCCCGTTGCGCTCGACCAGGGTGACGCGGCGACGCGCATAATCTGCGTCGTCGGCGAAGGTGCCCAGGCGCACGAGGCCCAGCTTCTTCAGGACCTCGAGCGTGCGCACGATCCCCTCGCCGTCGCGATCGAGAGCATGGTTGTTGACCGTGGTGAGGACGTCGAAGCCGGCGTCGGCCAGCGCGACCGCCAGCGCGTCGGGCGAGCCAAAGCGCGGATAGCCGGTGAAGTCCTTGCCCGGCAGCGTGGTCTCGAAGTTCCCGATGGCCAGGTCGGCGGCCGACAGCTCGTCCTTGACCTGCGCGAACACCGAGCGGAAATCATGGCACTTGCAGGCCGGATTCCAGGCCGCGACCAGCTGCAGGCGGTGCGCCATGACGTCGCCGACGGCGGCGATGCGCAGCGTGGCGGGCGCGGCGGCGGACGCGGGCGCGGGCGCCGGCGCGGGCGGCGGCGCGTCCTTGGCCAGGGCCTGCGCCGTCGCCAGCGACAGCCACAGCGGAATCACGACCAGGATGGCGACGCGCATTCTCGAGCATTCTAGCAGCCTCTGTAACCGGCGGCGCCAGCAGGGCATCCGTCCACCGCCACAATGGCCTCGCGAAAACCCTACTGGGCCGCCATGCCTGCCGCGCTCGCGCTGGCCGCGGCGGGCCTGCGCTGGCTGCTGCAGGGCTCGGGCAACGTGTGGACCGACGTCGATCGTCGGTTTTATCTCCCTGACCCGGATCTGGGCTGGCGCCTCGGCAAGCAGACGGTGCCCTGGCTGGGCCTCGAGGTCGTCGGCATCATCGCGGGGATCACTCTGGCGGTGCTCGCGGGTGGCTGGCTGGTGGCGCGACGCGAGCGCAAGCGCGCCGCGGCGTGGCGGCCGGCGCGGATTGCGCTGTGGGTGGTCGCCGCGCTGCCGCTGGCGGTGCCGCTGTGGGCCTTCGCCAGCGGCGGGCGCCCGGCAGGGGGCCGCGACGCGCTGCCCGCGGGGGCCGCCATCACGGTCGGCGCCGGGGTCAGCGGGGGCCTGCCGCTGCCGGCCGGGCGCTGGACGGTGCGTGCGGTCGCCGGCTCGGGGCTGGTGGCCTCGGTGGCCGCGGGCGGCGAGCGCTTCGACGTGCGCTTCGGCGAGCCCAGCGGCGAGTGGCGCGGCGACCCGCGCGACCTCGGCCAGCCCATGCAGGCACGACTGGCGGCCAGCACGGGGGTCGTCGACACCGGCATCGATCTGCGCAGCAAGCACACCCGCGAATATTTACAGGCTGACAAGTTCACGGAGATCACCTTGACCCTGCGCAGGCTCGACGGCGCGCGCCCCGAGGGCGATGGACTCGCGTTCGCGGCCAGCGGCGAGCTCGGCCTGATGGGCCAGCCGGTACCGGTCAGCGTCACCGGCACCTTGCGCGCGGCCGACGCCGCGGCGCGCGCCCGCCTGGGCGTCGGCGACGCCCCGACGCTGCTGCTGCAAGCCAGCTTCCCCCTCGATCTCCGCACGACTGCCCTGGCCGGCAGCGTGAGCGAGTTCGATTCCCCCCAGGTCACCGTGACCGCCAGCCTGGTGCTGGTTCATGTCGACGACAGCAAGGAGCCTCGATGATGCGTTCGCACAGGTCGTTCGTGATGTTCACCGCCGCCGCCGCGATCGCCAGCGTCGGCATGGCCGGCTGCAAGAAGAAGCTGGACAAGGCGCCCGCTGCCACCGTGACGCCGTCGGCCAGCGCGTCGCCGTCACCGACCGCCGAGCCGCCGCCGGCGCCGCCCAAGCTCGAGATCGACGCCAATGGCGACTGGGTCCAGGTCCTGGCCTCGCACAGCCCGGCGCGCCCGACCGATCCGATCACGCTGCTGTTCAGGAGCCCCACCGTGACCGGGGTCGCCTTCAGCTCGGTCGACGATCTCACCGGCGGCAGCGCCAGCTTCGAGATCGACATCGGGGCCATGGCCTCGGGCCAGGCCATGCGTGAAGGCCACCTCAAGAGCCCCGACTACTTCGACGTGGCGACCTTCCCCAAGGCCACCGTCAAGGTCTCCAACGTGAAGAAGACCGAGGCCGACAAGTACAGCGCCGACGCCGAGGTCACCGTGCACGGCGTGACCGTGAAGTGGCCGGTCACCTTCGAGGTCTTCGAGAAGAAGGACAAGACCGTGCGCGTGCGCGGCGAGGTCACCACCAGGCGCAGCGAGTTCAAGCTGGGCAAGCCCGAGGGCACCCCCGACGAGACCGCCGCCGACGCCGTCACCGCCAGGCTACAGCTGACCCTGACCGCCCCGTAGTCGCCTCTCGCCTCAGATCCCCTTCAGGAAGCTGACCAGGGCCTGGCGCTCCGCCATCGGCAGCGCACAGCCGAAGTCGTGGCCGGCGTCCCCGTACGCGGTCTCGGTCACGCCGGCCCGCGGCACCAGACACAGCAGCGCCTCCAGCGACGGCACGCTGCCGTTGTGCAGGAAGCGCGTGAAGGCCCACGCGCCGGTCAGCCGCGGCGACTTCACTTTGCGCGTCAGCGGCTCGGCGATCGCCGGGCGCATGAAGCCGGGACCATCCAGCCACTGCTCCATCGCGCGATCGGTGCCAACCTCGTCGAAGCCGTACAGGCGACGGCCGCTGCCGCGCGGCCCGTCGTGACAGGCGATGCAGCCGGCGCTGTCGAACAGCGCCCGCCCGCGTGCGACCTCGGCCGCGGGTGGCGGCGTCAGCGACGCCGGCGTGCGCAGCGAGTAGATGTACTCGGCCAGCGGCAGCAGCTTGTCGTCGGGCCACTCGGCCAGCTTGCCGCCGCCCAGCTCGACGAAGCCGCGCAGGAAGACCATCAGGCTGCTGGTGCTGCCGGTCCAGCCCAGCTGCGCCCCCGCCATCCCGGTCGCGGCGCGTTCGTCGTCCCGCGGCAGCCCCCACAGTGCGGAGATCTTGCTGATGGTGTGGACCCGATCGTTCAGCGGCAGCGGCTCGATCAGGAAGTCCATGGTGCCGCTGGGCCAGCGCGCATAGTGGTGCTCGGCCTCGCGCGGGAACATCGGCACCATGCTGCTGGCGCCGGCCAGCGGGATGAGCGCGCTGATGAGGCGCAGCTTCAGCGCCTGGTCGGCGGCGACCTTGTCGAGCAGCGGCTGGATGGCCGCGATGGCGTCGGGATCGTGATCCGCCGGGCTGCCCATGATGGCCAGCAGTGGGAACACCGCCAGCGCCAGGTTCTGCTTGCCGTACTGGTAGGCGTGGTTGGCGGCGCCGACCGCGTAGCGTCCGTCGGGCAGGCGCGCGAAGTGACAGCTGGCGCAGGTGAACGCCAGTGTGTCGAGGTTGCCCAGCTTGGCGCCCGGCGCCATCCCCAGCGGCAGGTGCTTGGCCGAGCCGGGGTCGGCCACCATGCCGTACTTCGCGAAGCCCGGTCCGATGTCGTCGGGGAAGTTCTCGATCAGCACCTCGGGCAGCACCGCCGGCACCCCCGCAGTGCCGAAGCCCTCGTAGAAGAACATCCACTTGCCGCACAGAAGCTGGGTGCGACGGTCGGCCCCGCCCGCGCGCCAGCGCGTGCAGGCGTCAGCCAGCGCGCCGCGCTCCAGCACGGCGTCGAGATCGGTCGACACGTTGGTCAGCCCCTCCGCGGTGTCGGGCAGCGCGGCGAACGGATCGCGCCCGCCGCCGCCACCGTCAACGGCCACGTCGTCGTCGCCACCCCCGCCCCCGGCCCCACTGTCGCAGCCCTGGGCGACCAGCAGCACCGCCGCCCCCGCCAGCAGCAGCCCCACCAGCACCATGGACCAGCCGCGCCCCGATTTGGTCATTTGATCAATCCGCATGTGCCCGCGTTTTCGTCGATTCCGTGCGCGCTGTCAAGGCTGCTGCATCCCGCAACCTCCACTGCGCCAGATCCGCACGGCCCGCGCGCCAACCTGGCGTAGCTGCTGTCCGCCCTGGCTGGCCCCCTTGTTGAAATGGGCGGCGGCCATGCGGCGCACCCGTTGCACTCCTGTCCTGACTCTCCTGCTCCCTGCCCTGCTGGCCTCGGCCTGCAGCAGCGGCCCCGACGCCACCAGCGGCGACACCGGCGACCTGACCTCGGTCGGCGGCGTGGTGCGCCAGCTCGACTGGGACGCCTTCGTCTATGTCGCCCCCGACGCCGACGACGCCAGCATCGCGCGCACCATCGCGCGCCAGATCAAGTCGGCCCTGGGCGCCCTGCGCGAGCGCGGCGTCGGCATCGCCGACCGCGAGGCGCAGTCCAACCTCGACCCCGCGGGCTGGCAGCGCGACCGCCTCACCATCATCGACGCCACCGGCGCCCCCGCCGGTTCGCTGACCCGGGTGCGCTACCACTATCGTGACACCGCGCTGGTCGACCGCCGCCGCGACCCCGGCGCCGCGCTCGCCTTCACGCTGATGTTCGGCGACTACGTCGCGCGCTCGGCCGACTACCAGCCCGCCTGTGTCGACGAGGCCACCGAGGCCGACTCGCTGTGGTACCACTTCTCGCCCGCGCAGGCCGCGTGCGCGACGCGCATCGCGACCGAGACGCGCAGCCTCAACGACGCCCTGGCGCGCCTGGCGGATCCGACCGGGCAGGTCTCCGCGGTCGACGCCGCGCGGCGCTTCCTGCCGGTGCGCGCCAAGCTGACCGTGCAGGCCGACGCGCCCACCCGCTTCCCCGAGTACGACCGCCTGTGGGGCTTCGGCAGCGATCGCAGCAAGGTCGTGATGTACGCCTTCATCGGCGTCGACCACGATCTGCGCGACTCGCACGACCTCGGCGCCATCGAGTACCAGCGCCTGCTGCGCACGCTGCGCGCGCGCTTCCCCAGGCTGGCGGTGACCGAGACGCGGCCGCAGGCCTGGCTGCTCGACTTCTGGATCGACGGCCGCAAGCTCGACGGCGTGACCTTCGACGACGTGTCGCGCTGGATGATCGACGGCGCCGGCTACCCCGCCGCGGTCGGCAGCGACCCGGCCAAGATCGAGGCGCTGCGTCAGCAGGTCATCGACCGCTTCGCGGAGCGCTGGATCACGCTGAGCATGCCGGTCACCGTCACGCTGGGCGCCGAGACGCGCCGCATGACCGTCGAGCTGCGCACCTACTGGGGCCTCGAGGACGGCGACCCGACCTCACGCCAGCACGCGCAGTGGCGCTACCTGGAGGCGTTCTGGCACGGCGACGTCTTCGCCTACGCCGGCCACAGCCACTTCGGCCACGGCCCGCTGGAGCCGACCGCGTACCGACGCGAGAACTTCCCCGAGCGCTACCAGGTCATGCTGGTCAACTCGTGCCTGTCGTACAACTACTACGACCTCGACTTCATCCGCATGCACCCGAATGGCTCGCGCGATCTCGAGGTGGTGATGAACGCGCTGCCGGCCTACTGGTCGGGCATGGGCGAGTCGACCGCGCTGTACCTGTCGGGCCTGATCGACGGCACCAACAAGAGCTGGGCCCAGCTGCTCGACGGCATGAAGGTGAAGGATCCGTGGGGTCGCGCCGGTTACGAGCCGATGCGCGGCGTCAACGGCGAGCTCGACAACGTCTATGACCCGGTGCGCTTGGCGGTCACGGTCCGCGTCGAGTAGGCGTCGGCCAGCCGGCGCCGCACGTCCGCCAGCTGCAGCTGCAGGGACGCGCGCTCGCGCTCGACCGCGCGCGCCGCCGTGATGTCGCGGAAGCTGCCCCAGACCCGGGTGATGCGGCCGGACTCCTCGAGCAGGCGCAGATAGATCGAGAGCACGCGCGGCTCCTGGCCCGGCACCACCAGCTCGACCTCGAAGTCGCGGCCCTCGCCACCGGCGGCGTGCAGCTCGGCCAGCAGGCGGCGCAGACGCTCGCGCGACGCACGCGACAGCTCGCTCATGGTGCGGCCCAGCAGCGCCTCGCGCGTGCTGTCGTGCGAGCGCGCGTAGGCGTCGTTGCACTCGACCAGGCGGGCCGTGAGCAGCATCTCGAACTGCTCGTCGATGGTCAGCGTGGTCGGCACGCCCTCGGCGTGCTCGTAGCACCACACCGCGTCGGTGGTGTTGGCGATGAACGAGCGCAGCCGGGCCTCGCTGGCGCGCAGCTCGCGCTCGGCGCGCTGCCGCGTCACGCTGCCGGCGACCAGATCGCCGATGACACGCATCAGCGCCACCGAGTCGTCGTCCCACCACGCCGGCCCGGTGTACCAGTCGAGGCCGATGGAGCCGACCACGCGGCCGGCCACCGAGATCGGCAGCGCCAGCAGGGACTTGATGCCGAGGGCGCGCAGCCGCTCGGCGACGGCGGCGGACTCGGGCGGCAGGTCGGCCAGCTCGCGCAGCTCCAGGCTGCGGCCGCGCTTGATGGCCGGGACGGCCCAGGGGAAGCGCTCGACCGGGAGGTCCTGCACCTCGAGACGGCCGGTGGTCGTCCCGGGCGAACACCACTGGTGGGTACAGGTGATGCGGGCGCCGTCCTCGGAGAAGATGAAGACGTAGGCGCGATCCGCCGCCATCACGGAGGCCACGCGGGCCAGCGCGCTCTCGACGGTGGCGTCGAGGCGCTCCGTCGGGGTCGATACCAGCTCCGTCGTCACCAGCGCCATCAGACGCTCGAAGGCGACGCGCTGACTCAGCTCGTCACGGTCCACCACCATCTCCATCCCCCTCACCGCGCCAAGAGTAGCGCAAGCGGGGCCGCTTTGTCAGGCAGGGATCGTCTTCAAGCTATCGACCGCGTGCACGGGCGCCGCATCTCCAGCCATCAGAGGTGAAATGGCCGACAGCACCAGGCGGTGACGCTCCAGCGTGGACTTACCTGTGAAGGCCGTGCTCTTGACCACGATGCTGTAGTGGCCGGCCTCACCCTGGACCTCGATGGTGGCGCCCGGGAGGGCAGCGGCGATGGAGCTCAGGATGGCGTCGCGGACCTGCTGCATGCCCTGTCATATCACATGGTCACATGGGTCGCCGCAGGTTGGGTACACTGCCGGCCGTGCTGCGCTGCAACCTGCCCACACCGCTGCTGTATGCCCACCGGGGCGCCGCGGTGGAGTTGCCCGAGAACACCTTGCCGTCGTTCGCGCGCGCCCTCGCGCTGGGGGCCGGCGCCCTCGAGATGGACCTCCACATGACCTCCGACGGTGTCATCGTCGTGTCACATGATCCCGACGGGCGCCGGCTGGCCGGGGTGCCCCGCGCCATCCGTGACACGCCCTGGGTCGAGGTCCGCGCCTGGGACGTCGGCGGCGAGCGCCACCGCGGCCAGGGCTTTCACATCCCCAGCTTCGAGGAGGTCCTGCGCGCCTTCCCCGATGTGCCGGTCAACGTCGACGTCAAGCAGCAGCGCCCCGCCATGGTGCAGGCCCTGCTGGAGCTGGTCGCGCGCGAGCGCGCGGCGGGCCGGGTGCTGATCGCGAGCTTCCACGCCAGCACGCTGGCCGAGGTGCGCCGGCGCGGCTATCGCGGCGTCACCGCGCTGGGCACCACCGACGTGCTGCGCCTGCTCGGGCTGCCGCGGCTGTGGCTGACCAACACGCCGCGCCGGGGCGACGCCGCGCAGCTGCCGACCAAGCTCGGGCCGCTGGCGCTGGGCGAGCAGTGGGTGGTCGACAAGTGTCACGCCGTCGGCCTGCGGGTGGACTACTGGACCGTCAACGACCCCGGCGAGGCGCGCCGGCTGCTGACGCTGGGGGCCGACGGCGTCATGACCGACGATCCGGGAGCGATCGCCCCGGTTTTCGCGGGCCTGGTCGGGTAGGCGGGCGCCCTACCCCAGTTTTTCGGCTGGATCAGGGCCCGAAATGGCATCCTCCGGGGATGCGCAGCAGCTCGGTGGTCGTGGCGGCGCTGTTGGTCGTGGGGTGCTCGGGCAACTCGGTCGACAGCGGTTCTGATGCAGGCGCGGGCGCCGACGCCCAGGTCGTCGTGGACGATGGCGGCAACGTCGTGGTCATCGACAGCGCGGTGGTCAACCCGCCGGTCGATGGCTCCGTGGTCATCCCGGTCGACAGCGGCATCATCACGGGGCCGCGGCGTGATCAGGTGTGCATGCGCTGGAAGAGCGACCGCGCCGACACCAGCGAGGGCACCTTCGCGGGCAACATCGCGATGTGCGTCCCGGGCGAGAACAGCGCCACCGGCAAGGCCAACGCACTCAAGCTCATCAACCTGTACCGCTTCATCGCCGACCTGCCGCCGGTCACCGAGAGCGCGGCGCTGAGCACCAAGGCGCAGCAGTGCTCGCTGATGATGGACGCCAACAACGCCCTCAGCCATACCCCGCCCACGACCTGGATGTGCTACACGGCCGGCGGCGCCGAGGCCGCGGGCAAGAGCAACATCTCGACCACGGCGGGGGTGCAGGCCATCGACCTCTACATGAACGATCGTGGCAACGCGACCACCATGGGCCACCGGCGCTGGCTGCTGTCGAACTCGCTCGGCCCGGTGGGGCTGGGCAGCGCGCCGGGTGGCTCGTGCGCGTGGGTCATCGGCGGCACCGGCAGCGCCGGCAAGGCCTGGCGCGCCTGGCCGGCGCCGGGGCCGTTCCCGTTCGCGGCCATGAGCCAGGGCGGCTTCGGCATGACGCTGGACGTGACCGGGTGGACGGTGCAGTCCGACTCGATCAACCTGGGCGCCGCGACGGTGACGGTGACCGAGGGCGGCGTCAACCGACCGGTCACGGTGACCCAGCTCGGCGCCAACTACGGGTCGCGCTATGCGATCCGCTTCGTGGCCAGCGGCTGGACCTCGGCGGCGGGCAAGACCTATCACGTCGTGGTGGGCGGGGTGTCGACCGCGATCGCCTACGATGTCGAAATGGTTGCGTGCCCTTAGCGGCCTGGACGCACTCGGACGCCGCACCGGGTCCGACCATTCGCGGGTGAAACAGGGGGAAGTTCGCTTACGACTCAGCAGGTGATTGGGTACAATCACCGGGCTGGTTGTCGTCTGTTCATCGCGCTGGTGAGGTCCTCCTATGAGCCTTCGTCGTTGTCGTCGCCTGGCTTCGTTGTCGTCGTTCGCCGTGGTGCTGGGGTTCGCGGTCATCTCGGCGACCGCACCTGGCTGCGGCTGCAGCCCGGATCCGTCGGGCAACGGCAATGGAGATGGTGGCAACGGGGACGGCGGCGGGGACGGCGATGGGGGCGGTGGTGGGGACGCCGGGCTGAACGCGTGCGGGAACCAGGATCCGTCATGCACCGTGATCAGTGTCGGCCCTGGCGGGATGCCGCCGATGATGTTCCCGCTGCCGACCGACGTGCCGGCGCCGACCGGCGTGGGCGCCAACGGCGTGACGCGCAACCCGATGGGCTTCATCGTCCTCGACTCCAGCAAGGCGGCGTTCGACTTCCTGTGGATCGCTGACGACACCAACTACAACGTCGGCTTCGTATCGAAGGTCAGCACCAAGCCGTTCGCCACGGCGCCGCTGTATCGCGAGGTCGCGCGCTACGTCACCGTGACCTGCAACTCCAACTCGACGGGCGGCATCCAGGGCATCGTGCTGTCGCAGAACCCGCCCGCGGGGCTGTGCGCCGACGGCGTCAACGGCTGCTGCGCGCGGGACTCGCGCCTCAGCAACATGTCGGTCGGCCAGCGCGCCATCAACGTGCTGCAGAACCGGCCCTCGCGCACCGCGGTCGACTTCAACGGCGACGTCTGGGTCGCCAACCGCGCCCACAGCGGCATCGCCGGCCTGGGCCAGCAGTCGGTCACCAAGATCGCCAACTCGATCACCGACTGCATCGAGCGCAACGGCCTGGCCGGCATCCAGACCTCGTCCGACGTCGACATGAACGGCATCATCGAGACCGACTGCAACCGCGACAATCTGCCCGACGGCGCCGGCACGGTGTGCACCGGCGGACGGCAGCAGGAGTTCTGGGGCCTGTCGGACGAGTGCATCCTGTTCACCACCAACTTCGGCGCGCCCGGCGAGATCGGCCGGCCGCTGGCGCTGGGCAAGGGCGCCATCGACGTCAGCGCGTCGGACGCCTGGGTCGGCACCTACAACAACGGCACCTTCTATCGCATCGACGGCACCACCGGCATGGTCAAGCAGGTGGTCGCCATCCAGACCAAGGCCGGCCTGGCGGCATCGAACCCGTACGGCGCGGCCATCGACCAGTTCGGCATCCTGTGGGCGCCCAACATCGGGCCCGACGTGTACTACTTCAACACCAACAACCCGACCGAGCAGAACGGCATGCGCTCGCCGTTCGCGGGCGTGGCGCACTACGGCCTGGCGGTCGACGGCTTCTCGATGGCGCCGGCAGGTGGCGGCGCGCCGCAGCTGGTGTCGCAGATCTGGTTCGCCGACGTCAACAGCTCGGCCGCGATGCGCTACCGGCCCAAGCGCGATGGCACCTTCGCCGGCATCGCGATGGGGACCTGGGCGCGCGCGACCTTCACCGGCGAGGGCTCGCGCGGGCGTGGCATCGGCGTCGATAACCGGACCCCGACGGCGTTCGCGTGGGTCGCGCTGGACGGCCAGGTCAACGGCAGGACCACCGGGTCGATCGGGCGCATCCCCACCGACCTGCCCGACGGCACCCAGAACCTGACCACGTTCTACTCGACCGGCGGGCGGCTGGGCACGCTGGGCGCCGGTGTCGCCATCGACCTCGACATCTGGGGCATCCAGCAGAACGACCGCAGCGCGGTGCACTTCGACGTCGACGCCGCGGGCAACGTGATGAACGCAGGCAGCCCGGACCGGGTGCCGCTGGATGACGGCCACACTCCGGATCCGTACACCTACTCGGACTTCACCGGGTTCGGGCTGCGCAACTTCACCAACCCGCGCGGGACCTACAGCTGGATCCAGCAGGGCTGCCCGACCTCGCGCACGCGCTGGAAGAAGATCGTGTGGGACGCCGACACCCCGATGGGGACGGCGATCAAGGTGCGCGCGCGCTCGGCGGATGACGTGGCCGGGCTGAGCGGGGCGCCGTTCACGGGCGGCTACACCATCTCGCCGGCGGATCTGTCGATGGCGCCCGGGCCGCTGATGCCGAACCCCGCGCGCTTCATGCAGGTCGAGTTCGAGCTGACCAGCACCGACCGGGCGCTGACGCCGGCGCTGAAGAGCTTCCAGATCGTGTTCGAGTGCGTGTCCGACATCGGCTGAGGTTCGCGGGGCTGCTCGGGTTGGTCGGGCTGAGTGCGGCGGTCGGGTGCAAGCCGACGCCGCGCAAGCCCGCCGATGGGCCGGTGGGGACGCCGCCTGTGTCGGCATCGCCGTGGCCGTCGTCGGCGTCGTCGTCGCCGCCGGTGTCGCCGTCGGTGTCGCCGGTGCTGAGCAGCCGGCCCGAGCCGGTCAAGACGGTGACGCCGGAGCCGCTGCCGTCGGGCGACGCGGTCGCCACCGAGGCGGCCACTGCGCTGGCGGGCGTGACCTGGGGTGACACCCAGGGGCTGGATGGCTTCATGCTGGGCGGCGGGCTGCCGCCGGGCTCGGTGCACGGCTGTTCGGGCGTGCCCGCGAGCCTGTGCCCCGGACGGCTGGCCAGCTGGGTGCTGGCGGGGCCGACCGAGGTCTGGACGCTGGACGGGCGGATCTATGCGGTCGAGCGCAATGGTGGCCTGAAGCAGCCCTGGAAGCGGGGCGGCGAGGCGGCCTATGGCAAGAGCGTCGAGGCCGGGGTGCGCGCACGCTTCGGGGCGCCCGAGCATCGTCACGATGACCGCACCGTGCTGACGCTGGGATATGGCACCCCGCCAGCGACCACGCTGCGCATCCGGCTGTCGTTCTGGCCCGCGGGCGCGGCCTTCGCCATCGAGCTGCACGGCGCCGACTTCGCGGACGTGCAGCGCCTCATCCTGGAGACCGAGAACCGCAAGCGCGCGGCGGCCGACGCGGCGGCGACCAGGCTGCGCTGCCGCTGCGAGATGCCGATCGGCAGCCAGTGGCCGCAGTACAACGGCCACGCCATGCCGGGGCCCGACCCGGGGCGCTGGAAGGTCATGTCGGTCGAGCCCACGCGCTGCATGGCCAAGGTCCAGGACGCCCAGGACGGCAGCGTCAGCGAGCGCTCGTGCGCGGAGCGCCTGTTCGACATCCCGATCATCAATCCGGCGGGCTGATGGCCGCGGCAGCGACGCGCAGGTTGTACTGGGATGACGCCCTGGCGCTGGGCTTTCGCGCGCGGGTGGCGGCGCACACGCGCTGGGGCGAGCGCGACGCCGTGGTGCTGGAGGCGACCGCGTTCTATCCCGAGGCGGGCGGACAGCTGGCGGATCGCGGTGTGCTGGCGGGGCGCCCGGTGGTCGACGTCGGGCTGGACGACGCCGGGGTCATCCACCATGTGCTCGAGGGCGAGCGACCCGCGGTCGGTGACGAGGTCGCCGGCGAGGTCGAGCGGGCGCGGCGGCGCCTGCACATGGCGCTGCACACCGGGCAGCACCTGCTGTCACGCGCGCTGGTCGAGATCGCGCGCGCGGACACCGTGTCGGCGCGCCTGGGCGAGCACGGCTGCACCATCGATGTCGACGTGGCGACGCTGGGCGAGCGCGCGCTGGCCGAGGCCGAGGCGCTGGTGCACGCGGTGATCGACGATGACGTGGCGGTGCGCGCGTTCTTTCCCGATGCCGAGGAGCTGGCGCGGCTGCCGCTGCGGCGCGAGCCCAAGGTCGACGCCGACGTGCGGGTGATCGACATCGGCGGCTTCGACCTGTCGCCCTGCGGCGGCACCCACTGCACACGGTCGGGCCAGGTCGGCCTGGTGCGCGTCACCGGCAGCGAACGCTACAAGGGCAAGCAGCGCATCTTCTTCGACGCCGGGCAGCGCGCGCGGGTGGTGACGGCGGGGCACGACGACGCGCTGCGCGCGCTGGCGGTGTCGTTCGCGGTCGCGGCGGGCGACGTCCCGGCCGCGGTCGAGCGGCTGCGCGGCGAGGTCAAGACGGCGTCGGCCACGGCGCGCGCCCTCAAGGAGCGCCTGGCCGAGGCGCTGGCAGCTGGCCTGGGTGGTGAGCGGGTGGTGGTCACGTTGGACGAGGCTGGTCCGGGGACTGACGTCGAGTTGCTGCGCGCGGTGGCCAAGCGGGTGGTGGCGCGCGACGGTGCGGTCGCCCTGCTGGCGGCGCGTGTGCCGGGCGGGGTCGACGTCGTGGTGTCGCGCGGCGCGGGCAGCAGCTTCGACTGTGGAGCGTTCGTGAAGCGGGTCGCGGCGGCGTGTGGCGGTCGCGGCGGCGGGCGACCACAGCACGCCGAGGGGCGGCTGCCCGAGGGCGCCGACTGGTCAGCGCTGGTGCTGGCGCACGGCGGCTAGGGCGCTCGCCCCGGCGGCTCCCAGGCGGTCAGGGCCGGCAGATCGAGACGCTGAAGCCGGCGATGGTCTCGCAGCGCCAGCTGGTCGGGCACAGACCGTCGTTGCACAGGCGGGTGCAGCGGCTGGAGGTGGCGTCACACAGGCCGGAGTCACAGTCGCGGCCATTGGCGCAGCTGGCGCCCAGCGAGCGGGTGCCGGCGCGCGAGCACACGAAGGTGATGCTGCCGCCGTCGGCCAGCGGGAAGCAGCCCAGGCCGGGCGGGCAACCGCCCTCGGGGCGGCACGACTGCGTGCACATGGCGCCGCCGGGCGCGGCGTCGTCACAGGCGCCGCTGCGGCACAGCGTGGTGCCGGTGACGGTGCCGGCGCGACACAGCGCGCCCGCGGGATCGGGGCCCAGGATGTCGCTGGGCGGGACACAGATCGGCGACGCCGACCCGAACGCGATGGCGCAGGTGTACGGCGGCAGGCCGTCGAGGCGCTCGGGGCAGTCGGACGCGGTGCGACAGGTCGCGGTGCAGCCCTGCACGGTCAGACACAGCCCGGTCGCGCACTGGTCGCCGGTCGAGCAGGCGCGCTCGATGTCGGCGCACACCTGCTGGCCGCCCGCCATGGTGCACGCGAAGCCAGCGGGGCAGTCGGCCGCGCTGGCACAGTTGCGCGTGCACGACGGGGTGGCCCCCGTGGTGTTGCCCAGGCACAGCCCCGACACGCAGGTCGCCGGGGTGGCCAGCTGACACGGCCGCCCGGTGTCATCGGGCACACAGCGCTGGCTGGCGCAGACGTGGCGATGCGCGCACTCGCTGGTCTGGGTGCAGCTGCGCGTGCACATCATGGTGCCGCCGAAATCGGGCACACACAGCGCGCTCTGACAGTCGCCCGCGCCGGTGCAGCGATCGAGGTAGCGGCCCTGCCCCGGCTGCACCGCGCCGTCGACCTGCACGGCGGCGTCGAGCTGCGTGGTGCTGCCGTCACGCGGCGTGGTGCCGCCGTCGGTCTGCACCCCGCCATCGGGTGTGATGCCGCCAATCGTGCACTGCCCGATCTGGTTGCACAGCTTGCCCCCCGTGCAGTCGAAGTCCTGCACGCAGTCCTGCCTGCACTGCCGCCCATCGCAGTAGTGCTTGTCACCGCACTGCGAGTGGAAATTGCACTCGAGATCCGCCTTGGCGCAGCCGCTGCCGCCGAGGCCGCCCGCGCCGGCGAGCGTCAGGACCAGGGCTGCCAGTGCCGCGCGCGTCACCGCCTGATGTTCTCACGAGGCCGACATGCGGGATAGAGGCGGCGGTCAGGGCGTGACGACGATGTCGTGCTGGCCGGGGCCGTTGCAGGGGATGGCGATGAGGCCGGTGGCGGGGTCGCGGGTGGGGGCAGGCGCGATGGCGCGCGCGTCGCAGGTGACGGTGAGGGTGGCGGGGAAGTCGTCGGGGGCGGGGATGTAGATGAGGGTCGGGGCGGTGACCTTGGCGGAGCCGGTGAAGGTCAGGGTGAAGCGGCGTGCGGCGCGGTCGTAGCTCCAGCGCTGGGGCCAGCCGGCGATGGCCTCGGGGCGCGGGCGCGACAGGGCGTTGCGCAGCAGGGGGCGCTCGTTCCAGCCGGTGGCGGTGCGCTCGTACATGCCCCAGGAGCCCTGCGAGTCCTCCTTCCAGACCCAGAAGGCGGCCGACAGCATGAGCTCGTCCTGGATGTCGGTCTGCAGCTCGAGGTAGTCCTTGGCGCGGGTGTCGGCGGGGCCGTAGCCCCACTCGGTGATGAGGACGGGGGCGCCCCAGGCCAGACCCTCGTTGACGGCCGCGGCGTTCGATGGGCGCAGGTCGGCGCGGGTGAAGGATTGCCGTAGAGATTCGTTGGAAGAGAATGACACGGTGTAAATGTGCGGGGCGTAGATCATGCCGCCGAGGCCGAACTGCTGCTCGAAGGTGGTGGCCGGGACGTCGGCGATGTCGAGCTGGTTGCGGTAGGCGGTGGGCTCGAAGGCGATGAGGTGGCGGCTGTCGACGGCGCGGATGGCGCGCGCGACCTCGGCGTGGAAGCCCGGCAGCTCGGCGTCGGCGGCCACGGGCTCGTTCATGATCTCGTAGGCGAACACGGTGTCGTCGGTCGCGAAGCGGCGCGCCACGGCGGCGGCGGCGGCGGCGAAGCGGGTGCGCAGGCGCGGGCCCGGCTCGGCGCTGCCGAAGAAGGTCGCGAACGAGCGCATGACCTGGGGCGACAGCCGGCGGTCGCCGAGATCGGTCAGCGGTCCACCCAGCAGCATGTCGGGCGGCGGCTGGATGGCCCACAGCGGGGCGCCGTCCTCGCCGATCTCCTTGGAGTAGGCGTCCTGGTGGAAGTCGAGCAGCACCAGCACGCCGGCCTGGCGGCACAGCTCCACGGTGGCCGCGATGCGGTCGAGGTAGCCGGCGTCGATGCCGCCGGTCTCGGTCGGCTCCAGGCCGCTCCAGTTGATGGGCAGGCGCAGGAAGTTGAAGCCGAGCTGGCGCAGGCGGCGGGCGTCCTCGAGGGTGAAGGGCGGGATGGGCTCCAGCGCGGTGCGGCCGTCGGAGAAGCTGACGTCGAACAGCCCCTCGACGCGGGCGTTCATGCCGTGCAGCACGAAGACGCGGCCCTGGCCGTCAACGAAGCGATCACAGCGCGTGCTCAGGGGGCCGAACGCGCCTGCCTTGGCCGCGCAGGGCGAGTCGTCGGGGTCACCACCCCCGCCACAGCCGACCAGCAACAGCGCGAGCAGACCGAGGCGCTTCATCAGGTCTTCCCGATCAGCTCGCGTACCGCGGCGACCAGCCGCGCGACATCGGTGTCACCGAGGTCCTCGCCGACCTCCACGGTCAGGACCTCGCCGCGCACGCTCACCGTGACGCCCACCATCTTGGCGGCGGGCGTAGGACTCGGACTCGGATTCGTGCTCGTGCTCGTGCTCGGGGTCGTGCTCGTGCTCGTGCTCGTGCTCGTGCTCGTGCTCGTGCTCGTGCTCGTGCTCGTGCTCGGACTCGTGCTCTCCTCCCCCGCCTTGCCCTCCTCCACGCCTCCCGCCTGCGCATCCGCCAGCCCCGCGTCCTCGGCCTCGATCTGCGCCTCGCCTTCGACGAAGCTCGGGTACTTCAGGACCACGCCCAGCTCCTCCTTGAGCCGGTCATTGCGCAGCCGGCGCCCGCGCTGTGGGGGGCGCTGCTGGTGCGGCTCGATCATCGGCGACGGCACCATCGGCAGGCCCAGGCGCTGGCACAGCCAGGCCGCGTACTCCTTCTGCAGCGCCGGCCGATCGTCGGCCACCAGGTAGGTCGCGCCCGCCGGGGCGCGCTCCTCGGCGGCCTGGATGATGCTCACCAGATCATCGATGTGGATGCGCGAGATGTAGTGTTCGCCGCCGTCGGTCAGCTTGTAGTCGCCCGCCAGCAGGCGCTTGCGCACGCCGCGGCCACCGCCATACACGGCCGCCAGCCGCAGCACCACGGTGTGCAGGCCGCCAGCCAGGGCCTGCTGCAGCTCGCCCTCCTCACGGATGAAGGGCGCCATCACGGCGTCGTCCAGCGAGATCCCGGTCTGCTCGTCGACCCAGTCGAGGTTGGGGCGATTGCCATACAGCCCCGACGAACCCAGGTAGATGAAGCGGCGCACGCCGCGCTCGCGGGCCTCCTGCGACGCCCGGGCCAGCGCGACCCCGGCGGGCAGGTCGTTGTGCGGCGGGATCGAGTACACCACCGTGGCGGCGTCGGTGCCGATCAGCGGGGGCGCGAAGGCGCGCTGCTTCTTGGCCTCCAGCGCGATGACCTCGGCGCCCAGGGCGGCCAGCTCGGCCAGCTTGTCGGGGCGGCGTGTGGTGACCCGCACCGCACGCCCCGCCGCCAGCGCGGCGCGCGCCAGCCGTTTGCCGATGAAGCCACAGCCCAGGATGACCAGCGGTCGCGACAGCATGGGCGAAGACTATCCGACGCCCGCCGCCAGCGCGACCACGCTGTAGCCGACCGCCAGCGCGCTGCCCGGGTTGAGGTACGAATGGCGCTGATCACCGCGAAAAGTGACCACATCGCCGGCGGCCAGCTCATAGGCGTCGCCCGCCACCCACAGCGTGATGGCGCCCTGCTCGCAGGTCAGGTACTCGCGCGTGCCGGTGGTGTGCGGCACCCCGACCAGGCGGGCGCGCGCTGGCAGCTCGAAGCGGTCGAGCTCCAGCCCGGGCAGGCGATCGGGCAGCACGCGGCGCACCGTGACCGGGCCCTGGCGGCGCACCGTCAGGGCGTCGCGCGGGATCTTGCGCGCGCTGGCGCGCGGGGCCGAGATCAGCTCCTCGACCGAGACCTGCAGCGCCAGCGCGACCTTGTGCAGGATCGAGAGCGTGGGGTTGGCGCTGCCCGACTCCAGGTTCTGCCAGGTCGCGCGTGGCAGCTCGGCCAGGCGGGCCAGCGCCTGCTGGGTCAGGCCGCGCTGATCACGCAGCTGCTTGAGGTTCGCGCCCAGGTTGCGCGCCAGAGCGTCGCCGACGGGGAGGGAGGCCATGCCGACACGATGGCATTGTGCCAATCTGTTGGCAATCTGGCCAATGCATCAGCGGGGTGGGTCATCGTAGAGCCATGCAAGGACGGAGGACGGCGATGGACTCGATCGAGGGCAAGACGATGCTGATCACGGGGGCCAGCCGCGGGCTGGGGGCGGCGCTGGCGCGGGCGGCGGCGGGGCGCGGGGCGCGGGTGGTGGCGGTGGCGCGCGAGGAGGGCCCGCTGCTGCAGGTGGTGGCGGAGATCCGGGCCTCGGGGGGCGCCGCCTTCGCGCTGCCCGCCGACGTCGGCGACAAGGACGCCATCCATGGCATCACCGGCGCGGCGGCGGCGCTGGCGGGGCCGATCGACGTCGTGGTGCACAACGCCAGCTGGCTGGGCCCGACCCCGCTGGGCCTGCTGATGGACACCGCGTGCGAGGACCTCGAGCGCGTGCTGGCGGTCAACCTGGTCGGCCCGTTCAGGCTGTCGAGGGTGCTGGCCGGACCGATGCTCTTGCGTGGCAGCGGCGTCATCGTGCACGTCAGCTCCGACGCCGCGGTCAGCGCCTATCCGCGCTGGGGCGCCTACGGGGTGTCGAAGGCGGCCTTCGATCACCTGGCGCGCAGCTTCGCCGCCGAGCTGGAGGGTTCGGGCGTGCGCGTGTTCGCCATCGACCCCGGCGAGATGGACACCCGCATGCACGCCGAGGCCATGCCCGAGGCCGACCCGGCCACGCTGGCGCGCCCCGAGGACGTCGCGCAGCGGTTGCTGGCGGCCATCGAGGACGCCGCGCTGGCGCCCGCCGGTGCGCGGGTGATCGCCGCCGAGCTCGGTGCGCTCAGGAGGGCGTCATGAGGCCCGCGACCTGGCCGCGCGCATGTGCGCCCTGCGAGCGCCTGCTGTCGATCGATCCGGTGCAGGGCACGGTGCGCGACGCCACCGTGGGCGAGCTGCCCACCCTGCTGCGCGCGGGAGACCTGCTGGTGCTCAACGACGCTGCGACGCTGCCGGCGTCGCTGCCCGGCCACACCATGAGCGGCGCGGAGATCGAGCTGCGCTTGCTCGGAGGCACTCCAGTGGTTACCCAGCACGAGCACGAGCACGAGCACGAGCACGAGCACGAGCACGAGCACGAGCACGAGCACGAGCACGAGCACGAGCACGAGGCCGAGCACGAGGCCGAGTTCGAGCTTGGTGCCGTCCTGTTCGGCGCTGGCGACTGGCGCACCCCGACCGAGCACCGGCCCGCTCCGCCACCCGTGGTCGTCGGCGACGTCCTGACCCTGCACGGCCTGTCGGCCACCGTGACCGCGGTCTCCGCCCTGTCTCCGCGCCTGCTGACGGTGCGCTTCGACGCCCGCGGCGCCGCCCTGTGGTCCGCCCTGTACCAGGCCGGTCGCCCCGTGCAGTACGCCTACCTCGAGCGCCCGCTGGCGCTGTGGCACGTGCAGAGCGGCTTCGCCTCACGCCCGTGGGCCGCCGAGATGCCGTCGGCGGGGCGCCCGCTGGCGTGGGACACCTTGCTGGGCGCGCGCCGTCGCGGCGTCGAGCTGGCCACGCTGACCCACGCCGCCGGCCTGTCGTCCACCGGCGACCCCGCCATCGACGCCGCGCTGCCGCTGCCCGAACACTACGACTTGCCCGCCGCCACCGTCGCGGCCATCACCCGCACCCACGCCCGTGGCGGTCGAGTGGTCGCCGTCGGCACCACCGTGGTGCGCGCCCTCGAGGGCAACTTCGCGACCCACGGCGCCCTGCGCGCCGGCCCCGGCGTCACCGACCTGCGCCTGGGCCCTCACTCCGAGCTGCACGTCGTGGGCGGCATCCTCACCGGCCTGCACGAGACCGGCTCCAGCCACCTCGAGCTCTTGTCCGCGTTCGCCGCGCGCGACCTGCTGGGCCGCGCCTACGCCCATGCCAGCGCCGCCGGTTACCTGGTGCACGAGTTCGGCGACTCCAACCTCATCCTCGCCGCCTGACCGAGGCCGGGAGGCCACTCCGAGTGGCGCGTGCTATCCTGCTCGGTGTGTCGAGCATCGCACCGGAGCTGGTCCTCGCTGGCGAGACGCTGCGGCCTCTCAAGCGCGTGGAGTACGACCGCCTGGTCGAGCTCGGAGCCTTCCAGGATGAGCGCGTCGAGCTGCTCGCCGGTGTGCTGGTCGCCGGGAGTCCACAGGGCGCCCGCCACGCCCAGACCATCCAGCGACTGACGCAGCGGCTGGTCATGGCCCTGGCAGGACGCGCCGAGGTCCGCGTGCAGCTGCCGCTCGCGGCCTCGGCCGAGTCGGAGCCAGAACCGGACTTCGCGGTGGTGGCACCCGGGGACTACGCCAGCGGCCATCCGACGCGGGCCTTTCTCGTCATCGAGGTCGCCGAGACCTCCCAGCAGCGAGACCGGGTGCTGAAAGGTCGGCTCTACGCCAGCGCGGGTATCCCCGAATACTGGCTGTGCGATCTGGCTGCCGGTGCCATCGAGGTCCACACCGCGCCGGGAGAGGACGGCTACCAGCAGGTCGAGGTGCGGCGTATGGGTGACAGCGTCGGGCCGTCGGCCTTCAGCGACGTCGTGTGGCTGGTCAGCGACCTGCTGCCCGCGGTTCGCTAGCCCGTCGCCAAGCTCGTCGACCGCTCGTCGACCGCTCGGCGAACCGTCAGCGCACCATCACGTCGGAGCTGGTGAAGGCGACGCCGTCCAGCGCGCGTGCCAGGCGCAGGGCCACCGCGACCGACGGCACCGCGTGGCCGGCCTCGATGGCGCCCAGGCTCTGCCGGGTCTGGCGCCGGCCTGGGCCTTACCGCGGGCCGCGTTCGATCCAGCGCGCGAAGGACTCCGCGGCGCTGCGGGCGTCAGAGAGCGCGCGCTCGTCGGGGCTGCGGCCCTCGCCGGCCTCGATGGAGTAGGACATCTCGCAGCCGTCGGGGTGCTCGGCGAACGAGGCGAAGCCGCGCACCGCGGACGGCGCGCCGCTCGACGGCGCCCAGGCCACCAGGCGCTGCGCGACCTGGTACGAGTACTTCAGCGAGTAGGTCAGCGCCGCGCCGAACTCGAACAGCACCTCGAGCGGCAGGCCGTCGTCATTCGCCCTGACCAGCCGTGCCTTGCGCAGCCCGGGCACCCACGAGCGCAGCCGCCGGGTGTCGCAGAAGGCCTCGAAGCAGCGCTGCGCCGGCCGACGAACCACCTGCCTGACGACCTCGGTCACCCGCAGATGGTAGCAGCTTCGTCAGCGCGGACGCTGCGTCAGCAGGCGCACCGGCGGGTCGGGGCGGAACGGTGACTGGCTGTCGACGGTGACGAAGCTGCAGCCGATGGAGGCGGTCTGCGCCACGTGCGGGCGCCAGACCGCACGCACGTTGAGGCGATAGTGGCGCTGTGTCAGGGGCTCCACGATACGCAGCTGCGCGGTGTCGCCGACCTCGAGGTGGCCGGCCGGCATCAGGGTCAGGCCGCCGGCGCCGATGCGGGTGATGAGGACGTCGCGCAGAAAGCCGGCGTCCTCCAGCACGGCCGGGATCCACACGTCGAAGCGGCGGAACTTGCGGCGCTGGAACTGCGGCGCGCCCGGGCTGGGCGGGGCGTGAAACAGGCGCTCCAGGTGGCCCAGCGACTCCAGATCATAGGCGCTCATGGCCGCCCCCAGCGCCTCGCGGCGCAGGCTCAGCATGCTGTAGTCGTAAAGCTCGTGCAGCAGCTCGGCGGCGTTCACAGCCACGGCATAGCGCGGCCGTGGCGCCGAGGTGGCGAACCTTGGCACCGATCAATTTCGCAGGATCTGGCACACTGAACGCGTGACGACCTTTCGTGACCGGGTCTCGCTGGGTTCCACGGGCTTGCAGGTCAGCCGCCTCGGCCTGGGCTCGAGCTTCGGCCTGTCCACCCGGGAAGTCGAACGTGCGTTCGACGCCGGCGTGAACTACTTCTACTGGGGTTCGATCCGGCGCCCCATGTTCGGCCGCGCGCTGCGCCACCTGGCCAGGCGCGACCGCGCCGGCATGGTCACCGTGATCCAGACCTACACCCGGGTCGCCGCGCTGATGCGCGCCTCGGTCGAGGTCGCGCTGCGGCCGCTGGGCCTCGACTACACCGACGTGCTGCTGCTGGGCTGGTGGAACGATCTGCCGCCGCCCGCGATCATGGACGCCGCGCGCGCGCTGGTCGACGCCGGGCTGGCCCGCCACGTGATGGTGTCGTGCCACAACCGCCCCAGCTTCGAGCGCCTGGCGCGCCACCCGCTGATCGACTCGCTGATGGTGCGCTACAACGCCGGCCATCCCGGCGCCGAGAAGGACGTCTTCCCGCTGCTGCCGCGCCCGCGCCCCGGCGTGGTCGCCTACACCGCGACGCGCTGGGGCACCTTGCTCGATCCCAAGCTGACCCCGCCCGGCGAGCGCACGCCGCGGGCGTCCGACTGCTATCGCTTCGCGCTGTCACACCCCGACGTCGACCTGGTGCTGTCGGGTCCCGCCGGCGGCGCCCAGCTCGACGAGGCGCTGACCGTGCTCGACCAGGGTCCCATGTCCGAGGACGAGCGGGCCTGGATGCTGCGCGTCGGGCTGGCGGCCCGCAACGCCCCGCAGAGCCGCGCGCTGAACCCGGGCCACCTTTTCGACAAGGTCACCGGCATGCTCACCGGTCAGACCTGACTCTTGTCAGTCTGACAACTAAAAGCGCCGCGAAATCCGCGCTCCCACCGCACCTGGGGCCAGCATCGGCTCGATGGGCGCCTGCACCCGTGGGGTGTCCATCAGGTACAGCAGGATCCCGGTCACGCCGGCCACGGCCGCGCTGCCGTACAGCACGTAGGACGCGGTCACCATGTTGTCGCGGCGCTCGATCTTCTTGTTGTAGTCGCGCAGCTCGGTCGGGGTCAGACCGACGCTGTCACGCTTGTCGAGCAGATCCTCGGCGCTGCTCTGTGCGGTCAGCGCCAGCGTGGTGGTCACGCCGCCGCCCAGCAGCAGCAGGCCGGCGCCGCCGAGCACCCAGAACGACGCCCGCCGCTGCGAGGTCCGCGACAGCGGGGCGTCCAGCGCCAGCTCGCGACCGCGCTCCACCGTGAGCTCGCGCGTGAAGGGGTGGTGGCCGCGCAAGGTCACCGCCAGGAAGTGCTTGCCCGCCGCCGCCTGCACCGGCTGACGCAGCGGCGTCGACCCCACCAGGCGGCCGTCCAGGCTGATGTCCGCACCCGACTTGGCGCGCACGCGCAGCAGCGCCGGCTGCGGCTTCAAGTCGACCTTGACCACGACCAGCTGGCCCTCCAGGGCGACGCCGTCCAGATCCTGCGCGAAGTAGCCGGGCGCCTCGACGTGGATCTTGTGCTCGCCGGCCGGGACCTCGCGCGTCAGCGGCACCCGCCCGAGCGCGCCGCCGCCGATCGACGCCTGCGAACCCTTGGTCAGCGACAGCACCATGAGCTGGGTCTTCTTCGGCTGCTCCACCGGGCCGGCCTCGCCGCCGCCGCCGCTGCCCTCGAGCCGGGTCAGCTCGGGTTGCAGCGTCGACAGGTGCTGCACCGCGTCCTCGCGCCGGCCGCCCTGCTTCACGTCCTCGATGTACTTGCGATACAGCTCGACCGCGCGCCGGAGCAGCGGCAGCTGCTGTTCGACCACGTACTGCTTGCGGTAGGCCTGCGCCAGCGAGAAGGCGATGGGCGGCTTGGGCGCCAGCCGGTACGACTCCTCCAGCGAGCGGATCGCGGTCAGGTAGTCGCCAGCCTCGTAGGCCTGGCTGCCGGCCTCGAAGTAGGTCCTGGCGTCATCCAGCGGCCCCGCCCCCGCCACCCCCGCGCCGAGCAGGAGGCCCAGCGCCGCCAGCGTCGCGACGCGCCTCACTGCGCCACCACCAGGTCACGGGTGCTGAGCCCCGACCAGATATCGACCAGCTGATCTTGCACCACCACCAGATCCTCCAGACCATCGCCGGTCAGATCACCCGCGGCCAGGAAGCCGCGCTCGACACGCAGCGCATCGAGCTCGCCGAGGTGGATCACCGGGTCGGTGCCAGCGCTCCACACGCCCCCGCTGCGCGTCATCAGGAACACGCCGCGCTCGGTCATCACCGCCAGCTCGCGGGTGGCGTCGCCGCCGGCGTTGATGGCGGCGGCCGACTGCACCTTGCCGGGCACCGTCGGCAGGGTCACGCCCTGGTCGATCTTCAGCACGCCGTCGACGTTGGGATACAGCACCACCGCGGGGCTCATGCCGCCGTAGATGACCAGCAGCTCCGGCTTCTGATCGCTGTCGATGTCGACCAGCTGCAGCTGGCGCGGCTCCTTCATGCCGCCGGGGATGTCGTACTTGACGATGTCGGGCACCGGGGGCGTGGCGCTGGTCGGCGTGGCCACGAACAGCTTGGGCGCGCCGGCGCTGCCGGTGACGTCGACGCAGCGTCGGTTGAAGGCGCCGTCGATGGCGATGACCTGATCGCGGGTGATCGCGCTCGACAGCCGGCCGGTGCCCATGATGATGCACTCGTTGAAGGCCAGCGAGGTCAGCGGCAGCTCGCCGGCCCGGGTCAGCTGGCCGCCGCCGTCGCCGCCCAGCAGGATCCCGGTGGTGCCCGCCATCGCCATCACGTCGGGCAGGGTGTCACCGCTGAACTCGCCCGCGGCCAGGCCGTCGACGCCGGCGTCCCGCGTCATGCCCATCCCGGTGCTGAGCAGCAGCGGCGCCAGCAGGGTGCGCTGCGTGGTGCCGAACATCAGCGCCAGCTCGGGCTTGTCACCGGCGGGATACTGGGTCGTCACCACCAGCAGGTCGTCGGTCAGGTCGGTGCCGCCGATCGACAGCTTGCTCACCGAGGTGATGAGGCCCTGCTCGCCCATGCGCACCGGATCGTGCGGCGCGCCCGGCGCGTTGCTGTACATGACCGAGACCTGCTGCGGGCGGCCGTAGGCCTCGTCGTGCTCGACCACGGCGAGGTCGGCGACGAAGTCCCCGTCGAAGTCGCCGATGGTCAGGCCGCTGACCGCGGCCTCGCTGGCGATGCGGTAGTCGTTGAACAGGCCGCTGTTGTCCCCCAGCATGACCTCGACGCCGACCGCCAGCGAGCTGGTCGCCACGTCGGGGCGGCCGTCGCCGTTGAGATCGCCGACCACCGCGTCGGTCCACGGCTTGGCTGCCATCGCCACCGGGGTCACCGTGGTGCCGTCGGGGTTGCCCAGGCAGATCCCCAGGTCGCCGACGAAGTCGAGCTGCTGCAGCACCGGGTCCAGGTTGATGCGCGCCATCTCCAGCGGCCAGCCGTCGGCGTCACAGCCGCTCTGCTTGAGCGAGTCGAACACCGGCTCGGGTGCCGCGACCCCGAAGGTCGGCGTCGCCCCCCCCGAGCTGCGCGCCACCACGCCGCGCGGCATGCCGCCGAGCATGATCGGCGCCGCGACATCGACGTCGCCGTCGGCGTCGAAGTCGACGAAGCGCGCCGCCCCGGCCAGCACCCCGGGCAGCGTGATGGTGTACTTCTCGAAGGTCTTCAGCACCTGCACCGCGCGCACCGTCTCGTAGCGCGAACCATAGACATGCACGCGGCTATCGTCCTTGAACGAGAGCAGGAACTCGTCGCGACCGTCGCGATCGACGTCGGCCACCGCCACCGTGGCCGGCTGACCACCGGCCAGGAGGTCCGCCAGGCCGTAGCGCATGATGCCGGTCTTGATCGGGAACAGCGTGGCCAGCAGCGGCTCGTTGTCGAACGCCGGCGCGGGGACCACGAACACCATCACGTTGTCGAACATGATGACGACCTCGCTGCCGAGCTTGCCGTCGGCCTCGACCACCACCGGCTGCGCCTTGGCGCCAGCGAAGTCGAGCGGCAGCGACGAGTAGGGCACCGGTGACAGCCGGCCGTCGACCTGGCCGCGCAGCGTGAACAGGCCGGCGCTCAGCGGCACCACGATGTCGAGCGTCTTCTGCGCGGGCCCGTCGAACTTGACCAGCGCCGGCTTGCCGCTGCGACCCGGCGTGATGGCGTCCTGGCGCAGCTCGAAGGTGGGGCCGTAGCGCACCGCCAGGATGTCGGCATCGAAGCCGAACAGGTCCAGCGCGCCGTCGCCGTTGACGTCGCCGAGCTCGATGCCCTCGGCGGGCAGGCGCAGATCCTGGCTGAAGCTGGCGAAGCTGCCCGAGGGCTGGCTGCACAGGCCATCGCTCCCGCAGCCCCAGCCGCTGGGGCACACCGCGGGCGCAGTGCACGAGTAGCGACACTGGTTGACCTGCCCGGCCGCGATGCAGCTGCCGCCGCCGAGGGACGCAGTGTCACAGTCCTCGCTGCTGTCGATCACGCCGTTGCCGCAGACACCCTTGTCGAGCGTGGGCAAGTCGGCGCAGCCGGCACAGGCCAGCAGCAACGCCGCCAGCGTCTTCCATCTCCCCCAGGGCATGTCGCCTCCGTCGTCAGTTCCAGTCGGGCGTCTCGAGACCTTCGCCCTTGGGCTTGTCGGGCTTGCCCGGCGTGCCGGGTTTGCCCGGTTTGCCGGCCTTCTTGACCTTGTCGAGCTTGATGGCCAGGCGGGTGTTGGCGCTGGGCACCAGCGACTCCTTGTGGTCCTGGTAGCCGTCCTTGCGCAGCTCGAGCTCGAGCGGCGTCTGGCCCGCGGCGACCTCGAGCTTGGCCGGGACGCGGCCGACCTTCTTGCCGTCGAGGTAGATGTCGGCGCCCCTGGGCCCGCCGTTGATCTCGAGGCTGATCATCGCGGGTGGCGGCGCGCTGACCGCGGGGTCGGACGACGGCGAGGGTGACGGTGCGCCCAGCTCGGGTGAGGGTGAGGGCGGCGCCGAGGCCAGCTGCGACGGCGACGGCGACGGCGACACCGAGACCGACGGCGACGTGCTCGGCGCCGCCCCGGCGTGCTCGTCCTGCTTGCCGCGCATCATGATCAGCGCCACCGTGGCGCCGCCGATCACCAGCGCGCCCGCGACCGCCAGCCACAGCTTGCCGCGGCCGCGCCCTGCCGCCTGCAGCTGCGCGCTCGACTCCGCGGCGATGAACGACTGCCCGGGGTGCGACTGCGCCCCCGCCTGGGCGCGCATCGGCACCGTGGGCGGCTTGGACTGCGCCATCTCGGTCGGTGCATGGCCCGCGGCGCTGTCGCGCCCGGCCCCGCCGGTGGTGCGCCTGCGGGTGCCGACCCCGGTGCTGTCGGGCGGCGGCAGCGAGATCCCCATCAGCCGCGCGGCGTCCTCCAGCGCGGCCACCGCGGCGCTCAGCGTGGGCGGGCGATCCTCGGGCTTCTTCTCCATCATCGCCAGCACGGCGCGATCGATGGGCGTGGTCAGCTCCTGGTTCACCTGCGAGGGCGGCGCCGGGTCGTCGTTCATGTGCTGGACCAGGATGTCCATCGACGACTCGCCGTTGAAGGGCAGCCGGCCGGTCAGCATCTCGTAGCAGAGCACGCCGAACGAGTAGATGTCGGTGCGGTGATCGACGTCGCGACCGCGACACTGCTCGGGCGACATGTAGTAGGGCGTGCCGATGGGCGCGCCGGTCTGCGTCTTGTGGCGGGTCTGCTCGTGCATCAGCTTGGCGATGCCGAAGTCGAGCAGCTTGGGGTACATGGTGCCGTCGCCATCGCTGGCCAGGAAGATGTTCTCGGGCTTGAGGTCGCGGTGCGCGATCCCCTTGGCGTGGGCGGCGTCCAGCGCGCGCGCCACCGCGCGCAGCACCGGCAGCGCCTCGGCCAGCGGCACCGTGCGGCCCTCGATGAAGGCGTCCAGCGGCTCGCCGGCCAGGAGCTCCATGACGTAGTACTGGCGCCCGTCAGGCAGGGTGCCGAACGAGAAGATGTCGATGATGTTGCGGCTCTTGATCTGGTTGACCGCGCGCGCCTCGGCGATGAAGCGCGACACCATCTGGGGGTCCGACGAGAAGCGCCGGTACAGCACCTTGATGGCGACCTGCTTGCCGATCAGCGGGTGCGCGGCGCGGAACACGGCGCCGAAGCCGCCCTCGCCGATCTTGGCCTCGACGACATACTCGCCCACGGTGGCGCCGACCTGCAGATCGAGATCGGCGCTGGCGAAGGCCTCGTCCTCGAGCAGCGCCTCCCCATCCGAGGGGCAGGTGCCGGCCGTCTCGTAGTGGACCCGACACTTGGGGCAGGTCGCCATGCTGGTCGCTCTGATCTTCGCGCCTTTTGCCGGCGTCGGCAAGGCGGGCGGGGCAACAAGTGTATTCAGCTGGTGTGTGACGGATGGCTCAGGGAGCCCCGAAAGTGGGCATAATGCGCCGATGCGTGGGGTCCTCATGCTGGCGGCGGCCGCGCTGGCCGCGACGGTTTCGGGCTGCGTGGCCAGCGGCAGCTTCCAGTGCAGCACCGACACCCAGTGTGGTGCGCAGGGCCAGTGCAGCGCGCCCGGGTACTGCAGCTTCCCCGATCCGGTGTGCAGCCAGACCGGGCGCCGCTTCGGCGAGCACGCTGGCCAGGGCCTCGGCGGCCAGTGTGTGGTCGGCGACGGTGGCCTGACCGACGGCGGCCCCATGACCGACGGGCCCACGTCCGACGGCCCGGTGACCGATGGCGGCCCCATGACCGACGGCCCCATGACCGACGGGCCCACGACCGACGGCGCCATGACCGACGCCGCCATGGCCGACGCCGGCACGCCGACCTGCATCTCCGAGCTCGCGGTGGGCGGCTACCACGTCTGCGTGCGCAAGGGCGGCGCGGTCGAGTGCTGGGGCAGCGACGACAACGGCCAGCTCGGCGACGGCCGCACCGTCCGCAGCTCGACGCCGCGCCCCGTCAGCGGCCTGGCTGACGCCGTCGAGCTGTCGCTGGGCAACATCCACTCCTGCGCGCGGACCCAGACCGGCAGCGTGCTGTGCTGGGGCTCCAACAGCGGCCGGCAGCTCGGCAGCAGCGACCCCAGCGACCACACCACGCCGCTGGCCATCGCCGGCCTGACCAATGCCAAGGCCATCGCCGCGGGCGCCTACTTCAACTGCGCCATCGACGGCAGCGACGCCGTGCAGTGCTGGGGCTACAACGACAGCGAGCAGCTCGGCACCAGCGGCCCCATCGAGTCGGCCACCCTGATCCACCCCAGCAATGCCCCCGCGGCCAGCGCCATCGACGCCGGCCGCAACTTCGCCTGCGCCCTCAGCCTGAGCCCGGCTGGCCAGGTCTGGTGCTGGGGCCGCAACGCCGAGGGCCAGCTCGGCGACGGCAGCACCACCCCGCGCAGCGGCGCCGTGCAGGCGTCGATCGCCAATGTCGCCGAGCTGGCGACCGGCTTCAACCACACCTGTGTGCGCAAGAACGACGGCACCGTGTGGTGCTGGGGCGACAACGGCGCCGGCCAGCTCGGCCGCGGCAGCCCCAGCTTCAGCGGCACGCCGCTGCAGGTGACCCAGATCAGCGGCGCCAGCGCGCTGTGGTCGGGCTGGGACTCGACCTGTGCGCGCCTCGACACCGGGGTCACCACCTGCTGGGGCAACGACAGCTATGGCAAGCTGGGTGACGGCTCGCCGACCTACAACCAGACCAGCCCGACGCCGACGCGCTACACCGACGTGGTCGAGATGGGCTTCGGCGACACCCAGGGCTGCGCGCTGACCAGCAGCGGCGTGCGCTGCACCGGGATCGATTACTTCGGGTCGCTCGGCGTCGGCGTGCTGACCGGCAGCGCCACCCCGGTCGCCGCCGTGCTGACCGACGTGGCCCAGGTCAGCGCCGGCCACTTCCACACCTGCGCGGTTCTGGGCAGCGGCGCGCCGCGCTGCTGGGGCTACAACCTGAGCGGACAGATCGGCGACGACAGCGGCGCCGAGCTCCGGCCCGCGCCAGTCGCGGTCAGCGGCCTGGCCACGGTCACCGAGATCATCGGCGGTGATCGCGCCACCTGCGCCCGGCGTGCCGGGGGCGCCTCGTGCTGGGGCGAGAACGGCGCCCACCAGCTGGGTAACGACGAGACCCCGCCGATGTCCCACGGCAGCCCGGTCGCGCTGGCCACCCTGACCACGGTCGACGAGCTGGATCTGAACATCGCGCACGGCTGCGCGCGCGTGGGCGGCGCGGTGCACTGCTGGGGCGAGAACATGCAGGGCGAGGTCGGTGACGGCACCACGACGCCGCGCCCCGCGCCGGTGCCGACCAGCGTCACGACCGGCGCCATCTCGGTGTCGACCGGCCGCCAGTTCACCTGCGTGGCGACCACCACCGGCGTGACCTGCTGGGGCATCAACGACACCGGCAACCTGGGCGACGGCACCGACCTGCCGCGCAGCACCCCGGTGCAGGTGCAGATCTTTGGCGGCGGCGCGCTGACCGGCGTCCTCGAGCTGGCCTCGGGCTGGGAGCACACCTGCGCCCGCACCGCGGCGGCGGTGTACTGCTGGGGCAACGGCTACTCGGGCCAGCTCGGCGACGGCGGCGGCACCCCGCGCTTCTCGGCGCGCGTGGTGCCCGGCCTGATGGCGCTGCAGATCGCGGCCCACGCGCACAACACCTGCGCCTTGAAGATGGACCGCACCGTGGTGTGCTGGGGCGACAACTTCTTCGGCCAGATCGGCGACGGCAGCCACATCCAGCGCAGCACCCCGACCCCGGTCAGCGGCCTCGGCAACGTCGGGCAGATCACGGTGGGCGCGGTGCACGCCTGCGCGCGCCGCCTGGACAGCACGCTGGCCTGCTGGGGCAACAACGAGAACGGCGAGCTCGGCACCAGCCCGACCCTGCTGCGTATCGACCCGCTGCCAGCGCAGGTCAGCTGTCCGTAGCCGCGGCGCTTCAGTCGAAGCCCGGGGTCAGCACGCGCGCGAAGTGTGACAGCGTCGGGATGTCCTCGCTGCGGGCCCAGGTCTCGGCGCGCGCACGCAGCGCGGCGCCGGCGTCGCCGCCGAGCAGCTGGCCCAGGCGGTCGTTGACGCAGGCAGCGATCATGGTGAAGCCGGCCTCGGCGGCCAGCGCCGCGGCGCGCTCCAGCGCCACCCGGGTGGCCTCGGGGTCGCCCTTGACGCTGGCGATGCCGGCCTCCATGGCGGCGGCCCAGGTGGTCGCCAGCGCCAGCCCCTCGCGACGCAGCAGGCGCGCCGCACGCTGGGCTCGCGGCAGGGCGCCGCTGACACCACCCTGCGCCGCCAGCACCGCGATGCGCCCGTCCATGTCGAGCAGGAAGCAGCGCACCACCTGGGCGCGCAGCAGGAACGAGCGCTTGAACTGCGGCCAGGCCTCGTCGAGCCGGCGCAAGGCCGGCGCCCCGGCGCCGTGGCCGCGCAACAGATCGAAGGTGCAGCGCGACAGCACGTCGTAGCAGTGCTGCATGTGGAAGCGCTGCTCGCCGGGGGCGCCCCAGACCGCCATGGCGTCGTCGAGATCGCGCTCGCCGGCGCCGATGTCGCCCGAGGCCAGGTACGGGATCGAGCCGAAGGCCCCGCGCAGCCCGATCTCGAGGTAGCGATCGCCGCGACTCCGGGCGTCATGGATGCCGCGCGTCAGCGCCTCGCGCACCTCGCGCACGCGGCCCAGCAGGATCAACGACGCGATGGCGAAGACCTGGGCCTGCGACAGCTCCCAGGACACCCCGACGCAGCGCGCGCGCAGCTCGGCCTCGGCCTGGCGGGCCAGCTCGAGCGCAGGGGCCGGCTCGCCGCTGACATAGGCCGTCGTCGCCCCCAGCAGACGGACCAGGCCCGAGACGTGCGGGTCACCCAGCTCGCCCGCCAGCGTGCGCGCGGTGGCGAGCAGGCTGCGCGACGCGGCGCGACCACCTGGCTCGATGGCCCGATAGGCCGCCTCCAGCCCGAGCGCCCGCGCGATCCGCCGCGGCTCGCCGGCGTCGAGCGCCAGCAGCAGGTGGCGCGCGCCGAAGTCGCTGCCGCGGATGGGATCGACCATGCCGAGACCGATGGCCATCGACCAGCAGGTGTCGATCAGCACGCGGCGCGGCGCGGGCACCTCGGGCTCGGCGCGCTGCACGAAGTCGAGGCCGCGCAGGCGCACCCGCGCGCGCCGCCACAGCAGCGACATCAGCGCGCGCCCGGGGCGACGCGGCACCGCCAGCCCCACGCTGCCCAGCACCGCCGACATGGTCTCGATGCCCTCGGGGATGAGGCCCGCCTTGAGCTGCTGCTCGGCGGCGCGGCGACGCAGCTCGAGCGCCTCGTCGCCGGCGCTCGCGGCGGCCGCGTCGAGCAGCGCCGCCGCCGCCCGACCGCCCTGGCCAGCCCCCGCGAGCGCCTCGCCGAGGCCGATCTGTAGCCGCAGGCGCTCCGTGCTCGTGCTCGGGCCCGCCGGCACCAGCGCCGCCTCGGCGGTGCGCTCCAGCGCCATCCGGTACAGCCGCGCCGCGCGCTCGAACGCCAGCGCCTGGTGCGCCGCCGTCGCCGCGGTCGCGTACAGCTCGCCAGCGCGCCGGCTGTCACCGGCGCCGTCATGGTGCGCGCCCAGGAACTCGGGCTCGGCGCCGCCCTGCTCCGACAGCGCGGTCGCCAGCGCCAGGTGCAGGGCGCGCCGCCGCGGCGCCGGCAGCGCCTGCGCCACGATCTCGCGCACCCGATCATGGAAGGTCTCGGCGTCGCCCCCTTGCAGCCGGAGCAGGCGACTCTTGCTGAGCATGGCCAGCGGCCCCTGGGCATCCTCGAGCCCCGCCGCGCGCGCCGCCACCGCGCGCTGCAGCGGCCGGCCGCCCAGCGCGACGACCTCCAGCAGGGTGCGCGCCGGCGCCGGCAGCCGCTCGCAGCGCGCGCCCAGGACCTCGACCAGGGTGGCCGCCGTCATGCCGGCGCCGCGCTCGCGATGCCAGCGCGCCAGCTCGCCGGCCAGCAGCGGGCTGCCATCGGCCTCGACCGCGATGGCCGCGCGCCGCCCGGGCGGCGCGTCGGGCAGCAGCACCTCCAGCAGCGCCTCCAGCGCGCTCGGCGCCAGCGGCTCGACCGGGAGCTCGCGCGTGCGCGCCAGCCGCTGCGGTCCCGCGCTGCCGGGCGCCCCCAGCGCCGCCAGACAGACGCTGCTCCCGGCGTCCTCGCGGCGGTAGCTCGCCAGCAGCAGCAGCCCCGGCGCCCCGGGCGCCGCCAGCAGCTCCTCCAGCAGCGCGGCGCTGTCCAGATCGCCCCACTGCAGATCGTCGATGTGCACCACCACCGGCCCCACGCGCGCCAGCCCGGCCATCAGCTCACGCAGCGCGACCGCGCCGCGACGACGCAGCTCCTGGGGGTCGGGGTCCCGGGCCACCTCGGCCGCGGCTCCGGCCCCGGCCCCGACCCGGGCGCTCTCGAGCCCCGCGACCCGGCGCAGCACCGGGAACAGCCGGGCCAGCAGCCAGCCCTCCGCCGGCAGCACGCTGCGCAGCAGCCCAGGCTCCAGCTTGCCGAGCTGCACGCTGAGCGCATCGATGACGCCGTCGAGCGCCTTGTAGGGCACCGACTCGCGCTCGTAACAGCGCCCCGCCAGCACCAGCGCGCCCGACTCCGCGAGGAACTGCTCGATCAGCGTCGACTTGCCGATGCCCGAGCGGCCGTGCGCCCACACCACCACGGGCTCGCCCGCGCGGACCTCCGCCAGCGCGCTGGCCAGCGCTGCCAGCTCGGCGTCGCGGCCGATCAGCGGCGGCTCGCCCTCGTCCAGCCCCGACGGCGCGCCCAGCGCGCGCTCGACGACGCGCTCGCCGCCCAGCCGGCGCGCGATGTCCTCCCCGGTGGGCCGCCGCTCGGGCTCGATGCGCAGCAGCTCCTCGCACAGCTCGACCAGATCCTCGGGCGCGTCGGGCGCCAGCTGGGCCGGCGACAGCGCCGGGAAGCGCGCCTTGGCCGCCAACACCTCGGTCACCGCTCCGCGAAACGGCAGCACCCCGGTCAGCGCCTCGAACAGCACCACGCCCACGCTGTACCAGTCGCTGGCGGGCCCCAGCGGCTGCTCCTGGGCCTGCTCCGGGGACATGTACGCCGGGGTCCCCATCAGGCCGCGATCACCGCTGACGCCGTGGCGGCGCTGGCTGACCAGCCCGAAATCGAGCAGTACGACCCGACCATCCGGGGTCACCAGCATGTTCGACGGCTTGATGTCGCGGTGCAGCTTGCCGGCCGCGTGCAGCGCGCGCACTCCGGCGACCAGCTGCGTCAGCACGGCGCGCAGGCGCCCCACGTCGAGCTCGAGCCCCCGCGCGCGCACGGGCGCGGACGCCGGCCCCGCCCCCGGTGTCACCCGCTCGGGCGCCGGCTGCCCCGCCGTCACGGTCGAGAAGTTCCACTCCGCCGGCGCCGCATCCGCGCCCCGCCCGCCGCTGCGCACATGCTCGACGAGGTCGCTGCCCTCGACCAGATCCATGGTGAAGAACACCTGGTCGCCCTCGACCACCAGCTCGTGCAGCGCGACCAGGTTGGGGTGGCTGACGTCCGCCAGCGAGCGAAACTCCTGCTTGAGGCGGTATAGCCCGCCCGCATCCAGCTTGTGCAGCGTCTTCAGCGCGACGTCGACGCCACGCTCCTCATCATGCGCGCGATAGACCACGCCCATGCCGCCCTGCCCCAGGCGCGACAGCACCCGGAAGCGAGGCGTACCGACGAAGTCGACCGCGGCCATGAGGCCGCCATCATATATGAGGGCGATTTCCGGCCTGGTGCGACGCGCTACAGCAGCTTGAGCAGATCCTTGGCGGCGCGCTCACCCTCGCTGGCGCCACCCTCCATGAAGCCCTGGAAGCTCTCGGAGGTGTGCTCGCCGGCGAACAGGACGTTGCCCTGCGCGACGCCCTCGTAGCCGCAGAACTCGGTGTACTGACCCGGCTCGTAGAACGAGTACGACGCGTTGTAGAGCGGCGCCTTGTGCCAGATCGACTGCGTGGCCTTGCCATTCCAGCGCGACGCCAGCCCGGGGAACACCGGGCCGAGCTGCTGCAGACCGCGCTGCGCGTCCTGCACCACCTGGGCGTTGCTGGCGGTCCCGAACGCGCTGTTCAGCTTCATGGCGTCGGTCACCGAGCCACCCGAGTACAGGTTCATGATGCCGGGCGCGCCGGCCTGCCCGCGGGTGACGTCCCAGCCGCACTGGTAGCCGGTCTCGCTGTAGCTGGTGCCGTTCGACAGCCCCCAGGCGCCCTGGGTGTTCCACAGCCGGCTGTTGAACTGCAGCTGCAGCTTGCCGTTGTGGCCCCGCCCGAGCTCGCGGATCGCGGTCTGCTTGAGGGCGTCGAAGCCCGCCTGCGCATAGTCGAGCTCGCGCAGCACCGCGAAGGGCAGGCACAGCACCACGAAGTCCGCGGTCACGTCGACGCTGCCGCCGGCCTTGTCGAAGCTCAGTGTGTAGCGCCCACCCGCGGTCTGCTTGATCTTGCGCAGCGCATGGCCGGTCTTGACCGCCGGGCCGAGCTGCGCGGCGATGGCCTCGGGCAGGCGCTGGTTGCCGCCGCGAATGTGGAAGCGCTCGTCCGACTCGCCGAACTCGGCAAACTCGCGGTGATCGGGCTGGTACGCCAGCAGGTAGACCAGGTTGAGCGCGGCCTGCTGCTTGGTGTCGGCGCCGTACTCGATGGCGTAGGCGACGTCGAGCAGCTTGCCCAGCGCCGAGCCGTGACCACCGGGGACGCGGGTCTTGATCCACTGGTGCACCGTCATGGCCGACAGCTCGGCGCCCTGCGGTGTGAAGGCGTCGTAGGTGGTCGGGAACGGCGCCGCGGCCTCGTCGGCGGTCACGGCGTCGAACACCGGCGCGAAGTCGGCGTCGGCGTCGGCCTTGCTGTAGTGGCTGCCGTTGAAGTAGAAGGTCGGCGTCGACCCCGCCGGCTGCGCCGCCAGCAGATCGTCGAGGGGCAGCCCGAAGCGCTGCGCCAGGCCACGCACCGTCTTGTGGCCGGTGTCGATCAGCTCACCGCCCCACTCGCTGACCTGGCCCGCGGACCAGTAGCTGCTGTTCGAGAACATGCGCCCGCCGACGCGGCCCGAGGCCTCGTACACGGTCGCCGCCTTGTTGCGATCAGCCAGCTTCAGCGCGCACGCCAGGCCGGCGATCCCGCCGCCCACGATGGCGATGCTGGGCTGCCCACCCGCAGCATTTGCGCGCTTTGGCAGCGCCAGCAGCCCGGCGCCGAGGGCCGCACCGGCCAGCACCTGCCGGCGCGACGGTCCCTGCGCGGCGACCTGCTCACGCAGCCCGGACAGGCTGACCTGCCGCTTGCGCGCCTCGCGATGCTCCCGGAACAGCTTCTGGATCGACCGCAACAACGGGGTACGGGCCATGAACACTCCTCGCTCTGGACTCCCCAGACTACGGATGTGCCCTGGGCCCATCAATCTGTAAGAAACGTGAATTTCCTTACGAAATCGGCCCGCGGCGGAAAAATCGGACAACCGTGATAACTTCGCGCCGGTCGGAGGTCCCCATGAAGAGCCTGCTCCTGGTTAGCTGCATCGCGAGCGCGTCCCTGCTGGTCGGCTGTGGATCGGGTGAAGGCACGGGTGGTGACGACGACGTCACCGTCGACGGCAGCGTCACGCCGCAACCTGACGGTGGTCAAGTCGTGGTCCCGCAGGGCGAGAAGATCACCCTGTCCGCAAGCACCGCCAACATCCCGGCCGGCGCCGAGGAGGAGTGGTGCGAGGTCGTCGAGCTGCCCAACACCGACGCCATCAAGGTCCACCACATCAAGCTCAGCATCGACGAGGGCGTCTCGCACCACGCCATCGTGCAGCTCATCACGCCTGGCAGCCTGTGGGCGCAGGCCACCGTCGGCCAGAAGTTCAAGGGCGGCGGCTGCTCGATCCCGGGCTCCGCGGTGCCCATCCTGATCGGCACCCAGAAGCCGGTCATCGAGTTCCAGTTCCCCGACGACGTCTACTACCCGGTCGGCGCCAAGCAGCGCCTGCTCTTCAACTACCACTACATCAACCTGAACAGCACGGCGCAGCCGGTGAACATGAAGCTCGAGCTGTGGCACAACGACGTCGCGCGCAACGTCAAGGCCGGCAGCCTGTTTTACAACTGGACCGACTTCCCCGCCATCGGCGCTGGTGAGATGAAGACGGCACGGAAGGACTGCGCCCCGTTCGCCGCGGCGCAGACCGTGATGACCCTGAACGGCCACACCCACAAGCTCGGCATGCGCTTCGAGGGCTTCAAGGTCCACGGCGGCGTGGACGAGAAGGTCTACGACAACACCGACTGGGACAACCCCAAGTACCAGATCTACACCCCGCCCCTGCAGCTGGCCGCGGGTGACTCGCTCAGCTTCTCCTGCACCTGGATGAACACCACCGGCAGCCCGGTCTCCTTCGGCGTCATGGCCAAGGACGAGATGTGCATCCTCGGCGGCTACATCTACCCCACCGACCGCCTCACCGTGGAGTGCGGCCGCTAACCCACCCGCACAGCAACCAACGAAGGGCCGGCCTCGCGCTGGCCCTTCGCATTTTCGGCCGCGACCTCGCCGAATGCACCGCGAAAAGTGGCTGGCCGATACGAGACACTGCCTATACTTGGGCGTGGACTGGGACGTCGTCATGCGCTTCCTCTCGGCACTCGGAGACGAGGCCGTCGAGTACATCCTCATCGGCGGGGTGGCCATGAACGTCCACGGGCGCGCTCGGGCGACGCAGGACATCGACATCTTCGTCCGCCCCAGCGCCGAGAACGTCGCTCGTCTGCAGCGCGCCATCGGCCGGGTCACTCACGATCCCGCCGTCGCCGAGATCACCAGCCAGGACCTCGCTGGCGCGTATCCCGCCATTCAATACGTGTCTCCCGACGGGTTGCTCCAGGTCGACATCCTGGCTCGCCTCGGTGAGGCCTTCGCATACGAGGACCTGTCGTGGGAACAGAAGGCCTTCGGTGACGTCGCGGTCCGTGTCGCCACCGCCCGCACGCTCTTTCGCATGAAGCGCGACACCGTGCGCCCATCGGATCACGTCGATGCGCAGTGGCTCGCCCGCGAGTATGACGTCGAGGAGCCGTGATGCCGGTCGTCAAGCACCGCTCCGTCGAGGAGCTCCCGCCGCCCAGGCGCGGCGACGCAGGCGACCCCACATATGTCGCCATCGTGCGTGCGCTGTGGACGCGCACCATGCTCCTCACTCCACCCTGCGCTGCCCCCGGTGTCCGCCGCTTTCGCAGCATCTCCGAGGCGCAGCAAGCCAGGGAGGCGCTGGAGCACGAGCGCACCCAGCGACTGCGCGCCCGCTAACTGCTGCGGCTGGCGATGCGGCCGCTCAGAACCCGGACAGCAGCCACTTGCCGTCCACGTTGGTGAACTGCATGGTCTCGTGCTCGGTGCCGCCCTCGCCGAAGCTGAACTCGACGGTGGCCTCATTGCCCACGATGGCCGCCGGGGCGGTGATCTTGCCGTCCTTGAAGACCTTGGCGAACTCGGCCCACTCGGGGTGCTGGGCGGTCATGGCGCAGATCTGCTTGACGTCGCCGTCGCCGTCGGCGGCGCACAGGCTGAGCAGGTTGTGGGTGTCGCCGGTGCGCGCGGCGTCGAACACGGCGGTCAGGGTCTTCTCGGGTGTGCCGAGATCCAGCGCCGAGGCGCCGGCGACGCCCATCACGGTGGGCGCCTCGGGGACGCCGATGACGCTGGGCGCCGGGATCTGGACCACCGCGCCGCCGCGTGGCCGCAGCTCCTCGGACCCGGGCCCTCCCGCCATCCTGGCCATCTTGCGCTTGGCCTTCTCGCTCTTGTTGCAGCCGGCCAGCGCCCCCGCGCCCAGCAGCAGCACCGTCGCCATCGCAGTCGCCACCAGCTTCACGCGCATCGTCATCGTCATCGTCATCGTCGCCGTCCTCTCAGGCGCGCGCTACCAGCGCGCATGAAACTCCTCGGCCCAGCCGAACAGCCCGCTGACGTCGAAGTCGAGCACGCGGCCCTCGAAGTGGCCCAGCGCCATCTCCAGGCGCGCGCTGGCGACCCCCAGCGGCAGGCGCGCCTTGCGGTCGCCGCACGGGTGCACCGTCACCGCCACGCCCGGCCCGTGGATGCGCCAGGGCCGCCGCACGTCGCTGCCATCGTGGCTGAACACCACGCGGTCCTCGAGCTTGTGCAGCACGCCATCGACCACCAGGCCGTTCTCGGTCACGCCGCCGAAGTCGGTCCAGCGCCCGCCCAGGTTCAGCCCCAGCATGTGCGCGCCCACCCGCCCGTGTGCCGCGGCCCAGTTCCACTCGGTGCGATACGGCCACACCCCGCGCCCGTAGTCCAGACACGCCAGCGCGTCGTCACCCGCGAAGCGGACCACGTGGCGCCCGACCCGCACCTCGCCCTCGGCCGGCAGCGCGGCCTGCTTCGAGGTGAACTGGAAGCCGTCCGACAGCGGCAGCGCGATGTTCAGCGTCTGGTGCCCCACCGGCCGCGTCACCTTCATGTCGAGCTCGAAGCCCTGCCCGCGCGCCAGCAGCCGCGCGCCCCCCGCGTTGTCCTCGATGGCCACGCGCAGCCCCATGGCATGCACCGAGAACGCGCCCGCGCTGGCACGCTCGGGCAGCGCCACACCGCGCCAGCCCAGCGGCCGCACCGCGACGCGCTCGCGCCACTTGCCCTCGCCGAGCTCGATCACCGCGACGCTGGCCACCCCGACATAGTCGAGATCCGCCACCGTCACCATGGCCACGTGCGCGCGCGAGGTCACCGCCCAGTGGTGCCAGCGCTTGCGCCGGCCCCAGCTCCCCGCGATGGCGCAGTCGTGCAGCGGCGTGCGTGACCAGCCCACCGCGGCTGGATTCAGCGCGCCGTCGACACACAGCGCGATCGGCCCGGTGACCTCGTGCTCCATCAGCCGCGGTGTTCGATCTCGGCGGGCGAGGCGAAGAACTTGTTGGTGTCGGGGTCGTTGTAGCGGGCGTAGTCGATCTCGAACGGCACCACCTTGGTCTCGCCGTCGAGGTGGTGCAGCACCGCCGCCATCGGCCGCACCGAGCGGTAGTTGGAGTCCTCGGGCAGATCATCGTTGCCCTTGCCGCCGGCCGAGAACAGGTTGAGCAGCACGTGGTGACCGTCGTCGTACACGGTCTTGAAGCCCTCCTCGATCTTCTCGTGGCCGCGCAGCATCAGGTTGCAGCCGATCTTCGACATGAACGACTTGAACTGCAGGCGACCGAACGGGAAGCGCGCGTTGGCGGCCTGCAGCTCGGCCGGGATGAGGTCGGCCTCGCTGGGATCGCTCCACAGCATCTGGAAGCGAATCTCGGGATCGTTGAGCGACGCCAGGTCGCGCAGCTTGGTGTTGATGAGCTCGTCGCGCGGGATGCCGGCGTGCACGAACAGCGTCTTGTCGAAGATCAGCATGTTGGGCAGGGCGTCGAACAGCTTCATGTAGTTCGAGAACATCTCGTCGGGCATGTAGCCGACCAGCGTGTTGATGGCCTCGGCCGGGCGCACGCCGCCGTACACGCGACCGTTCAGCTCCAGGTAGTACTCGTGGTTGCCGCGCAGCGCGATGACGTGCTCGGGCACGTTGACGAACAGCTGCATGACCGTGCGCAGCACGCCGTTGTAGCTGAAGCGGCCACGATCGATGTAGTCGCCCAGCAGCACGACCTTGACGTCGGGGTTGCTCTGCGGGTCCTTCTTGAAGGCCTGCACCTTGTTGAAGAAGTCGTGCTGCAGCAGGGCCGCCTTCAGGCACGAGTAGCAGCCGTGCAGATCGCCCAGCACCAAGAGCTCGTAGCGCTGTCCCGGCTTGGGGTTGATGACATAGACGTGCTCGTCGAGCAGCTGCGTGCCGGGCGCGAAGTCGGCCGCCGCGTGCTTGCCGAGCAGGCGGCCGATCCCCGCGGTGCGCTGCTCGTCCAGCTTGGCCATGTGCTGGTTGATGAGGTCGAGATCGGCCGCGGCCTGGCGCGCGATGATCTCCTTGTCGGCCGAGTAGTGGCGCTCGAAGCGCTCGAAGAAGGGGTGGTTGGGCAGGCGCGGCTCCAGCTTGGCGGGCTCCGCGATGGCGACCAGGCTGACCCCGGCGTCGTCGGCGTCGTCGACGCGCACCTCGGTGTGCAAGAGCTCGCCGAGCTCGCGCCGGAACAGCGACTCGGCCTCGTGCACGCGGCCGTCGGCCTGGATGAACTCGTCGACCGTGGCCAGGATGTTGACCTGGTTGTCCTCGTTGAAGCCCTTGAAGATCTCGTAGCAGCGCAGCTTGAGCTTGGCGCGCACGAAGGCGGCCTGGTTCTCGTTCTCCGAGACCGCCTCGGTGAACAGCTCCCGGACCTGGTGATCGATCTGGTCGAAGACCTCGTTGAAGTGGCGCGAGTACTTGCCCACCATCTCGGCGCGCAGCTTGGGGTCGAGGCCCTTCTTGGCGCCGTCGACCCGGACCTCGACCAGGCGCTTGATGTGGTCGCGAATGAACGCCTTCTCGCTCAGATCGAAGTCGCCGTCGATGTATCCGAACGTGGTCAGGTAGAAGATCACCGCGTGCATCTGCTGCTCGGCGACCTTGGCGTCGTTGCTGAAGACCATCATGGTGCGGTGATTGTAAGCCAGGGCCGGCGCGAATAGGATGCCGGCATGATTCCGGTCAAGACCTACCGCTATCGCGATCCGGTCGCGCTGTCGCTCGGCCTCAATGATCTGCGTCGCTCCGGCCTGACGCCGCGCGGCCTGCTGTTCGTGGCGCTCGACGCCTCGGGCGAGCCGCACCTGGCGGTGCCCGCCGACACCGAGCAGGTCACCCAGATCCGCGTCGGGGACAAGCTGACCCTGGAGCCGCCCTGGGAGGGCCGCTTCTTCTACTTCGACTCGCTGCACCGGCTGCCCGACGGCGGCGTGATCTGGAACGGCGATCGCCGCCTCAAGGATCCCGGCACCGCGCACGAGACCGCCACCGTGCTGGGCAACTTCCTCAAGACCACCAGCGCCAAGAACGTCTTTCTGGGCTGCACCCCGCACCAGCCCGGTAGCTGGTGGGTCAAGAGCGACAGCTCCAACCCGGTCGAGCTGCACCTGCGCGGCATCTGCGACGTGGTCAGCGTCGGCAGCGGCCTGCTCGCGCGCAAGATGCAGGATCCCGACCTGTATTACCTGCCCTTCGCGCGCATCCGCGAGACCGGCAACCTGGACGACTTCCAGCCCGTGTTCCGGTCCACCCTGGGCAACATCCTGCTGGTCGAGCGCCGCGCCATGAAGGACCGCCTGGCCCTGACCTGCGAGCAGGGCCTCATCGAGGTCGACCTGTCGCGCCTGCCCTGGGTCGAGCCGCGCCTCAAGATCGATGGCCTGACCGGCTTCGGTGTCATCGGCCGCGTCGATGGCGGCGGCTTTGCCGTGACGGTCGGCACCCCGCAGCCGTGGGGACTCGAGAGCCCCAAGCCGGCGTTGCTGGTGGGTGCCACCGGCGACACCCTGGTCGAGCTGGCCGACTCGCTGAAGAAGAGACAGGGCGCCGCGTCGTAAACCTCCGAGGCCTGCCCGAGTGACCCCGTGACCCGATGACCGACGCCCACGACCTCATCGCCGACAAGCGCCGCCGCACCAAGCGCTGGATGGTGCTGGGCGTGCTGCTGGGGGCGGGCGCGGTCGCGGGCTGGTCGGCGCTGCGCTGGAAGCGGCGCAAGGACGCGGTGGCGTCCTGCGGCGCGCGCTTCGCCACCCTGCAGCGCTGCCTGCTGGGCGGCAACGCCCTGCCCCTCGACCTGCACGAGGAGCTGCGCGCGCGCTGGCTGGGCCAGGGCCCCGCGGGCGGACCGTGGCCGGCGCGCTGTGCCCTGGAGGCGCGGCGGCTGGTCAGCGCGCTGGAGGACGCCCGCAGCCAGGGCGCTGGCAACCTGACCGACCTGCGTGATCGGGTCGAGACCCTGGTCGCCGCGCTGGAGCAGGATGGCCCGCCCTCGGCCTGGCTGGAGAACCAGGTCGGCCGTGTGTTCGGCAAGGACGCCGCGCGACCGCTGCCGGTGCGGCCCGCGCTCGACACCCCCGAGCCGCCGACCCCGGTGCACGCGCTGCCGCTGGCGCCGGGACGGATCGGCGACCTGACCGGAGGCGAGGGCAGCATCTCCGGTGAGGTCACGCCGCTGTGGATGCGCCGCAGGCGCAGCTGCAAGCTGCTGCCCGACGGCGAGAGAGCGCTGGCCAAGCTGAGCTGTGTCGCGTCCAGCCAGCGCGACGGCCAGACCATGGAGGGCCTCGCGGGCGAGGTCCTGATCCAGTCGCCGGTCGAGACCGGCACCGCGGTGACCCGGCTGGACGGCAGCGTGGTCTGGTCGGGCAAGCAGAGCGAAGGGCGCGGTGGCTTCGTGCGCGGCGAGGACTTCGCGGCGCTGTTCGAGCCCAGCCCCGACCAGTACGAGGTGGTGTGGAGCCACGGCGGCACCGTCACGACGGAGAAGCTCAAGCTGCCCAAGGGCACCACCGAGACCTGGCTGGCGCATGACCACTTCCTGGCCCTCGAGCCGCGCAAGACTGGCACCCACCTGACCGCGCGCCGCCTGGGCCATGGTGCCGCCGCCATCGGCCCGGTCCGCGAGCTCGGCGCCATGGCCCGATCGAGCTTCGGGGTGCCGCGGCTGTGCCGCAGCCGGGACGCGCTGATCATGGCCATCGGGATGGGCGGCCCGGAGGGCCGGCTGATCTGGCTCGACGAGGGCGACGACACCCCCATCCGCATCGACGTGACCATGCCCCACGGCGTCCGCCTCGACTGTCCCGGTGACCAGGCGGTGCTGACCTGGCTGGCCGACCACGACAAGCTCGAGGAGCGCCGCTGCGAGCGCCCGGCGCGCTGCGCGTCCGCCGCGCTGGAGCTGCCGCCCGACGCGCGCTCGACCCCGCTGGCCTTCGCGGCCGCCGGCAATGACGTCGTCCTGGTCAGCCGCAGCAGCGACCTCGACCTGTGGCTGCGCCGCGGTCCGCTGACGTCGCTGGCCAGCAGCCCACCGCTGTATCTCGGCCATGGCAGCGCGCCCGACCAGCTGCTGGCGCGCGGCGAGGTCGCGGTGCTGGTCACCACCGATGGCCAGATGCTGCGCATCGCGCCAGGCGGCCCGCCGACGCTGCTCGACGCGCCCTGACAGAGCGGCAACTCGAGCCGCCGGATCGTGGCGACTTTGGCCCCACGGACGGATCTCACATGGCAATGGTTTCAGCTGGTTGCAGCGGCGATCAGCTGGATCGGCCCGTGCAATACCCAGGTTCGTGACCGCGACCGCCCTGCACCCGACCCGTCCCTGGCTGCGCACCCTGGTGTCCGCGGTCGTCGTCATGAACCTGCTCGACGCCGTCTTCACGCTGATCTGGGTCACCTCGGGCCAGGCGGTCGAGGCCAACCCCCTGATGGCGGCGGCGCTGGAGCGCAGCCCGCTCTGGTTCATGGTCAGCAAGCTGACCCTGGTGTCGTTCGGCGTCTTCATCCTGTGGCGCGCGCGCGCCCGGCGCATGGCGGTCGGCGCGCTGGCGCTCAGCCTGGTCGCCTACTGCGTCCTGATGTGGCACCACCTGAGCCAGGTGCCTGCGCTGGTCACCCTGGTGCGCGACGGCCTGCGCCACGCCGCCTGAGAGGTCCGACCTGCATGGCCGCACGGGGCTGAATCCCTTGCATTCGCGCCGGGGCCTTGTATGTTCCGACCAACATACGGGGGAGCCCACCTGATGGCTGAGAGGCGTGCATGCGGCACGCGACCCCTACAACCTGACCCGGGTAATGCCGGCGTAGGGAGGCCAGAAGATGACGAGCGGGAACGGCAAGCTGCCAGTGGTCGGGAGCAACGGCGGCAACGGCGGCAACGGCAACAACGGCAATGGCGGCAACGGCAAGCTGAATGGCAACAGCAAGCACGAGCCCCCCACCTCGCGCCTCGCCCCCATCGACCAGGACCTGCCCGCCTCGACCAAGGTCTACACCGAGACCGGCGACCTGCGCGTCCCGCAGCGCGAGATCCGGCTCTCGAACGGCGAGCCGTCGCTGCGCGTGTACGACACCTCGGGGCCGCAGGGCCACGACGTGCGCACCGGCCTGCCGCGCCTGCGCGCCCCCTGGATCGCGGCCCGCAAGGCGCGCGGCGACCAGAACTTCTCGCAGATGCACTACGCCCGCCAGGGGCTGATCACCGAGGAGATGCGCTTCTGCGCCATCCGCGAGAACGTGGCGCCCGAGTTCGTGCGTGACGAGCTGGCCCGCGGCCGCGCCATCATCCCCGCCAACGTGAACCACCAGGAGCTGGAGCCGATGATCATCGGCCGCAACTTCCTGGTGAAGATCAACGCCAACATCGGTAACTCGGCCATCCGCTCCTCGATCGAGGAGGAGGTCGAGAAGATGCAGTGGGCCACGCGCTGGGGCGCCGACACCGTGATGGACCTGTCGACCGGGCAGGACATCCACGAGACCCGCGAGTGGATCATCAGGAACTCGCCGGTGCCGATCGGCACCGTGCCGATCTACCAGTGCCTGGAGAAGGTCAAGGGTCGCGCCGAGGACCTGACCATCGACCTC
>JADYYK010000287.1 GCA_020853705.1 Deltaproteobacteria bacterium
CGACCTCGAGCGCATCCGCTTTGCCGTCCTCGGAGACGACGACCCCGACGCTCCTCTCGCCTCAGCCCTTCAGCCCCCCGCCTGAGCCTCGAGGCCATCTTTCGACGGATTCAGGTGGCCATCCACACACGATGATCGGGGCCAGCAGCACCAGGGCCAGCGGCACCAGCAGGTTGGCCAGCAGCAGCACGCCGGCGGCGACCTCGAGGGCCTTGACCAGCGGGAACATGTAGCCGGTCCCCGCCAGGCCGCCGAGGAAGCCCAGCGCCGAGGCCGGCATGGCCTCCCTGGGCTGCGGCAGGAAGGGGAAGAAGTAGTTGAGGCCGAAGACCAGGAACATCAGACCGAGGACGATGCGGGCGGCGTGCGGGGCGTAGCGTTCGAGGCGGTTCATGGCGGCTTCCTTGGGCGAGGGTTTGTATCGAAGAATCGACATATTTAGAAACTTCGATATATGATGCGGACCAGCGCCGCCGGTTGCAGGCCGGCGCCAGCCCACTTCGGCCAGCTGCCAAGGCATGCTGGATGACGGACCTGGCGGGGTCAGCGGGCGCGCTGGCGGCGCGGCGGGGCGGCGGGCTTGCGCGCGGGGGCGCTGGCGATGCGGATCGGCAGCAGCGCGCTGACCCGATCGAGCAGCTCGCGATCGACCGACAGGAAGCGGTGCTTGCCGTCCTGGCGTACGCGCAGCAGGCCGACGTCGGACAGGATCTTCATGTGATGCGACGTGGTCGGCTGCGAGGTCGGGCAGGTCTCGCCGACCTGGCCACACGACAGCTCTCCGGCGGCCGCGATGTCCTGCACCATGCGAAAGCGCTGCGGGTGCGCCAGCGCCTTGAGCACCTTGATGAGCTGCGCGTCGTCCACGTGTAGCTCTAGATGTGCGGATGGCGGGGCGGGTGTCAACCGCCGCCGGTGGGGTGCTGGCTGCTCAGCGGTCGCGCTCGCAGACGTACGCGTAGGTCATGGTGCAGGCGCGGTCGTCCCACTTGCCGTCGGTGCCCTGGGCGTTGGTGACGGTGCAGTCCTCCTCGACGACGTTGCCGCCGTTGTTGGGCTCGTCGGGGGCCCACCAGGTGAAGGCGCTGGTCTCGCCGGTGAGCCACACGAACGAGCCCTCGTTCAGCGCGTCGCCGTAGCCGATCCAGGCCTCGGTCTCGCCCAGGATGGCGCGCACGCGGTCCTGCTCGGTCTGGCTGGTCAGCGTCGCCAGGTGCGTGCTCGGCGCGTAGGCGGCGCAGGCGTTGCGGGCGTCCTCCTCCTGCTTGAGGCGATCGAAGAACATGTAGCAGTGCCCGGTCAGCGGATCCTGGGTCACGGTGTTGCCGTTCATCGCCATGCAGGGCGGCGGCGGCGGCGCGGCGTCAGGGACGACCACGTGGGCGTCGGGCAGCGGCGCGGCGGTGCCGCCGTCGGTGGCTGGCTGCGAACCGGGCAGCGAGTCGGTGTCCGGGCTGACCCCGGGCGGTGTGGCGTCGAGCGGCTCGAGCTCCGACATGCAGCCAGTGGCCAGCAGCAGCGAGGTCGCGGCGGACATCGTCAAGGCGAAGCTGAAATTGCGCATCGCACAGGGGTTTTGCATCGCGGGTGCCGGGGCGCCTCGCGTGGCTGCGCGGGTTTGCTGAGCGTATCTGGAGGGTCAGCCCCCCGGGCTCGGGTCAACTGACCCTACGGCTCGACCTTGGTCCACACCGTGACGAAGTCGGTGCCGCTGCGCTCGCGCGCGACGCAGGCATAGTCGGGCGGGAAGCGGCCGCCATAGCCGTGGTAGGTCAGCACGCGCACGCCGGGCGGCAGGCTCATCAGCTTGCCGTAGGTCATGCGCACATAGGCGTGGAAGCGGTGCTCGGCCAGCGGGATGGTGTCGTCGATGGGGTCGTCGTACGGGTTGAGGTGCTCCTGGAAGGGGTTGAACAGGTAGAAGGCCTCGAAGGCCGACCAGTCCAGGTTGCCGGCGTTGCCGTGCAGGAAGCGCACACGCTCGATGGCGTGCTCGCTGGCGACGGCGCGCGCGGTCTGGCACAGGTGCAGGCGCTGCTCGATGCCGGTGAAGTGGCTGCGCGTGGTCAGCGCGCCGACGATGCAGAACTTGCCCACGCCCGAGCCGACGTCGAGCACGCGCAGCTGCTGGTTGCCGCACAGCAGGCGGGCGCCCTGGCGCGCGGTGTCGACCGGGGTCCAGTGCCGTTCGCTGTGCCGGGTGGCGCTGGCGGGCCAGATGATGTCGAACGCGTCGTCATCGACCGACTGTGGTCGGGTCAGCGACTGGAGGGCTGCACGACGCGGCGGCATGCTGGCAAAGTACCGCAAACACAGGCTGGACGGCGATTGGACTGGCCAGGTCGGTCGGCCCCACCGCGGTCATAACTGCCGAGAATCACGCAATCCGACCTCGGCACGGCGGCTGCTTTACAGAGGCTCGCCATGAGCACCCACCATCGATCGCTCGCCGCCCTGCTCGCCCTCGTCCTTGCCCAGGCTGGCGCCGGCTGCGCCGCGCAGGAGGACGCCGAGCTGCACCCCGACGAGGAGTTCTCCATCGATGGTCCGTTCGAGACCACACCCCCGCCGGGCAAGGACGACGGCCCCTACCGCAAGGGCCTCGCGGTCGCCACCAACACCACGGCGACCCAGGTCTGGTCGGCCAAGAACGCCTGGGAGGATCGCGACACCCCGAACGCCCGCAAGGCCGGCGTCGCCTGGGCCGAGAACAGCGGCCTCAACTGGGACGAGAAGTACTCGGTCTGGATCGACGGGCTGCGCCGGGTGCGCGGCGCCGCTGGCTACTACGACACCTTCGAGATGACGACGCCGTGGGGCAAGACCGTGATCGCGCCCTCGCTGGAGTGCGCCGAGGTCGCCATCTTCATGCGCGCGACCTTCGCGGCCTGGTACCAGCTGCCCTTCTTCATGGAGGCGGTCGACCGCCGTGGTGTGCGGGTGTACTTCGGCCACAACGGCATCCGCACCGCCGCCGGCAAGTATGGCGCGACGCCCAACTTCGCGACCGCGTATGCCGACACCAGCGCGACGCCGCCGGCGGACATCGTGAACGGCTGGCCCAGGGACGCCAAGCTGCGCAGCAAGGGGCTGGCCGGCGGCGAGGACGTGCAGCCGTTCCCGGCTGGCACCCGCTTCGGCGCCTTCGCCGACGAGATCCACCTCAACAAGCGCGCTGGCCACTTCCTGATCCTGCTGCTCGACTACTTCGGCTCGATGAACCTGGCCGACAGCGCCAACACCTACAACCTGGTGCCCGACCGCGTGCGCGCTGGCGACGTCCTGCTGGAGCGCTGGCAGCGGGTCGGGATCGGCCACACCCTGCTGGTCAAGACGGTGGGCCGCAGCGCCGATGGGCGCATCACCGCCGAGCTGGCCTCGGGCTCGATGCCGCGCCGGCAGCCCAAGTGGGAGGACGAGACGGTGTCGAAGGGCTCGTTCGAGAACCCGTACACCGGCGGCATGGGCGCGGCCGATGACGGCACCCCGTACGCCAAGCTGGGCGGCGGCCTCAAGCGCTGGCGCGTGACCAAGAACATCGCCGGGGTGTGGACCAACACCTGGATGGCGGCCGACGAGAGCGCCTGGATCAACGATACCGACAGCGCGCGCATCAGCGCCCGGCCCGAGACCTTCGGGCGCATCCTCGGCGAGGTCTCGCCGGCGGAGAAGCGCATGGCGTACCTGGGCCAGATCGCGGATGCGCGCCTGCACCTGTCACGCTACCCGGCGTCGTGCTCGGCGCGTGAGCGGCGCGAGGACGCCTTCGAGCGGCTGTACGAGCTGGAGCGCCAGCAGAGCGGCCGCTCGCGGGCGGCGGTGGACACCCTGTATCGCACCCACGAGGACTATGTGTTCGCCAAGCTGGAGTACACCCGGTCGAAGACCTGCTGCTGGAACTCCAGCACGGCGGACATGTACCGCATCATCATGGACCGCGCCGAGAAGCTGCAGATGGACGCCCAGGCCTGCGTGGCGCCCGAGGTCTTCATGAACGACGGCGGCTATGCCAAGTGGAAGACCTTCGCGGCCTCGACGGGGCGCGCGGCGCAGTGGAAGGAGTGGGCCGAGGACGAGCCGTGCGCGCAGCGCGACGTCGCGGCCGACACCGCGGTGCCGACGGGGACGCCGTGGTGCTCGGTCAGCGGCGGCGGCGGTGGTGGCACGACCTGTGCGGACGACGCCCAGGAGCAGAACGACAGCCGCGAGACCGCCAAGCTGCTGGCGCGCGGCAGCTACCCCGGCCTGGTGATCTGCGGCGGGGACGACGACTACCTGGCGGTGGCGGTGCCGGCGGGCGGCGCGCTGACGGCGAAGATCACGTTCTCGAACGCGGTGGGCGACCTGGATCTCGAGGTCTATGCGCCGGGCGGCGAGAAGCTTGGCAGCTCGGCGGGCACCGGCGACAGTGAGACGGTGACCAGGACCGGCCTCGCCGCGGGCACCTATGTGGTGCGCGTGACCGGGTATGACGGCGCCGTGGGCGGCTATGCGCTGACCCTGCAGTAAGGAGTACGATGGCCCGGTGAGTGACCTGCTCGACCGGGTGATCGCGGCTGATCTGGCGCTGGACGACGAGTATGGCGCGACGCTGACCAACCACCTGCCGATGGCGGCGACGGCCCTCCACGTGATGGCGGAGTGGCTCGGGCCCACCGACGCGCAGCTGGTGTCGTTCGATGCGCACTATCGGCGGCGGCTCGAGCCACTGCGCGTGCGCGAGGCGCTGCTGCCGCTGCAGCGCCTGCCGCGCGAGGCGGTGCTGCGCAACCTGGGCGACTTCGATCTGACGTCGTCGTTCCACGAGCTGTTCGAGGCCGCGCTGGCGAAGCGGTCGCCCGCGGACGTGGTGGCCGAGTGGCTGCCGCTGCTGGGGCCGGGGCTGCCGGGGGCGGCGGGGCACGGCGTGCTGCGGGTGTACTTCGCGCTGCTGGCGTCGTCGCAGGTGCGGCCCGAGACGGCGCGCGCGGAGCTGGCGCGTGCGCTGGCGTATGCGGCGGGGCGGTTTCGCGAGCTGCGCCAGGCGGTGACGCCGAGGTCGCCGCGGCCGCGTGCGCTGCTGGAGACGCTGGCGGCGCCATCGTTTCTGACCGAGGCCGAGCGGGCGCTGCTGGGCGAGTTCGGGCTCATCCTGTACCAGCACAGCGAGCTGGCGGCGCGGCCGGAGTTCCAGCTCCTGGTGGCGGGCACCAGCGTGGGGTTCGAGTGGCATGCGGTGCTGGCGCTGCTGGCCCATGTGGCCTGCGAGCGGCCCGGCTTCGTGCTGCTGCATGCGCTGACGGTGGGGCAGGCGCTGTGTGCGCTGGAGCAGCTGCTGCCGGCGGTCGATCCCGAGCCGCACCGGCGCGGCTGGGTCGACTTCGCGGTGGCGGCCTGGCTGTGCGAGGGGCTGAGCTTGCCGGTGGGGGCACGACCTGTGGGGGATGTCACGGCGCTGGCAGCGGCGGCGCGCGGCACCCTGGACGACCATGGCCTCAAGGCCGCGTATGCGCTGCATGATCTGTATGCGCGCTTCGGCGACCCGGTGTTCCTGGCCGCGGGGACGCGACTGTGCGCCATGTTCACCCGGGCGGCATAGGCAGGGAGTTGCCAGGGATTTCCTTTTCGATCGGGGGCGGGGTGGGGGACCAATAGGGCATGACCAAGCTGATGGTGTGCGCGGTGCTCGGGCTCGGGCTGACGGGTTGCTTCGGCTTCGATGGTGGGGGAGGCCGCGGCGACGACGACGACATCCTGCCGGTGCCCACGGCGCCGCCGCGCGTCGACGCCGGGGTCAAGCCGGACGCCAGCCCTGGCGGCGGGGGCGGCGGTGGCGGCGGTGGCGGTGGCGGTAGTGTGAGCAGCATGTGCGCCTCGCAGCTGGTGTCGGAGGGCAACCTGAGCGCCGAGTGCAACGACCTCGAGGTCACCCGCGGTCCGCGCGAGGTCGCGCTGTCAGCGGCGCAGCTGGCCTGCCAGCTGGTCGGTCGCTGGCGTCTGTGCAACCACCTCGGCGGCTTCGAGCGCCCCTACGGCGCGCGCAACATCGCCGGCATCCAGCTCGGCGCCGATGGCCGCTTCAACCACCTCATCAACGACGGCTTCGGCGGCGCCATCTTCGACACCAGCCCCGCCGGCAGCGGCGAGTACAAGCCCAACGCCGAGCCCGACTCCAGCGGCGCCTTCCTGCGCTGGACCCTCAACTATGACGACGGCCTCATCGTCGAGCTGTACGGCGTGTTCTCGAAGGACGGCAGCGAGATGGTGTCGGACCGCTGGAACGCCGGGTCGGTCGAGACGCGCTTCGTGCGGACCGGCCGCTGAGCGCGGGCTAGGCCGGCGCGACCAGCATGCTGCGCTCGACCGCGCCGTCCACCGCGACACCGTCGGCCTCGACGTAGAGGTGATCGCCGACCACGGTGACGGCCCAGCGCTGGCGCGTGGTGTCCTTGGCCAGCGCCGTCACCAGCGCGGGGTCGATCATCCACAGCTCGATCTCGCCGAAGCGCTTGTGGGTGAACTCGCCGGTGTCGAGCTCGGCGAGGAGCTCGGCGCGGCGGCGCGGGCCGGCGAAGACGCAGGCGAGCTTGGCGCCGGCGTGGTGCGACAGCACGCGGCGCAGCTCCTCGGTGCGCGCGGTGCCGCACTCGATCCAGGTCGTGACCCGGCCGGTCAGATCGTGGGCCCACAGGTCGGCGGCGCCGGGCGTCGACAGCCCGGGGCCGAAGGTCAGCCCGGGCTCGTGCAGCAGGCACAGGGCCAGCATGCGCAGGGTCAGGTGCTCCAGGGTCTCTGACGGGTGCAGCGCGGCGTGCACGGCCTCGTCGAGGTCGACGCCGCGGTCGACGTTCGACAGCCGGAGCTTGTACTCGACGCGGCTGCCTTGTAGCGCCACTCAGCTCCTCGCTGCGCGAGGAGCTGTCCGTCTCCCGCTCACGGCGACACCGTGTAGCGCAGCCGCACCGCGTCGACCGACGGCGCGGCGTCGCCGTTGGAGGTCAGCTCGACCCGATACTGCACGAACTGCGCGGGCGGCGCCGGGTTCGCGCTGCCGGCCGGGTCGGTCAGCGCGGCCGACCAGGTCGCGGCCTGGCAGGCCGCCGCGGTGGCGCCGCTGCGCACCTTGACCGCCACCGACGAACCCGCGGGGACGCGCGGGAACCACTCCACGTTGCCGAACGAGGCCACGGTGGGGCCGAGGTCCTTGACCGCCGACTCGTAGGCCGAGGTCAGCGCGATGGGCGGCTGCGCGCCGTCGTGGTGCACCGTGAGCAGGGCGTCCTGCAGGGTGCCCAGATCGGCCGAGAAGTCGTCGTTGACGCGCAGGCGCCACAGCCCGGCGGCGGGCTTGCCGTCGAGGCCGGTGTGGAACTCGCGCTCGGTCACGGTGCAGCTGCCGGTGCCGCCCTCGTCGTCGCGCACCAGCAGCACGGTGCCGTCGGGCGCCACCACGCGGATCTCGATGTCGGAGCAGAAGGCGTGGGTGAAGGTCCAGCCCACCTCGAGCCCCTTGACCACCGCGCCGGGCGGAGCGTCGATGGTGAAGGTCGAGTCCACCATGCCGACGTCGGGCACCGCGCGGTCGGTCGGATCGACGGCCGAGACCACCCGCTCGCCGCGCGCCACCACGGGGCGGGTGCGCGCCGCCGGCAGCGCCATGCCGGCCAGCTCGGGGCCGCTGGCGACCGTGAAGCGCGCCGCGGCGCCGCCGGTGTTCTCCTGCTGATCGACCACCAGGTCGTGCCAGCCCGCGCTGAGGTTCATGGTCCCGGTGGTGCTGGCGTGCGTGGTCAGGTCCCACGCCGTCGCCGCGGCCACCGGCGCGCCGTCGATCCACAGCCGCTGGCCGTCGTCGGTGCTGAGCCCGAACGTGTACGCCCCGGTGGCGTCGAGCCTGAACTGGCCGGCCCAGCGCAGCGAGAACTGCTCCGCCGCGGTGATGCCGAGGTCGGCCGGCATCCCCGCGCCATAGTCGGCGCTGGCGGCGGTCTGGTCGTCGATGGTGGCGCCATGGGCGCCCATCAGCCCGAGCTCGTCCCAGCCGCCCTGCCACAGTCCATCGACGTTGTCGGCGCGGAAGCGCAGCCGATGCGCCGGGATCACCGCGGGCCCCGCGAAGCCGGGGCCACTCATGCGCAGCCGCCACAGGAAGCCGCCGGTGTCCTCGGAGTAGGCCGCGCGCAGGGCGTACCAGCCGGTGGTCGCGGCCACGAAGCTGCCGCTGCCCTCTGCCATCCAGTTGGTCGACACCACGCGCGCGAAGGCGCCGCCGGGGGGCGCCAGCTCGAGGAAGGCGTGGTCGTCACACAGCTGGTTGAAGGTCCAGGTCCCGGCCTCCAGGAAGATCTCGCCCTCGCTCCACACCGTGAAGCTGTCGCCGCTGGTGAGGCCCAGGCCGGCCGGCATGGCGGTGCCGAAGTCCTGGTCGGTGCTGCGCATGGCCGACTGCTTCCCGGTCGCGGTGAAGGCCTGCACCATGGCCCAGGTCGCGGCCGCGGCGTCGCCGGTCTGGCCGCTGTCGGACGCCGACAGCAGCAGGCCGCCGGTGAAGTAGGCCTGCGGAGCGATCGCCCCATAGGGCTCGATGACCGCCGCGGTCAGCGTGCCGCCGGCGAACTCGGCCGCGGTGTCGTCGGTGATCTGGCGCGGCGTCGAGCTGTCGGGCGCGGCGTCGATCGCCTGCGCGTCGATCACCCGCGCGTCGGGCAGTGCGGCGTCGTCGCCGACCACCCCACCATCTCCGCCCGACATGCTGGCGTCGACGTCCGGGTTCTGGCCGCCGTCATCGTCACCGCCGCTCTTGGCAGTGGCGCAGCCAGCGACGGCGACCGCAGCCGCGAGCCCGGCCATCAGGTGGAGCCTGCGCACGGGGACATCATAGAGGAGAGCCAGCGCAGCGTCATGCGCGGCGCTGGCACCATGAACCAGGGCGGCGCGCACGGCTTGCGTGATCATTGCGAGAATCGACCGCGGCGCTGCAACCGACGCAGGCGAGCTTACGTGGATTACGATTTTCAGGGCATTTCGACCACGGCAAAACGGGGTGGAGGTGCCGCACCGCAGTCGTAAGCCCTCGAGATCGCGTGTGGCTGTGGGCGGCACCTGCCTTGCTCTAGGTTGCAGCCACACGAAAAAGGGAGGCTTCATGCACACGCGCATTCACCTTGCGATCGTGACGGCACTGCTCGCCCTGGTTCCAGCCTGTGCCAGCGAGGGGGGCACGCCCGAGAACACGCCCGACCCGGTCACGGTCAGCGCGCAGTCGCAGGAGTCCCGCGCCACGCGCCACGGCCGTGACGTCTGGTTCAACAAGACCTTCGGCGGTGAGAAGTTCTTCAGCTTCCTGGCCGCGCACCCCGATCCGGCCAAGCGCATCAACATCGGCTTCGCCGAGGTCATGAACACGCCGCGCGCCGAGCGCTTCGCGCGCTGGGGCACCATCAACAACCCCGACTGCCGCGCCAACCCGGCCGGCGGGGCGGACCTGTGCCCCGACCCCACCGACACCGGCGTCATCGGCATCAAGAAGTTCCCGGGGCCGTCGGGCACCACCATGTTCGGCGTCACCTGCGCGTCGTGTCACGCCGGCTTCGATCCAGTGTGGCCGCCGGCCGACCCGGCCGAGCCGCGCTGGCACAACATCCACCCGACCATCGGCAACCAGCACCTGATGTCGGGCAAGATCTTCTCGGTCAACCTGGCGCCCACCGACGTGCGTCGCTTCATGTTCGACGCCTGGCCGGCCGGCACCGTGGACACCACCGCGCTGTTCAACGACGGCATCATGAACCCCGGCGTCATCACCGCGTTCTGGGAGCACCCGTCGCGGCCCCGCTTCGACGTCGGCATGTCGGAGCCCAAGATGCGCAACGGGCAGGGCGGCGAGGACGACGTCGGCGGCGATCTGGCGGCGGTGCGCGTGTACACCAACATCGGCGTCTGCTTCGCCGAGTGCGTGGCGCCGCGCGCCGCGACCGACCCGCGGGGCCCGCGCCCCGACCCCAACGCGCCCATCGATCTGGCGCAGTGCAAGCGCGACTGCGCCGACTTCCCGCCGCAGGCCGACCTCGACGACATGGGCGACTTCCTGGCCAGCGTGCCGGCGCCGCGCTATCCGTCGATCCCGTGGCAGGTCGGCAGCTACCTGCGCGGGCGCGGGGTGTTCGAGCAGAGCTGCGCGGGCTGCCACGACAACGACGGTCGCCGTCGCAACGTGCTGACCAACGACGAGGTCAACCCCATCGTCGACAACCCAGCGCAGTCGACCAACACCTGCCGCGCGCGCACCACCAACTGGGACGCCGGCAAGCTGTGGGCGGCGTTCTCGTCGGACCTGTACAAGGCGCGCGGCGCGGCCGGTGACAAGGGCTACCGCACCATGCCACTGGCCGGGATCTGGGCCACCGCACCCTTCCTGCACAACCAGGCCATCGGCGGCTGGACCGCGCCCGAGGCGTCACCCTGGGAGCGCGGCGACGGCTATCGCGCTGCCATGCTGGAGCTCCTGTCGGCGACGCGCACGCCCAAGGTGTTCGTGATGCCGGTGGCCTTCGGCCCCATCCCGGCCGGCACCCCGCTGCACTACATCTTCAGCAAGAACCAGGCGACCGGCGAGCTCCTGTGTGACGACCTGGTCGAGAACCGCGGCCACACCTACGGCTCGGAGCTGAGCGCCCGCGACAAGGACGCGCTGATCTACTGGCTGCAGTTCCAATAGCCCCCTCGAAGCGAAGCTTCGAGGAGGCTATTGCTCCGGCTTCCCCCTCCTCACGCTACCCACTCCGCGCTGCGCCGCCACAGCTCGGCGGCCAGCGCGGGATCTTGCGCCAGCTTGCTCGGCGTCTTCTCCCTGCACTTGGTGTAATAGCGCCCGCTGTCGCCTGCGATCTCCGGCGCGCCGGCGCAGTAGATCGACGTCTTCGCGCCATCCTCGACCGACTTCATGAACAGCTTGATCAGCGGCCGCACCGGCCACGGCACCTTGCGCCACACGTCGGACGCGACCACGCCGGGGTGCAGCGCATAGCTGGTCACGCCGGTGCCGGCCAGGCGGCGCGCCAGCTCGGCCGCGTGCAGCACGTTGGCCAGCTTGGAGACGTTGTACTCGGGGACTCCAGTGGTGCTGCGGGTCTTGTGGCGGACGGCGTCCCAGTCGATGCCGGTCGCCGAGTAGTGCGCCGCACTGGCGACGTTGACGATGCGCGACGGCGCGGCCGCGCGCAGCAGCGGCTCCAGCAGCTGGGTGAAGAGGAAGGGGCCGACATGGTTGACGCCAAAGGTCAGCTCGAAGCCGTCCTTGGTCAGGCCGCGCTGCCCGGCCAGGCCGGCGTTGTTGCAGAGGACGTGCACCTCGTCGGTCAGCTCGCGCACGCGCGCGGCGGCGGCGCGGGTCGAGGCCAGGTCGCCGAGGTCGAGCGCCACGAAGTCGGCCTGGGCCCCCGCCGCGCGCAGCTCGTCGAGGATGGGCCTGGTCTTGTCCTCGGAGCGGTTGGCCATGATGACGCGGGCGCCACGCTGCGCCAGCGTGCGCGCGGTGACGAGGCCGATGCCGGTGTTGGCGCCGGTGACGACGATGGTGCGGCCTGCGAGGTCGGAGGTCATGGCGCCAAGGCTTGCACGAAGTAGATGGATTTGCCCAGCAAGGCCACGACGGCGCCAGGCCGCTGCTGGGAGCCTGTCAGCATGACAAGTGCATCACGGCGTCAGGGCCGCGACGAAGAAGATGGACTTGCCGGCGGTCAGCTCGCTGCCGGTGACATAGATGGTGCCGTCGCTGCCGATGTCGAGGTCGGCGGGGGTGGCGCCCAGGTTGGCGGCGCCGCGGTAGCTGTGCTGCCACAGCTGGCTGCCGGTGCTGCTCAGGGTGCTGACGCGCGCGCTGCCGTCGGGGGCGGCCTCGGCCACCACGATGGTGCCGGCGGGCGTGGTGGCGATGCGCTTGCAGCTGCCCGACAGGGGATGGCGGCGGATCAGCACCCCGGTCGCCGAGTAGCGGTCGAGTGACCCGGGCGAGCACACCAGGAGCTCGTCGCCAAGGAAGGCGACGCCCTCGACGCTGGGCACCAGGGCGTCGAAGCCGTCGAAGCGCGTGGTCAGGTTGCCGTCGGTGCGGCGCAGGAAGCTCGGCGCGCCGAACTCCGAGCTGCAGGTGTAGCCGCCATAGAACCAGTCACCGCCGGAGGCGTGCGCGAGCCGCAGGCCCACGCTGCTGTCACACACATTGGTCGACAGCGAGTTGAAGGCCGTGGGGCTGCCGGTGGCGCTGTAGCGGATCAGCCCGGCGAACTCCAGGCCCGCGGTCGAGCCGGCGACGACCCAGGTGCCACCGCCACCCGCGAGGACGTCCTCGTTGCGCCGCCCGATGCCGGTCGCCGTGTCGGCCGCGGTCCACAGCACGTTGCCCGCGCTGTCGAACTTGCGCACCAGGTTGGGGCCCGACCTCCCGACGGCGACGGCCTGGCCGCTGCCATCGGCCGCGATGCCCCGGAAGCTGTCCAGCGTGCCCGCGACGTCGACCCGGTGCGTCCACGATGGGCCGCCGCCGAGATCGAGGCGGCGCACCCAGCCCGCGCTGTCGAGCGCACTGAGGGTGTCGATCCCGGCCACCCACAGCGCGCCGGTCGAGTCCCAGGCGATCGCGGTGGCAGCGCTGTCGACGGTCGTGCTCTCGGGGCCGCGGATGGTCCACGACAGGAGCCCGGGAGGCGCCGCGTCGGCCGGCATCGCGTCAACCGTCGCGGCGTCGGGCAGCGCGGCGTCGGGCAGCGCGCTGTCGGGCAGCGCGGCGTCGGAGGCGGCGGCGTCGGGCAGGGCGCTGTCGGCGCCGGCGTCCGCGCGCCCCGCGTCGGCGGGTCGCTTCAGGTCGTCACCGCACCCTTCGAGCAGGACAGCCAGCAGGGCGAGGGCGGGCCGAGACGGTCCGTCGAGCAGGAGCATGCGGCCAGGTTGGCTGATCAGCGGCGCTGCCGCAAGGCCACGACCAGCGCCGCAAGCAGCACAGATGCCGCGGCGAGCGGGGCGCTGTCCGGGCCGCCATGGGCACCGCCGGTGCGGCAGCCACAGCCGCCGTCGGCGCCGTCGTCGCGGCCGGCGTCGAGGCCAGCGCCGGCGTCGGCCGGCCCGGCGTCCAGCTGCACCACGGGGCCGCCGTCCTGCGGCAGCACGCCGAGCTGCTGCACGGTAGCCGGCCACAGCGGGTCGCACAGCGCCGCGGTGCTGCGCGACGCCTTCAGCGGATCGCTCGAGGTCGGGTCGGGCAGCCAGCTGGCGACCGCACCCACGGGGCAGGTGAGCACGCTGGCCAGCTGGCTGTGGCGGAACCTGGGCGTCCAGGTGGCGCCGAAGTCGTCGGACGAGCCCAGCGCGAAGCTCTGCGGGGCGTTGTTGCCGCAGCCCCACAGCTGGGCGCCGCGCAGATCGATGCAGGTCACCGCGGGCGCGCCGGTGATCCGCGTGAAGGCCACGCCATCGGGGGCGCGCGCCAGCCCCGAGGGTCGCGTGGCCAGCGCGGCGCGGCCGTCGCTGGCCACGACCAGATCGCTGACGATCTCGGGGCTGGTGAAGACCTGCTGCCAGGTCATGCCGGCGTTCGTGCTGCGCTGCACCGAGTCGTCGTTGTTGAAGGCGATGGTGCGCACATAGAGGAGGTCGGCGTTGCCGGGGTGGACCGCGAGCAGGCGCACCTCCTGGCCGCCGCCGGGGGCGAAGGCCAGGGGCGTGAAGCTGGCGCCGGCGTCGCGCGACACCCACAGCGTGTTGCTACCCGGGTTGACGGTGAACGAGGTCGCGTAGACGCGCTGGCCGTCGCCGGGGGCGAAGCGCACGCTGGTCCACAGCTCGCGCGCGCTGCTGGTCGCGGCCAGGGCCTGGAAGCTGCGCCCACCGTCGGTCGACCGCATCAGCGCGTTGTCGCGCCCCAGCGTGCCCGAGCCAGCGATGACGATGGCGGGATCGCCGGGGCTGACCGCGAAGCCGCCCACGAAGTGATCGAGCAGGTCGCCCTGGGCGTAGCCCCACGAGCAGCCGCCGTCCTCCGAGCGCGCCAGCCCGTCGAAGGTGCTGGCCAGCAGGGTGGCGCCCACGCGCTCGAACTGCGGATCGAAGAAGCCGCCATAGCCGATGGCGCCCTCGCAGATCCAGCGGAAAGCGCCGTCCTGCTGCAGCGCCGCGCCGAAGGTGGCGCCGCCGAGGACCACGCCGTCGGCGCCGCGCTGCACCGACATCATCGCCGGGGCGCGGCCGTTGGCAGCGGCGGGCGCCGCCCACAGGGCGGACACCAGGGGCAGCAACAGCAGCCGGGCGCGAGGCATCGCCCAGTTCTACCAGAGTCGACGCCGCGCCGCTGCCATGCCAGGATGCCCGCCATGGCCATGGCACTCGCACTCGCTCGCTGTCACCTGCTCGCCCAGGTGCTGTCCGCGGACGGCATGATGACCGAGGACGAGCGCTCGCTGCTGGAGCAGTCCATGCACGACGCCGGCCTGAGCGATGAGGAGCGCGACCTGGTGCGCCACTTCGAGGGCGCGGACGGCGCCGCCGCCACGCTGCGCGCCGAGCCCGAGGCCGCGCGCCAGGCCCTGCTCGATCAGCTGGTCGAGGCCGCGCTGGCCGACGGCAAGCTGACGCCCAACGAGACCGCGATCGTCAAGCAGCTGGCCAGCGCGCTCGGCCTCGACTGACGCTCCGCACGCACCGCGGTCGTATATAGTCGCGCGCCATGAGCCGGATCTATCGATCGCTGCCGCCCAAGGGAACGCCGCTGGGGATCGCCTTCTCGGGCGGTCTCGACACCCGCTGTGCCGTGGCCTGGCTGGCCGAGCAGGGCATGCAGGTGCACGCCTACACCGCCGACCTGGCGCAGCCCGACGAGAAGAACCCGGCCGACATCCCGCCCATCGCGCTGGAGCACGGCGCGGTCAAGGCGCGCCTCATCGACTGTCGCGAGGCCATGGTGCGCGAGGGCATCGCGGCCATCCAGTGCGGCGCCTTCCACCTGGGCACCGCGGGCAAGAAGTACTTCAACACCACGCCGCTGGGCCGCGCGGTGACCTCGACCGCGATCGTGCGCGCCATGCTGGAGGACGACGTCCACGTCTTCGGTGACGGCTCGACGCACAAGGGCAACGACATCCAGCGCTTCTATCGCTATGGCGTGCTGGTCGACCCGACGCTGAAGATCTACAAGCCGTGGCTGGATCAGACCTTCGTGACCGCGTTCGGCGGCCGGCGCGAGATGAGCCTGTACCTGGAGAAGCTCGGGCGGCCGTATCGCATGGGCGTCGAGAAGGCGTACTCGACCGACGCCAACGTGCTGGGCGCGACGCACGAGGCCAAGGACCTGGAGCGGCTCGACTCGGGCGTGCGCATCGTCGAGCCCATCATGGGCGTGCAGTTCTGGAAGGCCGACGTCGCGGTGGCCCCCGAGGAGATCGTCCTCGGCTACGAGCAGGGCGTGCCGGCGACGCTGAACGGGCAGCGCTTCGCCTCGCTGTACGAGCTGTTCCTGGAGGCCAACCGCATCGGCGGTCGCCACGGCCTGGGCATGAGCGACCAGATCGAGAACCGCGTCATCGAGGCCAAGAGCCGCGGGATCTACGAGGCACCCGGCATGGCCCTGCTGCACATCGGCTACGAGCGCCTGCTGTCGGCGATCCACAACGAGAACACGCTCGACCTCTACGCGCAGTGGGGCCGCCGGCTGGGGCGCCTGCTCTACGAGGGCAAGTGGTACGACCCCGAGGCGTGCATGATCAAGGACGCCCTGCAGCGCTGGGTCGCCCCCGCGGTCACCGGCAGCGTCACCGTCGAGTTGCGTCGCGGCGACGACTACTCGCTGGTCGACACCCGGGCGGAGCACATGGCGTACGCGCCCGAGAAGCTGTCAATGGAGCGCGTGGAGGCGCCGCCCTTCACCCCCGAAGACCGCATCGGCGCCCTCGAACTGCAGAACCTCTCCGTCACCGACAACCGCGACCTCCTGCTCCACCACCTGAGCAGCCTGGCCCGCCTGAGCGCCGCCCCCGGCCAGCAGATCGCCGGCCTCCTCGGCAGCACCCCCGACAAGAAGTAGCCCGACGGCCGGAACCGGAGCCGGAACCGGAGATGCGGCCGGGTGTCAGGGCACGGCGGGCTCCGCGGGTGGCGGGCTCCGCGATTGTGCATACATGGGTCCGTGCTCAGACAGTCCTCGGGCGAACTGACCCGGCGCTGTGCGTCGGGCAGAGGCGAGAGAGGACCTGTGCCGGCGCGGCGCTCCCGTCGCCCTGCGGAACTGCGCGCGGACCCATGTATGCACACTCGCTCCACCCGCCAACCGCTCCACCCGCCTATCAGCCACCAGGGAGCCGTCGAGCGCCGGAGTGTTTCGGGTGTCTCAGAGGTGGGCGGAGCGGTTGGGGGGCGGAGCGAATGCGTGTGTATGGGTCCGCGCGCAGTTCCGCAGGGCGACGGGAGCTGCGATCAGGCACGGGGCCCGTCTTGCCTCTCTGCGACGCATGACGCCGAGTAGGTTCGCCCGAGGACTGTTTGAGCACGGACCCATACACATGCAGTCGCGGAGCCGCCCAACCGCGGAGCCCACCGGGACTTGCGCGGTCGTCGGGGAGAAGGGGGAGAAGGGGGAGAAGGGGGAGAAGGGGGAGAAGGGGGAGAAGGGGGAGAAGGGGGAGAAGGGGGTCAGTGGCGGCGGTCGAAGCAGCTGAAGCGGGCCCAGAGGAGGAGGACGACGAGGAGGATCCAGCCGAGGGTCTTCAGGGCTTGCATGCCGCCGGTGTCGCCGGTGTTGGGTTGGTGGCCCTGTTCGCTGATGCGTAGCCAGGCGTCGGGGCGCCAGTCGTACTGGATGCCGCCCATGCCGTCGGAGCGCAGGCGGTCCATGGCGGCGGAGCGCTCGTAGTTGTTCCAGGACTTCTCGCCCTTGGGCACGACGCCCACCGCGGTTGCGTGGCGGATGCCGGCGCCGATGGCCCAGAACAGGAAGCCGCCCACGGCCAGGATCATGACGGTGCCGGCGGAGGGCTTGCTGAACAGCTCGGACCAGAACAGCACCGCGGCCAAAAAGACGATCCCGGTCGCGATCCACCAGCCGGTGGTGCCCATCTTGCGCACGAAGCCGTGCAGCTCGGCGCAGCGCGGGCAGCGCGGCAGCGGGACCGACGACACCCGGTAGTGGATGGTGGTGGAGTTGTAGCCGCGGGTGCGACCGGTCTCGACGCGGCCCGACAGCGCGGCGCAGCTCTTGCGTTCGGCCTCGCGGGTGCCGCAGAAGTGACACAGATCGTCGCCATAGGACTTGAGGCGGCCGCGGTAGGCGGTCAGGCGCTCGCGCAGGGAGGCGCTGCGCGCCAGCTCGCCGGCCTGGACCAGGACGCGCTCCAGGACCGAGAGCTTGCTGCCGGCGTTCTCGACCACGCGCAGGCGCAGGAAGGCGCGCTGCACGGCGTCGTCGACGACGTCGGACAGGCCCAGCAGGCCAGCCTGATCGAGCGCGTGCCACGAGCGCGCGGTGGCGTCGACGCGGGTCAGGAACTGCTGGATGTCCTCGGGGTTGGCGGGGCGACGCTCATCGATCAGGGCGTCGAGCTCGTCGAGCTCGGCGGCCAGCAGCGGGCGCAGCGGGCGGAACGCGGTCTGCCACACGCCGCGCTCGAAGCCCGAGTTGGCGGCCACCGCGGCCAGCTCGGCGACACCGTCCAGGCGTCCGGCCACGATGCGCTGCTTGAGCTCGGCGACGATGACGTCGGTCAGGGTGGCGCGCAGGCTGGCGATGACCGGCTCGACGTCGTCGGCGCCGACGAGGTCGTCACCCAGCCGGGCGATGCGAGTGCCGACGTAGCTGGCGAAGGCGGGCTCGGCCAGCAGGGTGGCCCAGCGTGACAGCGCCTGCGGCAAGAGCGGCTGCCAGGCGGCGGCGCGGCCGGTCTGACCCTCCTTGCCGAGCAGGTGGTGCGGATCCTCCAGCGTGCCGCTGCCCAGCTCCAGGCGCGGCACCGGGGCGCCGTCGCCGGCGGCCGCGAACAGCTCGGGGCCGACGCCGCCCAGCCACGACAGCGCCAGCACCAGGCGCAGGTTGGCCTGGTTGACGCGGTGGGCGGTGCGCACGTCCTCGCCCTGGTAGGCCACGGTGGCCTCGTCGATGGCGAGGTACTGCTTGAGGCCGGCGGGATCGGCGGCGGCCAGCGGTGTCTCCAGCGCGGGCCAGTGTGGATCGGCGGGGTCGAACCACAGCAGCTGATCGTGCAGGCGACGCAGCGGCTCTTCCAGCTTCTGCGCGGCCTGCTGGATCTCCAGCTCGTCGGCGGCGGGCAGCCAGCCCAGGAGGTCGGGCTCGGGCAGGTCGACGCCGGCGCGCACGCGGGCCAGGACCTTCTCGGCCTTCCACACCGCCTGGCTGGAGGGCACGTCAGTGGGCAGCCGCAGCACGCGGAACGGGTTCAGGCGCAAGAGGGTCAGCCCGGCCGAGCGCAGCGCCGGGCGCTGCGCCTCGGTGGCGCGTGCTTCGCGGGAGGGGCCGGCGTCGGAGGTGGTTTCCATGTGGTTGCTCACTTGATGTGCGACCGGACTTCGGGAGAGCCGGCCTCCTTGCGGGCGCTCTCGGGCAGGAGGCGCATCAGCTCCAGGCAGACCTCGGTCAGGGCGCCGAACTGCTTGGTCTGGATGGCGTGACGACCGCGCTCGAACTTGTCGGCGTGGCCGCGCGAAAGGCCGAGCTCGGTGAGCTTCTTGTTGAGGTAGTTGAAGAAGCCGATCCAGTACTCGGGCTGGCGCAGCAGCACGCGCGAGTACAGCGAGTCGAGGTCGTCCGACCTGGTCTGGGCCAGGTCGTGATCGTGCCTCTTCATGGCCTCGCGGAACTCGACCACCAGGGCCTCGAGCTGGCGCTTCTCGGCCGGCTCGCCGTGCTCGCCGACCATGCTGCGGGCGTCGGCCAGCCGCTCGGCGAACTGCGCCTCGATGGCGCGGGCGCGGCCGACCTCCTCGGCCTGGTCGAGATCCTGCGACATCATGCGCACCATCTGATCGGCCAGGTCGATGGAGTCACGATCGCCCTCCTCGATCAGGGCCTGGACCTCGGCCACGCGCTCGTCGGCGTCCGCGGGGGAGCCGGGGCCGGTCTCGAGCTCGTCGGCCATCTTCTCCAGCTTGGCCAGGCGCTCCTTCTGCTCGTCGAGGGTCTTGCCGACCTGGCCGGCCTGCTTGGTCTCCAGCTTGAAGAGCACGACGTCGTCGAAGGTCTGCCCCAGCAGCGGCACGTAGGCCTTGCCGCTGGTCTGGGACGACTCGTCGACGTTGAGGGTGACCTCGACCTCGCTGCCGACGGGCAGATCGCGCGTCAGCTTGTCGGCCTTGATGTGCAGGATGCCGATGATCTTGTTGCGGTCGGCGCGGCCCGACTCGCCCTGCAGCATGGGCACGTGGATGGCCTCGCCGGACTGGCCCGCCAGCAGCGCGACGGTGGTCGCGTGCGTCATCACGTTGCGCGCCGGCAGCACGGCGCCCTTCTTGAGGTACCAGCACACCTTGTTGTCGGCCAGCATGACGCCGACCGACTGCGACAGCGGCGGCTTGGCCACGCTGAGGCCGTGCAGGATGTTGAACTGCTGCGGCTCGACCGGCAGCGGGCCGGCGGCGCTCGAGGCCTCGAAGTGGAAGATGTTGAGCTGGCCCTGCGCCAGGGTCAGATCGACGGCGAAGCTGCCCTTGGCGCCGAGCTGCACCGGGGCATCGAAGCCGCCGCCCTCGCGGCGCAGGCGCAGCACGGTGCCGGCCGGCACCGCGGCGGGCTCGAAGCGGCCGACCAGCAGCGGCGCCGGGTCGGTGGTCATGGCCTCGAAGGACAGCTCGAGCGACAGGGCGCCGGCGACGCGCCGCTGCGCGCGCAGCTCGGCGGGCAGCCGCTGGGTCGAGGCGAACAGCGCGGCGCCGCGGGCCACGATGGTCATGGGATCGCCGGCGTGGCGCGCCTCGATGCCGAGCTGCTCCCGGATCAGTCGGGACACCATCGGAGTCAACGACGGGCCGCCGACCAGGACCAACCCGTTGAGCTCGGCGGCCTTGACGCGGCCGCGGTCGAGCAGCTTCTTGCACAGCGCGGTGGTGCGCAGCACGGTGGCCTCGATGAGCGCCTCGAGGTCGGCGCGGGCCAGGTCATAGGCGATGCTGCCGCCGGGCAGCGCGACCTCGAAGCGCGCGCTGTCGGCGCTGGACAGCGCGACGCGCACGCGCTCGGCCTCGGCCTTGAGGCGCGCGAAGGCCGCGGTGTAGGCCGGGTCGGTGCGCGCCAGCTCGGGCAGCTGGCCACCGGCGCGCGCGCGCTCCGCGGCGTCGCGGGCCAGCAGGCGATCGAAGTCGCGCCCGCCCAGGTGGTTGTCGCCGTCGTGATCGAGCACCTGCAGGCGGCCCGCCTTGGAGCGCACCAGCGAGACGTCGAAGGTGCCGCCGCCGAGGTCGTAGACCATCCAGTAGCCCTCGCGCAGATCGCCCGAGCCGGAGTGCGCGATGGCGGCGGCGATGGGCTCCTGCAAGAGCGGGGCGTGGACGAGGCCGGCCAGCCTGGCGGCGCGCCGGGTGGCCTCGCACTGCGGCAGCTGGAACATGGCGGGCACCGTGATGACCGCGGCGACCGGCGTCGTGCCGTCGGCCGCGGCGGCCCAGCCCAGGAGCTCGCGCAGGATGGCGGCCGACAGCTCCTCGGGGCTGCGGTTCTGCCCCGAGGCCGGGAAGCTGCGCAGCTCCTCGGTGCCCATCAGGCGCTTGAACTCGATGGCCACGTTGGCGGGATCGGCGTCGATGGCGGCCAGCGCGGCGCGCCCCAGGGTGGCGCTGCCGGCGGCGCTGAGCTGCACCGCCGAGGGCAGGATGGTCTCGCCGCTGGGGCCGCGGTACAGCTCGGGCGCGGCGCCGCGCTGGCGCGCGATGGCGGAGTTGGTGGTGCCGAGGTCGATGCCGTAGTCGATCGTGGTGGAGGCCATGGTGTCTCTCGTCCCGCTAGGTCAACGTGAAGTGGTGGCGCTGCGCGTGGGTGCGGACCTCGTGGGTCTCGCGCTCGTCGAGCAGCATCAGCGGCACCAGGGCGCCGCCATCGTCGTGCAGGGCGCACAGCAGGGTGCCCTGGCTGGCGTCGGCGCGCAGGAAGACCACCAGCGCGACCAGCGGCTCGCGCGAGCCGCTCTGGCGCAGCGCGGCCAGCAGGCGCGCGGCGTGGCGCAGCCAGCCGCCGCCGAACGAGGGGTGGCGACGCAGCGTCTTGGGCTCGTCGGCGCGGCCGGGGACCAGCACCAGGTACAGCGCGGCGCCCCCGGTGCGCACCAGCAGCGAGCGCACCTCGCCGGTGGCCAGCGCGGCGCGGGCGGCCGTGCGCGTGCGCTCGGCCAGCGCGCCGGGCACCGTGGGCGCCAGCGTGCCGATGAGCTGGCCGAGCCGGTGCGCCTCGGCGCGGCCGTCGGCGGCCAGCGCCTTCTGGGTGTCGGCCAGGCCGCCCTGCAGCGCGGCCTGCAGGCCGCCGCCGTCGAGGCGACCCTGGATGGCGCCGGGCGGCATCTCGGGCGGCGCGGTGGCCGCCTTGCCGGGGCCGCCGGCGTACTTCGGGATCTTCTTGCGCACGAAGACGAAGGCCAGCGCCCCGGCGGCGGCGACGCCGAGGCCGCGCAGCAGCATGCTGATGAGGTGGCGGCGCGCGCGCCCGGCGCGGAAGCTGACCGCGCTGGCGATGCAGGCGGCCTGGGGGTCGATGGCGCGCGCCAGGCTGAGCGCGCGGTCGGCGTTCCAGGCGCGGCCGTCACGCGCGGTGCTGCACAGCGGACGCACCAGCGGGCCGGTGTCGACGCCGAAGTGGCGCAGGTCAGCCCACAGCTCGGCGTCGGGGGTGCGGCCGACCTGGTCGATCACGCCGGTCTGGAAGCCATCGGTGAGGGTGACGCCGGCCAGCGCTGCCAGCTCGCTCTTCATCACGGCCACGCAGGTGGTGATGGTCTCCTTCGAGGTGGTGCAGCCGGTCAGCTTGTTGGCGGCGACCAGGTAGTCGACCATCGAGATCTTGCCCGCCTGGATCGCGGTGACCACGGCGTCGGGAGCGAAGACCTCGCTGCGCTCGCGCACCTTGGTCAGGTACAGCGTGTCGATGTCGCTGTCGGCCCAGGCACGCTTGGACTCGATGGCGGCGCGCAACTCCGGGCCGACGACCTCGCCGGCGATCAGCAGGCGGGTCAGGTCGAGGATGGTGTCGGCGCGCAGCGAGGCGTCGAGGCTGTCGAGCAGCTTGGTCATGGCGTCGGCGTGCTGGCGATCGAGCGCGTCCGACAGCGGCCGGGCCAGGGTGAGGAAGTTGCCGCGCAGATCGCGCACGTCGCCGGGCAGCCCGCGCAGCGCCTCCAGCGCGGTGCCCAGGCGGGTCACATCGCTGGTGCGCGCGATCACTGTGGCCAGGGCGCCGGCCAGCACGGCGCCGTGCTTCAGGCTGCCCAGCGCGCTGGCGAAGTTGTCGTCACCCAGCGCGGTCAGCGCGATGCCGAGCTGCGCGGAGTCGTCGAGGCGCGCCAGCCAGGGGCCGATCTCGCGCGCGCTGGGTGAGCACTTGGCGAGCACGCTGGCCTGCGCGGTGCTGTCGGCGATCTCGCCCTTGACCGCGCCCAGCCACAGCGTCAGCGCGCCGGCGCGGCCCTTGCTGCACTGGGCGCCGACCAGCTCGTCGAGGGTGTCGCGGTCGATGCTCAGGGGGCTGCGCGACAGCAGGCCGAGGACGAAGCCGCTCTGCCCGGCGGGCGGCGCCCTGCGCACCAGCGCCAGCGCGGCGGCGACGCGGCCCTTGGGGCCGGCGACGTGGGCGGCCAGCTCACCGGCGCCCTTCTCGGACTCGAGCAGCAGCGCGGCCAGGTCGCGCCAGTCCTCGTCGCTGTCGATGAGGTCGAGCGCGGCGCGCGCCAGGGTGCCCTCGCCGGTGCCTGCGGTGTAGCGCGAGGCGGAGGCGTCGTAGCTGAAGTCGGTCGTGGTCGCGAGCAGCGAGGCCACGGTGTCGGCGTCGAGGCGCGCGCCCGGGAACATGCCGGGATAGGCGATGGTGCGGGTGCGGCTGCCGTAGCCGTAGGTGTAGCTGGTGCCGGTGCAGCCGTAGCGGACCTCGACCTTCTGGTGCGGGCCCAGGTAGGGGATGTGCAGCGACGACACCGTCTCGGGGCCGCTGTCGACGGACTGCCCGATCTCGGCGGTCATGTCCCACAGCGCGCTGTCGCTGCCGTTGATGACGTCGAAGTCGATGTTGGGGCAGCTCGAGTACTGCTGCAGCGGCGCCAGCGCGGCGAAGCGCATCATGCTGCGGATGTCGGACTCGTCCGCCTTGCGGTGGGTGGCCACGCGGATGATCGCCTGGTCGACCTCGTAGTCGCTGACCGGGTCGGCGTGGGCCGCCATGGAGATGGTCAGCAGCAGTGCGAACGTGGCTGGAACAACTTTTCGTGGTGTCAACATGTGGGCCTCGTCAGGGCCTGGCGAGCGACGCGCGGGCGCGCAGCTCGAGGTACAGCGGGTGCTTGCGGATCTGGGCGCGCACCGCCGCCGCGCGGGCATGATCGCCCGCCAGCGTGTGGGTGAAGGCCTCCAGCAAGAGGAGCAGGAGATCGAGGCGCTGCTTGGTCGGATCGAGCTGGCTGCGATGCAACGACCACCACTCGGCGGCCTCGGCGAACTTGCCGCGCTTCAGGAAGGCCAGGCCGCGCCGCAAGAGGTTCGCCACCGCGGCGTCGCGGTCGAGTAGCGCGCCCAGGGTGATGCCGTCGAGCTCGACGGCGGCGCTGCCGGTGTCGGCCAGCGCCAGCAGCCCCTCCAGCTGGCCCACGCTGGGCGCGGCGGCGTCGGCGCCGCGGGCCAGGGCGGCCTCCAGCTCGGCGGGCGCCAGGGGGCCGGCGAGATCCTGTTCCAGCGCGCGCGTCAGCAGGGACAGCGGCTCGGCGTGCGCCAGCGGGTCGGCGGCGCGGGTCAGGCCGCCTGCGAGGACGCTGCCTTCGTCGAGGCCGCCGCGCGCCAGGCCGGCGGCGCGCGGAGCGCGACAGTACGGGCAGGTCGCCAGCTCGTCGGCGAACGCGGTGCCGCAGCTCAGGCAGGGGGTCACAGGCACCACCCTTTGCACCGATCGGGGCTGGATTCTCGTGCCGCGCCCGTCGCCGCATGGCTGCGGCCCAACTTGCAGGGGCTCTTCATTCAGCCGTTGCTCCCGGTCGGCGGGGCCAGCGGCTCCAGCGGGCCGATGAAGGCGTCGGCCTCGAGGTCGAGGATGGACTTCAGATCGACCGAGGCGGCGGCGCCGCGCACGGTGTCGGCCATGGCGAAGCCGCGCACCTCCAGCTTGGGCAGCCGGTCCAGCAGCCGGCGGCGAAAGGCGGCGCCCTGGCGTGGGCTCGACTCACTCATCTCAGCACCACCTTGCCGACCTCCTCCATGACGCGCTTCTCCAGCTCCTCCAGACGCGTGGCGTCGCCGTCCAGCGCGTCGACCACCCCCGACAGCTCGCGCGCGGCGCCGGCCAGCGCGCGGGCGTCGCCGCCCTGGCGCGCCGCGACCTCGCCGGCCAGGCCGAGCACGAAGCGGGCGCGCTCGCGCAGCGCGGCCACCGTGGGTGGGCGCGGCTCGAGCTCCAGCGGGGCGCCGTCGAGCTCGAGCAGGATGGGCTGGAAGTCCTGGAAGCGGCCCAGCTCCTCGGCCAGCGCGCGCCGCACCTGCGGGCTGACCATGGCGTCACCCAGGAAGCGCGCCGAGGCGGAGCGGAACAGATCGAGCAGCTCGCCCCGCTCGCGCTCGCGCTGGCGCGCCAGGGCGACCAGCTGACGCACGGTGCGCGAGCGCACGCCGAGGCCGACCGCGGCCTCCAGCCACTCCAGCGCCTTGGCGCGCGCCGCGGGGCGGAACCAGTAGTACAGCACGCCGAGCGCAGCCAGGGCCTCGCGCTGCCGCGGCTCGAACTGCAGCGCGCGCAGCAGCGGCTCGGCCAGGGCCAGGGTCTCGGCGGCGTCGGGGGCGCGCCCGCGGCGGCCGGCCTGCTCGGCCTGGGTCACCGCGAGCACGAAGAAGAAGCCGCGATACAGCTCGGCGGGCAGCAGCAGGGTGTCCACGTCGACGGCGGCGCACAGGTACTCGTCGGCCGACTGCTCGGTCGCGGCGGGCAGGCCGGCGGGCAGCCAGCGCCCGAGGAAGGCCTGCACCTGTGCCTGGGTCGCGGCGTGGTCGCCCTCGCGGTGCGAGATCAGGAGCTGGTAGACGTCGCTGGTGACCTCGGCGGTGCGGCGCTCGGCCTCGGCCAGCCCCTCGATGGTGCGCACCGCGGCCAGGCCGGCGCGCGCCTCGTCGAGCTTGCCGGCGCGCACCGCGGCCTGGACCTCGAGCAGGCGGTGCGTGATGAGGGCGATCGGGATCTGCTGCTGCAAGACGCCCAGCTTGGTGACCTGGTCGAACAGCGCGCTGGCGCCCGCGCTGTCGGCGGCGCCCAGGCGCGCCTCGGCCAGGCGCAGCAGGCACACGCTCTCGTCGTGGGCCAGCGGCAGGTTGCTGGCGCCCAGGCCGCCGCCGTCCTTGACGGCGCGATAGCCGTCGAGCGCGGCCTGGTGCTCGCCGCGCTCGGCCTGCACGCGGGCCAGGAGGTAGCGCGCCTCGGCCATGCGCGGCGCCAGATCGAGCAGACGACCGAGGTCGCTCTCGGCCTGGGTCAGGTGCGCGGCGCGCTCGGCGGCGGGCAGGGCAGGGGGGGCGGCTCCGGCGCCGGCCTCGGCGGGATCGCGCAGCGCCAGGGCCTCGCCGACGGCCGCGAAGGCGCGCAGGTAGAGGTAGTCGCACAGCTCGAGCTTGGCCAGATCCTCGGCGTGCACGCGCTGTGCGGCCGCCAGCGCGTCGGCCCAGCGCCACTGATCGACGGCCTCGGCCAGCGCCGCCATGGCGCCCAGCGGATCGGCCGCCGACGGCGTGCCCGCGGCGGCGACCTGCTTTCTGCGCCGCCACGGCAGCAGGTCGCCGAGCTCGCCGCTGAGCAGGACGACCGCGCTGACCAGCATCAGCAGGGCCATCACCAGGACCGGCCAGACCGGTGGTGGCACCGCTTGCGGTGCCGCCGCCGCTCCGGCTCCTGGAGCGATGGCGGCCACCTCGGCCTCCAGCCGCTCGACCTCCTTGCGGGCCTGGTCGAGCTCGGCCTGCTTGGCCTCGAGCTGCTTCTGCACGGCCGGAGCCAGCGCTGGCGCCGGCCCGGCCTTGGCGGGCGCGTCCGGCGCGCGGGTGGCCCAGATGGTCCAGCCGGTCAGCCCCACCGCGGCCAGCGCCAGCAGCGCCAGCAGCCCGACGCGGCGCCGCGACGGCGTCAGCCCCTCGCGGCGCTCGATGCCGAAGGCGCGCAGCCCGAGGCCCAGCAGCACCAGCACGGCGACGCAGCCCGCGAGCAGCGGGATGAGGATCCACAGCCGCTCGCTCACCCGTCACCTCGGCGGCCGGCGCGCGGGAACAGCCGCGGCTCGTCGTACCAGGGCACGCTGGCGCGGGTGGCGCTGGCGCCCGCGGGCATCAGCGCCTGGGCCCCCAGCAGCAGCGGCGCGAAGCGCGCGCCATGCTTGCCGGCGTCGCGCGCGACCACCGCCAGCCAGGCCCCGGCGTCGTCGCCGAGCTCGCCGGCGCCCACCGCGCGCGCCGCGGGCAGCGCCCGCGACAGCGCCTCGAAGGCGTCGACCAGGTAGGACGGGTCGTTCAGCAGCGCCACCGCGCCGTGGTTGGCGATGCCGTCGAGCACATCGACGAAGGCGCCGAGATAGCGCCCCGGCTCGCCGCCGCCGCCCTGCGCGGCCAGCCGCTCGCGCGCCTGCTTGCAGGTGCGGCTGACCAGCACCCAGTCGCCGCTGCCGGCCGCGATGCGCGCGGTCACCACCAGCGCCAAGAGCTCGCCCCATGGCGTCGTGAAGCCGCCGGTGAGGCGCTGCATGGCCGCGCCCGGCGCCGCCGCATGGCGCGCCTCCAGGTGGGCCAGGAACACGCGGGTCACGTCATCGACCGGCGGCTCGCGCCCGTCCAGCGCGGTCAGCGCCTCGAGGAGCTGCGCCGCCGGGGCGCGCCCCGCGATGCGCCCGAGCAGGCTGACATACTCGCGCTCGCCATCGCCTTGCTCGTCTTCCTCGAGCGCCTTCTTCGCCGACGTCAGCGCGGCCGCGAAGTCGCCGCGCTCCTCGTCGAGGCGCGCCAGCAGCGTCCACGGCACCCAGCGCGAAGGCGCCGAGCGCGCCTGCGCCTCGATGACCGCGCGCGCCGCCTCGGGGCGCCCGTGCCAGGCCCAGCGCGAGGCCACCCGCCGCGCCCCGATGCGCTCCAGCAGCGCACCTGCGAGCTCCAGCAAGGCCTCGCCCTGCGGCCGCCGCTCCGGCTGCGGCGCGGTCAGCTCGGCCAGCGCCGCCAGCAGCTGGGCGCGCTCCTCGACGAAGCTCGGCGGCAGCGCCGCCTGCAGCGCGCGGTCGAGCAGCGCCGGCCGGGCGCCGCGCCCCGCCAGCACGCGCCGAAACCGCTCGTGCGCGGGCAGCCGCGCCAGCGTGCTGTCGCCGTCGCCGCCCAGCGCCTGCTCCAGCGCGGTGCCCAGCGTCCACGCCATGCCCGCGTCGCCCGCCGGGCCCCCCAGCACCACCTCGGGGGCCGTCCACAGCCAGACCCGCTCGTCGGCCTGGGCCCAGTCGGCCGCGCTCAGCTTGGGCTGCGGCACCGCGACGATGCGCCAGGGATCCTGCCGCCCCGGGGTGTAGCGCAGGGTCGCCGGCCCGATCCCCCACAGCGCGTCGCCCATGCCCATCGCGGCGACGTCGCGCCAGCACCCGCACAGGAACGCCAGCAGCCCCGTGACCAGGGTGGGGTGCGCCAGGGCATCGCGAAAGTGCAGCGCGAAGGCCTGATCCGCCGCCAGCGTGCCGGGCCGCTCGGGGGCCAGCTCGAACACCACCTCGCCGGCCGCGAGCTCGCTCTTCGCGGGCGCGATCAGCCACGAGTCCAGCCGCCCCAGCGCGCTGCCGACCTCCGCCAGCCCGCGCGCCGCAGCGCCCTCGGCGGGCACCCGCGCCCGCAGGCGCGCCCCCAGCTCGAGGTGGCCGCGCGGCAGCACGATGGTGGCGGCCTCGGTCATGATCGGTTCTTCATCACCAGCACCGTGAGCGCCGCGACCGCGCTGGCGGCGCCGTCCTTGTCACCCATGGCGCGCGCCTTCTCCAGGCGCGTCAGGACGTCGATGATCTCGCGCTGCCGGTCCGGCGGCAGCCCCTGCACCATCTCGCTGGCCTGCGCCACCAGCGCGTCGGTGGGGTCGCTGGCCGGCCCCACGCCGGCTCCGGCGGACGCCGCGCCGCCCATGCCGCCGCCAGCGGTCGACACCTGCGGCACCGTGCCCGCCGAGACCACCTCCGACAGCGCGACGCGCTTCTTCTCGGTCAGCCCGCCGTCGCCACGGTCGAGCTTGATGTCCGTGATGGTGCCCTTCTGCACGTGCTTGATCTGCCCGGCGAAGATCCCGTTGGCGTCCAGGGCGAAGGTGATCTCGAACTGGTGCGTGCCCTTGGGCTCGGGCGACAGCCCCGAGATGACGACCTGGCCGAGGCGGGTGTTCTGGCTCGCCTTGCTGGCATCGCCCTGGTAGACGGGCACCATGATGTTGGTCTGGTTGTCCTGCGCCGTGGTGTAGCCGCCGCGCACGACCTTGTGCGGGATGATGTGGTCCTTGGGGATCAGCGCGTCATACAGGTCGTCAATCAAGCCGATGCCCAGGGTGTGGCTGACCACGTCCTTGATGTTGGTGTTGGCCAGGCCGGCGGGTACCAGCGCGTTCTTGTCGAGCTCCAGCTCGCGGCCATCCAGGACCTGCGCGCCGGTGCTGGGGTCGTAGTTCAGGCCCATGCGCGCGGCGCCCATGGCGACGATCTCGTCGGGGTTGAGATCCGACTTGATGGGCTTGCGGTACTTGTCCTTGAGGAAGCGTGTGACCGCAGGGATCTTGCTGGAGCCACCGACCAGGATGAAGGCGTCGATGTCGTCCATGCCGACCTCGTGCTGCTTGAGCGCCGAGGCCAGCGCGACGTCGACCTCCTTCATGGTGCGCTCCAGCAGCGGGCGGATCATGACCTCGAAGTCGGCCGGCTGCAGGGTGTAGGCGAGCTCGTCGATCCCGGCGGCGGGGGCCTCCAGGTGGAAGTCCTGCGGCGCGTTCTCGTTGCAGAGGTTGATCTTGACCTGCTCGGCCTTGAGGCGGAGCTTGCCGACCAGCTTGGCGTCGCCGGAGAAGTCGCGCCCGTGCTGCGTCTTCATCTGCCCGAGCACCCAGTCGACGATCATCTGATCGATGTCGCCGCCGCCCAGCCGGGCGTTGCCGCCGGTGCCCAGGACCTCGACCGTCTTCTCGTCGACGATGCGCACGATCGACACGTCGAAGGTGCCGCCGCCGAAGTCGTACACGATGAAGGTCTGCGGCTCGCCCGACTCCAGACCGTAGGCGACCGCCGCGGCGGTGGGCTCGTTGATGATGAGGCGCGGGTTCAGGCGCGCGATCTTGGCGGCCTCGCGGGTGGCGTTCTTCTGCGACTCCTTGAAGTAGGCCGGCACCGTGATGACGGCGTCGTGCACCGGCTCGCCGATCAGGCGCTCGGCGTTGGCCTTGAGCTCCTTCAAGATGTGCGCCGAGATCAGCTCGGGATCGAGGTCGCGCCCGGCGGCGCGGGCCATCGCCTTGCCGGCGCGGCCCGACTCGCCCATCATGCGCTTGACCTCGAAGATGACGCCGCCGGGGTCGCGCACCAGCTTCTCCTTGGCCGCCTTGCCCACGCTGACCTGGCCCTGCGGCGAGACGTAGACCACCGACGGCGTGGTCGGCTCGTTCTGCCGGTTGGGGATGACGCGGACGTCCGACTTGTCGAAGTTGTACGCCGCCACGACCGAGTAGGTCGTGCCGAGGTCGATGCCGATCACCTTGTGGTATCCGCCCATCGCGGTGGCCTCTCTAGAGCTCGTCGGGGTTCAGCGGCGCGGCTGGCGCGTCGTAGGGTTCAGGGCTTGCAGGGGTGGGTGAGTGTACGTGAGCGGCCAGCGCGGCTTCCAGCTCGGGGGCGAGGCCGCGCGGCAGCCACAGCGCCGGGCTGTCGGGGCTGAGCAGCAGGGCGTCGGGGCCGAGCTCCTCGCGCAGCCAGGGCGCCGCCAGCTGGGCGCGGCGGCGCGGCTCGAGCCAGCGATCGCGCTGGCTGGGCTGCACCGTGAGCAGCTCGTTCTGTGGATACTCGGCGTCGTAGCTCGCGCGCGCGCGGGCGGTGCCGATCTCCTCCTCGATCTCCTGCAGGCGCGTGATCTCGGCGTCCTCCTCGCCGAAGGCCTCGCGGCCCTGCGAGCGGCGCCGCGCCAGGGCCTGTGAACGGCGCTCGTTGATGAAGCTGCGGATGTCGTCGGTGCTGGCCAGCGGCGACACCCCGAGGCGCGCGTAGGCGTTGCTGGGATCGATGATGATGCGCGCGCGCGGACGCGGCCGGCGGCTCTCGGGCGCGCTGCTCATCGGGCGCCCTCGGTGAGCCGCACCAGCTCGGCGTCGAGCTTCTCGTGCAGGCCCACCAGGCGCACATGGCCGCGCGAGCGCGCGAACGCCAGGCGCGGCTCGAGCAGCTCGAGCGCGGCGACGAAGTGGCGCCGGGCGGTCTGGTGCGCGCCGGCCTCGAGCTCGCGATAGCCGTCGAGCGCGCTGGCGAAGGCGCGGCAGTAGGTCAGCTCGAGCTGCTGCTCGGGGTCGCGCGGCGCGGCGCCGGCCAGCACGGCGCTGGCGCCGCGGGCGTCCTTGGCGCGCAGCAGGCGTGTGGCGGCGCCCAGGCGCGCCTTGCAGGCCAGGTCGGGGTAGCGCGCGGCGAGGTCGCGCGCGGCAGCGTCGCTGCCGGCGCTGGCGCGGTCGGCGGCGAGGTCGGCCTCGGCGAAGCGCTCCAGCTTGAGCAGCAGCAGGGCGCGCTGGGCCTCGACGCGCGGCTCGCGGGCGTCGGCGTCGCCCGATCGGCCGGTGTCGGCGCCGCCCGGTCGGCCGCCGTCGAGCAGCGTCAGGGCTTCGGCCCACTTGCCCTGCTCCATCAGGCGCGCGGCGTCGCCCTGCACGCGGGCGCTGGCGACCTGGTCGTCGAGGCTGGCGATCTTGGCGGCCAGCGCCGCCGCAGCCGTCGTCGCGGTGGGCAGAAGCTCGCTGGCCAGCGCACACAGGCGGCGCGCTCGCTCCAGGCCATCGGCGCTGGCCAGCGCCGCGGCCAGCCTGGGCTGCCAGGGCGCGCGCGTGGTGAGCGTGGGCGCCGGCGGCGTGGCGCTGCCGCGACCCAGCGCGGCGACCACCGCGGCCAGCTCGGCACGCGCCAGATCGAGCAGACAGTCCTCGGGTCGGGTGGCCGCCGCCAGCAGCGCCGCGGCCTCGCGCACGGCGTCGGCGGTGCGACCGTCGGCGAGCGCGTCGTCGATGGCGCGGCGCGCCTCGGCCAGCAGCGCGGGCTCGGCCGACTGCGCCAGCGGCCGCAAGACCGCCAGGTGCAGCTGCCGGGTGCAGCCGGCCAGCGCGCGCGCGAAGGCCGCCTCGGCGTCGGCGCGTCGACGCGCCGCCAGCAGACACAGCCCGGGCAAGTAGTCGAGCGCGTA
>JADYYK010000288.1 GCA_020853705.1 Deltaproteobacteria bacterium
AGGCAGTCGTGGCTCCCGGGACGGGCACAGTGCGTGGAGTGGACCTGGTCATGTCCCCGAAACAGGTGTCGCACATCCGAAATTCCCGGTTGGACTACGTCACGATCGGATCCGCACCCTGACGTATCCTGAGGGCAGAGCCCAACGGGGCCCCACTCCGCTCACGGCGCCACTCGGCGCCGGGCCGGCGGCATTCGGCGCCGGCTCGACCACCGGAGCAAACTGACCTGAGCGTTGGCTGCGCTTCGCCCACCCGGCCCAGGGCCTCGGGCTATACTCCCGCCTCGGGGGGACGACGCATGTCGAGGCGGTGCGCGCTGGTCGCGCTGATGATGTGGGCCGGCTGCGGGGCGGAGCCGGAGGAGACGCGGTCCTCGCCGCGCGGCGAGCTGATCGGCCGCGTCGAGATCTCCGAGGACGTGCCCACCGGCGACTGTCGCGTGCTGCTCGAGGGCACCCCGCTGGGCGCGCCCTGCGACCCGAGCGGCGGCTTCGACATCCGTGGCGTGCCGCCAGGGCGCTGGGACCTGCGCGTGGTGGCGGGTGAGGCCACCGCCCTGCCGGGCAAGCGGCTGGTCGCCGCCGCCAACGCCAACCTGGTCACCGACCTCGGCGCGGTGCGCCTGGCCAGGCCGGGCTCGGTCGGCGGTCGGGTCTCCGGCGACAGCGCGGGCTCCATCATCGCGCTGCCCGCGTATGGCGTGGTCACCGCGCCCAACGCCAACGGCGGCTACCTCCTGACCGGCGCGCCCCCCGGGGTGCACGACCTGGTCATGATCACGCGCGCCGGCACCGTGGTGCGCACCCCGATCACCATCCTCTCGCAGCGCACCACCACCGGGGTCGACTTCGACATCGCGATGGTGACCCCGGTCAGCGCCCCCATCGTGGGCCTGGCGGTGCGCGGTGACGATGTCCCTGGTGGTGACGCCGGCCTCACCGTCGAGCTGCTCGACGCCGCCACCGGCGCCGTCGTCACCAGCGACCGCACCGCCGCCGACGGCAGCTTCGAGCTGTCCGCGGGCGCCGGGATCTACGTCGTGCGCGCGCGCGACGGCCAGAACCCGGCCACCGCCATCCTGCCCTCGGTGGTGCCGCTGGGCAGCCTGGCGCTGACGCTGCCGGTGACCCTGGTGGTCCCGGTGCCCGGCGACCTCGACCGCGACGGCCGCCCCGACGCCAGCGATCCCGACATCGACGACGACGGCGTGCCCAACGCCGCCGACAAGTTCCCCTACGACCCTGCCGAGAGCGCCGACGCCGACAGCGACGGTCTCGGCGATCGCGCCGACCTGGCCACCATGGGCAGCGACCTCGACACCCACAACCCGACCCCCGACAGCGACGGCGACACCCGCTTCGACTTCGAGGACGTCTGCCCCAGGGTCGCCGATCCCATGCAGCGCGACAGCGACGGCGATGGCGTCGGTGACCTGTGTGACAACTGTCCGAACACGCCCAACCCGGGGCAGGAGGACGCGGTCGGCGACAAGATCGGCGACGTGTGCCGGTTGTGCGCGGCGCCCGAGGACTGCCCGTCGGACAAGCTCTGTCGCTTCGGGCGCTGCGTCGACTGCGCCGCCAACTCGCAGTGTGGCGGCGAGATCTGCGACCCCCAGGGCGCCTGCGTGCCGTGCACCGCGACCGCGCAGTGCGGCGGCACGCGCAAGTGCAACACCGGCCTCGGGCTGTGTCAGGACTGTCTGGTCGCGCTCGACTGCGCCAGCGGTCAGGCCTGTGTGCAGGGCCGCTGCTTCTCCGAGTGCACCGTCGATCGCGACTGCGGCGCCGGCTTCTGCCAGGGCGGCGCCTGCGTGCTGTGTCGCTCCAACGGTGATTGCCCGGCCACGCAGTGGTGTGACGCCGGCCTGTGTCGGCCCGGCTGCGTCACCGACGCCAGCTGCGGTGGCGTGCGCGTGTGCGACCTGGCGACGCGCACCTGTGTGCTGCCGTGCACCGCGACCTGCCCCACCGGGCACAGCTGCGACAGCGCCGGGATCTGCCGCCAGGTCTGCGATCTGACCTTCCCGTGCCCGGGGAACCAGATCTGCACCATGGGCAGCTGCCGTCCCGAGTGCACCGTGAACGGCGACTGCACCGGCGGCAAGGTGTGCCAGCTCGGTCAGTGTGTCGCCAGCGGCCTGTGCAGCCTCGACACCGACTGTCCCGCCAGCCAGGTCTGCTCGGGGACCGGCGCCTGCGTGGCGCGCACCACGGCGTTCGACGCCGCCGCGGGCGCCTACCTGTGCACGCAGCCGTGCCAGTGCAAGCTGGGCGAGCTGTGCTCGGCCGGCCACTGTGTCGCCGACGGGGTGCCGACGCGCTACCTGGCCGCCGGGGGCATCGGCGACGGCAGCTCGATCGCCATGGCCACCGGCAGCCTGACCACCGCGCTGAGCGGGCTGATGCCGGGCGACCTGGTCGCGCTGCGCGCCGGGGACAGCTTCGATCACGGCGGCCCCGCGCTGGTCATCGACCAGACCGACCTCCGGCTGCAGGGCGGCTATCTCGAGTGCTCGCCCAAGCGCTGGGTGCGCGACAGCGCGCTGCGCGCGACCATCCGCAAGACCAGCGACGCCGAGCCCAACCTGCTCCGGCTGCCTGGCACCCTGCTGGCGCCGCTGCGCAACCTCACGCTGAAGGGGCTGACCCTGGCTGGCCACGTCCCCGCCGACAGCCAGCTCATCGACGCCACCTTCGTGCCCAACCTGGCCACCGACGGGCTGACCCTGGAGCTGACCGGCGCGGGCAGCAACGGCGCCATCACCGGCCTGCGCATCACCTCGTCGGCGGGGCTACAGCTCGCCAACATCGCCCTGCCCACGCACGCGACCCGCAGCAACCTCGAGGTCGTGCGCCTCGAGCAGTCGGGCGGCTCCGTGCGCGGCCTCTCGGTCGGCACCGTCAGCGACGCCTGGCAGGTGCGCGGCCTGGTCGTGGTCGACCCCATCACCCCGGTCAACATCGACGACACCACCACGGGCACCTGGACCACCGGCTCGAGCGCCTCGGCCATCGTGATCCGCAACGCCAACCGCGCCCCGGTGCGCATCACCGGGGGCCGTGCCCTGTGGAGCACCGCCTCCTCGGGCGCCAACGACTCGTCGGCCACCTGGGCCGCGGTGCTGGTCGACACCAGCCGCGACGTCAACGTCAGCGGCCTGGTGGTCGATGGCACCGGCTTCCTGGATCCCTTCGCGGCCTGGGAGCACCTGAACGCCAGCGCGGTGCGCTACCTCAGCTCGACCGGCGTCATCGACAGCGTGTCGGTGACGGTGCCGCGCACGCCCGGCTACTTCAACGTGAGGCCGTTCTGGATCACCGGCCCGGTCGGCGACGTCACCCTGGCCAGCGCCACCGTGCGCGGCGACGGCAGCGGCAACAACAGCGCCGTCTACATCGAGGACGTCTCCAGCGGCGTCGCGACCGTCACCGGGGGCAGCTTCGCGCTGGCCCAGACGCCGGCCTCGGCCAGCGTCAACACCGGCCTCCAGATCGACGACTCGCGCTTCCTGGTCACCGGCGCCAGCTTCCACATGCCGGGCCAGGCGGCGACGGTGCAGGGCTTCGTCATCACGAACGGCGTCGGCCGCGTCGAGCGCTCGCGCTTCCAGGCCGACGCCGACGGCGCCATCACCGGCAGCGCCCGCGGCGGCGTCTTCAGCGGCGGCACCGTCGAGCTGCACCAAAGCTGGCTGCAGGCCGGCCCGGGCTTCACCAGCGCCGGGCTGGAGCTGCGCTACGGCGCCCAGCTGCGCGCCGTCGGCAACACCCTCGACGCCGCAGGCCTGGCCGGCCTCGCGGGCAGCACCAGCAGCGGCGTCCTGTGCAACCTGGAGACGGCGCCGGTGTTGTTCCAGAACAACCTGGTGCGCACCGGCAGCGCGCCGACCCGCTACATGCTCCAGGACTACGGCTTCAATGGGGGCCCCTGCAACCTGCCCACCGCGTGGGACCACAACTACTTCTCGACCGGCGCCCTGCCGCGCGACGGCAACGACGAGGTCACCACCATCGCGCTGGGCGCCCCCGGGGTGCCCGACGCGCGCGGCAACATCATCGGTGACACCGCCAGCTGCGCCGACGCCGCCTTCGCGGCGCCCGACTTCCACCTCGGCGCCGGCTCGGCGTGCGTCAACGCTGGCGTGCTGTCGACCCGCGCCGACGGCAGCAGCATCACCATGGACCTGCTCGGCGGCGCGCGCGTGCTGGGCAGCGCCACCGACATCGGCTGTCACGAGAAGCAGTAAGAGGAGTGAGAGGGAGTCGGCACCTGGCACCAGGTGCCCGAGCTGGTGGATCGAGGCTTGAATGGGGGGAGCGGATGGCGAAGAGCTGCGCATGGTTTGCGCTGGTGGTGCTGGCTGGTTGCGGGGCGCAGCCTGACGAGACGCCCACGGCGCCGCGCGGCGAGCTGATCGGCCGCGTCGAGGTCTCCGAGGATGTGCCGACCGCGGACTGTCGAGTGTTGCTCGAGGGCACGCCGCTGGGCGCGCCGTGTGACGCCAACGGGACCTTCGACATCCGCGGGGTGCCCCCAGGACGCTGGGATCTGCGCGTGGTGTCGGGCCCGGCGACCGCGCTGCCTGGCAAGCGCCTGGCTGCGGCCGCCAACGCCGGTCTGGTCACCGACCTCGGGGTGGTGCGCCTGAGCAAGCCCGGGGCGGTCGGCGGCCGCGTGGCCGGCGCCCCCGCGGGCACCATCATCGCGCTGCCTGCCTACGGCGTGGTCACCGCGCCCAACAGCAACGGCGGGTATCTGCTGACCGGCGCGCCTCCCGGGGTGCACGACCTGGTCATGATCACGCCGGCCGGCACCCTGGTGCGCACGCCGGTCACCATCGTGCCCGCGCGCACCACCATCGGCGTCGACTTCGACGGCGCCGCGACCACCCCGGTCAGCGCGCCCATCAAGGGCACCGCCCTGCGCGGCGACGACGTCCCCGGCGGCGACGGCGACCTCACCGTCGAGCTGGTCGACGCCGCCACCGGCGCCGTGGTGACCAGCGATCGCACCGCCGCCGACGGCGCCTTCGAGCTGAGCGCGAGCTCCGGCATGTACGTCGTGCGCGCCCGCGACGGCCAGAACCCCGCCACCGCCATCCTGCCCTCGGTGGTGCCGCTGGGCGGCCTCGGCCTGCGCCTGCCGGTGCCGCTGGTGGTGCCGGTGCCGGGCGACCTCGATCACGACGGCGACCCCGACAGCTCCGACGCCGACATCGACAACGACGGCGTGCCCAACGCCGCCGACAAGTTCCCCTTCGACCCCGCCGAGAGCGCCGACGCCGACAATGACGGCCTCGGCGACCGCGCAGACCTGGCCACCAGCGGCGCCGGCCTCGACACCCACAACCCGACCCCCGACACCGACGCCGACGGTCGCTTCGACTTCGAGGACGTCTGCCCCATGGTCCCCGACCCCGCGCAGCGTGACGCCGACGGCGATCGCGTCGGTGACCTGTGTGACAACTGTCCGGGCACGCCCAACCCGGGGCAGGAGGACTCGGTGGGCGACAAGATCGGCGACGTGTGCCGGCTGTGTGACGCGCCCGAGGACTGCCCCGCCGACAAGATCTGTCGCTTCGGGCGCTGCGTCGACTGCGCCTCGAGCTCGCAGTGCAATGGCAAGATCTGCGACGCCCAGGGCGCCTGCGTGGCGTGCACCGCGAGCGCCCAGTGTGGCGGCACGCGCAAGTGCAACCTGCCCCTCGGGATTTGCCAGGACTGCATGGTCAGCCAGGACTGCGCCGCCGGCCAGGCCTGCCTGCAAGGTCGCTGCTTCGCGGAGTGCACCGTCGATCGCGACTGCGGCAGCGGCTTCTGCGCCGGCGGCGCCTGCGTCAGCTGCCGCTCCAACGCCGACTGTCCGCTGCAGGAGTGGTGCGACGCCGGCCTGTGTCGCCCCGGCTGCGTGACCGACGCCAGCTGCGGCGGCGCGCGTGTGTGCGAGCTCAGCACGCGCACCTGTGTGCTGCCGTGCTCGGCGACCTGCCCGACCGGGCAGACCTGCGACGCCGCCAGCGTGTGCCGGCAGGCCTGCGACCTCAGCTTCCCGTGCCCGGGCAACCAGATCTGTGTCAGCGGCAGCTGCCGCCCCGAGTGCAGCGTCAACGGCGACTGCACCGGCGGCAAGCTGTGTCAGCTCGGCCAGTGTGTCGCCAGCGGCCTGTGCACGCTGGACACCCAGTGCCCGGCCAGCCAGGTGTGCTCGCCGACCGGCGCCTGCGTGGCGCGCACCACGGCGTTCGACGCCGCCGCGGGGGCCTACCTGTGCAGCCAGGCCTGTCAGTGCAAGCTGGGCGAGACCTGCTCGGGCGGGCACTGCCTGGCCGACGGCGTGCCGACGCGCTTCGTGGCCGCGGGCGGCCTCGGCGACGGCCTGACGCTGGCGGCGCCCACCGGCAGCCTGACCACGGCGCTGGCGGGCCTCGGCGCCGACGACGTGATCGCGCTGCGCGCCGGCGACAGCTTCGAGCACAACGGCCTGCCGCTCAGCATCGAGCACAGCGGCGTGCGCCTGCAGGGCGGCTATGTGGCCTGCTCGTCGAGCCGCTGGGTGCGTGACGGCGCGCTGCGCTCGCGGCTGCACAAGGCCGACGACGCCCAGCCGACCTTGCTGACGGTGCCCGGCACCCTGCTGGCGCAGCGCACCGGGGTCGCGCTCAAGGGGCTCACCCTGGCCGGCCAGGTGCCGGCCGACGGCGTGCTGGCGGACGTCACCTTCGCGCCCGGGCTGGCCGTCGACGGCCTGACCCTCGAGCTGACCACGCCGGGAAGTCGGCGGACCATGACCGGGCTGCTGGTGACCTCCTCGACGGCGGTCAGCCTGGGCAACATCAGCATGCCGAGCTTCTCGCAGGAGGCCGTCCTCGATGTGGTGCGGCTGCGCACCAGCGCGGGCGCCATCCGCGGCCTGGCGCTGGGCGACATCACCAACGCCTGGTCGGTGCGCGGCCTGGTCATCGAGGATCCCGTCGGCGCGGTCGACGTCGAGGCGCCCGTGCTCGGCACCTGGACGTTCGGGAACAGCTCCGCCGGCATCGTGGTCTCGAACAGCAACCGGGCCCCGGCGCGCATCACCGGCGGCCGCGCGGCCTGGTCCACCGCGTCGAGCCTCGCCAACGCCGGCGGCGTGATCTGGTCGGTGGTCTGGGTCGACGGCAGTAGCAACGTCACGGTGTCGGGGCTGGTGGTCGATGGCACCGGCTTCATCGATCCCTTCGCCAGCGCCGTCCACGCCAGCGCGAGCGCGGTGCACTTCACCAACTCGAGCGGCGTCATCGATCGGGTCGCGGTCACGGTGCCGCGCACCCCCAGCTTCAACTACGCGCGGCCGTTCTGGATCGAAGGCCCCCAGGGCGGCGTCACCCTGACCGACTGCACGGTCAATGGCGACGGCACCGTGCATAACCGCCTGGTCAGCGTCGAGAACGTGGTCAGCGGGGTCACCACCGTCAACGGCGGGACCTTCGCGCTGGCCCAGACCCCCTCCAGCGCCGAGAGCATCGGCTTCCGCGCGGCGAGCTCGCTGTTCCGGGTCACCGGGGCCAGCTTCTCGGTGCCAGCGCAGGCCCAGAGCACCTACGGCTTCTGGGTCAGCGCCGGCAGCGGACGCATCGAACGCTCACGCTTCCAGGCCGACGGCATCGGCACCTCCACCAGTTCCAGCCTGGGCGGCTACGCCGACGGCGGAGCCCTCGAGCTGTACAGCAGCTGGCTGCTGGGCGGCTCGGCCACCACCAGCGTCGGCTTCGAGGTCGGCAACACGGTCCAGCTCCACGCCGTCGGCAACACCTTTCATGGCGGCAACCCGACCAGCGTCGCCGGCACCAGCTCGGCAGGCGTGCTCTGCTACCAGGACGCCGGGACCCTGGTCATGCGCGACAACCTGATCCATGCCGGCGCCGGGCCCGACCACCCCATGCTGGTCAACTATGGCGGCAGCGCCGGACCCTGCACCGAGCCGACGTCCTGGGACCACAACTACTTCTCGTTCACCGGCGCCGCGCGCAGCCCGACCGACGCTGTGGGCCAGGTCGCGCTGGGGCAGCCCGGGGTGGCCGACCTCCGCGGCAACGTCATCGGCGATGGCGTGAGCTGCTTCGACCCCGCCTTCCCGGCGCCAGACTTCCACATCGCCGCCGGTTCGGCCTGCGTCAACCAGGGCGTGCTCGCGACGCGGGCCGACGGCAGCGCCATCACGCTGGACCTGCTCGGCGGCGCCCGCGTGCTGGGCGGCGCCCCCGACATCGGCTGTCACGAGAAGCAGTAGCGGCGCCTCAGCCGATCACTCGCTCTCCACCAGGTCACGTGCATAGGCGCGCAGCACATCGACATAGCTCAGGATGCCGACCACGCGGCCCTCCAGGCTGAGCACCGGGATGGCACCGATGCGGTGCTCGATCAGGAGCTCGATGGCCTCCAGCAGCGGCTGGTCGGCGGTCACCGACTTGACGTCGGTGCTCATCACCGCGGCCACCTTGACCTCGAGCGCATGGCGCTGCGCCGGGGTCAGCTCCTCGGGGTCGATGCCCTCTGGCGGCAGGCCGCCGAGATCGCGGTCGCTCAGCATGCCGGCCAGCTCGTGATCGGCAGTGAGGACGGGCAGATGGCGCACATCGAGCTCGCGCATGGTGGCCGCCGCCGCGCGCAGCGGCGCCGACTCCAGCACGGCCGTGGGTCGCCGGGTCATGACATCTTCGACGGTCAGCAAGGCACACCTCCTGTTTGA
>JADYYK010000289.1 GCA_020853705.1 Deltaproteobacteria bacterium
ACGTGGAATTCCCAAGCGAAACTAGGTTCTGAAGAGGGTCCATACTGGTGTCACCGCGAAACACCCAGTGTTCGACCTGAATTCGCTCACACAGGATGGCGACCTGGGTCCTCGGTCTGGGGGCAATTGTGTAGGCCCAGCCCAGTGCCCCGGCGATATTCCCGCCGCCCGCGATGAGGGGCCCGATTCCGCCCTGGTTTATGACCGCCGGCGATGGTTCCTCGCCTCCATAGATATCGATCATGCGGACTCCTCATTAGATGAGAATGGGTGTGGGCTCGTTCGCACGCAACGCAGTGCAGCGCTTCGGCGCAAGGCTGTCAATGGGAGGTGCCGAGCGCTTCGTCCACTGACAGTAACTCCAGCCGCCAGTGCCTGGCGGTCGACGGCACTCCCGCGGCCTGCTCTTCAGCGATGGCGCGCCAATCGGCGGGCAGAGTCCAGCCGGCGGCGCGTAAGAGCCCCGTCTGCTGGAGGCCCACGCGCGGCCAGGGGTGCTCACAGGCCGAGGCGTAGAGCCGCTCCGCGCGATCGGGGTCGATGTGGCCCTCGACCGCGCCGATGAAGGCCTCGGCCAGGTCGGCCTGTAGCGTCCAGCCCGCCCCCGACAGCGCGGTCCTCGCCGCTCCGGCCAGCTCGGCCGCAAGCTTGCGCTGACCCAGCCGCCACGCGACCGCGCCCTCGAGCAGGCGGAGCATGGCGCCCTGCCCCACCTCCCCCAGCGCGTCGACCGCTTCGATGAGCTCCAGGTCCGGGACCATGGCCTCCCCGCGGCGGTATCGCACCGACCGCAGCAGCCACTCCGCGTGCATCTCGTGAAACGCCAAGCGCAGCTTCTGTGCCTCCGCCTGGGCCTGCCGAGCCCACGCGTGGGCCATGTCGGGTCGGAAGGCTTCAAGGTGCGCCATGGCCGCGTTGACCAGGACCGACAGCCGTGTCGTCGCGTCTTGCGCCAGCGCGGCGGCCACCTCCTGGTGCGCCGCGGCCTCGTCGAATCGCGACTGCTTGTGCCGCACCATGCCAAGCCAGCCCGTGTAGCGTGCTCGGGCGTGGTCGCCGGCGCCTTCGGCCCAGGGCCGCATATCCTCGAGCACCGCCGACGCGGACGCCGCGCCGCAACGGAACGCGTAGGACATGCGCGCCGCCTGGCGCCAGCCTTCCAGGGCCGGGTCGTCAAAGGGGGCCATGGCCTCGGCCTTCGCCGCCCCGCGCTCGGCTTCGGTCCCCACCGCGTCGCGCCAGGCGTCCAGCAGCGCCGCGATGCGTACAGCTTCCGGCGCGTCGGGGTCCGCGCAGCGCCCCAGCTCGTACAGCGCCTGGTCGACTGGCTCCTGCGCTTGCAGCGCCATCGCGACCTGCCCCAGCGCGGTCAGCAGCTCCACCTCGCGCTCCGCCACCGAGCCCGCCCGCATGGCGATGAGCGCCCGCTCGACCGTCGCCCGCGCCTCGGGGAGCTGCCCGTCCCGCTTCAGCGCCTCCACCCGCGCTAGCGCCTCGTCGGCCACCTGGTCCTGCAGCCCCCCGGCCAGCACGTGCTCCAGGCGCCACTCCGCCCCCAACGGGAGCAGCCCGGCCAGCCGGCGGTGCGCCTCGACCCGCCGATCCCGAGGCCAGTGCTGCAGCCCGCGGCCGGCCACCAGCGCCCGGACGCGCCCCTCCGCGTCGACCTGACCCGCGCCCAGGCGCACCAGCTCGTCGAGCTCGACCTCCAACTCCCAGCGCGACGCCCCGCTCACCGCGCGCAGCAGCGCGACGTCGGCGTGCGGCGCGGCGAGGCTGATCCACGTGAGCAGCTCGTCGAGCGGCCCGTCCAGCGCTGCCTCGGACAGGTGGGTGGTGGCGGGCGCGAGCGCCGGTCCTCGCCGGGGTCCCGAGCCCAGCACCTCCAGGCGGCCGTCGCGCCAGCGGGCGATGCCCCCGCCCACCCAGGCGCCCACCTCGGCCACAACGCGCGCCGGCAGGCCCCCTGAGAGCTCCGCCAACGCCCGCGCCGCGTCCTCCGCGCGGTGCAGCAGGCGATCGGGACCGTGGAAGAGCGGCTGGAGCGCGAGCTCGTCCAGGCGCGGCAGCATGAGGGCCGCCTGCGGGTCCTCCACCTCCAGCAGCGCCCGCACCACGCCGCCAGCGCCGCGGGAGGCGAGGACCGCCTGGGCGCTCCAGCGGTCCAGCCGCGGCCAGTCATCGGCGATCAGCACCAGCCCGCCCTGTAGCCGCGTCCGAAGCTGTGCGGCGACGGCCTCGGCGATGTTGGTGGCGCCGATCTCGGCCAGCTCCTCGGGCTTGAGCGCGGGCGCGAGGCTCGAGAACGGGCGCTCGCCGGGCACGAGCCACACGGCACGCCGCCCCTCAGCGACGACGCGCGCGGCGGCCTCCTCGAGGGTGCGGGTCCGCCCTGAGCCGACGGGACCTACCAGATCGACGGCGCGGCCTTCGATCAGCGCGGTCGCGACTGCGTCCACGACGGCGCTGTCCCCCAGGCGGGGTAGCAGGTGGCGCTCACCGAGCCGGCCCTGATCGAGGGTGGCGAGCACCGCAGCCGCCGAAGCGGGGCGGCGGTCGGGCTCCGTGGCGAGCATGCGCTCCACGACGTCCGCGACGTGCAGCGGGACGTCGGGGGCGAGCGCGCGCACGGGCCGCGGGGCCAGGTGCAGCTTCTGCT
>JADYYK010000290.1 GCA_020853705.1 Deltaproteobacteria bacterium
GAGACCAGATCGGGCTGGCCGCGCTCGACGCGGGGGGCGCGAGCGCGCAGCACGAGGCCGCGCAGATCGCGGGTCATGGTGCTGACGTTGCCGGTGGGGTCGGTGCTGGTGCTGGGCAGGCCGTCGCCATCGAGGACGACGGACGAAGACACGGACAGGGCGCCACCGCGCCGCGTGCTCTGAATCGGCAACCCACGTGGATCGAGCTGGGTGATGACGGAGTGGTTGGCGCCTTCGCCAAGGATGTGGAGCGTGCTCGTGAAGGCTGCCGGGTCGAAGCTCGACGAGATGACAACGCCGGCCGGGTCGGTGCTCTGAAGGGCGCCGCCCAGGCTGTCGTACTTGGTCGTCCAGCGCACGCCGCTCGGGAGCTGCTCGACGCTGAGGGGGTGGCCATGCGGATCGAACTCGGCGCGCTGGCTGGTCCAGTCGACCTTGCCAACCTGCGGCGTCGAGGTCGGGCTGAGCCAGCAGCTTTCGCTGAGCCACATGCGCCCGCGTTCGTCATAGGTGAAGCGCTGCTCGGAGAGCAGGCCGGTGCCGCCACGACCGTCGGCGCCGCGCACGCTGCTGCTGGTCAGGTTGTCGTCCAGGTCGTAGCCCAGCGTGGTGACCGTGCCGTTGGGTGCGGTGACCGTCGCGGTGCGGCCGAGCCCGTCATAGGTCCAGGTGGCGGTCTCCGCGGCGGCGTCGGTCAGGGTCAGTAGGCGCCCGGCGGCGTCATAGCGGAACGACGACACCTCGGGGCGTGGCGAGCCCTGGCCGCGCACGACGCCGAGCGCGAGGCCCCGGGTATTCGTGGTCTGGGCGGTGACGCCGCCCTCGGGATCGGTCGTGCGAATGAGGCGATCTTCGAGGTCGTACTCGAAGCTCCACACCGCGGCGCGCGGCCCGCGGGTGGCGCAGGCGGCTTCGAGCGCGGCGAGGTCGTCGGCTTGGCCAGCCGGTGCGGCCTCGGTCTTGACGCACAGGCGGGTGAGCTGGTTCTCGCGGCTATAGTCGTAGAGCGTGATGGCGACGCGACCACCAGCGCCAAGGTCGAGCGTTCGCTCGCTGCGGACGACGTTGCCGCGGGCGTCGCGGGTGAGGCGCGTGGTGTAGCCGGCCGGGTCCGTGGCCTCGGTGACATCGTGGAAGCCGTTGCTGGTCAGGCGCGTGACCCGGCCGCGGTCATCGTCGATGCTGGCGACGCTGCCGAAGCGGTCATAGGTCAGCTTGGAGATGAGCGTGACGGGCGCAGCGACCGGCGACTGGTCGAGCAGCGTCTCGGTGCGGCGCAGGCGACCACCTGTGGCCAGGCGGGCGTTGACCTGGAGGCCAGAGAGCTGGCGCAGGAACGCGCTGGTCGGCTCGCCATCGCCGCGCCCGAGAGGATCAGTCGAGGTGTTGTAGAAGTAGCGGGTCAGACGGCCCGCGGGGGCGCGGCGCTCGATGAGCTGGCCGAACTCGTTGTGCCGGTAGGTCTCGGTGTAGTCCTGGCTGGCGCCGCTCGCGAGGGTCGCGGTGGGCGCGCGCAGCCGCACCAGCGTGCCCATGGTGCGGTCCTTGCGGCCATCGGCGTTGAGGTCGGAGCCGAAGAAGGTGATGCCGGGTGCGGCGGCGGCCAGGTCTGGCGTGCTGGCGCCAAAGTCGCGCAGATAGCCAGGCAGCCAGGAGGCGGCGCTGCCGGCGTCCTGCTCTTGGTAGTCATAGTCGTAGCGGGTGACCTGGTCGCGGGCGTCGCGTGCGGTCGAGAGCTGCTGGTAGAGCGGCTCGTAGGTGAAGGACTGGTTGCGCGACAGAGCGCCGTCCGCGCTGCGCTCGGTGACGGAGAGGACATTGCCCCGCGCGAACGGGCTCGGCGAGGCGTCGTCATAGCCGCGGCTGATGATGCGGCCGTCCGTCGCGCGCAGCGCCGCGAGCTGGCCGTCAGCGGTGTAGGTGCTCAGCGAGACGAACCAACCGGGCGTCTCGCCTGGGCTGGCCTGCACTGCTTCGATCACCGGCTGGCCGATGAAGTTGAGGCCGGTCCAGGTCTCCTCGCCCGCGCGGTTGGTGTAGTGGGTCCACTGGCAGGCCTGGCCGAGGTCGGCGGCCAGCAGCGCGTCCCGGCCGGGGTTGCGCACCTTGCCGTAGTGCAGGCCCCAGGTGTCGTTGCAGCGCTCGGCGGCCAGGCTGACGTTGACGGGCGGCAGCGCTGGCCGCTCGGGGAGGCCCGCGACAAACGGACGCGATGCGCAGGTGAAGGAGCTGGCGGGCCGGCCCAGCACGATCTCCAGCACTGCCTGCGGGCACAGCCCGGGCGGCGTCGCCTTGACGCCCAGCTCGGCGAGGATGGGCGCCGGCACACGCGCGCCAGCGTCGACGCCCTGCACGTACTCGAAGCGCGCCGGGGCGCGCATGGCATTGGCGGGTTCGAGCAAGGCGCCGAAGCGCTGCGTGAGCACCCGGTCGAAGGTCGGGCTGCCCGGTACCTCGTCGTACTGGGTGGTCAGGATGACGACGCCGTTGCGCTCGACCCGGGTCAGGTTGGCGTAGAGCTGGTCGGTGCGCCGCGCGCTGGCGTCGGCGTCGCCCAGGCGCTCGCCGGCCGCACCACAGTCGAGCGCGCCGGTGGCGGGCGCCGCCGGCCCCGGGTCGGGCAGCGGGTTTCCCGCATAGCCGTAGTGCCAGCTCTCGCTGCGCCCCTCGGCGTCGTGGTCGACGTCGGTCAGCGTCGACTGCCAGGCGATCCGCCCTGGCAAGGTCGAGCCCTCGGCCAGCCCGAACGCCGCCGCCGTCACCGTGTCGATGGCGGGATGGAGCTGCTCCAGCGGCGAGTGCGTGTAGGTCACGCGCCGGCCATCGGGCGCGATCGCGCTGACCAGGCGCCCGTGCTGGTCGTAGTAGAACAGGATGGGCCGGAACCAGGGGTCGAACGCCGCCGTGATGCGCGGCGCGCGACCGCTGCTCTTGGGCGGGCGCGACCAGATGAAGTTGACGACCGACCCGGCCGGGTCGCGCTTGGTGAGAAGCCGCCCCTCGCCGTCGAACCCAGTCAAGAGGCCGTCGCGCGCGCGCAAGAGGTACACCGGCGCCGTGCTGCCGGTCTTGGCGCCCCGCACCGTGCGCCCCGTGGTCACGAACTGCTCCTCGCGCACGATGGTCGAGAAGCTGCCCGCGGGCGGTTCGAACACCATCGTCACCGGGTCCTGCACATAGATCTCGCTCTGCCCCGGGCCATACACGTGCTTGAGGCAGGTCACCACCGGCAGCGCGGTGAAGCACACCTTGTCGAGGAACGCCGACCCCGTGA
>JADYYK010000291.1 GCA_020853705.1 Deltaproteobacteria bacterium
CCGCCGCGTCGCCTTCGAGCCGACCTCGTTGTCCGTTGCCACGACCGCCATCATCATCGTTTCCAGGCTCGCCCTCGACACTAAACTTCGGAGCAGCCGGTGTCTCAGCTACGTTGGCAGAGAGGGGAGCGACGTGCCGGTGTTGACTGAGTGAACAGCCTCCGGCTCGCGTTCCGTCGCTCCCCGATCCTCACATGCGTCCGTGACGTCCGGCGTGCGCCCGGCTCAGTTCAGCGGGCGCGAGACGTCGAACAGCTGGAAGCGGGGCAGCGCGGGGACGCGGATGCCGAACACGCGCAGCTCGCCGCCGACCTCGCCGTAGAGGCCGACCTTGGCGGCGAAGGTGGGGCTGTCCAGCGGGTGGTCGACCTGGACGTAGGGGCCGACATTGATGAAGGGGCCGGCGACGTCGTAGAACTTCACGTCGAGCTGGGTGAAGAGGTAGGCGCGCACGTCGATCTGGTCGACGTCGAGATCGGCGGCGGGGATGCTGCCGGTGAGCGAGTTGGAGGCGTCGGCGACGCGCTGCCACTGGCCGTCTTCGTAGCGCAGCCCGGCGGCGAGGGCGGAGCGCAGCGAGCCCTTGAGGCGCACGCGGCTGTCACCGCGGGCGGTGATCTCGAGGCGGACGCCGACCGAGATGACCGCGGTCTCGACCACCGGGACGACGCCGACCTGCTGGTAGAAGATCATCGGCGGCGACTTCCACAGCTTGATGGCGGGCTTGATGGTGCCGGCGCGGGCGCGGACCTCCAGGTCGAGGTCGGCGTCCAGCTGGCTCGACAGCACGGCCTCGAAGTGCTCGAGGCGACGGCCGCGCATGGCCAGGTCGAGGTCGAGGGTCGGGCGCAGCGACAGCGCGGCGCGGTGGATGTCGACGGTCAGGTTGGCGCTGTCGATGGGGCGCTGCGCGCGCAGGTCGACGTTGATGAGCTGCAGGGTGTGGGTGTCCCACTTGCCGTCGGGGTCGGAGGTGCCGTCGCGCAGGGCTAGCGAATCGGACACGTCACCATCGATGACGGCGTCGCCCAGCGCGGCCGGCTCGGTGTCGAGGGTGACCTGGTCGGTGTCGGCGTCGTGGCGCACGGCGAGGACGCGGCGCAGGAAGCCCTCACCCTGGGCCGACACCACGAGGTCGCCGGGGGTGCGCACGGCGAGGGCCTCGTTGCCGGTGCGCGTAAAGGTGATGCTGTCAGGGGTCAGCGCGAGGGCGGTGGTGTCGGGGATGACGGTGACGCGGGCGTCGGTCGAGGCCAGGGGCGGCGCGCTGGTGCAGCCGGCGGCGACAGCGGCGAACACACAGACGGCGACCCAGCTATCCAGCGGACGGCGCATGGGCGGACATAGAGCAAGGCTGATGCCGGGGCGGAAGTCAGGGAAATGAGGCTGGTCGGACCAGTCGATGGGGTCAGATGGCCTTAGCGGCAGGCAGGCCGATCATGGCACGGTTCTACAGCCCTCTCATGCCTCGACCATCGATCTCACCTCAACGGCGTTAGCGATCGGCGTCCAGATGTCCACGTCGGTGCGCTCCGTCTCGATTGAGAGGAGAAGGGAGTACCTGGCGCCATTTTGGAGGCGCCCGTAGTTCGCTCGGTCCTTCCACCAGCCGGTGCGGGGGACGACGGCAACGTGACCGCGGGCGGCCAGATCAGCGGCTGTCCCCACCCAGTAGTCCGAGTGAAGCGAGCCCCGGCTCCGGATGTCCTCGCCAAGGAACCAGCCCTCTTGGCGATCGGGCGCCTTCGGCGCCTCCTCGTCTTCGTCGAGCGCCAACTCGTTGAGCCGCTTCCTGAAGTCCGATACCGACTCGGTCGGCGTGTTCAGTTCGAACCGGAAGCCGTGTGAAGCATAGCGGTGGCGCCGCTGCCAGCCTGTTGACGCGGGGTTGGGCTCGATGAAGTACGACAGCGTCACCCGAACTTGGGCGGCGGTCTCTCCAAGCGCGGCGAGCACGTCCGTCGGCCACGGCAACTCGTGGATGTGGAGTTCTTTCATCTTCTTGTTCGCGAACGGGCTGAGCCGATCCTGCACTATCAAGGTCGTCGCGCTGCGGGCGCTGCGAAGGGCTCGATCGAGGCTCGGCACGCCGAAACCGTAGCGCCGAACGAGATTCTCACGGTCCCGACGACTGGGCTTGCCCTTGAGGCTCGCGTGCATTGCATCCGTCCACTCGGCGGAGTGAACGATGAGGCCTCTCACCGTCTCGGGCCATAGTGCTGGATAGGTCGCTCCGATGGTCGCGGCCATCCGCGCCGCTTGCGCGCATGCCGCGCTTGTCGCCCAAGTGGTGGTGAGTAGCCGCTCCGCGGGTTTGTGGTGCGTCGTGAGAAGCGAGACACAATCGGCCTGCAGGGCGTGGCTGCGGCTCGGGGGACAGACCTTGTTTCCACCCTCCATCACGACGTCTGGTTTGATCGGCCATTGCGGCTGGCATGACCTCGAGGTCGAGCTGTAGGGCGACAGCTCGCCGGCCGGGGCGAGCGTTGTGTATCCGGCCAGCGTGGCATCGTTCACGTCGACCGTGGCCTTCTCTGTGAAGGCGCCCACCGTCAGAGCGTTCCACGCTTGGGCTGGGTCGTGCACCACCTCGAGGTCGCTGCGAGTGAGGTGGTCCACCTCGGTCGTGTTGACGTTGCCGGCGGCGACGACAAAGATGCGACCCTCGCCCGGCTCGTTTCCGTCGAGATACAAGAGGCCATCGTCGTCCGGTGCCACTGCGCCCCCGCAGGCCAGCGCGTCGACGGCAGCCGACCACGAGGTCGGCTTTCCCCGATCGCGTCGGCTCTCGTCCAGCACGGCGAGCATGAAGCATCGCTTGCGCGCTGCTGCTTGGATCTCGACACGGCTGACGGCTTCGGCCGTTAGCATTCCGTAGACCCGCGGATCGTTCGCCAGCGGGGGCGGAGGAAGGATCTTCACTGACTCGAGGACGTGCGACATCTGCAGGGCGTGAGTACCAGCCAGATGAATGGTGAGATCTCCATAGAGCGCGAGGCCCGCCATTTGCGTGCCGTGCCCACGATCGTCGTCTGCACGCCAGAGCTGATCGCACGTGTGCATGTCCGCAGCGTTCAGCGCAGGCTTCAGAAGGGGGTGTCCGCGGTTGACCCCGCTGTCCAAAATGCAGACGGCGGGTGCGTTGCGGCCAGGTGGCGAGAGTCTATCGAGCAGTTCCTCAACCCAGTCTGGCTGCTCGGCGGGAGGAAGCTCGGAGAAGTCCGACGCCAAGACGTTGGGGAGCCTCAGCTCTGCGATGTCCCCTGAGACGGCGAACAGCGTCTCAAGAGTCTCGACCGTCGCGCGTGCAAGGACAACGACGCGCTCCTCAAAGAAGAGGCACTCCTTAGCGATCGGTACGTTGAATTGACCCGCGGCGCTCCGAAGGCGAGTGAGCTCGTTGCCGTCGCCTCGGCGAAGCCAAACCTCCCACCATTTCAGCTGGCCGGCACTCGGGAAGGTAGCGGGGTCGTCCGTCCAGACGTCCCGTAGCGAGGCCGCTCGCGTTCGGGCGATCCGCTCCACGAAGTCACGGTGCTTGCGCGCCTTGCTCTTGAGTGGCTTCTTGGCGTAGTCGTCCAGCCGCTTGTAGAGGTACTTGGCCGACGCCTCCGGGATGAAGACCACTGCGCTCTGGACACCAGCGTCCGTGTGCATGGCGAGGATGTCGATGCCTTTGCCTCCCCGCTTCGGCTGAAGGGTGGAGGTCTTGAGGTCGAAGCCCCTGGGGCTCTCGACGCGCACATTGGCACCGGGGGTCGCCCTTGGAATCGTCGCCGCGATCGTGGCTCGTTTCAGGGCGGCATCGGCGATCGCCGTCTCGATCACTCGGCGAACAGTCTGCGCGTGCTTCGCAGGATCCTTTGGTGTTGGTGGAGACTTGGGGCGGAACTTCAGCCGGGGCGGCTTGTAAGGTTCGGGCCTCGTCCACTCGGTGACGATGATGTGCTGGCGATCGCGGCGCACCATGGACCAAGCACCCGCTTACTTCCCGTGCAGGACGCGACGTTCGTCCAGCGCGACGACGAGAGACGCGGTCTCGATCCTGGTCGTCTCCTCCAGGATTGCGTTCTTGGCTGCGTGCTCACACGCCCGGGTGATGTCCGCATGGCTGAGTCCGTCGGCCGCTCCGACCGCCCTGCTCCAGTCGACCTTCAACGTATCCAGCGGCGCTAAGCGGGCGCGCATGACCGCCTCGGCCAAGTCGGGCGTCGGCATGGAATACTCGATCACGGTATCGAACCTGCGGAACAGGGCGCGATCCAGCAACTGGGGGTGGTTGGTCGCGGCAACAATCAACCCATCCGATTCGTCCTGCTCGAGGAACTGCAGGAAAGAGTTCAGCACGCGACGAATCTCGCCCACGTCATTGCGGGCAGTGCGCTCGCCCCCCAAGGCGTCGAACTCGTCGAAGAGGAAGACGCCGCGAGACTGCTGAATCGCCTCAAAGATGAGGCGCAGTTTCGAGGCTGTCTCACCCATGAACTTGGTGATCAGCCCATCGAGTTGGATGGTGAAGAGGGGAAGGCCAAGCTCGCCGGCCAGCGCACTTGCGGTCAGCGTCTTGCCTGTCCCGGGGGGGCCAATGAGCAACAGTTTCCGCTGCGGTAGGTACCCGTGCTGGCGGATTCGATCTTGCTGCCGGTGCTCGAGGAGGACTCGTTCGATTCGGCCTCGGAGCCCGCTCGGAACCGCGAGATCTGACAGCCTCGCCTTCGGGTAGGCGACCGTCAGCAGTCCTGCTAGCTCCCCGCGGGGCTGCGCCAAAGGAACGGGCTTCGTCCTGGGGCCCGACGCGTGGGTCCTTGCTTGTCCGCGCATGGCATCGACCAGCTCGCGGAGATCCTGCGCGAACTTCGTGCGGCCGTTCCGGGCTTCCTGAGCTGCAACCTGGAGGGCGATTGTATAGAAGCGCCCGTCGTCACCTTCGGCGTGACACTTGATGAGGGCCTTCAGCTGCTCCGCGGTCGCCATCTTGAGTCTAGGGCTCCTTGTACCGTGAGCATCTGGCCTCTTCCAGGAGGAAGAGGTGCTTCGCATGATCCTGCCCTGTTCGAAGAATGATTTCACCTTCCTTGCGGCGGAACCCAAACACCCTGCACCTGCGTGCTCTTTGCAAGGCTGGAGGACGCCCGTCCACCTTCTCGCCAGCCCGGCCTCCGCGCCCGCGCTAAGCGCTCTACTGGCAGGTGCCCGGGGTCGCTCCCGCGGCGCCCTGGCAGGTCAGGCCGCTGGCGACCGGGGTGCAGTCGGCGTTGGCCCAGCAGTTGCGCACGCAGGTGTCGTTCTGGGCGTTGTAGATGATCGGGCTGGCGGCGTCGGGCGCCTTGACGACCTCGAAGTCGTCGGGGGTCAGGGCGTAGAGATCCAGCGGGCCGAGCAGGCGGTTGGGATCGTCGGCGATGACATAGTCATCCTGATCGCGGCGGCCCCACTTGGCGGTCGAGAAGCGGTCGTGCGCGGCGGTCAGGGCGTCGTTGCCGCCGTCGGCCAGGAACATGCCGTACTTCTGCAGCGCGCGCGCGACCACGCGGGCGCCCTCGTTGGGCAGGCGCGCCAGGATGGCGGGGTCGTTCTTGAGGCGCAGACGCGTGCCATAGATGACGCCCGGGTTGGTGGTCGAGTCGGTCGCGTGCGTCGCCGGGTGGCGGTAGCTGCCGCGCTGGATGACCGAGTTGGGCAGGATGAAGCGGATGGCGTGATCGATCTTGCCGGCGGCGACCTCGTCGGCGGTGAACAGCAGCGGCGCGATGGGGTAGCCGGCGGCGTCGGCGCTGGTGCAGCGCTCGCCGCGACCGTTCAGCGGGTAGACCCGGTTCATGTCCCAGATGGCCAGGCAGCCGCCGGTGAAGCGCGCCGGCGAGCCCGAGATGTCGGCGACCCACATCTCGTAGAGCTTGTTGCTGGGCTCGTGGATGACGATGAGGTGACAGTCGCCGTCGGGCAGACCCATCGAGTCCTTCGGGCACGAGTAGTCACGCGTCAGCGAGCCCTCGACCTGGCCGACCAGCGGCACCGGCACCGGGGCCAGATCGCACTCGCGCTGGAAGAAGTTCGAGGTCGGCGTGAAGGTGCGCATCGGCGCGCTGGCGTCGGCGCGCAGGACCTGGATCGAGAACTCGATCTTCATCTTGTTGCCGTTGCCGAAGCCGCCGCGCGCCTTGAAGTTGCTGATGATGGTGGCCGACATCGGATCGATGAAGCTCGGACCCGAGACGTCGATGGTGGCCTGCGGCCAGAAGCCGGTGCCAGGCAGCACGGTGCTGCTGTCGGCGCCCGGCGCGGCGTCGATGACGCGGCCGGCGTCGTCGACCTGCAGCACGGTGCCGTCGGGGGTCAGCCCGCTGTCACCACCGCCAGATGAACCGCCACACGCTGCAAACCAGAGGAGGGGAGTGCAAAGCCAGGCTCGACGCATAAGGGCCTCCAGCACCACCTTACCCCATCGGCGGGGCTACACGGGGGGCGCGGGCGGCGGCTCGTCGGGTGGTGTAGGCGTGACCGTGGCGGCGGTGTCGGCCGCGCCGGTGCCGGTGCTGCGCTTGTCCTTGCGCAGCTCCTCGTTGTCCCAGCCGTCGTCGAGGTCGCGATAGCGCTTGGGATCCTCGGCCTTCATCAGGCGCTCGGCCTCGGCGACCGCCTTCTTGGCGGCGTCGAAGTAGATGGTCTGGTCGCCGCCCCACAGCTTCGACAGCTCGAGCAGCGCGCGCTCGTCCTGCTGGCGCCACAGCCGCGCCATGCGGTGCGCGGTGTGGCCGCGGAAGCCCAGGTTGCGCAGCGCCTCGGTGCCCAGCTCCAGCGCGCTGGAGAAGGTCTCGCGCAGGACCACCTTCACGCCCAGCTTGTGCAGCTTGTAGTAGTGCGGACGGTCGCGCGCGCGGGCCAGGATGTCGAGGTGCGGGAAGTGCTTGCGCACCATGGCCGCGACCGCGACCGACTGATCGACGTCATCGATGGCGAGGATGAAGAGGCGCGCGCGCTCGCAGCCGGCGGCGTGCAGGAGCTCCAGCCGCGAGGCGTCGCCGTAGTGCACCTTGTGGCCCAGGCGGCGCAGGAAATCGACGATCTCGACGTCGAGATCCAGCACCGTGACGGTGATGCCGTTGGCGCGCAGCAGGCGGCCCACGACCTGGCCGAAGCGCCCGAAGCCGGCCATCACCACGGGGGCGTCAGCGTGCTCGATGGTGTCGTGCGCGCGCGTCGGCGCCCGGGCGGCCAGGCGCGGCAGGATGAGCCGCTCCAGCGCCAGGAACAGGAGCGGCGTCAGCGCCATCGACAGCGCCACCACCGCGACCATGGGCGCCGCGACCTCGGCGCCGAAGACCTTGCCTTGCAGCCCGAAGCTGAGCAGCACGAAGGCGAACTCGCCGACCTGGGCCAGCCCGAACGCCAGCAGCCAGCGCGCTGGCCGATCCAGCCCGAACACGCGGCCCAGGCCGTACAGGATGATGAGCTTGAGCGTGATGACGCCGGCCACCAGCCCGGCGACCTGCAGCGGCTGCGCGCCGACATAGCCGAAGTCGATCTGCGCCCCGACCGACACGAAGAAGAGGCCGAGCAAGAGGCCCTTGAAGGGCTCGATGTCGGACTCCAGCTCGTGGCGGTACTCGCTCTCGGCCAGCACCACGCCGGCGACGAAGGTGCCCAGCGCGGGTGACAGCCCGACCCGCTGCATCAGCAGCGCGATGCCGATGACCAGCAGCAGCGCGGCCTCGGTGAAGACCTCACGCAGGCGCGTCGCCGCCAGCCAGCGGAACATCGGGCGCACCACGAAGCGCCCCGCCAGCACCAGCACCGCGACCGCGCCGGGCAGGATCAGCGCCTGCAGCCAGGCCGGGCGCCCGCCGCCCTTGGCCTCGACGTGACCCAGCAGCGGAAACACCGCCAGGATCGGGATGACCGCGATGTCCTGGAACAGCAGCACCGAGAACGACGACTGCCCGCCGGTGCTCTTGAGCAGCCCCTTCTCGTTGAGGCTCTGCAGGACGATGGCGGTCGATGACATCGCCAGCGTCATGCCGACCGCCAGCGCCGGCTTCCAGTCGAGGCCCAGCGCCATCGCCGCGCCGGTGCACAGCGCGCTGGTGACCACGACCTGCGCGCCGCCGAGGCCCAGGATGGGCCGGCGCAGCTGCCACAAGAGCTGCGGCTTGAGCTCGAGGCCGACCAGGAACAGCATCATGACGACGCCGAACTCGGCGAAGTGCATCACGTGGTGGCCCTCACCGCCGACCAGGCCGAGCACGTAGGGCCCGATCAGCACGCCCGCCACCAGGTAGCCCAGCACCGAGCCCAGGCCGCCGCGCTTGGCGATGGGCACGCAGACCACGGCCGCGATCAGGTAGACGAAGGCCTGGAACAGGACGCTGTCGGTCATGACACCAGGCCCTGGTTGCGCACGATCGGCGAGATCAGCCCGTCGAGCGCGTCGGTCATGCGCTCCTCGTAGGCGGCGCGCTCGGTGTCGAAGCGGTCGTCGCGCAGCGCCTCCAGCACGCGCCGGTAGTTGGCCGCGTGCGGTGCGATCTCCTCGCGGCTGGTGAAGCGCAGCGAGGCGTGCACCACGAAGGGGGCCAGGAACTTCATGCCGCACAGGTGCGCGGTCTGATCCCACGGCGCCAGCAGCTGCCGGATGGTGAAGCGGTTGTAGCCCTCGGGCTGGTAGGCCGCCTGCGGGCCGCCGGTCGACACACAGTTGAAGGTCAGCTTGCCGGCCAGCGCCTTGCCGCCCTCGCCATAGGCCCAGCCATACTCGAGCACCAGATCCTGCCACTCCTTGAGCAGCGCCGGTGTGGAGTACCAGTAGAACGGGTGCTGGAACACGATGACGTCGTGGGCCAGGAGGTCGGCCTGCTCACGCGCGACGTCGATGGCCAGGGTCGGGTAGTCCTCGTAGAGGTCGCGCACGGTGACGCCGGGCAGGTCACGCACGGCGTCGATCATGGTGCGGTTGACGCGCGAGCGCTCCAGCACCGGGTGCGCCAGGTAGACCAGGATCCGCCGCGGCATCGAGGGACTATGATGCAGGTCCAGGCGCCGAGTCACGCCGGGCGTGAAGGCCGGGGTTCAGGGCGTCAGTGGCAGTCCTCGTACTCGGGCAGCCGGGAGCGGATGGCCACGGCGCGGATGCGCAGGCCGGTGGCGGGGCGGACCCCGGTCAGGACCACCCTGGACTGGTAGTGGCCGCTCAGGCTGGCCTCCTCTTCTTCCCAGGACACGCCGTCGACCGCGGTGATGCGGTCGCCGGGCAGCAGGCCGGTGGGCAGGTCGCCGGCGATGACGATCCAGCCGTCGTCGCTCCAGCGGGTCTCGAAGTCGGGGCGGGCGTCGTCGACACCGGTGGGCTCCTCCGGCTCGGAAGGCTCGGAAGGCTCGGAAGGCTCGGAAGGCTCGCTGGGCTCCTCGGGGCCGTTCTCGTAGGCCTCGTCGGGGGTGTCGCCGAGGTCGGGGTCGGGCAGCTCGGGCCCGGGCAGCTCGAAGCGCACATAGGACGGCGCTCCCGCGGCCACCGTGATGGGCTGCTGCGACTCGCCGGGGCCCTCGACCCGCCAGCGGCCCACTGGCAGGTCGGCGAGCTCGAAGTGGCCATCGGGGCCGGTCAGCACGTGCGGGCTGGCGCCGGCACCCTCGGCCATCGCGAAGAGCACCAGCAGCGCACCTGGGCGCGGCGTGCCATCGGCGGCCACCACCTCGCCGCGCAGGCTGCCGCGCTGCCCGGGCACCAGCAACACCCCCGCGTCGACCTCGCCCGCGGGCACCGTGACGGTGACGGGCACTGCGGCGCCGACACCCTCGACCCAGGCCTCGAGGCGCCAGGTGCCCGGCACCAGCGCAAGCTCGAAGGCGCCCGGGCCGGACTCGGTGATGCTGCTGCGTCCGTAGGAGTTCGAGCCGACGGCAATGGCAGTGACCGCGACGCGACCCAGCGCGGGGGCCACGACGCGGCCGCGCACCAGCCCGAGCTGCCCGAGCTGCAGCGTGGCCTCGCCTTGAATGACGCTGCCCCAGGCGACCTGGTAGCCGGGGTGTGTCGCCAGCACGCGCACCTGGTCGACGCCGGTCGGCACCAGGAAGGTCGCGCGACCGTCAGCGCCGGTCACGCCGAGCCATTCGCCGGTGACGTCGTTCACGGTGGCGCCCGCCACCGGGTGGGCATCGCGACCGTCGATCACCTGGACACGGCCCTCGACCAGCGCAGGCAACACCAGCTTCACCACCGGGGCGTGCTCGCCGGCCAGCGCCTGCACCAGCTGCGCCTCGCTGCGCGCCGCGCCGACCACGGCCTCGACGCTGAAGACGCCCGCGGCGAGCGCCTCGACGCGGAAGCGACCGTCGGCGTCGCTGCGCGCCTGGCTGGTCGGCACGGCGTCGTTGCGCAGCGAACCCAGCAGCTGCGCGGTCACCCTGGCGCCCGCCCAGGGTTGACCCGCGACCAGGACCTGACCCTCGATGATGAGGCGTGGCACCAGGTGCAGCTCGAGGTCGGGGCGCTCGCCGGGGCGCTCGAGCGCGACCTCAACGGCGGCGCCCAGCTCGGCGGTGCCGGCCTTGATCCAGCCGCTGGTCTCGGCGCCATAGTCGAGCGGCACCTCCAGCGTGAAGCGGCCCGCGAGATCGCTGACCGCGAGCGGCGGCGGCACCCCCGCGGGCAGCTCCAGCTCGGCCAGCACGCTGATGCCGGGGGCGGGCACGCCGTCGGGGTCGAGCACCACGCCGGTGATCAGCGGGGGGCGATCACCCGGCGTCGGCGCTGGCGGTGCAGGGTGCAGGTTGGCCAGCCAGCGCATGCGGGCCAGGCCGCGGGCGCCGGGCTGCGCCGCGCGCGCGACCCGGGTGACGAAGCTCCGCCCCTGGCCGCGCGTGCCCAGGGCGACGCAAGCACACGCACACACACAGCCAGCGACGCCAGCTGTGATGACCAGGGTTCGCCGCACGGCCCGGCCCCAAGCAAGCCCCCGGCCACCCGGGTGGGTGTGGAGATTCGCGCGGTCACGGGCGTGCGCGGCGCGGTCGTGTCGCGCTGGACGCGGGGGGCTGTCTCCGTGCGGACGCGCCTGCTGACGCGCCTACATTAGGGGGCGCTCCCAGTGCGGGTCGACGCGATGCAGGCCGAGCACGAGGTGCATGCCCGCCACGCAGGCCAGACCCCCGAGCAGCGCGACTGGTCCCAGCGCGAAGCCGATCGCCACGCTGCTCGCCACCGCCAGTCCGTCACGCAGGACGACCCGTCGCTGCGATAGCGGCGCGCCGTGCGAGCTGGGCAGCAGGCGGGGCAGCAGCAGCAGTAGCACCAGCCCCAGCACGGTGGCCGCCGCCATGATGGGCGCGAAGGCATCCACCGTGCGCAGCACGATGGTCCAGTTGGAGGGTGGCTCGACGAACCCGCATGCCAGCATGCGGCTGCTCAAAGCAGGTCGCGTGCCATCACAGGTCAGCGTCCCATGCGGATGGTCATCATGATTCCCACGGTGTAGGCGGAGACCGTGAGGTCTATCCGGCTGTCCTGCGGACCCAGCTTGACGAATTGTCGCTCCAGCTCGGCGAACGCTGTCAGCCCGATGGGGCCGCGGGTGCTGAACGACAGCCCGGCGGCGCCCGCCCAGACGCCGCCGTCGTGGTCCTTGCGCTGCAGGTTGCTGGCGCAGCCCGCGCTGCACGGGTGGCTCATCCCCATGGCCCAGGCGCGCCCCAGGCCCCCGCGGACATAGGCCTCCCAGCCGCGCGCCAGCAGGCCACGACCGAAGTGCCACTTGAAGTCGCCGCGCACGACCATCAGCGTCGAGTTGGTGTCGCCCGCGAGCGACTGCCCGATGAAGACGCCGGTCATCTCGAGGTCGCCGATGCGCACACCCATGATGTCACGCGCCGAGAACGGCACCCCGGGCGTCGCCTTGGGGTCGCGCGCGGGCAGCCCGCTGACGCGCGGCTCGGGACCCATGCCGAAACCCAGCAGGAAGCGCGGGGTCGCCTCGGCGGAGGCCGCACTCGCGAGCAGGAGAATCAGCGCCAGACCTGGTTGCCATCGCATGCCGCTCGCCAGTGCAGCTGGCGCGCCAGGGTGGTCGCGCCGCAGTTACGGCCGGTTGCGCGCGCGTCGGCCGGGCGACCCTGACTACACGGTCACGGTCCGCGGCGTGACCGGATCGGCTTCCCGTGCATCAAGGGCGGTCCGGAGGTGCGTCATGGGTCGCTTTCACGAGCTCGCCTTCACGCCAGCGGTACAGGCGCTGCAAACCAAGCTGGGCAGCCGGCGCGCGTACCAGCGCGTGCAGGACGACTCCGGCGCCAGCGATGGTCCCGACCGGCTGGGGCCCGACGAGCGCGCCTTCATCGCGACGCGCGACAGCTTCTACCTGGCCAGCGTGGGCGCGGGCGGTTGGCCCTATGTGCAGCACCGTGGCGGGCCGCCCGGGTTCCTGCGCGTGCTCGACGAGCACACGCTGGGGTTCGCCGACTTTCGTGGCAATCGCCAGTACATCTCGGTCGGCAACCTCGCGGGTGACGACCGCGTCGCGCTGATCATGGTCGACTACCCACACCAGGTACGCCTCAAGCTGCTGGCGCACGCGCGCGTGACCGAGGACCCCGCGCTGCTGGGCAGGCTGGCGGTGCCCGGCTACGACGCCCGTGTCGAGCGCGGCGTCATCCTCGCGGTCGAGGGCCTCGACTGGAACTGCCCGCAGCACATCACGCCGCGCTACACGCTCGACGAGGCGCGCGCCATCCTGGCGAAGCAGCGGCCGTGAAGACTGGCGCGTCGTGCGCGCCGATTGGCGTGACGCGAGGCCGGGGCGCTGTATCTTCACTGCCGATGCGCGCCGCCACGACGACTCTCCTGGTGCTGATGACCGTCACGGTCGCCGCGCAGCCCGCGTCGGCCGAGGACGCCGGCGTGCTCGAGGCGGCAAGGAGCTGGTACAGCGCGATGCTCGAGGCTGGCGCCCGCATCCAGCGCGAGGCACCCGACGCCGAGCTGATGGCGTCGGCGCCTCCGGTGATCGCGGCGGTATTTCAGCGCTGGAACAGCTGCAAGCGGTTCGCGGCTGGCAGCGCGAGGCCGAGACGCCCGCACACGCTGGCTCAGCTGGCCAGCTGCATGGCGGTGCTCGACGGCAACGGGCGCGTCCCGAACCACACCGCCGCGAGGTGGGGCGTCGTGACACTGGATGATGCGGTGCGCACCATTGGCATGTCGCTGAGGAGGGGCGTGCGCGGCCGGGCAGCGGCGCAGATGAGGCGCGACGGCAAGGGCGCCACCATCATCGAGGCGACCGCGGGTAGCGCGTGGTTCGTGCAGACGTTCCTGGCGGTGCGCGCCGACGGCACCGTCAAGGCGGTCTGGATCTTCGAGGGTGTGCAGGAGATGGTGCCCGACTCGCCGAGCCAGACGCTCTAGTCGATCACAACGAGGGCTGCGCCACCGACCAGGGCCCGCTGCTCGCCGCTGCGCCTGACGCGGCCACGCTGGTGCCACCACCGCGAGCACCGGTGTCGTGCGCCATGCTGATTGGTCGATCATTTGTGCACTTTGTTGTTGACACCATCCACCGGTACACGATGCGCCGAGGCAGAGCTGCGTCCTGGGATGCCTCCTGGGCGTCACCAGCTCGCGCCTGAGCGCGCCGGCGACCCGGCCGGTCGATCTTCGCGTCGGTGTCGCCCTCCGTCGCACCAGGGCGCCGCCAGAGCGGCCCAGATCTGCATGGTAGGAAGGAGATGCGCATACGAGCAGGAGGCCGGGATGACGCAGGTGCAGGTGATGGGGGCGGCGAGCGAGATCCAGGTGGCGGACGGCCGGGTCGTCCAGGCGGTCGAACGGCGCAAGCGCGCCGAGGCCGAGGAGGTCGCGGC
>JADYYK010000292.1 GCA_020853705.1 Deltaproteobacteria bacterium
CGGAGGCGGAGGCGGAGGCGGAGGCGGACGAGGAGGCGGACGCGGAGGCGGAGGCGGAGGCGGAGGCGGAGGCGGAGGCGGAGGCGGAGGCGGAGGCGGAGGCGGAGGCGGAGGCGGACGAGGAGGCGGACGCGGAGGCGGAGGCGGAGGCGGACGAGGAGGCGGACGCGGACGAGGAGGACGAGGACGAGGACGAGGAGGAGGACGAGGACGAGGAGGACGAGGAGCCGGACGAGGAGGACGAGGTTGACGAGGCGACGACTGCGGACGAGGAGGTGGTGGTGGTGGTGTCAGGGCAGGAGGATGCTGGCTCCGGTTGTGGCGCGCCCTTCCAGGGCGCGGTGTGCGACGGGGGCTTCGCTCAGGGGGTGGCGGGCGCCGATGGTGGCGCGGATGTGGCCCTGGCGCAGGGCGCTCCAGAGGTCGGCGGCCATCGCGGCCTGGTCGGAGGGGACGTGGGTGTAGTCGTGCAGGCGGGGGCGGGTCAGGGTCAGGGAGCCCTTGGCGGCGAGCAGGCTGACCTCGATGGGGGCGATGGGGCCGCTGGACTGGCCGAAGCTGGCGACCACGCCGAGGCGGCGCATGCAGTCGAGGGTGCCCAGGAAGGTGTCCTTGCCGACGCCGTCGAAGGCGACGCGGACGCCGTCACCGCCGGTCAGCTCGCGCACGCGGGTGACGAAGTCCTCGCGGGTGTAGACGATCGGGTGGCTGCAGCCGTGCTCGGCGGCGAGCGCGGCCTTGGCGTCGCTGCCCACGGTGCCGATGACGGTGGCGCCCAGCGCGCGCGCCCAGCTGCACGCCAGCAGCCCGACCCCGCCCGCGGCGGCGTGGACCAGGACGACGTCGCCGGCCGTGACCTTGCCGATCTGTCGCACCAGGTACTGCGCCGTCAGCCCCTTGAGCAGCAGCGCCGCGGCGGCCTCGTCGCTGACGTCGTCGGGTAGCGCGATCAGCCGCTCGGCCGCGACCAGGCGCAGCTCGGCATAGCCTCCCAGCAGCCCGGCATAGCCGACGCGCGCGCCGACCTGCACCGTCGTCACGCCCGGCCCCACAGCCTCGACCACCCCGGCGCCCTCCTGCCCCGGCACGAAGGGCAGCGCGGGCGCCTTGTACAGGCCGGTGCGAAAGTAGACGTCGATGAAGTTGACGCCGATGGCGCGCTGGCGCAGCAGCACCTGGCCGGGGCCGGGCGCCGGCACCGGCACGTCCTCCCACTGCATCGCCTCGGGGCCGCCGACGGCGTGGATCCGCTGACATCGTCCGTTCATTGCAACTCCACACGCCGCGCCGCCGCGACCAGCTTGATGTGCAACACCCCACTCACCATCGCCCAGCCCTGCGCCACCGCCTCGAGATCCGCCGCCTCCGCGACGGCCACGCCCTCCACCGACACCCCCGCCGGTCGCGCCACGCGCTCCAGGACCAGCCGCATGCCGACCGCGAACTTCGTCCCCGGCATGACCTGCACCACCCTGCCGTCCGCCTGCGTCGCCACCCGCGCGCCATCGAACAGCGTGAACGTCCGCGCCGGCCCCGGCCACACGCGCACCCAGAGCTCGCCGGGTTCGTCGGCATAGGACTCGACACCGACGGCCGTGGTTGTTGACAGCGTGTCAATATCGGGGCGCAGCAGCGGCACGATGGCGCCCGCCCGCACCAGCAGCGGCAGCCGCTCCAGCGGCGCTGGCACCGTCACCATCGCGCCCCCTGCCCCGCCGCTCTGCGGCGTGCCGTCCCACCAGTCGAACCACTCGCCCGCGGGCAGCGGCAGCGTCCGCGTGGTCGCCCCCGCCGTCACCACCGGCGCCACCAGCAGGTCGTCGCCCATCAGGTAGACGTCGTCGGGGTGGCCGACCTCCGGGTACACCAGCCCGAGCGGCCGCTGGATCGATCCGCCACCCGCCCCCACCGCCTCGGCGTAGGTCCAGACATAGGGGAACAGCCTGAGGTGCAGCCGCGCGAACACCCGGTACAGATCCAGCGTGGCCTGGTCACGCCCGTTGGCCGCCGTGAACAGCCACGGCGGCTGCGACGAGCTGTCCCCGACCTGCATCACCGTCGACAGCGCGGTCTGCTCGAACCAGCGGATGTACAGCTCCTTGCCCGGCGGGCTGTGGCGATAGCCGCCGGTGTCGGCGCCGAAGAACGGGAAGCCCGACGCGCTCAGCGACATGCCCTGGATCACCGTCGCCGGCAGCCCGCCGACGCCGACCACGCGCCCACCGCCGGGCTTGTCGAAGCTCTCGCGGTGGCGCGTGAAGGTCGCGTCCATGTCACCGGGCCAGATGACCGAGACGTTGACCTGATCGCCCCAGCGCGCCGCGCGCCCGAGCAGAAAGCCGCCGGTGGCCGGCAGCGTCTCGGCGTACACCTTGTGATAGAGCACGGTGTAGCCGTGGTGCATGGTGCGCTCGTCCGAGCCATCGGCGAAGCGCCACGGGTTGCGGTTGCCGCCGAGGCCCGCCAGCACGTCCTCGGCATAGTCGAGCTTGAAGCCCTCGATGCCCATGCTGGTGTAGCGACGGATGAGGTCCTGCCACCAGGCGTAGGCGGCCGGGTTGGTGAAGTCGATGGGCTTGCCCCAGTTGTTGAGCAGCACGCCCGACCCGGGCGGGAAGAAGCCCTTGCTGCTGGCCTCGTCACGCAGGGCGCCGGCGTCGGTGCCGAGGTACGGCGTGTGCCACAGCGCCACGCGCAGCCCGGCCGCGTGCGCCGCCGCGATCATCGCGGGCGGGTCGGGGAACTGCGCCGGCGCGAAGTCGAAGCTGTTGACCCCGCTGGCATAGGGCCGGTCGAGCCAGATCGCCGAGGTCGCCAGATCGAGGTCGCGGATCTGGCGGATGTCGTCCAGCACCTCGGCCTGATCGCGGCTCTCGTCGCGCCAGATCCAGGGTCCATAGGCCCAGGTCGCGGGCAGCCGCGGCCGCCCGGTGATGCCGTGGTACAGCGCCGTGATGTCGACCGCGCGCGTGGCGCCGAGCAGGTGGAAGCGGAACGGCTCGCCGCTGGCCGCGCCGGTGCCATAGGTGACCTCGATGAGGTCGGGTTCGGCGCGGGCGACGTCGAAGGCGCCGACCCGGCGCGACTCCACGAACAGCCCCCAGCCGCGGGTCCCGATCAGCAGCGGCACCGGGGCGTGGTTCTCGTCGCTGGCGCCCTCCAGCGTGGTGTCGGCCTGCATCTGCATCGCGCGCAGCTTGCCGCGATGGTTCACGCTGTCGGGCCACTCGCCCAGGCCATAGAAGCCCTCGCTCGCGCTGGCCCGCGCCCGCAGCCGGGTGTAGGCGACCGAGGTGCCACCCGCGCGAGGATTGCCGATGGTCAGCGTGGCCGCGATCCGCCCCGGGGTCGCGGCCGGCGCCGCCAGCACCAGGCTGGCCGCGAAGCCGCCCTCGAACTTCAGCGCCAGCGTGGCCTCGGTGGCGCTGGCGTCGCCGATCACCAGCGAGGTCAGCGCCCGCCAGCGCAGCGACGCCGGCGGGTTGGCGGGGGCGCCGTCGCGCGGCACCAGGAAGCTGGGGTCATATGACAGCCGGTCGTCGAGCGCGGTCACGGTGCCGAGCTGCAGCCCGTCGGCCGGCAGCGTGAGCAAGATCCCCGCCCCGCGCGCCAGCACCAGGCTGCGCGCGGCGGCGTCGATGCTGACGGTCAGCCCGGGCTCGGTCTGCAGCTGGGCGGTGGGCGGCCCGCTGGGGCCGTCGTCGTCGCCACAGCCTGCGCACAGCAGGGCCAGGGCGGCGGCGAAGGCTGTGACCAGGCGGCGTCCCGACACGCCGGGAGTGTAGCCCAGGCCCCGCCGGGTCAGGGAGCGACCACCGGGTCGACCTCGGTGACCTGGCCGGTGACGACCTCGACCTGCTGCGTCCACAGCGGGTGGGCCTCGTCGCTGGCCAGCGCGACCCGCAGCTCATAGCTACCGCGGGGCAGCCCGCGCAGCTCGAAGTGACCGCGCGCCGACGAGCGCACCAGGTCCCCGCTGCCGGCGCCCACCGCGCGCACCACCGCGAGCGACAGCGCGCGCCCGCCCCGGGTGATGCGGCCCCTGATGGTGCCGACCTCGCCGGCGTCGACGCGGCGCGCCGCCTCGGCGGCCAGCGCGCTGGCCTCCGCCATGCACGCCGAGCCGGGCCCCGCGAACGGTGCGCCCAGGACGGCGCTCAGCTCGCGCCCGACCGCCGGCGAGCCCATGTGCACCAGCACCTGGTCGCCGACCCGGAAATAGTGCACCTCGGTGTTCCACTCCAGCGTGCACTGATCGACGCGGTCGCCGCTGCAGGCCACGCGCGCCGCGTCGCTCTGTGCCGCGGCCACGCTTGCATACGCGTGCACCAGCAGGCGCTCGCCCTCGACCTGGAAGCCGACCGCCTGCCCGCTCAGCCAGCAGCTGCCCCCACCCGAGACGCTGCCCGACAGCGGTAGCGGCGTATCGGCTGGCAAGGGGCGGACCTCCAGACCGGCGGCGGCGAGCTGCCGGGCCAGGGGGTGATCGGGGACAACTGCTGGCGGGGGCGCAGTCGGACCCGGACCCGGACCCGGACTCGCACTCGCACTCGCACTCGCACTCGCACTCGCACTCGGACTCGGACTCGTGCTCGCACTCGTGCTCGTGCTCGTGCTCGTGCTCGTGCTCGTGCTCGTGC